>JABDKJ010000058.1 GCA_013002285.1 Flavobacteriales bacterium
TTGATGTGGCAATTACAGATGATGCGCTTAACGAGATAGACGAGACATTCAATGTGACCATCAGCAATGGCGTGAACACAACGATCTGTGTAGGCAACGAAACAGGAGTTGGAGAGATCTTGGATAATGACCTTCCTCCATGTCTGAGTATTGCAGACGCGACAGAAGATGAGTCAATTGGAAACATGGTTTTCAATGTAACAATGACGGCACCTAGTGGACAGGACGTAACATTTGAATATGTTATTGCAGATCTTACAACAAATACTGGAACTTCAGACTATACAAATGCTCCGATACCAGTAACAATATTAGCTGGGGATGTAACGGCAACAGTTGCAGTTCCTATCAATGATGATCTATTGAATGAGATCGATGAGACATTCACTGTAACCTTGATCAATAATGTAAACGCAGATCTATGCTTAGGTTCAGAAACTGCGACTGGTGCGATCACAGATAATGATGCTACACCTTGCTTAAGCATAAGTGATGAAGTAGTAGATGAATCTGCTGGTACAGTCACTATGACAGTTTCATTGGATGCCGTATCTGGTCAGACAGTAACGGTAGACTACTCATTGGCCGATATCACGACAAATACTATTGGATTGGATTACACAGACGCAACAGCAACTGTAACCATTCCAGAGGAGACGGCTTCAATGACATTCACAATAGACATCTTGGAAGATCTATTGGATGAGATAGATGAGACATTTGAAGTGAATTTAGCTTCAGAAGTGAATGCTACTATTTGTGATGCACAAGCAATTGTGACGATCACCGACAATGACCTTCCTCCTTGCGCGAGCATAAGTTCTGAGAGCGAAGATGAGTCAATAGGTAACATGACATTCACAGTAACACTTGACGCAGTTAGTGGACAAGATGTTTCTGTAGATTATATTCTATCAGACCTTACTACGATCACAGGAGATGATTATACTAATTCTCCAACAACTGTGGTTGTGAACGAAGGTGATCTTACCTCAACATTCACTGTTCCGGTAATAGACGATCTTTTAGATGAAATAGATGAGACATTCGAAGTGACCATAAACAATGGTGTGAACACGACCATATGCGCTGGTGGTGAAACTGGAGTAGGAACTATTCTTGACAATGACCTGCCTCCATGTTTCTCAGTTGCAGATGCGACCGTGAACGAAGCAGATGGTACAGTGACAATTGATGTGTCATTGAACGCGCCAAGTGGTCAGCCAGTATTCGTAGACTTTGGATTGAGTGATATTACAACAGGTACGCTACACCCAGATTATACTGATATTACTGGTACTTTGACTTTCGCTCCAGGAAGTGTGTTGGAACAGTTTGATGTTTCTATCACAAGTGATCTATTGGATGAGATTGATGAAGACTTTCTTGTGACATTGACAAATAACGTAGATGCTGGAATATGTGATCCTACTGCAGTTGTGACCATCCTTGATGATGACCCAACTCCTTGTGTAAGTATTGACGATGTGGCAGTGAATGAAGCTGATGGAAATGCAGTGTTCACCGTAACACTTGATGCAGAAAGTGGACAGACAGTATCATTCGATTGGGCGATCAATGACCTGACTACGAACACACTTCATCCAGATCATGCAAATGTATTTGGAACAGCGGTTATTCCTGAAGGTCAAATGTCAGTGAATATTACCGTGCCGATCACAGATGATCTGTTGAATGAAATAGATGAAACGTACGAAGTAGTTCTGTCTTCTGTAATAGGAGGGAATACAAATATCTGTGACGGAGTTGGTCTTGGAACGATCATCGATAATGATGCTCCGCCATGCTTGAGTATAGCTGGTGAAGCTCAAGACGAGTCAAATGATATCACATTCACAGTATCTCTTGATGCAGAAAGTGGACAGGATGTTACTTTCGAATATGCTACCTCAGATCTCACAGCCTTGGTTGGAAGTGGTGACTATACAGCAGACTTGGGAACATTGACTATAGTAGAAGGAGATATGGATATCACGTTCACAATTGCTATTAATGATGACTTGTTGAATGAGACTGATGAGACTTTCAATGCAACGATCACTAACCCGATCAATGCAACACTTTGCCCAGCAGCTGATGTTGCGGTAGGTACGATATTGAATAACGATGTGCCTCCATGTGTGAGCATTAACAGTGTAACACATGATGAAGCTGATGGAAATGCTGAGTTCGAATTGAGCTTGAATGCTCCATCTGGACAAGATGTAACAATAACGTATTATACATCTGATGATAGCGCGCTTGAAGGATTGGATTATTCTCCAGATTCTACAACAGTGACTATCCCAGAAGGAGATACTACATTGTCGATATTCATCCCGATAAATGATGACGCGTTGTATGAATTCACGGAGACTTTCAATGTTACATTGATAGATCCAATAAACATGACTATTTGTGATACAGTAGGCGTGGCAACGATAGTGGACAACGACCCATTACCAGTGATCTGTGTTTCTGATGAAACAATAGATGAAGCTGATGGAACGGTGACACTTACATTCAGCTTGGATGTGCCAAGTGGAGAAGATGTACCGTTCACTTATGCAGACCTTACTTCAGGTGATGCGATAGATGGACTGGATATAGACTTCACAGCTGGTACAGATACCATTTTTGCTGGTACTACTGAAACACTGATCACATTCCCTATCCTTGAAGACCTCTTGGACGAAAATGATGAAACATTCGATGTAGTAATATCGTTCGCAACAAATGCCGTTATAGATCCATTATGCGCAACGGGAACAATTACGATCATAGATAATGATCCACCACCAGTAATGTGTATAGATGATGTGTCTGTAGATGAATCTGGAATGGCAACGCTCACGATATCTATTGATGCAGTAAGTGGATTGGATGTAACAGCAGACTGGAATACTTCTGATCTAGATGCGATCGGTGGAGTGGATTACACGATCTCTGGAGGATCTATTTTGATCCCAGCTGGAGGAACAAGTACAACTGTTTCTGTGCCATTCCTTGAAGATAACATTGACGAATTGGATGAGATGTTCGAAGTGATACTTACAAACCTGAACAATGCAACCCTTGGTGCAGATTGTTCAGGTGAAGTGACGATCCTGGATAATGATCAAACTCCAGAGATATGTATTACGAACACAGTAGTGGATGAGTCTGCTGGAACTGCAACACTTACAGTTTCGTTGACCAACCCTAGTTCGCAGGACATAACATTCGACTTTACGACAGTTGATAACAATGCTACTGACGGAATAGATTATATTGGAGTATCTGCAGATGATACAACGATCGTTTCTATGGACTTATCTATGAATATTGTTGTAAGCATCTTGGATGATAGTTTCTTTGAAACTTCAGAGCAGATTAATGTGATCCTTTCTGACGCTGTGAATGCGATCATAGATTGCAGTCTTGGTCAGATCACAATTACGGATAATGAACCAATACCATGTATCTCTATTAGTGATGTAACCATCAACGAGACTTCTGGACTTGCAGAGTTCCAGGTATGTACTGATGTGTTGTCACAGTTGCCGATCGAATTCAATTATGAGACTTTCGATATTACTGCAGATAGTCCTTTGGATTATGAGACGGTAATTGCGGTGGATACAATACAGCCTTTGGATTCTTGTATGACCATTAGCATCAATGTTGTTGATGACAACTTGTGGGAATTCACAGAGCAATTCGGTATAACAATATCGTCCCCGACTAGTGCTACTATATGTGATGACACTGGAATAGCTACGATATTCGATGACAAAGACCCATCATTCATAAGCTTTGATGTAGATGAGTCTAGCTACGATGAGAGTGCTGGCACTATAGGAATATTGGTTGTGAACAGTCAGCCGAACGTACAGACGATAACAGTACCAATTATAATTGCAGGTACAGCAACGGATGGAACGGATTACACTATTGTAACAGATACGGTGACCTTCCCATTTGCTGAAGACTCGGTATACTTCCAGATAAACTTGATTGATGACATCATCTATGATGCTGGAGAAAACATAGTATTGACATTAGATGTGGCTAATATCCAAAATGCGAATGCTGGTTCTATCATTGTGCATACAGTGAACATCGTAGACAACGATTGTGCTGAGGACGATGATGGAGATGGTATTGAGAATTGTGATGAATTAGGAGACTGTAATGGAAACGGGATCCCGGATTACATAGACTTCTATGATCCAATGGCTGATGAAGACGGAGATGGTGTAATAAACTTATTCGAAGAGGCCGATGGAGATGGAAACCCATGTAACGATGACTTTGATGGTGATGGAATACCAAACTGGGTAGACGATGACTCTGACGGTGATGGATATCCAGATTCACAAGAACAATTGAATGACGATGACAATGATGGTAATTATGACTTCCTAGATCCATTTGATCCGAATGGTGATAATGATGGTGATGGTATCCTTAATGGAGATGAAGACCCTGACGGAAATGGTGACCCTTATGACGATGATTCTGATGGTGACGGCATAAACGACCTGAACGATCCGGACGATGACAATGACGGAATAGATACAGCTCTTGAAGATTGTGGTTCTGGTGGATACATCGGAACAATAGATACGGATGGTGACGGAATACCTAACTATTTGGATGACGACTCCGATGGAGACTTTATTCCAGACTCTATTGAAGGGATCATAGATACGGATGGCGATGGTATACCGAACATGTGTGACGAGGATTCTGATAATGACGGCTTGACCGATCAGTTTGAGGGAGACAGTGACGTTGATATGGACGGAGCCGGAAACTACATAGATACAGATTCTGATGATGACGGTATTGATGACTTCATTGATGGTATAGACGACTGTGATGGTGATGGTATCATGAACTTCTTAGATGCAGATCTTTGCGTGCTGATCATACCTGCGGCTTTCTCACCAAACAATGATGGTATAAGAGATATCTGGGAGATATATCCATTATCGGCATATCCGAACAATTCAGTAGAAATATTTACCAGATGGGGTAAAAAGATATACAGTGCAGCACCATATGAAAACAATTGGGATGGTTCTGGACCGAATGGACAATTACCAACAGGTACTTACTTCTACATATTTGACCTGGGCGATGGCTCTGATATTGTCACAGGATATGTTTACATAAATAGATCAAGATAAAAGAGAGAGGAGAAATGATGAAAAAACTAATATTTTCAATTACGATCATTTGTATGACATCACTAAGTGTTAATGCTCAGCAAGACGCGATCTTCAGCAATTACATTTGGAACCCGATGTCCTTTAACCCTGCCATTGCAGGTACAAAAGGCTTCATGACAATGAATGCTACTGTTAGAGAACAGTGGGTAGGATTTGAAGGAAGACCAAGAACACAAGCATTTAATATGCACACTTCTTTGCGTAACAAAGCATTGGGAGTGGGAGCATCTATTATAAATGACAAATTAGGACCCATTAACTCAATTACTTTACAGGGGAACCTTGCTTATAAACTTAAGATCGATAGAGGAACTTATCTCTCTATGGGTCTTAAGTCTGAACTATCGTTGTGGCAGGGTCATTTTGTAGATCTGGAATTAGCAGATGACCCGACCCTTGCCAACAACATTCGAAGTGCATTCCTTCCGAATTTCGGATTTGGACTTTTACTGAAAGACCCTAAATATTTCGTGGGAATTTCAGTGCCAAAGTTCTTGAATAACGAATTGAATGATGGAAGTGTAGAATGGGGCCAAGGTGCTCAAGTGAATCACTATTTTGCCCATGCGGGATACTCCTATGAGGTGAATAGGGACTTATTTATTAAACCAAGTTTAATGGTGAACTATGTAAGGAACGTTCCTTTGGAGACCACAATATCTTTGAACGCAGAATTTCAAAGGCAGTTTTGGGTAGGTATGTCTTATAGGACGGCCCAAGCCATTACTCCTTTAATAGCTTATAAATTCAATCACCAGGTAAAGGCAGGATATGCTTTTGAAATGGCCTTGAATTCCTTGATCAGCCACCAGGCAGGATCACACGAGCTTATGATAACATACGACTTTTATTATCCGAAAGGAAATGTCGTATCACCGATCTTCTTCTAGGCGAGAGGTCGGCAAACCCATTCTTTTTTATCTATGTATCCCAGTAGTTTCTCAACTACTGGGATCATTTTTTTATAACTTTTCTCATTCTCATGAAAGACCACAATAGATCCCGGTCTTATTCTTTTGGTCACATTTTCAAGACACTTTTTTAGGCTTATTGCTTCATAGTCTTTACTGAGGATATCCCACATGACGATCTTTTTGTTTAAGGATAATGCTCGTGCCTGAGCTCTTTTCATTTTGCCATAGGGCGGTCTGAATAGGCGATACGGAAAAACACTTTCGCACTTTTTTTGATCATCTAAATAGGCTTTTGTAGAACTACGCCAACCGTTCAAATGAGAAAAAGAGTGTCCACCAATGGCATGCCCCTTTTCGATATATTGCTCGTAAAGTTCTGGATAGGCGAGTACATTCTTTCCAAGCAAGAAGAATGTAGCTTTAGCATTGTGCTCATCCAGAAGTTCTATTAATTGTGGCGTAATATCTGGATGTGGACCATCGTCAAAAGTCAGGAAGATCTCGTTAACACAGTTAGGGACAGTCCAAAGAGCATCGCGATAAATACCCCTAAATAGTATAGGAGGACGTATCAATTCTTAGAATTTGATCTTGGAGCTTCTCTTGCCATCTCGATAGTCCTTATTGGCTTTCATTACTTTAGCATATGTGTTTGCTGCATCTGAAATAGCCGCTTGGAACTCTTCCTGAATGGCTTCGTCCTGCGGATACATAGCAGAGACCATAATGCCTAATCGTCTCAAAACACCTTGATATGCGATCTCTATCTCCTGTTCTACTTTGGAAGAGAATTCAGGGTCCAATGAAGCGTAATAGTCGAGTTCACCCTTGTATTTATCTAACATTTTTCTAGAGATCTCATTGGCCACATCGTCTTCACCGAGAGAGTAATAACCATCTACCAAAGGAATGACCACTTGATTGAATGGTACGTTCTTTTCCGGCATTTTTTCAAATGCAAGGTCCAGCACATCCTTAGCCTGATCATCTTTTTCTTCCTCGATCAATTTCTCTGCGAGATTGGCCATGTGCAACCTTAGATTTGTTGTCATTCTTAGGTTATTCTCATCTAAATAGATGTTGTCTATATCCATGTTACCCCACTTGAACTTGTTCATTACTGTGTTATACATGTTGTCAGTATTCACTCCACCTAGCATGTTCGGGTTAGGCGATTTCTCGTGTTTTTTCGGAGTAAGCCTGTAGGCCAATCCTTCCAATTCAAAGTATGGATCTAAATTAACGTAAGCATCAGGGCCGGTAGTTACGGCATAATAAACCGGGCGTTCCCAATTGAAAGTGGAAAGCATATCCAACATCATCATGTTGTTCTTTACTAGATTACTTCCCGGTAGTTTCCATTCCATATAGTCTTCTACCATACTTGTATCTTCTGGTTGAATGACACCTTTTGCCAAAAGGTCTTCTTTGTCCAATTGCATGCGCATAGTACGTGTTGGAAGATAGTTGAGCCAAGAACCATTTATGTTCACCATGTTCTTGTCATCACTCAAAAACTCAATAGCTTCTGAAAGCTCCAAATATTTGTCTTTTTCAGCCTTAGCCAAGATCCTGGAATCAACATTTTTCTTGAAAGTCATTTGTATTTGTCCTCTTTGGGTCAACTGTTTCAGGTAAGAAAATTCTTCAACTACACTTACATCCCTTGTTCCTTGCCTGTACATCTCTTCTCTCATTGTGAATGGAACAGGGTCAGATTCATAAGCCTTTCTCTTCATTTGATCTATGTACCAATCTGTATTGGAAAGACTTAAGTTCATTACCCTGACATCTGTCCGTTCTCCTTCTACTTCTTGTGCATACCAAAGAGGGAAAGTATCGTTGTCACCATTGGTGAATAGGATCGCATTTTCCTCGCAGCTATTCAGGTAATTGCTTGCAAAATCCACAGCCGTTTCTCTTTTAGACCTGTTATGGTCATCCCAACCCTGAGTTGCCATGAGCATAGGAGCTACAAGTCCAATAGCTGTTGCTAAGTAGGCCCAAGAAGGACTTTCTGGTTTGTCCTTGCCTAACATTTTGAATATGATGAACAGAGCAAAGGAGATGAACGATATATATAATGCCGCAAAACCAAAATGTAAATTCCCATCCATCATTCCGCTGATGAGGAAAATTAGGCTTAATCCGAATGCTATTCCAGTTCCAATTCCGTATTGCTTCATGCTCAAGTTTTTTATAGAATCGAAAAGCGCAAATACACCAAGACCTATCCACATCGCAAATGCATAGAACGACCCCACGAATGCATAGTCCCTTTCACGAGGTTGCATTGGATATTGGTTCAAATAGATCACAATGGCCACTCCTGTTAAAAGGAAGAGTAAAAATATGACCAGCCAATTCCTATGGTCTCTGAATAGCTGATAGAACAGACCTATGAGACCAAAAATAAATGGAATGAAATAGAACTTGTTATATCCTTTGTTCCGGGTCATGCTTTCAGGCAAATTATCCTGACTTCCCAGGCGTTGTCTGTCAATGAAATTTACTCCACTTAGCCAATTTCCGTCCAAAATACCTCCATGGCCTTGAATGTCGTTTTGTCTTCCCGCAAAGTTCCACATGAAGTATCGCCAATACATCCAATTCAATTGATAATCTTTGAAAAATCGGATGTTATTCCCAGTTGTGGGAGCCTTTTTTGGTTTTGTGCGATCATAGAGCACTTTACCTTCTCTGTTCCTTTTTACATCCCCAGTTTGTGGGTCTGTTCGTGGATAGTAAATGTCTTTTTCCTTTATGCCACCCCATGAAAGATACTGAGGTATATGGTTGGCTTGACTGCTGTACATCCTTGGGAATAGCGTAGTGAACTTGGGATTGTAAACGATCACAGACTTCTTTTTGTCATCAGAAATGATATACTCTTCCAATAATGACAAATTTCCGCCCTCATTAGCAAGGAATTGCTCTGCATCGAATCTATTGTTGAATGAAGCTTTACGGTCGCTTTTCTTCCTGCGTTCTACCTTGTTTGCATCATAAATGGAGTAAGACTTGAAATAAACAGGTGTTCCATCGACTCTTTCCTTTTCATTGGCATTGAAATGCTGCCCTTTGAAGAGCGGACGGTCTCCATATTGCTCTCTGTTCAGATAGGAGAGTAGTGTAAATACATTTTCCGGGTTGTTCTCATCCATTGGTGGATTTGCCGAAGAACGAATAACGATCATTGCGAAGGTGCTGTACCCCAATAGGATCACAAAGAGGCTCATTAAACCAATGTTCAATAATTTACTCGGTTCTTTTATAATAAATGCAAAAGCAGCACCAGCGCCAATGAACAAGGTCATCCATAATTTACTGGCAGAGGGTTGGTATTCATTGCCCCAAATAGGGATCAAGAGCAAAACTGCCAGGACTACGGCAACTAGTTTCCAAATTTTAGATGGGTTATGCGAAATGAATATTAAGCTGGTCAAATAAGCGATAGCCAATATGGCTAGAGTAATAGATCCTATATTAAAGGATGTACCCATATTATTGGTAAAGAACACTTCATATCCGCAAGCCATTTTAACAAGACCGGGAATGATACCCGATTGAATAAAAACCAAGATGGCTACTGAAGAAACACCAGTTATGATAAGTCCTTTGATAGAGAGCTCATGGTTCTTTAAATAATAAACCAATGCGATGGCAGGAATACAGAGCAATCCCAATAGATGAACTCCAATGGAAAGTCCCATCAAATAAGCGATAAGAATGATCCATCGTTCAGAATATTTACTTCCTTTTGGCTCAGAATCCCATTTGATGATGGCCCAGAATACAACAGCTGTAAAGAGCGAAGACATAGCATATACCTCGCCTTCCACAGCAGAGAACCAGAAAGAATCTGAAAAAGTATAGGCTAAAGCACCGACAAGCCCACTTCCAATAATAGCGATGATCTGTCCAAAGCTCAAGACATTGTTGGTTTCTTCACCTATCGCTTTTTGTCCTTTAGGTAGTTTTTTCTGACCATTATTCACAACCACTGTTTTACCAATGTGGGCCATTTTCTTGGCAAATGCAGTAATGGTCCAGAATAGGAACAAAATAGTGAAGGAACTACAAAGAGCAGAAAGTATATTGGTCATGTAGGCTGCATCTTCGGCCCCATTGAATATCATGAAAAAACGCGCAAGTATCATAAAGAATGGCGCTCCCGGAGGGTGACCCACTTCAAGCTTATACGCTGTAGCGATAAATTCCCCACAGTCCCAGAAACTGGCAGTTGGCTCTATGGTCATAATATAGACCAGTGAAGCAATGGCGAATACTGCCCAACCAACTATTATGTTTAACTTCTTGAAATTCATGTATGTAATGGGTTTTTAAGAGAAATTAATTGCTTGCGAATTTAGAAAATTAATCTTTCCATAAGTGAGCGATTCACAGACCTTAACAAATTGCTTTTTGGCAAATAAATAATGCTTAGTGCAATGGTTTGAAATATCTAAAAAAGTATAAATTTGCATCCGCAATTGTCCCATGGTGTAATGGTAACACTCCGGTTTTTGGTACCGTCATTCCAGGTTCGAGTCCTGGTGGGACAACTTAAATGCAAAGAGGCCTTCAACGAAGGCCTCTTTGCATTTAAATATCTTTCAGCACACGAGAACCTGAGCACGTAGTGCAGGTTCGAACTTAGTGAGCGCAGTGAACGATCTCAGGAGGAAATTTTGTAGAAATTGACGACAATCCTGGTGGGACAACGCAAGAGAAAAGACCCGATCGCTGAGCTAGTCAAAGTGAAAGGGTCTTTTTCGTTAGATATTTTAAATGGCTGAACTCAATTAATTTTCCAACAAATTATCATCATCATTTTGTTTGCTCTTAGAAAATTTGGCAAGAGCTCTGAAAAAAATAGCCCCACCTATGCCAGATATTAAAAAGAACAGTGCTATTCCAATGGGAGACCCCCACGATAAAATATCTCTTAAAGCTTCCATGGTCGAGTTTTAGTGTATGAACAAAGGTAAAGATCTCTGGTCATGGCCGATCTACATTATTAAAGAGCAAATGGGTTTGGCCATAATTCTTTTCCCACTCTAATTCTCCAGATCCAAACCATCGTTTCCAAATGCCTAAAGGCTGTTTGTTTTTATCATAATACTGCTCCAAATATTTGTTGCCATTTCTGTGGAACATAACGGTATGATGTTGATAGCCATCCTTCATTTCTACATATCTATGCCTATATCCATTGATCCCATATACGTCCAATCTTTGAATAACTCCATTCTCAATAGAATAAACAAAGCTCCAAGTGCCATCATTTGCTTCTTCAAATTGGACAGCCCAACCACTATAAAGAGCATCATTGCACAAATAAAATGCTTTCACCTTTTCATCACCTTCTGACATAGTGAGAAGGTCAAATGGAATTGTATCGCTCAGTAATATCTCGCCCTTAGAAAAGTGGTCGGTTATTGTGGAAGAGATCAATTCACAATTGAAAAGGAACAAATTCAATGCGACCAACAGTAGCGCTATTCCAATATTAGACCTGCTTGGAGATCTAACTTCATTTTTTATTCCAGTCCTCTGATCAGACCTTCTGCCATTTCTCATCTTGACCATAATTGATTTACAAATACCTCTCCTTTATCACTTCTACATGATGTCTTTCGTGGCCGGAGATAATATAGCCTAAAGCACATACAGACATAGGTCCACCGCTTACTTCCGCTTTGCGTCCCATCATTTCAGTTGAAAAAGATTCGAAGAGAACACGTGTGGCATTTCGCACTACCTCATATTCATTCAGCAATTCTTCAAGTGGTCTTTTGTTGGCTTCAGAGTACGGGACAAAATCATCTTGTTCATAACCTGGTAAGGGTGTTTTATCATTCCGAGCTATCCTTAGAGCGCGATAAGTAAAAATGCGTTCAGCATCTATGATGTGAGATAGCACTTCTTTAATGGTCCATTTGCCTTCTGCATAAGCTGTGTTACTTTTTTCCTCAGAGATCTTATCAAAGAGGGAAACCACTTCATTTTGCGATCTCTCTAAGGCCTCTAATATAGGTAATTCTGCTGCTTTGGAAATGTAACCTGCATAGAAAGGAGCGTAGTCCCCTTCCTTTGGTTTTACTATGGATAAGTCATTCATAAGCTTTGAAGTTAATCATCTTTTAAAACAATTTTCAAAGTATTTTTGATGTTAGAATATGTCGGGAAAACACTGCATGAAACAGATAAGATACTTCAGTATATGGGCTTTCATGGCTATTTCTTTTTGTGCAAATGCACAGAAGCAAAGCTATATGGACTATTGGGACAGAGACTCTACCCAGCTCAAAAGCGAGGGCTATTTTTATAATGGTCTGGAACAAGGCGCATGGAAATACTATCATGAAACAGGGGAATTGCATCAGCAGATGAATTTTTTTCTTGGAAAACTCAATGGCCCATATGAAGTTTATTACAAAAATGGAACTTTAGAGAACAAAGGTTTCTTTTCTATGAATGAATTGGATAGTCTTTCCATTGCATATTTCAAGAATGGGAATGAGAAAGAAAGGGGCTTTTTTAGGAGAGGAATGAAGCTTGGTCCATGGACATATTTTAGAGAAAGTGGAGACACCTTAATGGTAGAGGTACATGAAGTTGGGGAACCGAAAATGCTGTCTTATGTGGTTGCTACAGGAGACACCTTAAAAAGACCCGTGCCCCAGGAAGGAGAAATTTTACTGGATGTATATTTCAATGAAAAGGGTGAAAAGACTGTTGTGAATGGAAATGGTACTAAAGTAAAGTACTTTGACAATGGAAAGTTAAAAGAGCAATACACGTTCAAGGATGGACGCATAATGGGGCCATTCGAAGAGTATTATTATTCTGGGAAGCTGCACATTTCAGGCAGTTTTGAGAATGGGGATAGATCTGGTGAATGGGCATTTTACCACCGAAACGGAAACCTAAGACAAAAACAAACTTTTAAAGACGACCAGCTGGAAGGCCTCTATGAATTGTATTACGATAATGGTAGTGTGGACACTAAAGGACATTATCAGCAAGGAGAAAAGCATGGACAATGGGATTGGTATGCAGAAAGTGGGGAACAGGAATTAAAAGGAGCTTTTGAGAATGGACTTCAACATGGTAAATGGAAGGCCTGGTATGAAAATGGAAAAGTCAATTACATAGGTGAATATGACAAGGGAAAGAAAATAGGTGCTTGGAAATATTTCTATCCCGAGGGTGAACCATGGAAAGAGGGTTCATTTGCGGAAGATCTTAAAAATGGAAATTGGACGACTTGGTTCGAAAATGGGGAAAAACTGCAAGAAGGAAATTATGTTGCAGACAAAGAAGACGGTCTTTGGTCTTCTTGGTATGAAAGCGGAAAGAAGCGAGACGAGGGAACATTTGTTATGGGGCTTTTGAATGGCAAATGGAAGGGCTGGCATGCGAACGGTCAACAGAGCTATGAAGGTAATTGGGAAATGAACGAAAAAAACGGCTATTGGAAACATTGGGACTTGCAGGCCAGAATAGAACAAGAAGGTTATTACAAAAAAGGAATTAAGCACGGCAAATGGATAGAGTATAATGAAGATGGTATTCGAACAGCTGAGGGAACATATTTCGACAATAAACCCAATGGTAGCTGGACTTATTTCTTTCCTCATGGTGGAAAAATGAGATCTTGTTTTTATAAAGACGGTAAACTAGAGGGTCTTGTAACGGACTATTATCCGCAAGGACAAAAAGAAAGAGAGACCGTTTACAAGAACAATGTGAGAGCAGGAAGATCTGTGCGATACTCTAAGAGAGGAAGTGTCCTGGAAGAAATAACCTTTGAAAACGGAAACAAAGTGGGAAATTAGAAGAATTTCCTGTGTGAAATTGTTTTTGTATTGTTGGTCAATATATAAACAATGACTACATTTGCAGCGCGAAATAGTATTAGGGAAGAGGGGTTTGAGCCCCTCTTTTTTATACCAGAAATTTGATCTTCGTGATACGTGTGAAGGATATAGAAGAAAGAGTTTTGGAACACCTCAAAGAAAAAGGTGGCTTCTTGGTCAGTGTTGAGGTGAGCCCCATGAACGACATCAACATTTCATTCGACAAGAAAGAAGGAGCAACTTCTATAACAGATTGCGTATCCCTGAGCAGGGCCCTAGAAGGCAGTTTGGATAGAGAAAAGGAAGATTTTAAGCTTAATGTTTCCTCACCAGGTTTGAGCGAACCATTCAAAGTGAAAGAGCAATACGAGAAATACATGTACAAGGAGGTGGTTGTGAAGTTGAATGATGGAGAAAAGTTCAAAGGAGTATTGCTGGGGGTGAATGATGAAGGCATAGAACTATTTTGCAGGAAAAAGGTGAAAATAGATGGGAAGAGGAAGTGGGAAGAAACAAAACATAAATTTAATTTTAACAGTATCAAAGAAACCAAAGTGGTGATCTTATTTAAATAAGAAGACAAATGGATAGTTTGAATTTAATAGAGTCGTTTTCGGAGTTTAAAGAGTTCAAGAATATAGATCGTGTTACAATGATGAATATTCTGGAAGAAGTATTCAGAAATACACTCATCAAAAAATATGGTACGGACGAGAATTTCGATATTATACTTAATGTAGATAAAGGAGATCTTGAGATCTGGAGGAACAGAGAGATCGTAGCAGATGGGGATATTGAAGACGACAATCTTGAAATAAGTTTAACAGAAGCCAAAAAGATCGAAGAAGATTTTGAAGTAGGTGAAGAAGTATCCGAAGAATTGAAACTAGAGGATTTTGGAAGAAGGAATATTCTTGCACTCAGGCAAAACCTTGCTTCCAGGATAATGGACCTTGAAAAAGATAGCATTTATAAAAAATATTCTGAACGAGTTGGAGATATCATTACAGGTGAAGTTTACCAGGTTTGGAAAAGAGAGATACTTGTATTGGATGACGAGGGAAGTGAACTTATTCTTCCAAAATCTCAACAGATCAAAACAGATTACTTCAAGAAAGGTGATTCTGTAAGAGCGGTAGTTGCCAAGGTGGAAATGAGAAACAACAATCCATCAGTAATTCTTTCCAGAACGGCACCTGAGTTTTTGGAAAGGCTCTTTGAAATGGAAGTGCCAGAAGTATTTGATGGGCTTATTACGATTAAAAAGATAGTAAGAGAACCAGGTGAAAGAGCGAAAGTTGCTGTTGAGTCATATGACGATAGAATAGATCCGGTAGGAGCTTGTGTTGGTATGAAAGGCTCTAGGATACACAGCATCGTGAGAGAGTTGAAGAACGAGAACATTGATGTTATTAACTTCACCAATAACGCTACACTCTTCATTACTCGTGCTTTGAGCCCCGCAAAGATCGTGAGTATAAATTTGAATGACGAGACCAAAAAGGCTGATGTTTACTTAAAACCAGATCAAGTTTCATTGGCAATTGGTAAAGGTGGACACAACATTAAATTGGCTAGCAAGCTCACAGAGTACGATATTGACGTGTATAGAGAGGCAGACGAAAATGAGACGGACGATGTGGATCTGGAAGAATTTGCAGATGAAATTGATGGATGGGTGCTTGATGCCTTGAAAGCCATTGGTTGTGATACAGCTAGAAGTGTATTGGAAATAGGAAAAACAGACCTAGCTTCACGAACAGATCTTGAAGATGAAACGATCGATGAAGTATTGAAAATATTAACTGAAGAATTAGAAGCATAATTTTAGAATTTGCCTATGGCAGAAACAGTAAAGACGGTAAGATTAAGTAAAGCAGCAAGAGAGGTCAATCTTGGGATAGGTCGTGTTGTGGAATTTCTTGGTTCCAAGGGGTTCGATATTGAGGCGAAGCCAAATACGAAGCTAGATCCAGAGATGTACGACCTCCTTCTTCAGGAGTTTGCAGCAGACCGAGACGTTAAGCAGCGCTCTAAAAAGAAGAATGTAGAGGAGAAAGAGGTAAGAGAAACTGTTTCTATTGAGACTGCGACTAAGCCTGACCGCAAACCCAAGCAAGAGGAAGAAGATGTCTTCATCAAGGGAGTGCAAAGTATTAAGGAACCGGAAACCGTTGTTGCCAAAGCAGAAGATATAAAGGTTAAGGTTGTAGATAAGATCGAACTGGAGAAAAAGCCAGAACCAGAGGCGAAGAAAGAGGTGAAAGAAGAGCCTAAGAAAGTGGTGAAGGCTGAGAAAGTGGTGAAGGAAGAAAAGCCAAAAGAGGTCAAGAAAGAAGATGCCCCTGTTTCTGTTGGTTCAGAAACAAAGACAGAAAAAATAGATGAGCCAGAGCCAGAATTGCTCGAGGCCAAAGCTGATAAATTATCGGGACCTACAGTAGTCGGAAAGATAGATCTTCCACCACCAAAGGCTAAGAAGGTTGCAGTCTCTCAAGGAGAGAATAAGAAAAGAAGAAAAAGAATACGTAAACCAAAAGTTGACGTAGATAAAGTTGCTAAAGGCGGCCCTAGAATCCCTGGAAGAAGCGCCAGAAGAGGAGGGCCGAAGAAAGAGCTGGACGAAAAAGAGATCCAGAAAGAGATCAAAGAAACTCTTGCACGTTTAAGTGGAGGTGGTAAGAAACAATCTGCAAAGAATAGAAGAGCAAAAAGAGATGCAGCAGCAGAAAGAACAGAACTAGAACAGGCAATACAACAGGCAGAGGAGAACATCCTGAAATTGACGGAATTCGTCTCGGTATCGGAATTGGCCGTTATGATGAACAAGAGCCCGAACGATATCATATCTGCATGTATGTCCCTTGGGATCTTTGCTTCCATCAACCAAAGGTTGGACGCTGAAACGATCACCATAATCGCTGAAGAATTTGGTTATATCGTGGAATTTGTAAGTGCAGAGATCCAGGAAGCTATTCAAGTTGTTGAGGACAAAGAAGAAGACCTACTTCCAAGGTCACCTATCGTAACTGTAATGGGTCACGTAGACCATGGTAAAACAAGTTTGCTGGATCATGTTCGTAAGGCGAATGTTATCGCAGGAGAAGCTGGTGGCATAACCCAGCACATTGGTGCTTACAATGTGCTACTTGATAATGGAAAGAGCATTACCTTCTTAGATACTCCGGGACACGAAGCATTTACAGCAATGAGAGCCAGGGGTGCGCAAGTCACAGACTTAGCAATTATTGTAATTGCAGCTGATGATGCGGTGATGCCTCAAACTAAAGAGGCGATCAATCATGCTCAGGCTGCAGGTATACCAATGATATTTGCTCTAAATAAAATTGACCGTGACGCGGCCAACCCAGATAAGATCCGTGAAGAGCTTTCACAAATGAACATTCTTTTGGAAGAGTGGGGTGGAAAATATCAAAGTCAGGAGATCTCGGCAAAGCAAGGGACCAATGTCAATGAGTTGTTAGAAAAAGTTTTGGTTGAGGCAGAAATGTTGGAGTTGAAAGCCAATCCAAATAAAAAGGCTCAAGGAACCATTATTGAATCTTCACTTGACAAAGGAAGAGGTTTCGTAACTACCGTTCTTGTGGAAGCAGGGACACTTCGGATCGGGGATGCGATGCTTGCCGGAGGGCAAAGTGGTAAGGTGAAAGCAATGTTCAATGAAAGGGGACAGGCTGTCAAAGAAGCTGGTCCAGCTATTCCAGTATCTATCCTAGGATTGAATGGCGCACCAAATGCAGGTGACAAGTTCAACATCATGGAAGATGAGAAGGAGGCAAGAGAGATCGCATCTAAAAGGATGCAACTACAGAGAGAGCAAGGGGTTAGAACTCAGAAGTCATTGACCCTAGATGAGATCGGACGTAGGATCGCTGTTGGGGAATTCAAGGAATTGAATATCGTTCTTAAAGGTGACGTGGATGGTTCCATTGAAGCTCTGAGCGACTCTCTCGAAAAGCTTTCTACTGAAAAAGTACAAGTGAAGATCATACACAAGGCTGTTGGGCAGATCTCGGAATCAGACATACTCCTTGCCTCAGCTTCGGATGCCATTGTTATTGGATTCCAGGTGAGACCTTCTACTAGTGCTAGGAAAGTAGCTGAGAAAGAAGAGGTGCAGATCAAACTTTACTCTGTGATCTATGCCGCTATTGAAGAAGTGAAAGAAGCGATGGAAGGCATGCTTTCAGCTAAGATAGAAGAGGAGATCCTTGGAACAGCTGAGATCAGAGAAGTATTCAAGATATCGAAAGTAGGTACTATAGCAGGTTGTTTCGTGCTAGATGGAAAGATCCTAAGGAACAACAAAGTTCGTTTGATCAGAGATGGTATTGTGATCTATACTGGCGATCTTGGTTCACTGAAACGATTCAAGGATGATGTTAAAGAAGTAACGCATGGATATGAGTGTGGCCTTAACATAGAGAAATTCAACGATATCAAAGTTGGGGACCAAGTAGAGTCATTCCACGAGATAGAAGTAAAGCAAACACTTTAAGACTAGACTTTATAAGTTAGCCATTTCCAGAGTTCCTTATAACTTACTTTTTTACCATGCATAAGTATGCCTGTGCGGTAGATCTTTCCTGCAAGCCAGGTAGTAAAGAAAAAGCCGAGTATCAAAAGCGCCATGGATAGAAGTAGTGTGCCCCATTCAATAGGTATTGAGCCCATTCCCATCATTCCCACTTTCACCATCATTACAACAGGAGATGTAAATGGTATGATAGAGGTCCAGTAAACTGCAGGTCCGTCCGGGTTAAGTATGGCCATTTCAGCAATGATAAATCCGAATATCATTGGCATCATTATCGGTATCATGAATTGCTGTGTATCAGATTCATGATCAACAGCACTTCCAATAGCTGCGAATAAACTACTATAGAGAAGATATCCTCCAAGGAAATAGAATAGGAACATCCCGATCAAAAATGGAAAGTTTATCTGATGGATTATCTCCCAGATCTTTGTTGCAAATGCACTAGTGTTGGCATCTTTCATCATTTCAGATGCCGCCTCTACTTGTCCACCTCCACTGAAGATGTCCGGGAACATGATCCCAAATACAAGGAATAGAATGTTGGAGAACAAGATCCATATGAGAAATTGTGTTAAGCCTACCATTGCGACACCAACGATCTTTCCCATCATCAATTGAAATGGTCTTACGGAAGAAACGATCACCTCTACGATCCTACTCGTTTTTTCCTCCATGACACTTCGCATGATCTGTGCACCATAAATGAACAAGAACATATAAATGATCACCGACATAAAGAAGCCAACGATCGCTCCAACTTCTGTAGGAATGTCTTTAGCCTCTTCAAATATTTTCTGGGGTTGTAGATCCACTTTGGCAGTAAGGCTCTCGATCTCCTCTTTGCTCATCTTGTTCTGGATCATGATCAATTCCTGATATACCTTTTCCAATTCATTCGCGATCTTGTTTTGTGAGAGTGCGCTTGGCTCATTCTCCTTATAGATCATAGGAAGGGTTTTGTTGCGGATATCATCAGCATCCTCCAGTCTTATGAGCACATCATAGGGGCTGGCCTCGAAAGCCTTGTCACTCATGTCACTTCCATGGAAAAAGAATTTGACGCTTTTAGAATCCTTTACCAAACTGGTATCCATAACAGCAAATTGACCATTGGTGTCAGCGATCAAAACCTCAGTTGTCCCTTTTTCTTGTTGGCTTAAGAAAACCGCCAATGCCATTAGACCCACAAATAGGATCGGCCCCAAAAGTGTCATGATAATGAAGCTCTTTTTCTTGACCCTTGTCAAGTATTCTCGTTTTATGATCAGCCAGGTCTTATTCAATTTCAACCTCCTTTCCTTCAACAGTTTCAATAAATATCTCGCTCATTGTTGGTATGACTTCCACTACACTTTGAATGTCTGCATGTGGCAAAATAGTCTTCAATAACTCGTTCAAATTAGAATTATTCAAGATCTTGATGTCTGTGATGTTGTAACCTTCATCATCTTTTTGTTTGTCCACCAATTCGTAATTCGTCCAAAGAGCATTGGTAAATCCAAGGATCTCACCTTTAAAGCGAACACGATAAATGTGTTTTTTGTGGTCTTGTCGCACTTGCTTCACTTCACCACTTAGCACTACCTTGGCCTTATCTATCAAAGCGATATCGTCACAGATCTCTTCTACAGAGCCCATATTATGTGTGGACAAGAGTACTGTAGCACCTTCATCCCTCAGTCTTAATATCTCTTCTCTTATAAGTTTAGCGTTGATCGGGTCAAAACCACTGAAAGGTTCATCCAAGATCAAGATCTTTGGTTCATGCAACACCGTAGTAATGAACTGGACCTTTTGAGCCATACCTTTTGATAAGTCCTCGATCTTTTTATTCCACCAACCTTCCATCTCGAACTTCTCGAACCAATGCCTCAATCTTTTCTTGGCGTCTTTGGTTGTTAAGCCTTTGAGTTGAGCAAGGTAAACGGCCTGTTCACCAACCTTCATTTTTTTGTAAAGGCCACGTTCTTCTGGAAGGTACCCGATCTGCTCTACATGATAAGGCGCAAGGCTCTTGCCATCGATGAAGATCTCTCCTTTATCTGGCCCAGTAATTTGATTGATGATCCGGATCAAGGAGGTTTTTCCCGCTCCGTTTGGCCCTAAAAGGCCAAATATTTTTTGTGGTTTTACATGGATGGAAACATCATCCAAGGCTGTGTGTCCGCTGTAGCGCTTAACTATGTTCTCTGCTCTTAACATTTCTAATGCGGGCGAATATAATAAGAAGCTTTTATCGTCAGCTTATAAATTTATGAACGGAATGAATACTGAGATGTTTGGTAATAAAGTTAGAATGTTCTGCAATGATGTCAGTCACCAAACATTTCAGCTACTCTTTGGAAAAAGCCTTTGTCTTTTTTACCTGGGTCAGGTCTGAAGTTCTCCGACACCCTAAGTTTATCAAGCATTTCTTTTTCCTCTTTGTTGAGGGTCTTGGGTGTCCAAACACTTATGTTAGCGATAAGGTCTCCTTTTCTAGAGTTGTGTACGTTTGGAAGTCCTTTTCCTCTTAGCCTCACCATTTTACCGCTTTGAGTTCCGGGCTCCACTTTTATTTTCGCCTTACCATCGATCAATGGTATTTCTGCATCTCCACCTAAAGCGGCATCAGCGAAATTGACATAAAGGTCGTAATGTAGGTCGTCACCATTTCGTTTGAAATGTAAATGGTCTTTTTCTTCTATCACAACAAGTAAGTCTCCGTTAATTCCTCCTGCCGGAGCAGCATTACCTTTTCCGCTGATGTTCAACTGCATTCCCTCTTCTACCCCTGCAGGAATGTCGATCTCCATCACCTCTTCTTTACGCTCAAGTCCATGTTCGTTTGCACCTCTTGGTTTATGGGTGACCATTTGTCCTGTTCCATGGCATATGGAACACGTAGAGCTAGTTTGCATCTGCCCGAGAATGGTCTGTTGCACACGAACTACCTGTCCGGAACCATTGCATGTGCTACAAGTGCCGTATGACACGCCATCAGCTTGTACGAATTTCTGTACTTTGATCTTCTTTGTTACACCTTTAGCGATCTCTTCCAAAGTTAGGCTGACTTTAATTCGAAGGTTCGAACCTTTCATGGTTCTTCTTCTGCCTCGACTGCCGCTAAAGCCACCTCCTCCAAAACCTCCAAAACCACCTCCGAAAATGTCTCCGAATTGAGAAAAGATGTCCTCCATGGACATTCCTCCTCCAAAGCCTCCAGCACCAGCACCTTTCATTCCTGCATGACCGAATTGATCATATCGTGCTCGTTTGTTATCATCGCTCAATACTTCGTAAGCTTCAGCGGCTTCTTTGAATTTGGCTTCAGATTCTTTGTCATCCGGGTTCTTGTCCGGGTGAAATTTGATGGCCATTTTTCTATAGGCTTTTTTTATTTCAGCCTCAGATGCACCTTTAGAAATGCCAAGTATTTCGTAGTAATCTCTTTTCGACATGCGCTTTTAATTACCGATCACCACTTTGGCAAATCGTAACACTTTTTCATTTAAATAATAACCCTTTTCGATCACATCCACCACCTTACCTTTTAAGTCATCTTTAGGTGCGGGAATTTGTGTTATCGCTTCATGCAAGTCTGTATCGAAAATTGTTTCTAGAGATTCCATTGGCTTCAAGCCCTCTTGGCTTAATATTCCAAACATTTTCTGTCTGATCAAAGAAAAACCTTCCTTCAATGCAGCAGTGTCTTCACTTTCGTCATTAGCTTTAATAGCTCTATCAAAATCATCTAGGACAGGTAGCATTTTCTTAATGACATCTCCTCCTGCCGTTGATAGAAGATCTAATCTTTCTTTTGCTGTTCGCTTCCTGAAATTCTCAAATTCAGAATAAAGCCTCAAATATTTGTCATTCACTTCATGGTACTTTGTTTCCCATTCATTCACTCCATTGACATTCGGTTCTTCAGAGCTTTCTGCTTCTTCAACAGTTCCTTCAGAACCTGTGGTCTCTTCTTTCATCTTTTCTTCGTTCACGTTCTCTGTGGCCTCTATCGTATCTTCTGTTTTTATAGTTTCTTTCTCCTTATTCTTCGGCATTTTTTCTGCTTTGTTCAATGGTCTTCAAATTATCTGCCAAAGGTGAATAATGGACAAATTGTCAGTTATTTTGGCCTAAGGCGCTGCAAATCTAATGATCTGTCGTTTTTTCCGTTCATTCTCAAGACTTTTTAGCTGAAAATGCTTTCAGACTTAAAAAAATTGACAGCAACTATATTCTATATTTGGCCCATGTTCTTGAGGGTCATTCTATTAAGTCCTTTTGCCTTAATTTACAAGGTTGTGCTTCATTTAAGGCATGGTATGTTCAATATGGGAGTTCTCAAGTCCAAAGACATGGGCCATAAGCTTTTGAAAGTGGGAAATCTGGCATTAGGCGGGTCTGGTAAAACACCATTCGTTGAATATTTGATCAGGGTATTTGGAGACGAGTTTGAAATGGGTGTTGTTAGCAGGGGGTATGGACGTGAGAATGACAACTTAAAAAATGTAACAGTAGATGATACTGCAGAAGAGGTTGGTGATGAACCGCTTCAGATCAAAAGAAAATTTCCCATAATCCCTGTCTTTTTAAAGGGTGATCGGTGCGCTGCTATCAGTGCGCTTCGTCATAGTCATGGTTCAAATGAGGTGATCGTACTGGACGATGCTCTTCAGCATAGGAAATTGATGAATGGCCTTAATATTTTATTGAGTTCATATGAAAGACCATTCTATAAAGACTTTCTTTTTCCTTCAGGAAAATTGCGTGATCTACGTTCTCGTGCCTACAGCTCAGATCTGATCATTATTACGAAAAGCCCGACAATATTGGATCTACAGGAAGAGACTAGGATGAGAAAAAGCTTGGCTAAATATAATAAGCCGGTTTTCTTCACAAGTATAAAATACACCAGACCTCAACATATATTTTCCCAAAAGATACTAGAGAATAAAGTCAATGAACATGCCATTTTAGTAACTGGAATTGCGTCTTCTCAGGGAATGAAAAAAGACATTTTGCATAATGCAAAAGATTGGACCTACTTCGACTTTGGAGATCATCATTCTTATTCAGAAAAGGACATTCAAAAGATCATAGAAAAATACGGTTCTATTAATGTTGATACTGTTATTTTCACGACTGAGAAGGATGCGCAGAGATTGACAAGAGGCAGACATGTCCATTTACTCAAAGAGTTGCCTATATATGCTATTGGAATAGAGGTGCAATTTTTAAAAGAGGAAGAAAAGTTTAAAAACGCGATCAGAAATTATGTTAGAACAAATTCAAGCTTCAGCTGACTTTATAAGAGGTAAGACAAAAATAAGTCCTGATGTAGGTATCATATTAGGGACTGGTCTTGGTGGTCTTGTAAAAGAGATAGATATAGTAGATATCATTCCTTATGAGGACATCCCCAATTTTCCGGTATCAACTGTAGAAGGTCATTCAGGAAAACTGATATTTGGTCATCTTGGTGGACGACCTATCATTGCAATGCAAGGTCGGTTCCATTACTACGAGGGTTATGATATGAAGCAGGTGACTTTTCCTGTGAGAGTTATGAAGAATTTAGGGATCAGTAGCCTATTTGTTTCAAATGCCAGTGGAGGAGTGAATCCCGATTATGAGATAGGTGATCTTATGATACTGACTGATCACATCAATTTCTTTCCGGAACATCCCTTGAGAGGTCAGAATTTTAGTGAATTGGGTCCTCGTTTTCCTGATATGTCAAAAACCTATGCTAAAGACTTAGTGGCTAAAGCAGAGGCAATAGCAGCAGAACATAATATAAAAGTTCAAAAAGGTGTGTACCTTGGATTAAGTGGGCCAACACTTGAAACGCTTGCAGAATATCAGGCTTTTAGAGCGGTTGGTGCTGATACTGTGGGAATGTCTACGGTGCCAGAAGTGATCGTAGCCAGACATATGAGCATTCCATGTTTTGCGATATCTATCATAACAGACATTGGAATAGAAGGAAGGATCGTTGAAGTGAGTGCAGAAGACGTTATCGCTGTGGCCAATAAGGCGGAACCGTTGATGACCAAAATAATGAAGGAATTGATCTCTACTTTTTGATCGGACCCTTGAACAATTGTGATCATAAGATCTGAAAAAAATATCACAGACCTAAACTGGCACATTAGCCCAAAACCTAATAAATTTGTGACATGAAATATTTAGCTACTATATGCATGATAGCGCTGTATGCAGCCTGCGGAGGTCCGGCAGAAAAAGGAAAAACGACAATAGCAGGAAAAATAAACGGAGCAGATTCCCAATTAGTGACCTTTCAGAACAACAGCCTAAGGGGTGCGATCGATTCTACCAGAACAAATGTGAATGGTGAATTTGTGCTCTATGCCAAGAATATGCCTCTGGATTTCTATAAATTGAAGATAGGAGATGAGCAGATCATTTTGGTAATGGACAGCACGCAAAAAATAGCTGTAGAAGGCGCTCAAGGTCAACTTAAAGAGACGTATACAGTGCATGGCTCTAATGATTCAAAACTCATAGCAGAGCACGTAAAAAAGGATATAAAATTTCGCGCACGAAGAGATTCCTTGGAGCAATGGTATAAAGGTTTAGGTTTACCTTCTCAAGAGGACAAAGCAAAGTATGAACAAGCCAACGAAGATCTGGTAACGCCATATTATGAATACCTCACTAATTTTATTGATAATAATTCCACATCTCCTGCTGCAATAACAATTTCGCATAACCTTCATCCTGTGAAAGAGTTAGAGCGATATAAAAAGTTGAAGGAAGGACTTAAGGATGTTATTCCAATGAGCAATGCTTATTTAAGTTTGAAGAAAAAGATCGCTGATGCAGAAAGGCAAAAAAAGCAAGAAGCTGCTGCGAAATTAACTGCGGCTTCAAGTGGTGTTGGAAATGAAGCTCCAGAAATTGACCTTCCTGACCCCAATGGTAAAAATATCCCTTTGTCTTCATTTAGAGGAAAATATGTTCTTGTCGATTTTTGGGCTTCTTGGTGCGGGCCATGCAGGAGAGAAAACCCCAATGTCGTTAAGATGTATGAAAAGTATAAAGACGATGGATTTGAGATCTATGGAGTTTCTTTAGATAGTAATAAAGACAGATGGTTAGGAGCTATAGCAAAAGACAGATTGACCTGGACACATGTAAGCGATCTTGCCAAATGGAATTCTATTGCTGCGAAGGCATATGGTGTTCGTAGTATTCCCCACACTGTTCTTTTAGATAAGGAAGGCAAGATCATGGATGTTAAATTGCGAGGAGCTGCGCTTGAGGCAAGACTAGAACAGATCTTTGGTCACTAATAAATGAGGAATTCTTTACTCAGCTTACTTACACTATTCTCCTTTTTAGTTCTTAAAGGTCAGGACTATTTCCAGCAAGAGGTCAACTATAACATTGAAGTTGAGTTAGATGATGTTGATCATTTTCTTCATGGTTACGAGAAGTTGGAGTACCATAACAATGCGCCAAATATGATCAAGGAGATCTATTTTCACATTTGGCCAAATGCTTATAAAGACAATAGTACAGCGCTAAATAGACAGAAAAAGGAAGGTAATGATTTTGGTTTCAATTTTTCTAAAGTAAGCGAACGCGGTTATTTAGATAGTCTTTCTTTTTTGCAGGATGGTGAAGCAATATCATTTGATACTACAGATGAACCAGACATCATTATCCTTAGATTGAAAAAGCCTATCCTTTCAGGTGAGTCCTCGATTATTGAAACTCCGTTTAGGGTGAAAGTCCCGATAGGGTCTTTTAGTAGATTAGGTCATACAGGTCAGTCTTATTACATTACTCAGTGGTATCCGAAGCCAGCTGTTTTCGACAATGATGGGTGGCATCAAATGCCCTATTTGGATCAGGGTGAATTCTATTCGGAATACGGCTCATTCGAAGTTAGCATTACACTTCCTGAAAACTATGTAGTAGGAGCAACAGGAGACCTTCAAGAAGAGAGTGAAAAGCAGTGGTTAATGGAAAAGGTAGAGGAGACAATGAACAAAAGCTTTGGTGAGAAAGACGGAGTTTCCTCGACAGTTGCCTCAGCTGACAAAAAGAAGACTATCACATTTATACAGGATAATGTGCACGATCATGCTTGGTTTGCAGATAAGAAATTCAATGTGTTGCATGATACATTGAAGCTTCCGGGCTCTCAAGAGATAGTTGATCTTTGGGCAATGTTCACCAATGAGAACCACAACCTTTGGAGACGTGCAACGGAGTATCTTAAAGATGGAGTTTACTATTATTCACTTTGGAATGGGGACTATCCTTACAAGCATTGCACAGCTGTTGACGGAACCATAAGTGCAGGTGGTGGCATGGAATACCCCAACATCACCATTATAGGGAACAGTCAAAACGCAAAAGACTTGGAAAGGGTTATTGTCCATGAAGTTGGGCATAACTGGTTTTATGGCATACTAGGTACGAATGAAAGATCCTACCCTTGGTTGGATGAAGGGATCAATTCCTATTACGAGCACCGTTATTTTGATATAAAATACCCTGACGAACCAAACACCTTGGATGCGGGACTAATTGAGTTCGATATGGCGGAGCTTATGGACCTATCTCATTATCTGGGTCATTCAAGGAATTCTGAACAACCAATTCAGTATCACGCAGATCACTATACATCTCTGAATTATGGTATTATAGTCTATGAAAAGGCTTCATTCGCAATGAAATATTTATCGTTCTACCTAGGTGAAGAATTATTTGATAAGTGCATGCAGACCTATTTTGATGAATGGAAATTTAGACATCCCGGACCCAATGATCTGCAAGCCGTGTTTGAAACCACTACAGGAAAAGATCTGGCTTGGTTCTTTGATGAATTGGTAATGCGAAATACTAGCGTAGATCATAAATTATGCTCTGTTCATGACAATGGTAAAACAGCTGAGGTAGAGATCAAGAATAGATCAGAATTCAGCGCTCCGATCTCTGTTGGCTCCTATAAAGATGGAAAATTAGTGTCTACTAAATGGGTTGATCCATTCCAAGGGAAAACCAAGGTCTCTTTTCCAAGTAGAAGTTTTGATGAGGTTAGACTAGATCCAAAATTTGAAACATTGCAAAGCTCTAGAAAAAATGATAGATGGACCGAAAAAGGAGTTGTAAAGACCTGGGAACCATTGAGTCTTAGATTTGGTTCTCGAATTCGGGAGATCGATAAGTCTCATCTCTACTTTCTTCCAACTATAGGATGGAATAAGAGCGACAAGATCATGCCTGGCTTTGCATTGCACAATTTAGAGGCATTTCCAAAAACACTTGAATTCAACTTGCATCCTATGTACTCTTTCGAGACGAGTAGATTGAATGGATATGCAAAAGCTAATGCGAACATCAAACCAAATTTTGGGGCACTTAAGTGGATAGAGGTATTTGGCCAGGTTTCGGCCTTTTCATTTAAACAAAGTGAGACTGAAAAATTCAATTATCGGAAATGGGCTGCGGGGTTCAATATGCAGTTCAGGCCCAAAAGGTTAAAGGCCAACAACACATTTGACCTTAACTATAGATACATTCATATTGAGGATGTTTATGACATAGATGAAGTTGGTCTGGATTCGACCTTAATACCATTTGACTATAGGGTAGATACTATGATAACTCGGAGCTATCATGATATTTCCTTTATATTTCAAGATAAGAACAGTCTTCTGCGTAATAGGTCTGATGTTAATTTTAGGATAGCTGAGGGGCATTCGAGATTGACACTTGCACATAAGTCACGTTATTTTTATTCTAAGAAAAAGTCGATAGATCTAAGGGTCTTTGCAGGTAGAATATTTGACAATGGTTCAATACGTGCGGATGAAAGACTTTTTTTAACGGCTAGTAATAATAGGTTATCGAAGGAAGGCAAAATATCAAATAATGTAGATGGAAAATTCAGAAGTGCGAACCAGGATTATTTGTACGATGATGTGGTATTAGCCAGAACAGATACCGAAGGCTTTTTGGGAAGACAACTATTTATGGGGCAGGGTGGATTTAAAGCTCCTGTGGCAGGCTTGAGCTCAGGAGATCTTCTGGCATTTAATTTTGAAGCAGATCTTCCACTACCTATTGGTTTGGGATTATTCTATTCGATGGGGTGGTCTCCAATAATCGAAGTTACAAATGAGGGCCAACAAGAAGTGATGAAGAATTATTCAGAATTTGGCTTAAAGTACACTTTGGCCAGAGACTATTTGGTGGTTTATTTCCCTCTCGTTTTTGATGTAGATGGAGATGGAGAAATGGACCAGTCCGACTTTTCTTTTGGGAAAACCATTAGTTTCCAATTAGAATTAAAAGAGCTATCTCTGCGTAGCCTAAGAAAGAAAATTCCTTTATAGTGAGTGGATCGAACATATATTTTGCTTCTGATCTTCATTTGGGGATCCCCAGTAGAGAAGCAAGTTTAGAAAGAGAAAGGAAATTCGTCTCTTGGTTGGAAATGGCCTCTAAAGATGCTAAGGAGGTCCATTTGATGGGAGACATCTTTGATTTTTGGTTTGAGTATAAGCACGCCATTCCAAGAGGACATATTCGCCTGATGGGTAAGATCGCTGAACTGACCGATAAGGGCATTAAGGTCTATTGGTATTATGGAAACCACGACATGTGGATATTTGATTACATACCTCAGGAATTGGGAGTTGAAATGGTGCCAAATGAATTGGTCAAAGAATATGGGGGAAAACGTTTCTTCCTACATCATGGAGATGGTCTGGGGCCAGGGGATAAAGGCTACAAAGTCCTAAAGCAGGTTTTCAGGAGTAGGCTCTGCCAATGGCTCTTTGCTCGGTTGCATCCAAATTTTGGAATAGGCGTGGCCAATTATTTTTCTAAGACAAGCAGAAATGCAGAACAAGACTATAAGAAAGGATTTCAAGGAGAAGAGAACGAGTGGCTCTTGACATTCTGCAAGGATAAATTAAAAGAAGAACATTTCGACTATCTCATTTTTGGGCATCGTCACTTGCCTTTGGATATTGCTATTGATCAAAGTAGGTATGTTAACCTAGGAGATTGGATCCATCATTTTACATATGCGGTATTTGATGGTCAACAATTAGAACTAAAGAAATTCGAGCAATAAAAAACCCCAGATCGTTTCCAATATGGGGCTTTCAAATTTTTCAGATCAACTTACATTTTGATGAACTTACCAAACTGCACTTGGTCTTTCACTCTAATGTTAGCAATGTAAATTCCGTTTGCAAGTCCAGAAGCGTCAAACTGAATATTTCTTTGTCCTGCGCTCATATTCATGATGCCCTGAGAAGAAATTAAATTTCCACTCATGTCATATATACTGAACTCTACATCGTTCATTTCATTCAAATTGAATGCTATTGTTCCTGTTTCTGTTAGTGGATTCGGATATACATTCAACCCATCAATTAATTTAGAGTCCTCTAAATTGGTAATGTCTTCTACATCAACTGTAAAATCCCCACCTGCGAACCAGAAACCTCTACCATGTGTTCCTGCGTAGATCGTGTTCTCATTCCAAACAGCTTGGTCTGCGAAAGTGTAAGTTTGTTGTAGCAATTCGTAAACTGGCGTTCTTCCAATGGTTTGCTTACCTGTTGAAGGGTCAAAATTGCATTCTTGCCAAGAACCACCATCATTTTCGCTAACGAATATTCCAAATTCAGTTCCGGCAATGATCCTTCCTGGATTCAGTTTGTCAAATGTTACTGAGTAAACAGGCATTCTTGAGATCCCGTTTATTCCACTTGGGGCACTCCATACACCATCAAAAGTGTCATTGTCTTGTGTGGATTGCGCACTTTCACTTAATAGAACATGTGAAGAAGAAGTAGAATAACCACCTGTAGAAAGGGCAACTCTTTCCGGATCGTTAGGGTCTACCGCAATTCCAGTTATACCATTCCCCCCGGCCCCTCTTATAGTAGTAACGTTCACTTTGTACGTTACAGGCGTTCCATCAAAGAACATATAACTATCGGCCGAGAAATCGACATTATTCAAGCCTCCGACAATTGTGTCATTAGTGGTCATCGAAATAATGGAGTCATTGTTTGCTGGCCTAAAAGCAATACTCGCTTCTTCAGGACTGTAAACTTCAGCCAAACCAGATATCCTATCTACTCTACCTCCAGAAGTACCAACATACAAATGGTTCCCATCAGCTGAGAATCTCATTTTTGTTATTGTTCCCGTAATGCTCGTTATAGGGGTCATCCACTCGAAATTCGTTGTATTGAAATTCGCAGCTTTTCTACTTATAGAAAGCGGATTGGTTCCAGAACTTGAAGTAGCATACCATGTCGAAACATTATCTGGTAGGAAAACTGTGTCTCCTGGAAATACAGTTTCCGGAGTTTCGTATTCCAAGGAAAGCCCTAAACTCTGACTTAAATATGGGATCGTGTCTCCTGCAAATATCGTATCAGTAGTAAAGTTCACGTATGAAACCTCACTTGTATTATTAGGGTCATTATCAGTTTCCCAAAATTCCTGAACAGTATAGAAAGGTCCGGTTTCATAAGGTCCAAATCCAGAAGAGTTTACACCTCCGTCATTTGAACGAGCAACAAATCCATTGTAAATTGAAGTAAAAAGCACTTTCTCATTAAATTGTGAATGTTCAACATCAAATCCATCTCCACCACCTACACTTCTCGCTTCTTGAAGTGTATTTCCCAAAAAGTCTATGTAAAGCGATCCATTATCCTGAGTTCCTCCGATAACCTGACCTTTAGGGCCAAAGTCCATGTCGTATAGTTGAGTTACGTTCAAGTATCTATTTGTCGGATAAATGCTATTTCCATTGTCTTCACTTCTGTATACACCACCATCACAACCTACAAAAAGCACATTATCACTTGTCCAGTGGAAGTAATGAATGTCAGCATGAATATAATTTCCAGGTTGCTGTCCATTTTGGAAAGCGATCTGTTCCCACTGCCCAAAGATCGGGTCGGCTACGGCTTTCTCCCATCTATAAAGACGGACACCACCAATAATTACTTTGTCGCAATCTCCCGGAACTACCGTGATATCTTGATCGTACCAACATTGTCCATTTGCAGAAATACAAGGAGAGAAATCAGAAGTTCCATTATTACTGCTGAATGCGATCTGATCAAAAGTCTGTCCGAAATCGTCAGAGGCCCAACAACTATGCAAGTAACCAGAACCATTGGACATAAATGCATACATTCTGCTTGGGTCATCCGGACACATCGCAAATTCCGCTCTGTTCACGGTAGATGGAAGAGGCAATCCATTACCTGATCTATCTTCAAAATTCTGACCACCGTCTGTAGAGATAAATACATTATCCGCAATAACACAAGAGATCACTGAACCATCCGTAGAAATATCAGCATCTGTAGATACTGCGCTTCCTGAAGGAAGTCCATCGGCTCTTGGTTCAAGATCATCATTCCCGTCTATATATTTTCTGAACCCTCCACCGAAAGCTATCCAAACAGCATTGGGATCGTTAGGATCTCTTATAAGCCTATTAACAAAAGACCAATCGTCTCCAGATGAAAGCGTACTTGGCTCAAAATCGGAAACAACTTCAAAGGTCTCACCGCCATCTGTAGACTTGAATAGTCCATTTCCAAGGAATCCACTTCCTCCAGAACCACTTATTCCTTCATTCGAATTTCCTGTTCCCACGTAGATATTTCCATTTCCTAGAATTGAGATGGCAGAGATGACCAAATTAGAATTTAAGCCATCCACAAATTCCCAAGTATTTCCCAAGTCTTCAGTTTTGAATAGTCCTCCTGAAACTCCTCCGGCATAAAGGACACTTGGGTTGGCAGGGTCAGATTCTATAGCTCGCACTCTTCCAGCGATATTATCTGGACCAAGTTCTGTCCAAACCAGATCCTCGGCATCTCTGTTAGCAGTAGGTTTTAGCCTGTCCATAGCGTTTCTCAATTCAAGCACATGCTCTTTATTGATCTCGCCAGTCTCAGGATCTGCATTCATCATTTTTCGATATTCGAACTGTCCAGCTGCACTCTGCGCAACATCTTCAGAGCTAGTCCTTGGCTCATAGGAAGGTTCATTGTTTTGTTCATTTTGAAAGTAGGCTGTAACAGCGATCAAACAAACAGGGATCAAATAAAGTGTAGATCTTAATTTCATATCAAGGATTTCTTTTTCTTCAACAATTTAGTGGCTAAAAATGTTTGGTGTGGACACCTGATTTTAGCCAAGTTCCAAATATATTCCTTTCACTACAAAGTACAAATAAAAAAGGGGGCTACATGGCCTTGTTCGAGAAGAAAAAAATAGGTGAGTTTACAAGTCTAAAGACTAAAAAAGATGCTTTTCTGCATGATATGACGAACGTACCAAAGGTCCGGATTCCACATATCTGAATCCTTTATCAAGGCCGATCACTTTGAATTCTTCAAAAACTTCAGGTCTAATAAATTCCGCTACTGGCAAATGCTTGACCGTTGGTTGGAGATATTGACCTAAAGTCAATATGTCCGTTCCTACACTTCTTAGATCATCCATTGTTTCTAAAACCTCTTGATAGCTTTCTCCAAGTCCAAGCATGACTCCAGACTTGGTTCTCATCCCAGCTTTCTTTAGGCGAAATAGAACCTCAAGACTACGGTCATATTTGGCCTGGATCCTTACCTGTTTAGTAAGTCTTCTTACCGTTTCCAGATTATGGGAAATTATTTCAGGTGCCACATCAATGATCCTTTGAAGGTTTTCCCATTTACCAGCGAAATCAGGAATAAGTGTTTCCATGGTAGTTTTAGGTGATCTTCTGCGGATGGCTTTAACCGTTTGGGCCCATATGGTGGATCCACCATCTGCCAGATCGTCCCTATCTACTGAAGTGATCACACAGTGCTTTACACCCATTAAGAAAACTGACTGCGCTACGCGCGCAGGTTCGAAAATATCTGCCTCCAAAGGTTTTCCTGTAGCAACAGAACAAAAACCGCAAGAACGTGTGCATATATTCCCTAAGATCATAAAGGTTGCAGTTCCCGCACCCCAACATTCGCCCATATTCGGGCAATGACCACTTTCACAAATTGTGTGGAGCTTGTGCTCACTAACAATTTTGCGAACGTTCTTGTAATTTTCTCCGGTAGGTAGCTTCACGCGAAGCCAATCGGGTTTCTTTTTCTTGGAAAGTATGTCGGTCAATGCTTAATTGTATTTTTTACCTAAGAACAAATTTAGGTAGAAATTAAGGAAGAACCGCTTGTTATCGACTTCAGATATCTGGTCAAATTCATCGGTCATTATGGGAATGTCCTTTGGATAGGCATCAAGTGAAATACCGGTTTCTAATCCCCGAATACCGGTTTGTTCCCCAGAATATTCAACAAGAAATCCGAATTTGCCATAGACGCCCGGATGCAATTGAAGCTCGCTTATACCTCTGGACCAAGAAGCCCTTCCAAAAATATCTTCGATAAAATGCTCGCTTGCATCATATTCCTCCACTACGATATAGTCATAAGGAATGGTGGGTTTTCCTATTTCCAAATAAATGGGTTTCGTTAGCCCGAGGGAAGGACCGATGGCCCAATTGTATCCGAACTGTACACCACTTTTACGATGTTTATATGTAAGTATTTTGTGTTTTCCGATACTTGGTCGCAAAACATAAAAACTATTCTGCTTGCCATATATGTATGGCTTGGCATTTTCATACCAAGGATTGTAGCTCTTCGTTTCTTTTGGATGTTTCATGCTAGCTAGGCTCACATTGATCTGCAAAATTTCATTCACGGCTTTCTGATATCCCTTTGTAAAATGAAAACCCCAGCCATGTCCATGGAACTTTATCCCGCCTTTCACCTCTTTTCTATAAAGCACAGTGGCTTCATCATAAATGGTTTGCTGAGCCATCATGCTCATGGAAAAGAGACATAGAAATATTGTGGTGTAAAGCTTCATATACGCGAACATCAAATTTATTAAATTCAACGAAATTCTGGGTAGTTTTGTTTTATGATAACCGCCTCAGTTCAATATACGGGAAATTTAAGAACCCAAGCAAAACACCTTAAGTCAGGAGAAGAGATCATTTCAGATGCTCCTATAGATAACAATGGAAAGGGTGAAGCATTCAGTCCAACTGATCTTCTCTCAACATCATTAGCATCTTGTATGATCACCGTTATGGGAATAGCCGCAGAAAAACGCAACATTGCTTTCAATAATATTACTGGGGAAATTACCAAAGTAATGGCAAGTGATCCACGAAGAGTAAATTCCATAAAAGTAAAACTTATAATAGACGAAAAGTGGTCTGAAAAAGAAAGAAAAATACTTGAAAAAGTAGGGGTGAATTGTCCGGTGGCAAAGAGTCTGTCACCGGATCTAAAGCAAGAAATTGAGTTCGTTTATACTAGCTCTTAATTTCCTTTGGTTGCTCTATATCTACTTTACTGTAAGCAGCACACGACTTATGCTTAGAGCAAGACGATAGAACACCTACCATAAATATTAGGATCGCCAGGGCAGAAAATATCTTTTTCATAATAATGCTTAAAATGGTCGTTTAAGACCCAAAGTTACAATATTTATACTCACGTGATCAAATAAAGTTACACGTTTGACGGTTTCAACATGTCAATAATAACGTAATTTGAACGTTTAGATCTAAAAGATCATTGCTCAGATCAGTTGCAAATACCATACTAGAATAGCTTTTTGGACAGTATAAGGTACATATTTCCGCTTGTTTCAATATTGCTGTTGATCGCATTGTCTGGTCATTCGCAAGGAAAAAATCGTTTTGTGAATGAAAAAGGTACTTTGGAGGTGGAGTTTTATACTCAAGACCCATTACTTGTAAACACTAAGGTCGATAGTGTTTTGGACCACCTTAGGCAAAGTGGCTACCTAGCGGCATCTTTAGACAGTATTGAAGAATTGGGTCAAACAAAAGTCTATCATTTCTATGAAGGAGATAAATTGATATGGGAGAAGATCAGTATAGAGCATACGCCACCGTTGGTGCAAGAATTAGGATTGCCAATATCTAGAAAAAGTGAGTTCGGTTGGCTAGATCTCAAAAGTTATTTCAACAAGATCCTTTCTGAAGCTGAAAATTCGGGCTACCCCTTTGCAAAAGTCTCATTGGCTAATATTCATTCGGAGGAAGAAAGGGTCTCTTCAGACCTAAAAGTGGAGCTCGGGACTTTGTTCTTCAACGACAGTATCATCGTAAAGGGAGATGCACGTATCAATTACAAATACCTTCAGAGTGTTCTTAATATTAAAAAAGGAGACATATATAAAGAAGTTCAATTCAAAGGTCTAGATCGGAAACTCAAACAAATACCTTATTTAAAAAGCAAGTCAAAAGCCCAATTAGTATTTAAAGAAGGGAAAGTAGATACCTATTTGTTCCTGGAGGACAAAAAGGCCAATAGATTTAGTGGGATCGTTGGTTTTCTTCCCAATTCAAGTACGGGAAAGACCAATTTTACAGGAGAAATTGAACTTGGATTGGTCAACACCTTGAAATTGGGAGAGAAACTAGACTTTGAATGGCAGCGCATTAGGCCAGAAGTCTTGGAATTACATGGTGCTATAGACCTTCCATTTTTGTTGAATACACCTTTTGGAGTAGATGCATCGATCAACATTTTCCGTCAAGACAGCTCGATTTTAGAAGTAAAGAACAATGTAGGGCTTTTATATAATTTTGCATCTGAAGACAAGTTCAAGGTCTACTACTCCACATACAGTTCAGATAGATTAGAGGATGGCTTGGACCTTGATCAAGGAGGCAGCGATCAGCGGTCTTATGGGATAGGCTTCACTTTTTCAGATCTGGACTACAATTTCAATCCCCGTAAAGGGTATAGAGCAATTTTCTCTGGAGATGTGGGCACACGAAAGTTCAAAGCACCATCTCAGGTCGATTCTGCCCTGATCTCAATACCTGAGAGTTCTGAAGTCTATCAGGTAAATTCTTCATTTGAGTATTACATGCCTTCTGGAAAACGGTCAGTTTTTGTATTTGCCATATATGGAGCATCAAAGATCAACGATTATCTCTTGGATAATGAATTATTGAGGCTTGGGGGGAATAGCAGCCTTCGTGGATTTGATGAAGAAAGCCTGCGGATCACTTCCTATGCGTTTTTAAATACTGAATATAGGATCATCACAGATCTCAATTCGAATGTTTTCTTGTTTTCAAATGTGGCATGGACAGAAAGGAACACATTTTTAAATTATGACAAGGATCTGCCATTTGGATTTGGGGCAGGAGCAAATTTCGATACAAAAGCAGGTATTTTCTCATTAACCTATGCACTTGGCTCTCAGCAAAATGCTCTGATCAGGTTGAACCAGTCCAAAGTGCACTTTGGCTTTAAGAGCCTTTTCTAAAAGGGCCTTCATTTAAATCACTATTTTTACCGATAATAATTATGGAGTACACTGATCTGTTAATTGGTATTTTCTTGGGTCTGTCAATTGGGTTTTTGGCGGCTTTTTTATTCTTCAAGTTCGGAAAGGCTTCTAAGGAACTGTTGTCATTGAAAAGTGAAAGGGAATTTCTCACCAGAAGCATTGAGAAAAGTGAACGATCAGAATTAGAACAAAGACTGCAATTGGAAGAATTAAAAGATCAGATAATTAACGTCAAAGAAAACAATGCCAGGCTAGCTCAAAAAGAAGAAAATCTCAAAGAAGAAATGCTGAAGTGGAAAGAGGAAAAAAGGAATTTAGATGAACAAATGCATTTGAGATTTGAAGACCTGGCTAACAAGATCATAGATAGGAAGACCCAAAAACTAGATGAGTCAAGTAATAAAAATTTAAAAACCATTCTAGACCCATTAAAAGAAAAGCTCAAGCATTTTGAGGATAAAGTAGAGAAGATCTATAAAGAAGAGAATGATCAAAGAGTTAGTCTTAAAACAGAAGTTAAACACCTTCTAGATCTCAATAAGCAATTAAGTAAAGATGCTAATAACCTTGCGACCGCGCTTAAGGGAGATAACAAGACACAGGGAAATTGGGGAGAAGTGGTTTTAGAGCGCGTTCTCGAAAGTTCTGGTCTAGAAAAAGGAAGGGAATATAAAATACAATACACGGAAGCGGACGAACATGGAAAACCTCAACGTCCAGATGTGGTAGTAGAACTGCCAGAAAACAAACACATCATTATAGATTCCAAAGTCTCGATCGTTGCTTACGAAAGATATATACAAGCTGAAGATAAGGCGGAGAAAGAAGCTTGTTTAAAGGAACACATTCAAAGTGTTCGGGCACATATAAAGGGTTTGAGTGAAAAGAATTACCAGGGACTTCAGAAATTAAACACTCCTGATTTTGTTCTTTTGTTCATGCCAATTGAGGCATCCTTAGGTCTAGCAGCTGGCCATGACGAGGGTCTTTGGAACTATGCATGGCAAAAAAAGATCGTACTTGTTAGTCCTGCTACATTGCTAGCTACATTGAGAACGGTTTCTTCGATATGGAAGCACGAAAAGCAAAACTTGAATGCCATTGAAATAGCAAGGCAAGCAGGTGCTATGTTGGACAAGTTCAACAATTTCACGGAAGACATGATCCAACTTGGAAAACGGATGGACACAGCTAAAAAGTCTTATGAAGGTGCTATGAATAAATTAGTGGACGGTAAAGACAACCTGATAGTGAAGAGCAATAAATTGAAAGAGCTTGGTGTAAGAACTAAAAAGAGCATCGATCAACGATTGCTTGATAGGTCATTAACCGATAGTCAAGAGGAAATTTTTTCCAGTGAAAAATAGACAGCAATTTTCCCTGCTTTTCTTTTTTGTGTTGACCGCTATATCTTGTGGGGTCAGTAAAAGCGTGCATACTGGAGATTTCAAGAGTCTTTACAGAACGGACGAAGTTAACTTTGAACCATTGTTCAAATTGCATCATTTAGGACAAAATAATTACAAATTGTTCTTTCAGTTCAGTTCAGATGAATTGCTTTACATGCAAGATCTGGATAGCGATGATCGTTTTGCTGATCTTGAAGTATCTGCATCACTATTTACAGGATATGGATTGGGCAGCAAATTGGATAGTGTCAAAACTAGCGTTAGAGACAAACGAATTGGAACAAGAAAAAGGTTTATTGCAGGCACACTGAATATTCCATTCAAAATGCGGCACCAAAACACCTTGCAATGCACTTCATTGGATGTGAACCGCACAAAAAAGAATGTACAGTATCTGGCTATTGATAGCACTATTTCAGCACCAGAAAACTATATGGTAAGAAGGGTAATTGATGGATTGCCTATACTTACTGAATACCTGAGTGTAGATACTCGACTTGAACTCTCCTCAAGTTATTTTCGGTCAAATGAATTGGACGTTTCGTATTACAACACAAAATTGGATCTGCCTCCTCCACCATTTTCATTAAAAAGACCCAAGAAATTCGATCTTGAACCAAATGAAAAAGCGAAGGTCTCCAAGAACAATAAGGGTCGATATGAGGTCGAAATGAAGGGCTATGATATAGCTAGAGTAAAAGATCATGTGCATGGAGGTGATCACTCATTGTTGAGTTTCTATAATGGCTTCCCTAAGATCTCCACTTACGATCAAATGATCGAAGCCATCAGATACATCACTACAAAGGAAGAGTACTCAAAACTTATTTCATCAGAAGACAAAAAAGCTGCTTTAGATGAATTTTGGTTGGAACGATCTGGAAGCACCCAAAGAGCAAAGAAGATCATTAGGACATATTACTCAAGGGCAGAAGCTGCGAACAGATATTTCAGTGCACATACCGAGGGATGGAAAACGGATAGAGGACTGATCTTTGTGATCTTCGGCCGACCCATAAGTATTTCCAAATCCATGGATAGTGAGATCTGGTATTATGGTGAAGAGGGCAAATTCCGTTCACTTAATTTTCGTTTTGTAAGAACGCAGAACCCTTTTTCCAGCAATGATTTTAGATTAATGAGAAGGGAAGATTACAAACCAGTTTGGTATTATTTTGTTGACGCCTGGAGAGGTGGCAGAATTTTAAATTAGAAAGAGTGCATCCAAAATTCAAAAAAAGCAATGATCAATTGATCTATGGTTACCATTCCATTGTAGAAGCATTGGATTCAGGAAAAACCTTTGAAAAGATCTTTATTCAAAAAGGAATTGCCAGCGACCGTACCAAAGAAATATCTTCAAAAGCAAGAGAGCTATCCATTCCGGTATCTCGGGCTCCGATCGAAAAGCTTGATCGAATAACTCGTAAAAACCATCAAGGATTCATTGGCTTTACTTCACCAGTAGATTATCAGGAGTTATCATCGCTCATTCCTATGATCTACGAAAAAGGTGAGGATCCTTATCTACTTATCCTGGATGAAGTAACTGATGTTAGGAATTTTGGTGCTATTGCTAGAACTGCTGATGCAATGGGCATACATGGTATCATAATCCCTTTAAAAAGGTCTGCCAACATCAATGAAGATGCGATTCAAACATCAGCAGGTGTGCTTAATTATCTTCCAGTTTGCCGAGTGCATAGTTTAAAGGAGACAGTGTCATTTCTTAAAGAGTCTGGGGTCAAAATAGTGGCTTGCACAGAAAAGGCAGAAATGAAAATGAATGACCTTCAACTTGAAAAGCCACTTTGTATTGTTATGGGAGCAGAAGACAAAGGGATCCATCCAAACTTGTTAGAAGCAGCAGACCATGCTGTAAGGATAAATATGGTCGGTAAAGTATCTTCTCTCAACGTTTCTGTCGCAGCAGGACTGATCATGCATCATTTTTCCCAATAGACTACTTTGGAAACCAATAGTTTGCAATAATTTTCTTTTTTTAGGAACAACCGTTGTACTGAACGTCCGTCTATATGATCTGAAAGCTTTTGTAGATTAATAAATAGTTGTTATCGACTACTTGACATAAGGATCAAAAGTTTTATATATTTGAATTAGAAACAGGTTATTCAAATTGCTACTTTAGCAGTAACACTAAATTGAAGCACATATGAGAAAGATCCAACTATGGGTCATGTCCTTGGGCATGTTCATGTTTTTTCCCTTTCAATCATTTTCAACTGATCAGGTGGTATCGGATGAGACGGTCATTGTGAAGATCAAAGACTTGTCTTCAGATCTTAACGTAGAGATCTATCAATATTTCCTGCAACGCAATGACGTTAAAGTGATCAATTCCTGTCAGGAATTAGGGCTTGTAGTGTTCAAGTCTGTAAGCAGTCAAAACTCAGGATCTCAAGCTATAGCTCATGTGGTAGGTGCCATACTCAAAGATCAATTTTCCATTGAAGATGTGAAGGTCATGCAAGACTATTCCATGAACGATGTTAATATTGATTGCAGAGCAAAAAAGAACGCACTTATAGGTCAGTAAGACCGTATTTCGTTTAGTGTAGAATTACAAAAGGGTCATTTTATATGAGAAAAAGTTTATTGTTGATCATTTTATTCTTTGGGGCGATCGGAGGCACACAAGCACAATTGTTGGTCACTGATACCTTAACCCCGCAAGAAATGGCGGATAAGATCTCAGGTACTGGAGTTACGATCTTCAATCCCGTAGTGACATGTCCAGAAGGTGCATATGGTGCTTTCGAAGTCTCAGGGGTATCAAATTTTGATGAAGGTACCGGTGTTATGCTTGCAACTGGTATCTTGAACAATGCAATTGGGCCGAACACCACCCAAAGTAAATCTACTGCCTTTCCGCCTGCAGGTGATGGAGATCCGGATCTAGAGGTATTGAATGGAGGGATCCAAACAGATGATGCCTGTAAATTTGAATTTGATATTATTCCAGATGGGGATACTCTGCGATTTGATTTTACTTTCGCCTCAGAAGAATATCTTGAATATGTATGCACCAATTTTAATGATGCATTCGGTTTCTTGATCAGTGGGCCTGGTATTGTTGGCGACCCCGGGTTAGGTGGAAAAAAGAACATTGCACTTATTCCAGGAACATCAGTTCCTGTTACTATTAATAATGTAAATGGTGGAAATCCAACGCAAAATCCACCTTGTCCTCCTACAAATGGCCAATACTATCATAACAATCCTTTGAGTCCAATTGCTCAGATCCAATATGATGGTTGGACAAATGGCCTGTTTGCATTAGCCACAGACCTTCAGCCTTGTGAGACTTATCACTTGGAATTGGTGATCGCAGATGCTGTGGATCAGCTATGGGATTCAGGTGTTTTCATCGAGCAAATAAGAAGTAATAATATTAAGGTAAGCACTTCTACTGCTGGAGGGGTCGATTTTATGATCGAAGGGTGTAATCCAGGGGTCATAACATTCGAAAGATTAAATTCTGTAGAAGGAGACTTAGATATCGACTATTTTTTACATGGAACTGCGACAAATGGTCCTGATTATGGGCCTATTGGTCAGACCAATCCGGCATTGCCAAATACAATAACGATCCCTGATGGACAGGAAACTGCGCAATTGTTGGTTAATCCATATGCTGACGGATTGATCGAAGGTATTGAGTACATTGATATCATAGTAGGAAATCCTTTATGTGGAACGGCTATTCTGGATAGTGTTCGCTTTTTCATTCGAGACAGTCTCGAGGTAGATATCATTGGAGAAACTTTGGTTTGTGCAGGTGATACTCTGGATCTTGAAGCGGTTTCTGATGCTGTAGAATATGATTGGGGACCAGCCTCTCAAGTCTATTTCCCCTCTGATACGGTTCCTATCACTAGTACGATCATTACAGAAGACATAACGCTTTTTGCATCTGGTAAGATCGCAACATGTATCACAACAGCAAAGCATGAAGTAACTGTAAATACTCTCGATATAGATGCAGTGGTCACTGATTCCATTTGTCTAGGATCAAGTGATGGTGAAATCGACATTACGGTAACCAATGGGACGCCAGGTTTCAATTTTGAATGGACAGGTCCGGGGACTTTCATGAGTGGGAATGAAGACCTTACTGGTCTTGAAGCAGGAACATATACCGTTGTTGTAACAGATGCCGATGGGTGTACGAATACAGCTTCTTTTAGCATCTCATCTTTTAGCGATCTTGAGATAGATCTTTCACCTATCTTTTATGTAGGTGGTGCTAACGTTAGCTGCAATGGAGCAAGTGATGGTAAGATATTTGCCATTGCAAGTGAAGGTGTTCAGCCTTATACATATACTTGGAATGATCCGGCAATGTCTTCAGGAGAAATACTTGATGGTATTCCAGCCGGTACATATACTGTTCTAGCTATTGATGCCGTTGGCTGTGGAGTCACTGATTCGGTGACATTAAGCGAACCAGACCCATTAGTGATCACGATTGACAGCCAAACCAATAGTTTGTGTTTTGGTGAGCAAGATGGTTCTGCAATTGCCGGTGCAACTGGTGGTTTTGAACCTTACGAATTCTTGTGGTATGATGAACTGGGAGAAATGATATCGAGTGATAGTGTTGCAAATAACCTTACAACTGGAATTTATTCTGTTAGTGTAACTGATGCTAATTTGTGTAAGGACTCTATATCGTTTGAATTAGTTGGATCAGATGCTCCTATCCAGATACAATTGGTTTCACAGACCAATGTGAGTTGTGCTGGAGATAATGATGGTTCTGCCATGTTCACGGCAATAGGCGGAACGGTGAACTCGCCAAGTGATTATACATGGACCCCAAGTGACAACCTTACTGGATTGGCAGTCGGGTCTTATGTAATTACAGTTACTGATCTCAACGGATGTACAGAGGAATATCCTTTGGTTATTGCGGAGCCTTCACCACTGACAATGACACTGGAGGACCAACAAAACATTACCTGTCTGGGCGAAGATTGCGGCAGCGCAATTGTCTTTGTAGAAGGCGGAACACCTCCTTATGATTTCCTTTGGGAAGATGGAACTGTGACCATTAATAATCTTGAATTATGTCAACCGGGTACCTATACTCCGATGGTAACGGACTCTCTAGGTTGTACAGATGATCTAGCTATAGAGATCACGTCATTGGCAGATGAGTTAACTGCAACTTTCGATGTTACAAATGTGCTTTGTGGTGGTGATACCACTGGTGTCATTGATATGACCATCATAGGCGGTATGGCACCATATAATATTGTATGGGCAGGTGGAGAATGTGAGCAAGGTCCTTTCTACAATATGGAAGATCTGCCAGCTGTCTGTGCTGGAGAATGGTGTGTGTTCATTGAAGATGCGAATGGATGCTCCTTCGATACATGTTTTGTTGTTACGGAAAATCCACCATTGAATTATTCATTTGAAATGACTCCTGCAGAATGCTTCGGTGCATTTACAGGAGATATAGATCTTACAATAGTTGGAGGTGCAATGCCTTATTCATTTGAATGGTATGGAGGAGTATTTCCTGGTGAACCTTTTGATCTTACTACTCCTATTGCAGTTACAGAAGACCTTTTGAATTGGCCCGGGGCAATATACTTAGTTCAGGTGACTGACGACAATGGTTGTACGCTTGACAGAGAGATCACCATAACAGCACCCGATAACTTAATGATCGACACCTTGTCCATTTCTAATTACAATGGATTTGAGATCTCTTGTCCGAATGCATGTGATGGAGAAATAGACATTGATGTAACTGGAGGGACAACTACACCTGCGAGTTCAGGAAATTATACTTATGAATGGAAAGAACAAACTATCGGCTATAATGTGGTTGGTATTGGTACAGCATTCCAAGATCAGATGGGACTCTGTGCTAGTGAAGACACAGTAGGATATGAAGTCATAGTTGTAGATGACAATATGTGTCTATTGAATGCCTTCTTTATTATGGAAGAGCCTGAAGAACTGCAGATAGAACTTGAGACTGATAGTGTGACGTGTAGTGGGGCAGATGATGGTTCTGCAACAGCAACTGTACTCGGTGGAATTCCGGGATATACATTCGAGTGGTTCGATGATCATACCTTGACAAATTCAGTAGGAGTAGGTAATCCTTTGACAAATGTTTCTGAGGGACTATACTATGTTGCAGTAACGGATATGAATGGCTGTGTTGGAATAGATTCTATTGAGATCGCTACTCCTGATCCATTGATCATCCAATTATTTGCAGCTGAGTTTAATGGATATAACATAAATGGATGTTCTGGGGAAGAAACAGGTTTTATTGCTGCGGCCGTGAGTGGTGGAACTACCGATTACATTATCAATTGGACAGACCCAGATGGCAATACCATCAATACAACGGACTTTCAGATCGAGAATTTAGCTGCTGGGTCAGATTATTGTTTGGAGATCATAGACCAAATGGATTGCATGACCACCGAATGTATTGAACTTACTGAGCCAATGGTCTTGGATGTTATGGCCGACATCGTCAATGTGACTTGTGCATTTGATGGAAATGGTTCCATTACACTTACGATAAATGGAGGAGTAAACCCGACTGTTTTCTGGGCTGATCCTGATATAATACCGGATGATACCACTGTAGCGAATGATCTGGAACCTGGCATTTATTATGTAACAGTTTTTGATGACAATGACTGTCAAGATACTTTTGAATATGAGATCACTGAACCTCTAGTTCTTAATACGGTGTTAGACAGCCCTGAAATTGGAGATGGAAATAATATCGCCTGTAATGGAGACATGGATGCCGTTGTTAATGTGACAACGACAGGAGGAACACCAGATTTCATATATGACTGGCAGCATATAGTTGGAGCACCAGATCCGGCCAACCTCTCTGGACTTGGGCCTGGCAATTATATTCTATTGACTACGGATGACAATGGTTGCATAGATAATGACACGATCGATATTTCTGAACCAGAACCATTGACCATAGATATTTTTGTTACAGATAGCATAACTTGTTTTGGAGTTTGCGATGGACAACTCGCTACAACGACCACAGGTGGAGTTCCAGCTTATACAGATTTTAATTGGGACTTTGGATTCAATGGACCGATCACTCCTGACACTCTTTGTGTTGGTACATATGAGGTAACCGTAACAGATATAAACGGATGTACTGCGACTAATTCTCTGAGTCTGGATGGTCCTGCACCTATCGCAGTTTCATCAGTAACAACAGATATCACCTGTTTTACAGCGGATGATGGAGAAATAGACATTACAATATTAGGAGGGACTCCCGGATTCGATATTTACTGGACGTTCATGGGAGATACCATTTCGACAAACGAGGACCTGACTGCTCTAGCTCCGGGAGAATACTGCTTGAGCATTGTAGATGCCAATGAATGTGCCTATGATGAGTGTTATACCATAAATGAGCCAAGTGGAATGGATGTGACATTTGTTCTTTCAGACTATGATGGATTTAACGTTACGTGTGGTTCTGAATGTGATGGCGCAATTGATCTGACAGTAATGGGTGGCACAGGTCCGTACACATATGATTGGGCTGACCTTCCTGGCAACATGGATCCTCAAGACCGATCAGGTTTATGTGCAGGTCCATACACGGTGGTGGTTTCAGATCTTAACGGATGTACCATCACTATGGATTTTAACCTCACTCAACCATCACCTTTAGAGATCACTTTAGATAGTCCGACCTTCATAGGAGGAACGAACATAAACTGTGTTGGAGATTCTACTGGAGCAATTATTGGGATCATTACGGGGGGAGTGACCATTGACACACTTTATTGGACCTTAGATGGAAGCTCATATCCTGCAGGTGCCGGTCTTCTTTCAATAGATGGCCTTACATCAGGAACATATGTTATAACTGTAGAGGATGTAAATGGATGTACAACTACCGCTAGCATTACTTTAACTGAACCGACCTTGCCATTAATGGCTGATATCGTGCCTTCTATCTATCCTTCAGGAGACAACATCTCTTGTTTTGGAGCGTGTGACGGATCTTTCACAGTGAATATCAGTGGCGGTACCCCAGGATATTCTACTGAGTGGAGAAATGAAGACTTAGATGTGATAGATCCATTTGACCTTTGCGAAGGGATCTATTCTGTGCTGGTGATCGATAGCAACATGTGTATTGTTTCTATACAAGACACTCTGTTCGAACCACCATTGTTGGAAGCCGACTATACTCTGAACGGATCGAATGAATGTAGCTATGATCAAAATGTCATTGCCGATCTAACTATCACAGGAGGTTCTCCAGGATATATAGTCGACTGGGCGCACATCATCGGATCTCCTGATAGCACTTCTGCCATTGGGCTCGGTGTAGGAACTTATCCTGTTGTAGTAACGGATACCAATGGATGTGTTACTCCTCAGATCAATGTAGAGGTAATGGGGCCTGAACCGTTGCAGATAGACACTGTTGTTACAGATGTTTCGTGCAATGGCTTCATGGATGGGTCAATTATGAGTACAACTTCAGGAGGAACAGTTGCTCTTGATTATTTATATCAATGGTCTATAGGAAGCAGTGCTACAACACCGGACATCAATAGTTTAGATGTTGGTATGTATCAATTGCTGGTAGAAGATGATAATGGTTGTCTCGATTCTGTTCTTGTGGAAATTACTGAGCCCGATCCATTGCTCGTAACAGGAACAGCCACCGAAGCGCTCTGTGGAGACCCAAATGGAACAGTGGACATAGATGTTTCTGGTGGAACAAGTCCATACGATTATGATTGGGAGTGTGATGGAGTATATGGAGATGATCCAGACCTTGGAAATGCATTTGCGGGAGATACAACGCTTTGCGTGATAGATGACAATGGGTGTACAGAAATGTTGACATTAAATGTTCCAGGAATAGAAAACGCAATGAGTCTTGATGTTATTTCTGACCAAGTGAGTTGTGCTGGTGCAGGAGATGGTTCTGTTATCGTTATTGTGCAAGATGGGACACCAACCTTTGAATATGTTTGGACCGATCTGCCTGGAGAGACAGGCAATATGTTAGACGAGCTTTCAGGAGGTGTTTATGAAGTGACAGTTACCGATGACAATAATTGTACAGAAGTGGCGATCATAAACATTGCAGAACCAGATTCATTGGAGATAGATATTTCTCCTTTATTCTATCCGAATGGAACTAATCTTACGGCTTTAGGAGCTTGTGATGGAGCGATAGAAGGATTTACTTTTGGTGGAAATGGCGGCTATACCTGGCAGTGGACGGGTACCCCGGATATGGTACCCATAGGACAAGACACTTTGCAAAGCCCTACTGACCTTTGTGAGGGTGAATATTGTGTCGAAGTAACTGATTCGCAGGGATGTCTGTATGAAACGTGCGCTCTAATAGACGGTCCAGATGAGATCCTGGTGCCAGGAGGGATATCACCAAATGGAGATGGTGTCAATGATGGTTTTGTAGTTGTAGGACTGGATGCTTATCCGGAGAACTCCCTAAAGATCTTTAACCGATGGGGGAACATTGTTTTCGAACAAGACGATTATATGAATTCTGATCCTTGGGTAGGAGAAGGGCCAAATGGCAACATCCTGCCAGATGGAACTTATTTTGTGGTGCTTCTTATTCCAGGAGCTGATTTCGAGTACAATGATTATGTTGAATTGAGACGATGAGACAGAAAAAACAGAACGTAATGAAAAAGAAGATAGCATATATAATAGTTGTATTGTTTATTGGCACTTCGCTGAACGCACAGCAAGAAGTAATGGTAAGCCAATACATGTTCAACGGGCTATTCTTGAATCCTGCATATGCAGGGAGTCATGAATACTTTGAGGCTACTGCATTGCATAGAAGCCAATGGGTAAACTTCGATGGAGCTCCAAAAACTCAGGTAATTGGTTTTGATGGACCTATCATGCAAGACCAAGGAGGTATAGGGCTTACTATAGTGAATGACGATATCGGGGATACGCATATGTTCGAAGTAAATGGTAATTTTTCCTACCATATGGATCTTGATGATGAAGGAAAGAACAGGCTTTCCATAGGATTGAAAACAGGTATTGCCAGTTATACTTCTTCCTATGATCTTGAACGTATTATTGAGCCTGGAGATCCAGTATTCGAAAATGGTGTCCAAGGACAAGTGATCTCGAAATTTGGGGTCGGGGCATATTATTATAACGACATTTCCTATATAGGAATATCCATGCCGACATTTTATGTTGGTGATGGACCGCTAACAGAAGCTTATGATTCTCTCGCAGTAGAGAACGGGTATTTCGAAAACCACTACTTCCTTAACGGGGGAGTGGTATTCAAATTAAATAATGATCTGGCCATAAAGCCAAATCTATTGTTCAAATATCATCCTGCCGCACCAATGGAAGTAGATATAAATTGTAATTTTTTAATTAAGGAAACCATTTGGTTGGGGGCATCTTTCAGAACTGGCGATGCGGTAACAGCGCTAGTTGAGTATAACTTCTCGCCTAGATTCAGGGCGGGCTATGCGTATGATTTTACATTAACTGACATTGCGAATTATAGCAGTGGTAGTCATGAGGTCATGTTAGGTTATCAATTTGGTGAGGATGTGATAAAAGCCAAGTCTCCTCGATATTTTTAAAGCGTGGATATGAAAAAACGTACTTACTACACACTACTACTCTTTTTGGCTGCTGCCTTAATGTTTTCTTGTTCGAGCAAATACCTCGTTAAAGGAGGAAGTAATGATTACGAGAACCTGAGGTATGCAGATGCGATCGAGAAGTTCTCAAGCGCTTTGGAAAAAGACCCGGAGAACGAGGAGGCAATGAAGATGTTGGCTCGATCATATGAACGGGTCCATAAGTATTCCGATTCCAAAAAGTATTACGAAATGTTCGTTGCAAAGGGTAATGCCGAACCAGCGGACAAATTCGAATATGCAAAAATGCTTATGAGTAGTGATGAGCATGACAAAGCTGAATTGTACATAAGAGAATATCTGCAAACTAACACTGATGATAAGGTTGCACATTCATTATTGGAAGCGTGCCAGTTCATAGAGTTCTTTAAGGACGACACGGCCCTTTACCAAATGGAAAAGCTGCCGATCTTCACAAATCTTTCAATGTTCAGCCCAGTCCCATATAAAGATGGAATAGCCTTTACAGCAGAGCGGATCGCAGAAGGAGCAGCTGAGAATCCTTGGACAAACAATTCGTACTACGATATTTACTATGCGGTAAAAAGAGATGGTGCTTGGGGAACACAGATCCCTTTTGATCTTAATATCAATGGAAAATTCCATGAAGGGCCAATAACTTTCAATGGTGATGGAACTAAAGCAATATTTACAAGAAGTAGCAACTTCAACGACAATAAGAAGCAGGCTTTGGATGAAGATGATTTCAATAACCTCTTTTTGTATGAGGCAGAATTGATCGATGGAAATTGGACGAATATAACTGAATTACCGTTCAACGATAAGTCCTATTCTTGCATGCACCCTACACTTAGCCCAGATGGAAGTATGCTTTTCTTTTCTTCGGATATGCCTGGTGGAATTGGAAAAAATGATCTTTATATCTCCACTCATAATGGCCAGCAATGGACAGATCCGGTTAACTTGGGAGATAAATTGAATACCCCAGAGGATGAGGTGTTCCCTGTTTTAAGAGGAAATGAATTGTTCTTCGCTTCTGATGGATTACCTTCCTTAGGAGGTTTAGATATGTTCGTTTCAGACTTTGAGGACAACGCCTGGAACAAGCCAAGGAACATGAATTATCCTTTGAATTCCACAAGCGATGATTTTTCCATGATCCTATTAGATGGAGATACCACAGGTTACTTTGCCTCTAATCGTGAAGGGATAGATCGTATATATCAATACGTCAAGAAGCCATCTGGAAGAGTATATATAGATGGAACCGCGCGAGAAGAAGAAACTGGGGAGGTATTATCAAATGTAAAGGTGGTGCTTAAGAATAACGTTACAGGAGAAGTATTAAGAGAGATAATTACGGATGAGGAAGGGAAGTTCGATCTTGTGCTATTACCTGAGAGAATGTACAAGATAGAAGGGATAAAAGAAGGATATTTCCGTGAGTCTTATGAACGTTCTACCATCAATCAATATTATGATGAAGAAGTAGAGCTATTGTTTTCTATGGCGGAGATCGTAACCGTTGGAGAAGACCCCCTTAAACGATATGCATTGAACAAGATCTATTATGATCTTAATGATCACCGGATCAGACAAGATGCTGCATTGGAATTGAATAAGCTGGTTACGATCCTTCAAGACAACCCGACATTGAACATTAGGATCCTATCACATACAGATTCCCGTGCTTCTGATGAGTACAATATGGACCTTTCTGAAAGAAGAGCACAGTCGGTCGTAGATTACCTGGAGCAGAAAGGTATATCAGTAGATAGACTTGAATCAAAAGGAATGGGAGAGACCCAGTTGATCAATGAATGTGTGAATGGCGCGACCTGTTCAGATGCAAAGCATGAAGAGAACAGACGAACAGAGTTCGTAGTTACGAAATACTGATCTTTACTTCTTCGGATAAGGTAGCCTTACTGATCTTAGAATTGAGCCAGGTTATCAGATCAAAATATTCAAGCACGATCTTTTCCTCATTATCTTTCAGGAGTTCCTTTAAGTCCTTTTTCATTTGTAGGAATAGATCATGCCTCTGATCATCATCATGTGCTTTTGATAGCTTTTTAATATTGGTCATGATCAGATTCTCTACCTGATATGCACGATTTCGCTTGTTCAAATACCTTGAAGTGGATTTAATGATATACTCCAACAGATCATAATTTCCGAGTTCAAAATGAATGATCAAATTGAAAAGGCGCGCATAGCTGTAAATGTCTTGTCGCAAACTTGACTCATTGTCATTCAGGACCTTGTTTATCCAGAACAGTGCTTTATTGTATTCTCCAGACCCAAAGTATATGTATGCAATATTGTAATAAAATAAGATCTCCTGCTCTTTGTTGATCTTCTCTCTGTAGCTATCTAGTTCTGCAATAATAGGTTGGATCTCTTCGACAGCTTTGTCAAACTCACCGGTCCTGTTATACATTTTCATCTCCGCAAGACTCGTAGATTTAAAGGCCATCACCTTGATATCCGTACTTTGGAAACCTTTGGTCTCAATGATCTTTTTCAATTCAGCCAGTAGTTCCTTGGCCTCATCGTATTTCTTCATGTCGATGTAGCAAAGGATCAAATTACTGAGTGTTCTTATATATCGTTTAGGTAGGTCTTTTCTGATCTTAGGGTTTGCGTCAAAGATCTCTTTTACGCGTGTAAATTTCTTAATGCAATTCTTTCTGTCCAGCTTAGCTAAAGCACAAAAGCCTTGAATGTAATAGCAAATTGTTGTCGCTCTTTTTGAAAGTGCTGTGTTCTTTCCAATGATCAGCGGGTGATTAGAGATCTCTTCAACAACTCTTAATCCTGCTTCGCCTCTCACGTATCCACCACTTCGGAAAACATAATTGATCTTGGAATATAGGATGTGATAGGCAGCAAGGTTCCTTAAACGTTCGATCACCTCTTTCTCTTCATTGATCAACACATCCAGGTCTTTTGTGAATTCACCTTCTTCATAGGCCTCTTCCAATAAGATCTTTTCCCAATTCAGTAATTCGAATAGGTAATAGAATTTCTCGTGCTCTATCGCCAATTTTTTAGCTCTGTTCAGGAATTTATTGCACTCCTTGAAAAGGGCCTTTTTATAGAGGATCTCAATATTCTTTATCTCTTGTTTTAAGATAGAACTTATAGAGTCATCGGAATGATAGGAACGCAAACTCTTTAAAATGAGTTTGTAGAGGTGATTCTTTTCAGATGGAAAATGCTTGATGAACGTTTCATTCTTGAACATATCCTTTATGGCCTCTTCATCATAATCATCCTGTTTATCGATGACATCGAAGATCTTCAAATAGTTCTTATCCCCAGATTGCAAGGAAGAGGTGAGCTTGAAAAATCGTTTCTCAGATTTTGACAAGGACTTTACTAACTGAAATAATTCTTTAGAAGGCTTCATAGAAAAATCATTAAGATCCGTAGTAATTATACAATCATATAATTGCTAACCCTACTATTTTGTTCAGAATTCAAGAGAAAAGAATTTGTTTCTATTGACCCGAATTGCATAATATACTTTGTATCAAGTATATAGGTTCATAAAGATTAAATTCAGGAATTTTAGAATTACTGCGAACAATTAGAATTTCAGCGAAGCATAATGCGCTTATTTTATTGTGCGTACTTGAATTGATCTCCTAAGTAGAAGGCCATTTTTCCCAGCTCTTCTTCAATTCTCAATAGTTGATTGTACTTTGCTACTCTGTCTGTTCTAGATGCTGATCCTGTTTTAATTAAGCCAGTATTTAGAGCTACAGCCAGATCTGCAATGGTCGTGTCTTCAGTCTCTCCTGAACGGTGAGAAATAATGGAAGTATAGCTGTTCTCTCTCGCCAACTCTACAGCGTCTATTGTTTCCGTTACCGTACCAATTTGATTAAGCTTTATCAGAATGGAATTGGCTATTTTATTATTGATCCCTTGGACCAAACGATGGCTGTTGGTTACAAAAAGGTCATCTCCTACTATCTGCACTTTATCTCCGATCTTATCTGTCATGAGTTTCCAACCGTCCCAATCATCTTCTTCCAATCCATCTTCAATGGAAATGATCGGATATTTGTCGCACCATTTAGCATACATATCCACAAGGTCAGAAGAGGTCATTTCATCTCCGGTAGAACTAAGGACATATTTCTTTTTCTTCTTGTCGTAAAACTCAGAAGAAGCAGCGTCCAGTGCCAGATACACATCCTTTCCTGCTTTGTACCCAGCATTTTTTATTGCTGTCAAGATCACTTTTATCGCGTCTTCATTGGACTTAAGGTTCGGTGCAAAACCACCTTCATCTCCAACATTAGTTGACATTCCTTTTTTCTTTAGAACCTGTCTCAGGTGATGAAAAACTTCAGTTCCCATTCTTAAGGCATCTGAAAAAGTAGGTGCACCAACAGGCATGATCATGAATTCCTGGATGTCTATTTTATTGTCTGCATGAGAACCACCGTTGATAATATTCATCATTGGGATAGGAAGAGTACATGCACTAACACCTCCAAGGTATCTATAAAGAGGAAGTCCTGTTTCCATCGCTGCTGCCTTTGCTACGGCAATTGAAACACCAAGAATGGCATTGGCACCAAATAGGGCTTTGTTATCTGTACCATCCATCCCGATCATTGCACGATCGATAAGACTTTGATTGAGTACGGAAGCTCCGTTGAGTTCTTGGTTGAGCGTGCCATTTACATTTTGTACTGCCTTGCTTACGCCTTTGCCCATGTAGACAGTTTCATCGCCATCTCTTAATTCAACGGCTTCGTGTATTCCGGTAGAGGCACCAGATGGAACAGAAGCTCTTGCCATTACACCGTTCTGTGTGTAAAGGTCAACTTCAAGGGTAGGATTTCCTCGCGAGTCCAGGATCTGTCTCGCATGTATTTGTGCAATAAGTGACATAATATTATTTAACTAAGGATGTTCACTTCCTTCTTTTTTTTTAGCTCCAGGTTGGAAGTGATCACCTGTATGAATTGATCGAATAAATATCTTGAATCATGTGGCCCGGGGCATGCCTCAGGGTGGAATTGTACAGAGAATACTGGCTTATCCAATAATTTTATCCCTGCAATGGTATTGTCATTTAAGTGTCTATGCGTCACTTTGATATTCGGATTTTTGCCCAACATCTCCTCGTCTACAACGAAGCCGTGGTTTTGGCTGGTCACTTCTGCTTTGCCTGTGTCTAGGTTCTTTACCGGATGGTTGATGCCACGATGTCCGTGGTGCATCTTCTTTGTGGATAGCCCTTGACTAAGTGCTATAACCTGGTGACCTAAACATATCCCAAAACATGGAATACCTGAATCAATTAGTTCTGACACCAATTTTATTTGATCGGTCATTGCCGCAGGGTCTCCCGGTCCGTTAGAGAACATGAAGCCGTCTGGTTCAAATGCCATAAACTCTTCTTTGTTGGCAGACATTGGAAATACCTTCAGATAAGCTCCGCGTTCAGCCAGACTTCGTAAGATGTTCTTTTTTGTTCCCAGGTCGAGGACCGCTATGCGAATGTTGGCGTTTTCATCACCAACAAAATAAGGCTCTTTCGTACTTACTTTAGAAGAAAGTTCCAAGCCTTCCATTGAAGGAACCAGCTCTAGTTGTTTCTTAAGATCATCTATATCCAGGTTGTCTGAAGAGATAATGGCATTCATTGCTCCGGCATTCCGAATATGTCGTACCAATTTTCGGGTATCTATATCCGAGATTGAGACCAATTTATTCTCTTCGAAATATTCTTGTAATCCTTTTGTAGCAGCAGCACGCGAATAGACCTTTGCAAACTTTTTGCATACCATTCCAGAGATCTTCAGTCCATCAGACTCTACATCATTTTCAGTAACCCCGTAGTTACCAATATGAGATGCATTCATAACAACGATCTGTCCGTAATAAGAAGGGTCTGTAAATATCTCTTGATAGCCAGTCATTCCTGTATTAAAGGCGATCTCGCCTACGGTTGTGCCAATGGCACCTGCAGCCTTACCGTGAAACACTGTTCCGTCTGCTAAAAGTAATACTGCTTTGGGGGTATTTTCTTCCATGTTCATCAAAGATCTTAAGAGTTTGTCTTTGAGGCACAAAAGTAGAAAAATTGGGTTTTCTACGGCTCTTTTTTAGCGGATAAGTTTTCCATAAAAAAAATTGATCCGTGAACGGTTCCGGTCTTATCTATTCATATGGTCAGATTATGGATCTAAGGTAGGCGAGAATACCCTTTCTTAGATTTCCACATAAAGTATTTCTCGATGAACACCTTAGTGACATCATAGAATACGTTGGGTAGCATGATCGCAACAACTCTTGGTCTAAAGAGTCGATTAGAGAAAATGAGAACTTCTTTTTTTCCTGCATCCATTACACACAATCCAGGGATCTTGCCCCATGCTTTCTCTTTGAGCTTGGTTTTACCTTTTGCGGTACGAATAATGTTCTCTGCAACGATCTTCCCGGAAACATCTGATGGGTAGCCCGTTTTTGGAGTTGAATAAGGTATGTTCTTACATTCGAATGGTAAGTCTACATGTGTAGCGATACCTGCAGCCCATACGTTCGGAATATCTTTGTGCTGATAAGAATCATGAACAGGAATATAGCCACTTGCGGTAGCCTTAAGAGATGGAGAATTATGAACGAGATCTACTCCGATAAAAGGAGGCATCAATTGTGTAAGGGAGCTCTTTATTTCTTCACCTGTTGAAAGGATCACCGAGTTTGATGTGACCTCTTTCACACCAACACCTGTTCTATAGTGGATCTTGAACATTTTCATGAACGACTTTAGCATGGATTCCCCCATAGGCATTCCGTCAATTCCAAAATGACCCAAATAGTCTTCTGGTGTGATCCAGTACAAGTCAACTTTCTTTCTGATCTTTTGTTCTCTTAGCCACTTTTCTACGTTGAACAGGAACTCATAGGCAGCTCCCATGCATCCTGCATTTTGGGTGGCACCAATAACGATAGGGCCCGGGTTCATTTTAAATTCTTCAAGTGCAGAACGCAGCTTCATGGCACCACTAGGTGTTCCCACATAGTGAGCATGTTCCACTATTCCAGGAACGATGTCGTACTGAACTTTTGGCCCGGTTGCCATGACAAGATGGTCGTATTTATAGTCTCCTTCAGTTGTAGTAACGACATGTTTTTCAGTGTCTACAGTAAGTGCTTCTGCATGTACGAACTCAACTCCTTTTTTTCTTAAAATATTGGCTTTTTTGAATGAAATGTCTTTCATATCCCTTCTTCCAAAGGGAACCCAAATAAGAGAGGGGATGAATAGAAAGAGCGGAGATTTGTCTATAAGGATAACGCGGTGGTCATTTTTTCCCTTACGTTTTATCTCCAGAGCGGCAGTCATTCCTGCAAAACTGCCACCAATTACGATCGTTGTTGTCATCGAGTTTAGGTCTTTGAATTGAAAGTTCAAAAGTATGCTTCAGATGGTGTGGGAATCGTAACGATCGTTACTTAAGGAACTGAATTAAATCAGGTTTGGTTATACCAGCATAGCTTGTGCGACAGCAGATTAAAGGAATAAAATGAGTGAGCCATTAAAAGAGTTCATGGAACCTTCAAAACAAATTGGTCTAGGTCAAAAAAAGATGGGGTTTTACTCATTTCTTTCATAGTTCGGATGATCTATCAATCCTCTCGGTCCTTGAGTATACCAATAAGTGCGGTCGCGCTCAGCAAGTGGCCAATCGTTCTTGAATCGTTCAACCAAGTCTGGATTCGCAATAAGATCCCTTCCAAAAGCAATGAGGTCTGCATCTCCATTTTGCAATGCTTGTTCAGCAGATGTTTTTGTGAAGTCTCCGCAAAGTATGAGGTTCCCCTTATAGATCTTTCGAAGTGTTTTCCATAGTTCAAATTTGATCGGAACCGACTCTCCCATGTGGCTTAAATGCAAATAGGAGAGATCCATTTCATTCAATTTCTCAACCAACAAGGTATACAGAGCGATTAGTTCATCTTGATCTTCGTGCAGGTCTGCATGGCTGAAAGGAGAAATGCGAAGCCCAACTTTTTCTGGCCCTATTGTGCTGCTACAGCCTTCAATGATCTCAAACAAAAAGCGCATGCGATTTTCTCGTTCACCTCCATACTCATCTGTTCGCGTATTGCTCGATCTATTTAAGAATTGGTTTGGTAGATATCCATGTGCACTATGGATCTCAATTCCATCAAACCCTGCTTCGATGGATAATTCAGAACATTTAATGAATTCATTTACCGTATTGTGTATATCTGACATCGTCATTTCCTCAGGAACGGGATATTGTACTTTCCCAAGATCATATGTTGTGATCTCTCCGGCCTGGGCAATTGCGGACGGGGCGATCACTCGAGCTCCGTCAGGTAAATTGTTTGAATGAGCAACTCTTCCTGTGTGCATCATTTGAAGCACTATTTTCCCTCCAGCTTCATGCACACCATCAGTAATGGATCTCCAAAGTCTTGCTTGTTCCTTCGAATAGAGCCCGGGTATATTGGCGTATCCAGCGCCATTGGGAGATGGTGATGTGCCTTCGGCAATGATCAATCCTACACCTGCGCGTTGGGAATAATAAATGCGCATAATATCAACAGGGTCATGCGCTCTGGTGGCACGCCTTCTGGTAAGCGGGGCCATCACAAGTCGAGATGAAAGTTTAAGTCCTTTGAGGTCGAATCCTTCAAATAGTTTCATGCTGTAAATATAGCCTAAGTAGTTAGGGGCTTCTTAGTTCTTGAAAGGGCAAATTAAAAAGGATGTAACGTCTGGCTAAAGTATCGTTATGCAATGGGCTTAAGCCTTTGTTGGCAAACGTTAACCCAATTACTTCTTTATAATTTTTTCTTTGAATATTATTTCTGTGTTTTTATTATATCCAACAGCCAAATAATTCCCTGATGAAATATTGCTTAAGTCTATTTCATTATTATGTATAGCTATTACATCTACTATTTCATTTGCATTCATTGAATAAATTCTAATTTCTTTTAAATCAGCGAACTCTTTTTGAATAGTCAAAGTATTACTAAAAGGGTTAGGGTAAAGAATGGTTCTGTTTCTTTCATCAATTTCATTAATACTTACTGAGCTAGTATTGGTTAATACAAGATTGTCATAATACACATTAATAGAACCACCCACTACTCTGTCTCCTTTTAGCTCTACTTTCCAGGAATAACTGTCATTATTTAAAGGTAAGTTTAAAGAAAATTCAATCCAAGGTACCCCAACTAAAGGCTCAAGTTCACCAGTAGTTTCACTGGCAATTAAATTATTGTCGATGTCAAAAAGAGATAAAATGACTTCTCCAAAATCAAATTCTTCTTGATTTGACCAATATTCTCCATTGAAATACCCCGATAAATTCAGCATTTCCAATGGATCAACTAGAATACCTTCTTGAATTAGTATTGCAGAATTATTAGGAGTTTCATGGAATGTAAAGAAATATGATCCTTCTTGAGGAAATACACTGCCTTGAGGTTGAAATTCGCTTGACGTAACACCAATTGAATTTGAATTCGCAGTCCAATTGGTAATATTTCCTAGTTCGGCACCTCCATTTAATAATAGGTTTTGAGAGATTCCTTGAATAAATAATAGAGATAAAATCAAAGTCATAGGAGTCTTCATAATCATTAGTATTAAAAGTTGATAACAATGGTTGCCTAACGGTCAATGTGTAAGGCGAGAGTTTTGAAAATTGAATAGCTTCAGCGTTCAGAAATTTCAAAATGCTAAAGCCTTTAGGCCATTCGCTTTACATGATGATGTAAAATTTTACCCACGTTGGAGTAAATGCTCAAGTTATAAAAATTTATGACCGCTTCCCGCGAATGGTAGTATATATTGACCGTTGTAAAAAAATGAGGGAATGCTAGGAGCTTTGTACCGTAGGGCAAAGCAGAGCATTTCCGACCCGAAAGGTCATTTTTTACAACGTGTGAATATACGCCATAATGGCGTATATATCCTTTATATAATTTTGGGTTTTAACGTATATATAACTGTCTTTCAGTGTCCTATGGAGGTTTTGTTCAATGCCTTCTATGGTCTTTAGTACCTATAAAAACGTTTACATACACATAGCCATTTTTAATTTTTCATCCTCAAACCAAAGTGCGAATAGACCGGCCTTTCATAGCCATCGCTATCCGCTGGTCGGTTAATGATGCCCTTGTGATTTTTCACATACATACACGATGAACCTCCTTGGTCGCATGACATAACATTGTGCGCACCAAACAGTTTTAGCAGTTCAGCCGCTTCTATCTTGGTCAGGCCTAAAGAATATTGTGGTCTTTTGCCATCTACCACCATGGTATAGAGATAACGTCCATTGGTATCCAGTCCCATGATGGTCCGCGAGTAGGCGCGGTTCCTTGGGTCAGCTTGTACCTTGCCTTTTAAAAGTATATCGAAACGCCCCCAAATGGTATTGTATTTTTCTTCTGTATTAACTGTATCTACAATGGGTGCCTTGAAGTATCGTCCTACATTTTCTTTGTCGAAAGACATGAAAGGGCGTAGCTCTGTGTCTTCCAGCAGAATGGCTTTCCCGTCTGTTATCCAGTTTCCGGTGAATTGTCCTAAAGGTCCACCAGGGTAGGGGGTTTCTCCGGCTTCTCCATTTATGGCAAGGTAGCAGTTGTTCTCTTTTGCAAATCTGCTGGTTAGATATTTTTCTTTATGCTCTGGAGTGATCACCACTTCCAAACCAGGATGTGCAAGATCTGTGATCGCAAGAAAAATAACTGCTTTGGGGTCTTCTTTTTTGAGAATAAAGAGCTTCGTTGCTTCATTTACATAGCGCTGATCTGCCAAAAGTTCTTGCCCAAATTCTTTGGATATAGCTTCAATATCAAATTCCTTATCCCAGAGTTTCAGGGTCTCTGCCTGTTGGAAGTTCAGGTACTTTTCATTAACCAGTTCGATCTCTTGTTTCATCAATGAGATCTTGTGGTCTACGATAAAAGCCATCAGAAAAAGGCCCATGATTGGAAGTATGAACTTCAGTGTTTTTTGATCGCCTTTCAGGAATTTTTTGATCAGCCATCTCAAGATGAAATAAAGGACAACAAAGAATATGACCAAGACATACATTGGCAGGTCCATGATCCGCCATGTAGCAGCGATCAGGTTGTCCATCAGATGATTGAAGGAATCTCCCATTACTGAGTAAGAATTATTTTAGAACAAGCCAGTGATATTTCCCTCAATGTCTATGTCTATCTTTTCAGATGCTGGGTGTCCGGGTAGTCCAGGCATACGCATGATATCTCCTGTAATTGGCACAAGGAAACCTGCGCCTGCAGCGATCTCTATTTCTCTTACCGTTATACTAAAGCCTGTCGGTCTTCCCAACAATTTGGGATCGTCTGAAAGGGATTTTTGTGTCTTTGCAATGCATACCGGGAGTTTATCCAATCCAAGATCAGATATTCTCTTGAGGTCTCTTTTTGCTTTGGTCGTATACTCTACATCGTCTGCTCCATATATCTTGGTCGCGATGGTAGAGATCTTTTCCTCCACAGGACTGCTCCAGTCATAAAGTGGCTTAAAATCCGACTTGCCTTCTTCAATGATCTCTACTACGTGTTGCGCCAGCTCTAGTGCTCCTTCGCCTCCTTTAGCCCACACTTCTGCGAGGGCAACACGGACGCCAAGTCTCTTGGCGACATCGCGTATCATCTGTATCTCTTCGTCAGAATCAGTAAGGAATCGATTGATCGATATAACTGGAACAAGGTTGAATTGAGCAACGTTCTCCAAGTGTTTTTCCAGATTAGGAATTCCTTTTTCCAGCGCCTTAACATCTGGTTCAGTTAGATTCTTTAAGTCTGCACCTCCATGGTATTTCAAGGCACGGATAGTTGTCGTGAGCACGAGTACTTTTGGTTTCAGACCTGCACTTTGACATTTAATGTCCAGAAATTTTTCTGCTCCCAGGTCGCAACCAAAGCCAGCTTCTGTGACCGTGTAGTCACTAAGGGACATTCCCATTTGAGTAGCTATGACCGTATTTGTTCCTTGGGCGATATTGGCAAATGGTCCGCCATGTATGATAGCTGGGTTTCCTTCGATCGTTTGAACGAGGTTGGGTCTAATGGCGTCTTTCAATAGAGCTGCCATGGCACCATGTGCTTTTAGGTCTCGGCAATAGATCGGTTTTTTGTCCCTCGTATTTCCAATGTAGATATTGCCTAAGCGTTCTTTAAGATCATTGAGGTTGCTCGCCAAACAGAGTATAGCCATGATCTCTGAAGCGGCTGTTATGTCAAAACCAGTTTCTCTTGGAACACCTGAACCAGTACCACCCAATCCAACCACGACATTTCTTAAGGCGCGGTCGTTCATGTCTATTACTCTTTTCCAAACAACGGTCCTTGGATCAAGTCCCAGAGAATTGGTCTTGCTCTGAACGTTGTTATCTATCATTGCAGAAAGCAAGTTGTGTGCTTTTTCAATGGCAGAAAAGTCACCTGTGAAATGCAAGTTGATATCCTCCATGGGTAACACTTGGGAGTATCCACCTCCCGTAGCTCCACCTTTTATTCCAAAGACAGGTCCGAGGGATGGTTCTCTTAACACGACAATACTTTTTTTACCAAGTTTGTTCAGTCCTTCATTCAAACCGATGGACATGGTAGTCTTTCCTTCTCCTGCCGGAGTGGGGGAGATAGCTGAAACAAGTATGAGGTTGCATTGGTCTGCTTTTTTCAGGTCGATCTTCGTAAGAGGGAGTTTGGCTTTGTACTTCCCGTACATGTCTATTTCGTCTGCTTTCAGTCCGAGCTTGTCTGCAATTTCTGTAATAGGTTTTAAGCTTACCTTCTTGGCAATGTCCAGGTCTGTCATGCGATGTTTTCTAAGGTTTAATGGATCATGAAAATAAGCTATATAAGTCTATTTTTGGAAGGATATGCAAGATAATTAGGCATTAAAAAAGGGCGCTGATCCGGCGCCCTTTTTAAAAATTTATTCTGTCGGAAGGAAATTTTATTCTTCCTCGCTTTTTGCGTCATCTACAGCCTCTTGCGCGTCTTCTGCGTCTTCGGCAGCTTCTTCCGCTGCTTCTTGAGCATCTTCTGCAGCATCTTCTGCTTCTTCCGCAGATTCCTCTGCTGCTTCAGCAGCTTCTTCTGCAACCTCAGCAGCTTCTTTTGCAGCTTCTGCTTTGGCTTCTGCTTCTGCAGAGCCTTCAATCTTTGCTTCTGCCACTGCTTCTTTTGCAGCTTCTTTCGCTTCTTTAGCTGCTTCTTCCGCTTTCTCGGCTACGGCTTCTGCTTCTTCCGCTGCATTTTCAGCAACTTGTGCTGCCTCAGCCGCATCTTTAGCGGCATCCTGCGCTGCTTCAGCCGCTTGTTCAGCAACATCAATATTGCCTGCCTCTGCTGCTGCTTCTGCTCCTTCTGCTGCTGCTTCTGCGATCTCTGCCGCTTCTTCTGCAACTTCTTCTGCCGCTTCTGCTACTTCTTCAGAAAGCTTCGCTGTTTGTGTAGCTACTGCTGCTGCGCCTACTGCTGCAACTGTTTCTGCCGCTCCACTACCAGATCTTTTCTTTCCTCTTCTTCTTCTACCTTTCTTCTTTCCAGCTTCTTGCAGCAACAATTCGTTGAAGTCTACCAATTCGATCATACACATTTCGGCATTGTCACCCATTCGGTTACCTAACCTGATGATACGTGTATATCCTCCTGGTCTATCAGCTACCTTTGGCGATACTTCTCTGAATAGTTCAGAGACAGCATATTTGTCGTTCAAATAGCTGAACACTACTCTTCGAGAGTGTGTGGTATCGTCTTTTGACTTAGTGATCAAAGGCTCCACATATTTTCTAAGCGCCTTTGCTTTTGCCACTGTTGTGTTTATTCGCTTATGTTCAATTAACGAACAAGCCATATTGGCAAGCATCGCTTTTCTATGAGCAGTTTTTCTGCTTAAGTGATTGAACTTTTTTCCGTGTCTCATGACTGTGTCTCTTTATTCGCTCTAGCGAAAAATTTACTCTTTATCCAATTTGTATTTGGCAAGGTTCATTCCGAAAGAAAGTCCCTTACTTAGGATAAGGTCTTCCAACTCTGTCAATGATTTCTTTCCAAAATTCCTGAACTTCAATAGGTCGTTCTTGTTGAATGAAACAAGGTCTCCCAATGTTTCAATGTCTGCAGCTTTAAGACAGTTCAATGCTCTAACAGAAAGGTCCATATCGACCAATTTTGTTTTTAGCAATTGTCTCATGTGCAATGAAGACTCATCAAATTCTTCTGTTTCTTTCTTTTCCTCACTATCCAATGTGATCCTCTCATCGGAGAATAACATGAAGTGATGTATCAAGATCTTTGCAGCTTCTTGTAGGGCATCTTTCGGACTGATCGAACCATCTGACGTAAGCTCCACGATCAATTTTTCGTAATCCGTTTTTTGCTCTACCCTGTAGTTCTCAACTGAATATTTCACGTTCTTGATAGGAGTGAAAATACTATCTGTGAAAACAGTTCCTATTGGAGCACTGCTTGTTTTGTTTTCTTCTGATGGTACATATCCTCTACCTTTTCCGATAGTGATGTCCATTTCGATCTTCACTTTTGGATCCATGTGCGCAATGACATGATCAGAGTTCAACACCTGGAACGCAGATGTGAAATTTCCGATATCTCCGGCAGTGAATTTGTCTTTTCCAGATACCGTTACAGTCAATTTTTCATTGTCTGTTCCGTCTATCTGTTGTTTGAATCGAACTTGCTTCAAATTCAAGATGATCTCTGTCACGTCTTCTACAACTCCTTTAATGGATGAGAATTCGTGGTCGACACCTTCTATTCTAATAGAGGTAATAGCAAACCCCTCTAGAGAAGAAAGCAATATTCTTCTCAAGGCATTTCCAATTGTTATCCCGTAACCGGGTTCCAATGGTCTGAACTCGAACTGACCTGTGAAGTTGTCCGATTCGATCATTATTACTTTGTCTGGCTTCTGAAAATCTAGTATAGGCATATTACCAAGGTGGATTTATTATTTAGAATATAATTCGACTATTAATTGTTCTTTGATGTTCTCAGGTATTTGCTCACGTTCAGGAACGTTCAAGTATTTACCAGTCATCGTAGCGCTGTCCCATTCCAACCAATCTGATTGATTCGAGTTTTGAGAAAGAGAGCTTGTTACGGCCTCTAAGGTCTTAGACCTTTCTCTAACACCGATCACATCTCCAGGTCTTAGGGTATAAGAAGGAATGTTCACTACTTTACCATTTACGGTAATGTGTCTGTGACCTACCAATTGTCTGGCTCCTCTTCTTGTTGGAGCTACTCCTAATCTGAAAACGGTATTGTCCAATCTCGACTCGCACAATTGCAAAAGCACTGTACCGGTTATACCAACTCTACTGGATGCCTTTTTGAAAAGGTTGGAAAATTGCTTTTCCAATATCCCATAAGTGTATTTGGCCTTTTGCTTTTCTGCTAATTGTACAGAATATTCAGACTGCTTAGATCTTCTTCGGTTCGGTCCGTGCATTCCTGGAGGGTAATTCTTACGCTCCAAAGACTTGTCTGGTCCGAAGATAGGTTCTCTAAACCTTCTTGCAATTTTTGATTTTGGGCCTGTATATCTTGCCATTTTTAATTTCTTTTATTGCAATTAAACTCTTCTTCTTTTTGGTGGTCTACATCCATTATGAGGTAGCGGAGTAACATCAAATATCTCTGTTACCTCTATTCCCATATTGTGGATGGTCCTAATGGCAGATTCTCTTCCAGAACCTGGACCTTTTACATAAACTTTCACTTTCCTAAGACCATATTCCATCGCCTCTTTAGCACACTCTTCTGCAGCAACTTGTGCAGCGTAGGGAGTATTCTTCTTAGATCCTCTAAAGCCCATTTTACCGGCAGAAGACCATGAGATCACTTGCCCGGTATTGTTCGTCAGTGAAATTATGATATTGTTAAAAGTCGCTTTGATGTGGCATTGCCCAACCGCTTCTACTTTTACACTCTTTTTCTTTTTACCGCTTTGTCTAGCCATAATAATATATCCTGATCGTTAGAAAATTACTTAGTTGCCTTTTTCTTGTTTGCAACAGTCTTTTTCTTTCCTTTTCTAGTTCTTGAATTATTTTTTGTGCGCTGTCCTCTAAGAGGTAATCCGACTCTGTGTCTTATTCCTCTATAACACCCTATATCCATCAATCGCTTGATGTTCATTTGTATCTCAGATCTAAGAGCACCTTCTACTGCATATTCATCACCGATGACACGTCTTATTTCTGCAACTTCCTTATCATTCCAATCATCGATCTTTGTTGCATAGTCCACTTTTGCGGCATCTAAGATCCTTCTTGCAGATGTTTTTCCAATTCCAAAGATGTAGGTAAGTCCTATCTCACCTCTCTTGTTCTTTGGTAGATCTATTCCAGCTATTCTTGCCATATCAATTTAATTTCTTAGGACAGGGCTTAACCTTGTCTTTGTTTAAATTTTGGGTTCTTCTTGTTTATTACATACAATCTGCCTTTTCTGCGCACGATCTTGCAGTCAGCTGATCTCTTCTTTATACTCGCCCTGATCTTCATATCAAATTAT
>JABDKJ010000066.1 GCA_013002285.1 Flavobacteriales bacterium
CAGAACCGGATAATTTCTTTTCGATCTTTCAAACCTTTGGTTTGTTCCTTGGATTGGCTTTCGCTGCCAGTGCCTATTTTCTTTATCTCGAATTGAAGCGCAAAGAAAAAGAGGGCATTTTACACCCTGTCCCATATTCCAGGACTATAGGAGAAGCTGCATCGCCTGCAGAAATTGCGATTGCTGCAGTTGTCGGTTTCTTTCTTGGATTCAAATTGCTTTATCTGGCTCAAAACTTTGATGCAGTAAAGGGAGACATGGTTTCCTTTATTTTTTCTGGTCAAGGGGCTATTGTTGGAGGAATTATCGGTGCCCTTCTCAATGGCGGCTGGGCCTGGTATGAAAAAAATAAAACCAAGCTCCCCAAACCAAAGACAATCACCGAAAAGCAATATCCACATGAAAGAATTATGGATATCACCTTTGTTGCCGCCGTGTCTAGTTTGATCGGAGCAAAGATTTTTGCTGTCCTTGAAACACCTGATGTGTTCCTAAAAGACCCCATTGGTCAATTGTTCTCAGGTAGTGGCATGGCCATCTATGGTGGACTTATTGGTGGTTTTATTGGCGGTTATTGGTTTGTAAAAAACAAGCTTAAAATCAAGCCCATTCATGTGATGGATGCGATCGCCCCGGCTTTGATCATGGGTTATGCTGTAGGTCGTGTCGGCTGTCAGCTTTCTGGTGATGGCGACTGGGGAATTGATAATCCTGATCCCAACCCATATGCCTGGTTACCCGATTGGTTGTGGTCGACTACTTATCCACACAATGTCTTGAATGACGGAATTCCTATTCCCGGTTGTGAATGGGAATATTGTAGTCAATTGGCCACCCCGGTATATCCCACCCCTATCTACGAAACGATAATGGCTTTGATTATTTTTGGAATACTCTGGTCTTTGAGAAAAAGAATAACGGTTCCCGGTGTGCTTTTCTTCATTTACATGATCTTAAATGGAATTGAAAGGTTTTGGATAGAGAAGATACGTGTCAATGCAGTTTACAAAATAGGAGGTATGGAAATAACCCAGGCTGAAATCATTTCAGTCCTCTTCTTTGTCGGCGGTATCATCGGCTGTATCATTTTATACAATCGTGCAAAAAAGTCACCACCGCTTTCCACGACTTGATCATTTATAATAAATACTGACAGATGGCTTTAACAGAATCTACTATGCTCCCGCTCGGGACGATAGCGCCCTCATTCGAATTGTTAGATACGATCTCTGACAAACGACTTTCTCTCGATGAATTGAAGTCCGAGAAAGCCACCGTTATCATGTTTATTTGCAATCACTGCCCGTATGTCATTCACGTGAATGAAGGATTAGTTACTTTGGCCAATGACTATATTCCCAAGGGCGTGAGCTTTATAGCCATCAGTTCTAATGACGTTGAAAAATATCATGTTGACTCCCCTGAAAACATGAAAGCACATGCGAAGGATGAGGGTTATCCGTTTCCATATCTCTATGACGAGACCCAAGAAGTAGCTCGAGCATATGATGCAGCATGTACGCCAGATTTTTACGTTTTTGATAGTGGAATGCAATTGGCCTATCGAGGTAGATTAGATGAATCGAGACCGAATTCCGGAATTCCGGTTAGTGGCAAAGAACTCCGAAACGCTTTGGACGCAGTTTTAAGTGGCGATAAGGTGTCAGAACTGCAAATACCTAGTATGGGGTGCAATATCAAGTGGAAATAACATTTAAAAACCCTGAACCCCCATTTTCAGGCTGTTTTTTAACCCTTTTCTCCTTGCTTCATGCGGACTTTAGCTATAATTTTAAGAAAGGTCCCGTGCACAACTTAATGTTGGTCTTGAGCGTATAATGTAAGGGAATTTCTCACTCCTATTTTAGAAGGGTATTAACATGGCAAACCAGAAAGATAACTACGCTATCCTAATTGATAAGCTGGACAATTTTATTCGAAAGTATTATGTCAATAATATGCTTCGGGGAGCATTGTACACATTCGGCTTAATCATATTTTCATTCATAGCATTTGCGGTGCTAGAGCATTTCTTCTACTTTGGAACCGGAGGCAGAAAACTCCTTTTCTTTTCCTTTATTGGAATTTCTTTGGCCGCATTGGGTTACCTCGTGATCCGACCAATCATGCAGTATTTTCATTTGGGTCAAGTTATATCTCACCAACAAGCCGCGCATATCATTGGTGATCATTTTGAAAATGTCAAAGACAAGCTTCTAAATGTCCTTCAGCTTAGAGACCAAGCCGATAATTCTACAAGTGCAGAATTACTTTTTGCAAGTATCAACCAGAAATCCGAAAAGATAAAACTCGTTCCATTTAGGTCTGCCATCGATCTGGGTTCGAACCGAAAATATTTGAAATACGCATTACCTCCATTGTTGCTCCTTTTGGTCTTGTTATTTGCCGCGCCCAGTATAATTACGGATAGTACCAATCGAATCATTCGCAACAATCAGGAATTTGTCCGAGCTGCACCTTTTAATTTTACCATTGATAGAGATGAACTCGAAGTAGTTCAATTCTCTGATTTTCCTTTGACCATCAATGTAGAAGGAGATGTATTGCCCGATGAAGCCTTTATTATGGTAGATAACTATCAATACCGGCTTCAGAAAGATAGTCCGTCGAGCTTTAGTTACAACTTTAGTAATGTAAATAAGGATACGGAATTCAAGCTTTACTCCGGTAGTGTGGAATCTGAGACTTATACCCTGGACGTTATAGAAAAACCGAATATTGCAGGATTTGAAATTGGTTTAGATTTTCCCGCATATATCGGACGGCCAGATGAATCCTTATCATCTGTTGGTGATTTGATCGTACCTCAAGGAACCCGGTTAAATTGGGTTTTTGAAAGTAAGAATACGGATGACCTTTCGATTAAGTTTTCGTCAAACAAAAAGATACAGCCGGCGAAGGCATTGACAGATGAGCAATTCACTTATTCGAAACAAGTCTTACGCAATGATCAATACACAATCTTCATTTCTAATGAACGATTGCCAAAAGCAGATTCGATAACTTACCTGATATCCGTTGTTCCTGACTTACACCCAAGTATTTCTGTAGAGCGGTTTATAGATAGCACCGATAGCAAGCTTTTATATTTCATAGGAGAGGCTTCAGACGATTATGGTCTTACCAATCTGTCTTTTAATTATCAAATAACCGATGAGCAAGGCATTCAACAACCCCTGGCAAGCTTAAAACTTGTTGAACCAACAGACCGAACTACGCAATACGATCATACACTTGATATAAATGAACTGGACTTAAAACCGGGAGACAAGTTGACCTACTACTTTGAAGCATTTGATAATGATGCCATCAATGGTATCAAATCTTCAAAGACATCAATGATGGCTTTCGAAAAACCAACAATAGAAGAATTCGAAGCCAAGGCGGAAGAAAACAATGAATCTATCAAAGAAGATATCAAGGAGGCTTTAAAAGAATCCAAAAAGATCCAGGAAGATCTCAAGAAGCTAAGGGATAAGCTAATGCAAGAGCAAGAGATCAAATGGCAGGATAAAAAAGAGATTGAAAAGTTGATGGAGCGGCAGAAAGAATTGGAGGAAAAGATGAAGGAGGCCAAAGAGAAGTTTGATGAAAATCTCAAAAATCAAGAAGAGTTTGATCAACCGCAAGAAGATATCCTTGAGAAGCAGGAACGACTTCAGGAAATGTTTGAAGAAATTCAAAATCCTGAAATGCAGGAGTTGATGGAAAAGATCAACCAGCTAATGCAGGAATTGGAGAAAGATGTCACCCTCGAGATGATGGAGGACATGCAACTTTCTGATGAAGAAATGGAAATGCAACTTGATCGTATGCTTGAAATGTTCAAGCAGTTGGAAGTTGAAAAGGAAATGAAGGATCAGTTGGAAAAGCTCGAAGAACTGGCAGAAAAGCAGGAAGAACTGGCCAAAGAAACCGAAGAAGGCGAGAAAGACCAGGAGGAATTAATGGAAGAGCAAGAAGAGCTCAATGAAGAATTCAAAGAGATAGAGGAAAAGCTGGATGATATCGAAAAGAAAAATGAGGATCTCGAAAATCCAAAGCAACTGGGCA
>JABDKJ010000048.1 GCA_013002285.1 Flavobacteriales bacterium
GCTCGGCAATTCTGCTACTCTCGATTGGGAGGTTGGAGGATTGCTTGCAGCCCCATCATGAAGACTACGGTCACTGAGACCAAGCTCAACATGCGAGGCTATCAATCCTTCTCTAGTTATTATCATAAGGTATGATCTCGAATGCCCTGATTGTCTTATGAACCGCCGTATACGAGGTCCGTACGTACGGTGGTGTGAGAGGGCTGAGGTAGCTAACTCTGGCTACCTCACTCTACTCGATTACATCCGGTTTCATTTCTTCTATGCAGTCTGAAGATCGTCCTCTCTAATTATTGAAAAATTTATCTGCGCTTTCAGTGCATTAAATACTTTGAGAACAGTTCCTATTGTAACATTGGACATTCCATTTTCAAGCTTCGATATTTGAGCTCTCTGTACTCCAATCAGTTTGCCGAGTTCCTCCTGGGTAAGATTTCGCTCCTTCCTCAGTTCCTTTATCTGCCCAGCAAGTATTTCTACTCGCAATTCTTGCTCATACTGATCACGTTTAGGTGTTCCAATGTTCCCGAGATGTCTCTCCTTTAATTCTGTTAAGCCCGTCGTTTTCATGATCAAGATTTTTTATTTCTAAAATATTCTATTCTTATTCTTTCCGCCTTCGCTATTTGTGCAGCTGGCGTCTTATTTGTCTTCTTATTGAATCCATGAGTTGTCAAAATAATAGTTGACTTGTTTTCAGTTCTGTCCCAGAATGCCAAAATCCGATAAAATTTTTGGTGATCCCTTTCTCGAAATTCCCATATGTTTGCCTTCAACTGCTTGAACCACTGTCCTTTGAGACCCACCTGAGTCTTATCAAATGATTTCAAGAGTTTGACTTGTATCTTTTTAGGAAGTCCCTCGAAGTAATCTTCTGCCTCGGGCAGTAATCGTACCTCGATTGGTTTATTCAGTTCCATACTTTATCAAAGATACATGTTTCTATATATGGAACGTTATCGATGTGCTTTTTGTTCCTAATCGGATGTAACGTTTAGTATAAACGGTCGTTTTAATGCCGTTTATACATTGTTAGTTTTCGTTTTACTTTTTCTAAATTAAGCATAAGCCATTTCTCGATTGTACTTCAACTGGTATTCCTTTGGAGATAGGCCCGCATATTTCCTGAAGGTGTTGCGAAAGGCCTTTTCATCATTGTAACCAATGCTAAACATGACTTCCATAATGGTGTCAGTCGTGTTTTCAAGTTTCTTCTTGGCGGCTTCTACACGAACTCGTTGAATGTACTCCAAAGGCGTATTCGAAGTAGCCTTTTTAAACCTTCTCAGGAAACTACGTGCGTTAAGGTGAACTTTCTCAGCAATGGTTTCTACGTTCAATTTGTTCTCGAAATTACTTTCGATGAACTCTTGTGCTGATTTTATGGATTCGTCTGAATGATCCTTTTGTCCGCTAAAAATGATGAACTCGCTCTGACTTATTCTGTCAAATTCTATTTCTGAAAGTTTAGATGTCCAAATGGCAGTCTCCCTTCCAAAGAATCGTTCGATGAGATACAATGTGAAATTTAGAATAGAGTAAGCACCGCCACTTGAATAGATTCCATTGCTTTCACAGAAGATACTCTCTGCTACTAAATTGACTTGAGGGTACCATTTTTTAAAGAGATCCTGTGCTGCCCAATGTGTAGCACAATCTTTTCCGTTTACAAGCCCGGTTTCGGCAAGTAGGAATGCCCCTCGGCACAGACTGGCAAGGTCAGTCCCGTTTTGAATCCGCTGCTTCTTCATCCATTCCACAAACTTCTGATTGACTTTCACTCCATTTGCAAGATTTCCACTGATTGGAGATATGATGATTAAATTGGTCTTTTCAATTGAATCTATGCTTGCCGTAGGGTTAACCGTAAAGAGCCCCTGATAGGTGACAGGTTTATCATCAATGCCCACAAGATCTATCTTATATAGAGGTTCGCTAAGACCATTCAACCTCTGGTGATAAGAGTTGGCCATCTTGAATAAGTTGAACGGACTGATGATTGTGTCAACAATGCTGCTTCCTTGTGGTACGAGTACGCTTATATGCTTCATGGGTACAAATGTACCCCAATAAAGTGTCGTAAACAACCCTGTACATAGTCGTAATAACACCCTATTAGGTTGTAAAAACGTCAATATATTTGTCTTGTCAAATCGCAAAAACATATAAAATGGAACAGTTACAATTAGAATTACCAACATTCATGCAAGAGCCGATTCAGATTGGAGAAGAAATAAGTATAACGGGCAAATGGGTGCCTAAAGCTAAGGGTGGAATCTTCCGTAAGTCTCCAGACTCTGGGGATATGATTAAAGAATGGGAAGACATTCACAAGGATGCTCGCGAGCATGATGGAATGCTTTCAACAGAGATTAATCACGCAATCGGTCAGGATGCTGTTTTGGTGCATCACATCTTTAAGAACGAGCGCGCGCTGGGAGAGTACTTTTTAAAGGTAGCAGGGACGCATGTGGAAGCACTTCATAAAGTTGCTCAGCCCGACTATCATCTTCTTAGAGCAATGAATATTTCTGATGAAACAAGAAATGCGCTACAAGCAAAAGGTGTTAACGGAACTTTCGGAGAATATCTTTTTGGGTTCGTGAAGAATGACTACAAGCAACCAGATCCTTCGAAGGCGGTTCAAGTAACAGCAAAATGGACTTGCAAACCTGATGAGAGCATCGAGGAGCTTAAACACTGGTGGTTGAAAGTAGGAACCGATGCGTATTCTGAAGAAGAAGGCATGATCCGATTTGAAGCTTACAAGGTGGTTGGAGAGGACGCATTGATTATTCACGAGACTTTTGATTCCAGTGACGAGTTGAAATTCCATCTTACAAAAGGAATGGCAGCACGTTACAAGAATGACATTGATCAAGTAGCAGCACCCGAGAATTACTTTTTCCGTGGGCCGGTGTCCTGGACCATTAGAACATATTCAAAGTTCATGGGTCTGCCAGCGACATACTCAAGCAGAGGAAGTCATTGGATGCAAGAGCAAGGTACAATGAGCGAAGGTTTAACAAATCAACAAATGAAAAATCAAGAAGTAATGGTAGTGTATTCATGGACTGCCAAAGAAGGGAAATCAGAAGAATTAAAGGCTATCTACACAGAAGTAACAGATCAAATGAAAAGCAATGAGCCAGGTGCATTAAAAGTGCAATGTTATTTCGATGAGTCAGCATCAAGACTGATCGTTCAAGACGTATTCCAGGATGCGGGAGCAGTTGGATTTCACTTGGGTACTACTGCGGCAGGACATTTCGGCAACCTTATGGCGATAGCCAGTCCTGGTGAATTTTTATTCTGTGGAGATGTGCCAGAAGAGATGAAAGTGGCAGCAACAGGATTGGGACTTCAAGCAACTTTTGCTCCAGCCGTTTTTGGTTTTGCGAGGAATTGATAGAGTAGAGGAGGAGTTTGGAAAGCGGAGCGGAGTTCATTCGTTCCGCTTTTTTCATTCAATGAAACCTAACGGTTTTGTCTATGGCTTGTTGCGGAAAATTATCGCTTATTTTCCGCCGGAGCTGAAAAATAGCAAATTGCAAAGAATTCGCCTGTGGTGAATTCAGCCGCAATTAGCTATACACGTTGTTAGGCAT
>JABDKJ010000005.1 GCA_013002285.1 Flavobacteriales bacterium
CCACATTATGTGGGTTGGATGATCCCATGGACTTTGCCAATACATTATGTACACCAGCTGCTTCCAATACTGCTCTCATGGCTCCACCTGCAATTACACCTGTACCATCAGATGCTGGCTTTATCAACACTCGACCTGCGTCGAATTTTCCTTTTTGCTCGTGCGGAATCGTTCCTTTATAAACAGGAACCTTCACAAGGTTCTTCTTCGCATCATCCACAGCTTTCGCGATAGCTTCTGAAACGTCCCTTGCTTTACCAAGTCCATTTCCAACAGTACCATTTCCATCACCAACAACAACAATTGCAGCGAAGCTAAATGTTCGTCCACCTTTTGTCACCTTGGCAACACGATTGAGGGAAACTAATGTATCCTTCAATTCTGTTTCTGCTGCGCTTATTCTTTTATCCTTATTATTTGCCATATCTAATGCTTAGAATTTTAAACCATTTTCTCGAGCGCCATCCGCTAAAGCCTTAACTCTTCCGTGATATAAATATCCTCCTCTATCAAAAATCACAGATTCGATATTGACATTTTTTGCCAAATCTGCAATTTGCTTTCCTACTGAGGCAGCTTGCTCTGATTTAGAACCACTCTTTTGCTCTTTGGAAGTAGCTGATGCCAGCGTTTGACCATTGATATCATCAATGAGTTGACAGTATATTTCTTTGTTGCTTCTGTAAACTGCCAATCTTGGACGCTCTGCAGTGCCTTTGATACGCTTTCGAATTCTAAGGTGAATTCGCTTTCGCTTATTAGCTTTTGAAATTGCCATTTTCTACTATTTACTTGCAGTCTTACCTGCTTTTCTTCTGATTTCTTCTCCTTTATATCGAATACCTTTTCCTTTATAAGGCTCAGGTTTTCTAAATGCTCTGATCTTAGCCGCTATTTGACCGATCAATTGCTTGTCGATACTAGTAAGCCTAACTAAAGGAGCTTTTCCTTTTTCCATTTCTGTTTCGACCTTCACATCCTCTGGAAGGACAAAATAAACCGGGTGAGAATATCCTAAAATCAATTCCAAGAGTTGTCCAGTATTGGAAGCTCTAAATCCTACACCATAAAGTTCAAGCTCTCTTGTATAGCCATTCGTTACACCTTCGACCATATTATTGATCAATGATCTGTAAAGTCCGTGCATGGCTTTGTGTCGCTTTTGCTCAGTAGGCCGTTCAATGGACAATACACCATCTTCAATCTTCAGATCCAAATCTTGATCTACCTGCTGCTTAAGTTCTCCTTTTGGTCCTTTTACAGATACCAAATTTCCTTGACTGACATTGATTTCAACACCAGAAGGAATAGAAATTGGAGCTTTACCTATCCGTGACATATCTTAAAATTCTTATTAGTCCTTACTTAGTAGACGTAGCAAATTACTTCACCACCTACATTTTCTTGTCTTGCTTTTTTATCCGTCATCAAACCACTTGATGTAGAAACAATTGCTACACCAAGGCCATTGATAACTCTTGGTATTTCATCAGCACCTACATATAATCTCAATCCAGGCTTACTCGCTCTTTGAAGCTTTCTAATAACTGGAATATTATTTTGATCATACTTCAAAGCGATCGAAATAATGCCTTGCTTACCTGCAGCATCATCAAACTTATATTTCAAAATATAACCCTGATCATAAAGGATCTCGGTAATATTTTTCTTCATTCTAGATGAAGGAATCTCAACAATTCTATGCCTAGCTTGCTGGGCATTTCGGATTCTAGTAAGATAATCTGCTATCGGGTCAGTAACCGCCATATTTAAATTTCTTTACAGTCTTTCTTTTTGTTCTACCAACTGGCTTTTGTAATACCCGGGATCTTTCCTTCAAGTGCCATTTTTCTAAAGGCAACTCTTGAAATTCCAAACATTCTCATGTATCCCTTTGGTCTACCTGTCAACTTACATCTATTCTTAAGTCTTACCGGAGATGCATTTTTGGGCAATTTGTCCAAAGCTTCATAATCTCCAGCTGCCTTTAAAGCAGCTCGCTTTTCGGCATACTTTGCTACCATTCTTTCTCGTTTCGCCTGTCGGGCTATGATAGATTTCTTAGACATATCTATTCTTAATTTCTTTGATTCTTAAATGGAAGTCCCATCAACTTCAGTAGTTCAAATGCTTCAGCGTCTGTTCGAGCCGAAGTAACAAAGGTCACATCCATCCCACTGATGTTATTGACCTTGTCAATATTAATCTCAGGAAAGATAATTTGCTCGGTGACACCCATAGTGTAATTACCTCTTCCATCAAAGCTCTTATCGTTGATACCTCTAAAGTCTCTTACACGAGGAAGTGAAACAGAAATAAATCTGTCCAAAAATTCATACATGCGACTGGCTCTTAAGGTAACACGAGCTCCAATTACCATATCTTCTCTCAACTTAAAGTTGGAAACAGACTTCTTGGCTTTTGTTGGAACGGCTTTCTGTCCTGCAATAATGGATAGTTCCTCTACAGCAACATCCGCTAACTTTTTATCCTGCGTCGCGCCACCCACACCTCGATTGATACAAATCTTTTCGATGCGTGGAACTTGCATGATTGACTTATATTGAAACTGCTCCATCAATTTGGATACAATTTCTTTGTCATATTTAGTCTTTAATCTAGGTGTATAACTCATTACTTAATCGTTTCTCCTGTACTCTTTGAAAATCTTACAATTTTTCCGTCTTCTACTCTTCTTCCTACTCTAGTGGCATCACCGGTTTTTGGATCTACCAATTTTACATTTGAAATATGAATCGGAGAGGCAATGTCGATAATTCCCCCTGGTGAATCATTTGTCGGTTTTTGGTGCTTTTTAACCAAATTAGCACCTTCAACTACGACCTTGGACTTAGCAGGAAATACTTCAAGCACTTCGCCCGATGTTCCTTTACTATTCCCAGCAATCACCAGAACCTTGTCCCCCTTCTTAATCTTCAATTTTGGTTGAAATCTCTTTGACATAACTATATTATTAAAGTACCTCAGGTGCTAATGAAACAATTCTCATGAAGTCAGCATCTCTTAGTTCTCTCGCCACTGGCCCAAAAATACGTGTACCTCTTGGCTCGTCAGCAGCAGTTAAAAGAACTGCGGCATTGTCATCAAATCTGATATAAGAACCATCGGGTCTTCTGATTTCTTTCTTTGTTCTTACAACTACAGCTCTAGATACTGTTCCTTTTTTCACCCCACCTGGGCTTGAGCTTTTTACAGAAACTACGATGATATCTCCTACTGAAGCGTATCTCCTTTTAGAACCTCCTAATACTCTTATACAAAGTACTTCCTTGGCTCCACTGTTATCTGCGACATTAAGTCTTGATTCTTGCTGTATCATTAGTTTGAAATACTATCGTTATCAATTACTTCGCTTTCTCGATAATTTCTACCACTCTCCAACGCTTATTCTTACTTAGTGGTCTAGTCTCCATGATCTTCACCACGTCACCAACACCGGTTTCGTTTTTTTCGTCATGAGCCATAAACTTCTTCGTAGACTTCACGAATTTTCCATAAATAGGGTGCTTCAGTCTTCTTTCAATTGAAACAGTACAAGATTTGTCCATCTTGCTTGATGAAACGACACCTATTCTTGTTTTTCTAAGATTTCTAGTTTCCATTATCTACTATTGGAAGATTTATTTTTACTTACTTCTACGTGATCTAATCTTTGATCTATTGGCCACTTGTGCCTCTGTCAAATTAGATAATTCACGTCTTCTAATTTCTGTATTGATTCTAGCGATATCTCTTCTCACCTCTCTAAGGGTCAAAGGGTTATCTAATCCTCTAACTGAGTGATCGAACTTTAATTTTTGATAATTCGTTTCTGTTTCCTTCAACTCATTAATCAAGTCTGCGTCCGAGTAACTCTGAAGTTCTATAAATTTCTTACTGGGCATTTCGCTACTATTTATCCGATCAGTTAGATCTATTGTTCGTAATCATTTCTGACGACCATTTTCGTCAATACTGGTAATTTCTGTGCAGCCAATCTCAATGCTTCAGCAGCCACCTCTTTACTTACACCGTCCATTTCAAAAAGGATTCTACCTGGCTTGATAGAAGCAACATAGTGATCCAATGCACCTTTACCTTTACCCATTCTTACCTCAAGTGGTTTCGCAGTAATGGGCTTGTCTGGAAATATTCGAATCCAAACTTTTCCCTCTCTTTTCATATATCTGGTCATAGCGATACGAGCAGACTCAATTTGTCTACTTGTGATACGACCCATTTCCAAAGATTTGAGACCAAATGAACCGAAAGAAACAGTGCTTCCTCTATGAGCAAGACCTTTAATTCTTCCTTTTTGCTGCTTTCTATATTTTGTTCTTTTTGGCTGTAACATTGCTATTATTTTTAACTAAAACTGCCCTGTTTTCATACCCTCCGGAAAAAGCCCGGCAAAGGTACTCGTTTTTTCATTATTCTGCTAGCGTTGCTGACGTCCTCTACCTCTACCACCGCCTCGGTTTCCACCTCTACCACCACCTCTGCCGCCTCGGCCGCCGCGTGATTTCTGATCAACTCCTACAGCAGGAGATAAATCTCTTTTACCTAGAACTTCTCCTTTAAAAATCCACACTTTAACACCAATCTTGCCATAAACTGTTTGAGCTTCAACTAAAGCATAGTCTATGTCTGCTCGGAAGGTATGCAGCGGAGTTCTTCCTTCTTTGTATTCCTCAGATCTCGCCATTTCAGCACCATTCAATCTTCCTGAGATTCTTACTTTAATCCCTCCTGCACCTGCACGTATTGACGACTGAATAGACATTTTAATCGCTCTTCTATAGTTGATTCTAGCCTCAATCTGCTTAGCAATTGATTCTCCAACTATATTAGCATCCAATTCAGGCTTTCGGATTTCGATAATATTGATCTGAACCTCCATGTTCGTCAACTTCTTCAATTCCTCTCTGATCAAATCAACTTCCTGACCACCTTTTCCGATGATAATTCCAGGTCGTGAAGTATGAACTGTAACTGTAATTCGCTTGAGTGTTCTTTCGATTACAATTCGAGCTATTCCTCCTTTCTGGATTCTCGCTTTTAGGTATCGTCGAATTTTTTCATCTTCTACGACCTTAGCGCCCATATCTTTCTTAGTGGCAAACCAATTAGAGTCCCATCCTCTGATGATACCTAGTCTATTACCTATTGGATTTGTTTTTTGACCCATAAAGCCTGTATCGTGTGGTTATAATTTTATTCTTCTTCGTCGTTATTATCTAATTCTGTAGCGATTGTGTTTTCAACCACAAGCGTTACATGATTGGATCTTTTTCTGATCCGGTGTGCTCTTCCCTGAGGAGCCGGTCTAAATCTTTTCAAGAAACCTGCCTCGTCTACTAAAGCCTCCGTAATTACAAGTCCGTAATCATCAGCATTGTAAGCCATATTGCCTTTATTCTCCCAATTGGAGATAGCAGACAAAACAAGCTTTTCCAGCCATTCACTTGACTCCCTTCGTGTAAACTTTAGGATATTAAGTGCTTCATCTACGTTCTTGCCACGGATGTTATCCACTACCAGTCGCATCTTTCGCGCGGACATTGGACAATTTTTGAGTTTAGCTACTGCTTTCATCTTTCGATATATTAAGTCAGGTGCTTAGTGACCTTTATTTTTTAAATTCTTATCTCTTATTTCCTGAGTGACCTCTAAAGCTTCTAGTTGGAGCAAATTCTCCTAGCTTATGTCCAACCATGGTTTCCGTTACGAATACCGGGACAAAGGTCTTTCCATTATGTACCGCAATGGTTTCACCAACCATATCCGGGATGATCATTGAAGCACGAGACCATGTTTTGATTACGGTCTTCTTATTAGATTCCTTTGCTTTTTCAACTTTCTTGATAAGCTTGTGGAATACGTATGGTCCTTTTTTTATTGATCTTGCCATAATCTATTGTGAACTAGAGACTATTATTTCTTTCGTTTACTAATTATTAGTTTACTAGAAGCCTTATTCGCATTTCTAGTTTTTTGTCCTTTCGCCATGATACCGGTACGAGATCTTGGATGTCCTCCAGATGCTCTACCTTCACCCCCACCCATCGGGTGATCTACAGGGTTCATTGCAACTCCTCTTGTTCGTGGTCTTCTTCCTAACCAACGTTTTCTTCCCGCCTTACCAAGAACCTGAAGTTGATGGTCAGCGTTTGAGGTTGATCCAAGTGTAGCGCGACAGAAATTCAAAATTCTACGAACTTCTCCAGAAGGCAATTTTACAATCGCATATTTTCCTTCGAGACCCATTAGTGTCGCATTCGTACCAGCACTTCTTGCCAATGCTGCGCCTCTACCTGGTGTCATTTCAATAGCATGAATAGTTGATCCAACAGGCATTTGCTTTAATTCCATAGCATTTCCTACAGTCGGTGCTGCCTTCGGTCCAGACTGGATTCTATCTCCAACTTTCAAACCATTCGGTGCAATGACGTAGCGCTTTTCTCCATCCTCATACTTTACTAAGGCGATAAAAGCTGTTCTATTTGGATCATACTCAATGGTTTGAACCTCAGCGGTCATACCATCTTTCATTCTTTTGAAATCGATGATTCTATACTTTTTCTTATGACCACCACCTCTATATCGAACAGTCATTCGACCAGAGTTATTTCTACCACCGCTCTTTTTGATTGGAGCAGTCAAGCTTTTCTCAGGCTTGTTAGTAGTCACCTCAGTGTAAGCATTTCCAACTCTTCCTCTGAGTCCTGGAGTTACTGGCTTAAACTTCTTTAAAGGCATAACTTTATTGCTTTTAAATACTTATTTCTTAAACATCTCCGAAGAAGTTGATTTCTTCTCCTTCTGATAGTTTTACAATCGCTTTCTTGTAAGAGGATACCTTTCCTTTTACGACACCAGATTTGGTATTTCTACTCTTAGCCTTTCCTGGTGTTCTCAATGTATTTACAGAATCTACAGAGACTCCATACATTTTTTCTACTGCCTTTCGTATCTCCACTTTATTAGCAGTTTTTGCTACCATGAAGGTATACTGATTCAAATCGTCCGTCAGTGTTTCTGACTTCTCCGAGATGATTGGCTTTATAAGAATTGTGCTAGACATATCTTATTCTTTTAGTTATTTACAGTTTTCAACCAAGCTAGCTACAGCGCTTTCCTGGATGATGATTGTATTGGCATTTAGTAAATCGTAAGTGTTTACATCTGATGCAGCACTTACTTTAGCCTTGGGAAGATTACGGCTTGACAAGTGTAGATTTTGATCGACATCTGTAGTCACCATAATCGACTTCTTATCCTGAGCAAGTAAAGCTACAATACCAGCATACTGAGATGTCTTAGGTGCTTCAAGTGTGAAGTCTTCGACAACCATGATATTACCACCTGCTGCTTTACTTGAAAGCGCAGATCTTCTTGCCAAACGTCTAACCTTCTTATTCATTTGCTGGCTGTAGTCTCTTGGCCTCGGGCCAAAAACTCTACCCCCACCTCTGAAAATTGGCGACTTTAAAGAACCTGCTCTTGCTGTACCTGTTCCCTTTTGACGTTTAATCTTCCTGGTAGAAGCCTTAATTTCTCCTTTCTCCTTTGCCTTATGCGTTCCTTGACGTTGATTAGCCAAGTAGCGCTTGACAGCAAGGTAGAGTACATGCTCGTTTGGTTCAACGCCAAACACCTCGCCTGGAAGGTCAACTGATCTTCCGGCCTTTTCGCCTTTAATGTTATATACGTCTACTTTCATCACTAACGCTTTTCAAGTACTACGAATGATCCTTTATGACCTGGGATTGCTCCTTTAATCAATACCAGATTCTTTTCCGGAAGGATTTTTACAATCTCAAGGTTTTTGATTTTTACACGACTTCCTCCGGTTCTACCAGCCATTCGCGTTCCTTTAAAAACCTTTGCTGGGTCAGAAGCTGCACCTATCGAACCAGGAGCGCGCTGTCTGTTGTGCTGACCGTGGGTAGCATCGTTTACACCGGCAAACCCGTGTCGCTTGACAACACCCTGAAATCCTTTCCCTTTAGATTGGCCAACTACATTGATCTCTTCTCCTTCTTCAAATACTTCAGAAGCGGAAATTGTATCTCCAACTGATTTTGCTAAACCAGCTTCTCCTTCAACATCTGAGATAAGACCATCGACATCAAAATCCTTAAACTCCACCACTCTCTTTAGAGGGTCTGATTTTGATTGCGCAAAGTGTCCCTGAAGGGCCCTTGACGTATTCTTAGTCTTTGCAGATCCAAAGCCAATCTGAAATGAATTGTAGCCATCCGTATCCTCAGTTTTAATTTGAGTAATAACGCAAGGTCCAGCCTCAACGACTGTACAAGCTACATTTTGACCATTATCATAAAAGATACTGGTCATACCTACTTTTTTACCTATTAATCCGTTCACGTCAATCTTATTTGAAAGATGATATGATGTTGTTAATTCAATACTTTCTCGTCAACATGGGTAGTCTGACTACCTATGTCAATTTTACTTGGATATCTACACCACTGGGCAACTCCAATTTCGATAGCGCATCTACCGTCTTTTGAGTTGGGGTATAAATTTCAATCAAGCGCTTGTGTGTCCGAAGCTGGAACTGTTCACGAGATTTCTTGTTGACGTGCGGAGAACGCAGGACGGTGAAAATCTTCTTTTCAGTTGGCAGCGGAATCGGACCGGAAATTACAGCCCCACTAGACCGTACGGTCTTTACAATCTTTTCAGTAGACTTATCTACTAAGTTGTGATCGTAAGAGCGGAGCTTAATCCTAATTTTCTGATTCATAACTCTTTATCAAATAAATAATTTCTTCAAATCTATTTTCTGCTTAGGCCGTAACCGTACCTCGAGCAGTTTCAATTACTTCTTGTGCTATTCCTTTTGGAGCAGCAGCGTAGTGAGAGAATTCCATAGTGGAGTTTGCTCTACCAGAAGTAATTGTTCTCAAGTCGGTAACATATCCGAACATTTCAGATAATGGCACTTCTGCTTTCACAGCAATCACACCACCTGTTCTTACCTCTTGATCTTTTGGAAGACCTCTTCTTCTATTCAAGTCACCGATTACACTTCCGACAAATTCCTCTGGTGTAACGATCTCCAATTTCATGATTGGTTCAAGCAATACAGGCTTACAATGTGAAGCTGCTACTCTGAAACCTTCTTTTGCACAAAGTTCAAATGCAATTGGTTTAGAATCCACTGGGTGAGTAGAACCATCATAGACTCTAACCCTCATGCTATCCATACCATAACCGGCAAGAATACCATTATCCATCATTGAATTGAAACCTTTGATTATTGATGGGAAGAATTCTCTTGGAATTTTACCACCAACAATTTGATTTACAAATTGAAGTCGTGCCTTACCATTTTTGAAATCCTCACTTTCAAGGAATTCCGCATCAGCTGGGCCTAGTTCGAATTGCATATCTGCAAATAAACCAGAACCACCAGACTGCTTTTTCAATTTTTCTCTATGCTGAAAACTTGCAGTAAGTGCTTCCTTATAGTTTACCTGTGGGGCTCCCTGGTTACACTCTACTTTAAACTCTCTTTTTAATCTATCAAGGATTATTTCGAGGTGAAGTTCCCCCATTCCGCTAATTACGGTTTGGTTAGTATCCTTGTCATACTTGACTTTAAATGTTGGATCCTCTTCTGCCAACTTTGCTAGTGCCATCCCCAATTTGTCCATATCCTTCTGGCTCTTAGGCTCAACAGCAACACCAATTACAGGATCAGGGAAAGTCATACTTTCTAGAACGATTGGCTTGTTCAAATCACAAAGCGTATCTCCAGTACGGATATCTTTAAATCCAACTGCCGCGGCAATATCACCAGCTTCAACCGTTGGTATTGGGTTTTGCTTATTGGCGTGCATCTGATAAATCCGGGATATACGTTCTTTTTTATCAGTTCTAGTATTCAACACGTAAGAACCTGCATCAAGCTTACCAGAGTATGCTCTAAAGAATGCCAACTTTCCTACATAAGGATCGGTGGTAATTTTAAAAGCAAGCGCTGAAAATGGCTCATCAGCTGATGGCCTTCTGGTTTCCGGCTCTTCAGTCCTAGGATTAATTCCTTCAACCGCCTCTATATCTAATGGAGATGGCAAGTAGGCACAAACCGCATCCAACAATGCCTGAACTCCTTTATTCTTAAATGCCGATCCACACATCATTGGACAAATGGACATGTCCATAACAGCAGCACGTATAGCCGCCTGCATTTCCTCTACCGTAATAGAGTTAGGATCTTCAAAGAATTTTTCCATCAAAGCCTCGTCATAAACAGCGATAGCTTCAATCAACTCTTCTCTATACTGATTTACCGTATCAACAAGGTCTGCTGGAATATCAATCACATCATATTTAGCTCCCTGTGATTCTTCATCCCAAACGATCGCCTGATTTGTAATTAAATCGACTACACCTTTAAACGTCTCTTCCGCGCCAATTGGAATTTGGAGTGGAACTGCATTGGCTCCCAATTTCTCACGAACATCGTTGACCACTTCAAGGAAGTTGGCACCTGTTCTATCCATCTTGTTTACGAAACCAATTCTTGGAACCTTATATCTATCTGCTTGTCTCCAAACCGTTTCAGATTGTGGCTCAACACCAGAAACTGCACAGAAAAGTGCTACCGTTCCATCAAGAACTCTCAACGAACGCTCTACTTCAACTGTAAAGTCAACGTGTCCAGGAGTATCAATGAT
>JABDKJ010000063.1 GCA_013002285.1 Flavobacteriales bacterium
TTGCAAGCCAATCTCAGGACAGGTACTTAAAAGTAGAAGATATGTTAAAGGCAATTGGAAATAGCATCAGTAAAATATTCGGAACTAAGTATGATCGTGATGTCAAAGCTTATGCACCAGTAGTTGAAGAAATCAACGAGATATTTGAAGAACTAGCCTCTCTAACGAACGACGAATTAAGAAATAAAACGAAGATATTTCAGGATCGAATAAAGGAACATCTTTCTGGAATTGACGAAGATATTGAGAAGGCTAATCAAGAGGCTGCGCAAGAGGAAGACATGGAAGTAAAAGAAGCGCTCTACAATGAAATAGACGAGTTAAAAAAAGACAGAGATAAGCATCAGGAAGATATATTAAGAATCCTTCTGCCAGAAGCTTTTGCCGTAGTAAAGGAAACTGCGCGAAGATTTAAAGAAAATAACGAAATACGGGTTACTGTGACCGATCATGATAGAGCGATCGCGGCCAAGAAATCCAATGTAGTTATTTCCGGAGATGAAGCAATATGGTCAAACACCTGGATGGCTGCCGGGGGTGAAATCATATGGGATATGTTACATTACGACGTTCAGCTGATTGGTGGTATGGTACTGCATGATGGGAAGATTGCAGAGATGATGACGGGAGAAGGAAAGACGCTTGTAGCCACCCTTCCTGCATATCTCAATGGTATTACAGGCAATGGGGTTCATATTATTACAGTGAATGATTATCTCGCGAGAAGAGATAGTGAATGGGTGGGACCTATTTTTGAATTTCTCTTTTTGAATGTTGATTGTATTGATAAATATAAACCACATTCACCGGATCGAGTCAATGCCTACGAATGTGATATTACTTACGGAACGAATAATGAGTTTGGGTTTGACTATCTCAGAGATAATATGGTTCGTTCAAGCGAAGAAAGGGTACAAAAGAAACATCACTATGCGATGATAGATGAGGTAGATTCTGTACTCATTGATGATGCACGAACACCACTTATTATTTCAGGACCAGTACCAAAAGGAACTGAAGAACAGGAATATATTAGTCTCAAGCCGAATGTGGAAAAGCTGCTCGAAGTCCAAAGAAGGCAAACCACAGAATATATCGCGCAAGCAAAGAAACTATTCAAAGATGGAGACCGTGGGTTAGAAGAGGATACTGCTGGAATGGCCTTGCTTCGGGCTCATCGAAGTCTTCCCAAATATCGACCGCTTATCAAGTTTTTAAGCGAAGAAGGTGTGAAGGTTCTTTTACAAAAGACAGAGAACTACTATATGCAGGAGCAGTCCAAGAATATGCATCTGGTAGATGATGATCTCTTTTTTACGATTGATGAAAAGAATAGAAATGTCGAGTTGACAGAAAAAGGCTCGGAGCTTCTTGCAAAAAGTGGCTCGGACCCCAATTTCTTTATAATGCCTGACATAGCTTCTGAATTACAAGAGATAGACGCAGACGAAGAACTTGACAGTACGGGTAAACAAGAAAAGCGAGAACAGGTAATTCAAGACTTTGCTGTGAAGTCCAAAAGATTACACTCTATTCATCAGTTATTGAAAGCTTATACGCTTTTTGAGAGAGATGATGAATACGTTGTAATAGACGGCCAGGTGAAAATTGTTGATGAACAGACTGGACGGATGATGGAAGGACGGAGATATTCGGATGGTTTGCATCAGGCTTTGGAGGCCAAAGAGAATGTAAAGGTTGGAGACATTACCCAGACCTATGCTACCATTACCCTCCAGAATTACTTTAGAATGTACCACAAGCTAGCTGGTATGACCGGTACAGCCGAAACAGAAGCTGGAGAATTTTGGGAGATATATAAGTTGGACGTTGTGGTGATACCAACAAATAGACCGATAGCAAGAGATGACAAGGAGGATTTAGTTTTCAAAACGGCTAGAGAAAAATACACTGCAGCAATCGACGAAATCGTCAATTTAAGTGAAGCAGGTCGACCCATTCTTGTAGGTACCACTTCCGTCGAAATTTCGGAGCGCCTCAGTCGAATGCTCAAGATGAGAGGAATCAATCACAATGTCTTGAATGCCAAACAGCACGCTCGAGAGGCTGATATTGTTGCAGAAGCCGGAAAGGCTGGAGCTGTAACCATTGCCACGAACATGGCAGGTCGAGGTACCGATATCAAACTGAAACAGGGGGTTAAAGAAGCAGGTGGTTTAGCGATAATAGGCACCGAGCGTCACGATTCTCGTCGTGTGGATAGACAGCTTAGGGGCCGTGCGGGAAGACAAGGTGATGTAGGTTCATCTCAATTTTATGTCTCGTTGGAGGATAATTTGATGCGCCTTTTCAATTCTGATCGTATTGCAAAGGTGATGGATAAAATGGGTCATCAGGAAGGCGAAGTTATCCAACATTCAATGGTTACCAAGTCCATAGAACGTGCACAGAAGAAAGTAGAAGAAAACAACTTTGGTATCAGAAAACGACTTTTGGAATATGATGATGTTATGAATATTCAAAGAGAGGCCATCTACAAAAAGCGTAATAATGCGCTTTCCGGGGATCGGCTTTCTGTGGATATCAATAATATGTTCAAATCGTTGATCGCATACGTCGTGGCCCAACATCAACCAAATGGAGATTTCGAAGGATTTCGTCGAGATGCACTTGGAATATTAGGAGCTGATCCTAAAATAGATCAGGCGGATTTTGCAGAAGGAAACTTGGATGATATCATCGATAGGTTTGAAGAGCAGGTTATGGAAAATTACCATCGCAAGGCTTCAAAGATCAGAGATGTGTTGACACCAATTGTTAAAGATGTATACGAAAATCAAGGCCACCAGTATAAACGAATAGCAATTCCTTACACGGATGGAAGAGCCAACCCAATTCCGAT
>JABDKJ010000069.1 GCA_013002285.1 Flavobacteriales bacterium
CGATCACGGTGACAGATACCACTGCCCCGGTCATTTCTTGTCCGGCTGATATAACTATTGATTGCAGCGACTCACAGCTTCCTGCAAACACTGGTAGTGCTAATGCTACAGACGACTGTAGCAATGCAACTATAACATTCAGTGATGGACCAACAACAGCAGGTACTCCTGCTTGTGCTGGAAACTACTCCTTCGTTAGGACATGGACCGCGACAGATGATTGTGGAAATACTTCTACATGTGATCAAACGATCATAATTACAGATTCATCCGCTCCTGTTCTTTCTGGACAAGGAGCCGATATTGCTTTGAATTGTCCGGGCGTTATTGAATTTACACCTCCTGTGGCACTGGATAATTGCGATGGCGATCCTACAATTCTCTTTATAGACAATACTGTAGCCGGTGATTGCCTGGGAGCTTTTACAATAACTCGTACTTGGACAGCTGTTGATGCCTGTTCAAATCTGTCTAGTCCTGTTAGCCAGATCATTACAGTTCAGGATTCAACTCCTCCAGTTTTAGATGATAATCCAGCTGACATTACTGTGTCCTGTAATGATGTACCTGAGCCACCTATATGCACTGCAACTGATGAATGTGATGCCGATGTTCAGGTTTTTTATAGTGAAACTTCAGGGCCTGATTGTAATTTTGGAATACTACGAACATGGACAGCAATAGATGATTGCGGTAATACCTCCACCTATACACAGACGATCACGGTCATAGATACAGAAGATCCAGTAATAATTCTACCACCGGATCAAACCATAGATTGCGCTGATGCAATTCCAGTTCCATTTTCGTTGGTACAGGATAATTGTGACGAAGATCCTTTGATAGAGATAAGTGAAAACACTCTTCCTGGTGATTGTCCGCAAGAATTCATTTTTCAAAGAACCTTCACAGCTACAGATGCATGTGGCAACAGCAGTTCTGCAATAGAGACCATTACGATCGTTGATCAAGAAGCACCAGTAGTTACATTACCAACACCTTCAAGCGTGACTAAGGAATGTACAGATATCGATGTCAGCTTATTCGATCTTTTCGATCTTTTAGAAGGCAATTTAAATGTCCAGGATTCTATTGATCTATATCAAGATATTCTCGATCTATTCTTGAATTGTGATCTAATACCAAGTGCGACAGATAATTGTGGCATACATTCGATGAACCCGGTTGATATTCTCATTGAAGGATTTAATGATCCATCATATCCAGAGTCCGGACTTCTTGAAATTACTTGGCAAGCAGAAGACGAATGTGGTAATACTTCAATAGAGTATATGACGTCTGTTGTTGTTACTGACTCTAACGCTCCTTTAGTCGTTTGTCAAGACCTAACCTTAGAATTAGGACCTGATGGCTATACCATTGTAGATCCATTATTGGTCAACAATGGAAGTTCTGATGATTGCAGCCCCATGTTCTTTGAATTAGATGGAGATTCATTGACATGTGAAAATATCGGCACTTCAGTTGCTTCTTTAATAGTCATAGATCTAAATGAAAATGCAACTACGTGTAATACAAATCTTAACTTAGTTAACAATAATCCATCTGGCCTGATATGCCCACCAGATATTGTTGTTGGCACAGATCCCGGATCATGCACAGCATTTATTCCCGCAAATGCTTTGTTTGGAAGACCAAGTGATCCATGCGAAGAAATGGACATTTCTCATGTAATCACTTTTGATGATGGAACTACTTCGACAGGAGGTATTAGTGCGAGCGGAGATTTTCCAGTAGGAACACATTTCATTGAATGGACAGGTATCGGGGAAGACGGCACTATTCATATGTGCAGTACTATCGTTACTGTATTGGATATGGATACTGAGGCACCCATCGTGTTTTGTCAAAATATAACGGTATCACTTAACAACTTTGAGGCTACTGTACCAGCTTCGTTAATAGCTGCTTTTGCTTCTGACAATTGTTCGTCAAATTTGACATATGCAGTAAACGATGAGTCAATATTGTTCTTCTATTGTGATGACCTTGGATTAAATACTGTAACCTTGGAAGTAACAGATGAGAGTGGAAATGTAGGGACTTGTGCATCCGTTATTGAAGTCGAAGACCCACTCGGCAATTGCGTTGACCCAGAAGCATGTACAACTCCTACAGATCTGCAACATGAATTTTTCCCTAATGCCGTCAAGTTATCTTGGACCCCTCCTGCTGGATCTGAGGCTTGCCAAATTACAGGAGGTATAATAGGTGGTGGACAGGCGTCCATAATCAAATACGCACCCAATGTATTCAACCATTTTGTGGCCAATAACATTTTAAACCCAACTGCAGACTACCAATGGCGAGTGAGGTGCGCTTGCGAACTTGACCCGCTTGATGTAAGTCCATTTTCGCCTTATAATTATTTCAACTTGAGTAACCCTTTAGTTGAAAATGAAGATGTCTATGAGGACCAAACAGAGGACCATAAGTTTTTGGGGTTCGAGGAAAGCAATCTTGTGCTTTATCCAAATCCAAATGATGGAGAAGTGATGGAAGTTCAAATAACGAACTTCGAAGAAGGAAATGGTCTCATAAGAGCAAGGGTTCTTGATATTGGCTCCAAAGTCGTACATCAAGAACAGTTCATTGTCTCCGGAAATGCGCCTAGAATATCGCTTGAATTCGATCAGGAATTGCCTGCCGGTTTCTACACGTTGTTCATAGAACTTAATGACAAGGTACTGCAAGGAAAATTCATTGTTCAATAATATAATTTCCATCCCTCAGCTACCAGAAAGCTGGGGGATGGAATAATATTTTATTATGTAAGGATCGCCTCCTGGGCTTTCAATATACTTTCCTTTCTAAGTATCTTCCCGGGAATGTTGATCTCTGCTGAAGAGGTCGCAGGTAAAATAAGGTCCCGCACAACATACTTTAATGCCCACTTTTTCCAAACGGCTGGAGTACTGTCCTTCTCGGCAAGCTCACCGAGGTATTCAGTGTTCTGATAGTTCATGGCTTTTAAAAAAGCGAATATCGTTCTAACATAATCATCGTCAATTTCAGGCCCTTTAGCAGCCTTGGTAGGGGCAAAATACTCTCCCTCTTCTATTGCTTCAAATTTCCCATCGTGTTCATAGAACTGATAGGTCTTTGCTGAAGCAATTCCCATTTTCTTGTCCATACCAAATGCATGGATCATAAAACGAAGTGGCTTTTTGAAAGCCTTTAGAACTGGATTATGTCTTAATTTATCTGTACTTCTCTTTGCGTCTGGAGACCAAAGTGTAAGCGTAGTTGTCATTTCTTTCGGGCTAAAAACAACATGTGGTTCCCAGGAATCTACAAGTGTCATGGTGCCCTCTTTTTGGACAAAGTTCTCCCTTACTCTTAATTCAATGTCTCCCTTATCGGGATCGAACTGTCCATCTTTTTCGAAAATGAAAGTTTCATAGCCACTCCCACAAACAGCTAGTGTCGTCAATAGATAATTATTGTGGTGATGAATGCAAGAACCCGCAATGCCTGCTTCGAATTTTTCCATCGGAAGGAATACATGGAATTTCATTTGGAAGTCACCCGTATCCGCGATCCACAAGCAAGGGATCTCATAAAGACTCCAATTATGTTCTAGAAATTCGGGACGATCCAGATTGTATTGCACAACCCCATCTAAAAACTCAGGGCTGGCAGCCATTTCAAGCAAAACCCCTTCTGCAGCAGAATGGAATTCCTTACGATCATCTATCTGATCTGAAAGTGCTTGTACCTTATTGGTAAGTGGGTGATCAAAATACATCATAGCCTTTAATGAGGTGACAAATTTAGTGAATTAAGCCTGTACTTGATCCTTCTGGAATGCTAAGACCTTCTCTCTGAAAATGAAAGTGAGATCTGTGATCAGGTCTTCCCAAACAAAGTTGTCTTTGAAGCGTGTTAGACTTGCCCTCTTTTTTTCAAGCAAGTTCTCTCCCGATACTTCAAGAGCTTCAGTGAGTGCCCTATTCAGGGCTCTAACATTTCCAGCTTCGATCAGCCAACCATTTTCGCTATCCACCATTTTAGAAACCGCTCCAACATCCGTTGCCAGGATCGCTAAACCTTGAGACATAGATTCCAAGATGACCGTAGGCATACCCTCTGAGTAACTCGGAGAAACCAACACATCTGACGCTTTTAATATCTCCTTGATCCTTTCCACTTCATTGATCTGTCCGTGATAGCTTAGTCGATCATCTGCGATCCGTTCTTCTTTTTCTATCGGTCCGATGAAATGAAAATGGAATTCTCTGTTCTCTTTTATTAAACTGGAAAGTGCTGCCTTCAACTCTTGCATGCCTTTTCGCCTCTCATTCCTACCGATGAACACAAAAGTTGGTTTGTCTTGGTTTGGCCTAATTTCTCGAGTGGTCCATGAAGAGGATATTCCAAGTGGAAATTCTATTTGTTTATCTGGTTCAACACCTAGACTGTCCAATATTTGTTTGATCTGACCACCAAATGAGAAAACATAATCCGCATGCAAACTCATCCATTTCACGGTTTTTCTCAATAGTAAATGTTCGGCTTTCGTCTTGAGGCTGGCCGCCTTTTGCCACATTTCGTATCCATGGAAATGGATAAAGATCGGAATGTCAATGTCTGCTTTAATGAATGCATGAGCGGTAAATCCTTGCCCATAGATCATGTCATATTCCTCTCCTTCCTCCTTATACTTATTGTACATGTCATTTGACAAGACAATATTTTCTCTTACATAATGCCCAGGGAGATTATCTTTACTTGGAAAAGTAAATGAGCGCACCATCAGGTTTTCAGTTCCTCTCTTGAACAGAGAACGAACCTTTTTCTCATCTACAGCCATACCTTGTGGCAAGGCATGGAACAAAGTGACTTTTACACCTTTGGCCAGCAATTGTTCGCACAGCGAAAAACTGTGTTTTTGCATGCCACCCATAACATAGGGAAACAAACCATCTGTAAGGAATAAAATGCGCAGCTCCATTTGTCCGAAGGTATTAAAGAAAAGGTAGATGCATCCCTTCTTTTCTTTTAAATATCTTTAGCCATCAATTGACTGTCTATGCAAGAACGGCTTACTCGTTTTAAACAGAAATATTCGGAACTGGAGAATTATCTCATGGAATTGAAAGACCAGGTGGCGATGAATGAACAGCCCGCGGAGGGCAAATGGAGCGTGGTGCAAATATGTGAGCATTTACGACTATCTGAAAAAGCTACTGTGGGCTATATCCTAAAGAAAACACAAGACAAGAGCAAATTGGTGAACCATACTTTCAAAAGTGGTTTGAAATTGATGACCATGAAACTCGCCTATCTTTCTCCATTAAAATTCAAAGCACCGGGAGATCTGCCACAACCGGACAATACAAAAGAGTTGGGCCAAGTTTTAACCTTGTGGAAAGATGAACGTAAAAGTATGGAAAAGGTGTTTTTGGGTCTGGACGAAGACGTTTTACAATTGGGTATTTTTAGACACCCTTATTTAGGGCGGCTGAATGCAAAACAAACACTGGTTTTTATGGAAGACCATTTTGACAGACATGCAAAACAGATAAAAGGAATTTTAGAAAAGGTATGAGGAAGTTTACGCACATTTTAACATCGTTCCTAGTGATAGCAGTATTGGCAAGCTGCGGCAAGAAGGAATGTTCTGACTATCACGTTGGGAATTTCAAATACAAAGACCAAAACGTGGCTCAGGCTTCGGACATCATTATTGAACGGACAGAGGACTACCACAAAGAATCAAGCGAAAAAGAAAATTACGAAGACACTTACAGCATAACGTGGACAAGCGATTGTGAGTATTACATGGTTTATAAAAGAACTACCAATCCTTCTAGAATGCCCTTTTCAGAATTCGACACGATCTTTGCAACCATAACTGAAGTAAAGGAGAATGGTTATGTCTTTGAAGCGCTAATTAGGGACAAGCGCCCAGGCAATGAATTGATAAAAATAGATTGATGTCTAAAAAGTGGAAGAAGCTAGAAGGGCTGGATGAGTTGAGAGAGGCATTTGGTGGAGGTGATGCAAAAGACGGGACTGAAGAAGGTGCCCTTCGAGAACCTCAGGGCACAAGAAAAGGTGGAATGGTCTATTCTACGGATCCAAATTATTCTAGTGATGCCCTTGGAGAGCCTCAGGACGCGGAGGAAGTTCTTTCAAAAGATGAACAGGAACTACGCGTACAACTTGAACGCAAGAACAGAGGAGGAAAAGCCGTGACCCTGATCACAGGATTTGTTGGAAGTGATGACGACCTAAAAACACTCGGCAAGATGCTTAAGACCAGGTGTGGTGTAGGTGGATCTGCAAAAGACGGAGAGATCATCGTGCAGGGAGACCACAGAGAAAAGGTGATGGACATCCTCAAGAAAGAAGGCTATCGCGCCAAGCGGATCAACTAATTAATAATTCATTGTTTTTACGACATTTGCCGAAATGAATTCTTTCGGTAGAATATTCAGAATGCACATTTTTGGTGAGTCGCATGGAAAAGGTGTGGGACTCACACTTGACGGAGTTCCATCAGGAATGGCACTGACGAAAGATGACTTCATTGGGGACATTTCAAGAAGAAAACCCGGTGCAAAAGGAACGACCCCAAGACTTGAAAAAGACATGCCGGAGATACTTAGTGGCGTGTTTGAAGGCAAGACGACAGGAGCTCCTTTAAGTATTTGGTTCAGCAATGAAAATGTAAGGTCTAAGGATTACAGCTTTGTGAAGACTACTCCAAGACCCGGACATTCTGATTGGGTCGCGGATAAAAAATTCAAAGGTTTTAATGACTACCGAGGTGGTGGACACTTTTCAGGAAGACTGTCTTTGTGTTTAGTCGCAGCAGGTGTGGTGGCAAAAAAGATCATAAATGATATTTCTATTTCTGCGGGCCTCATAGAAGCAGGAGGAGAGCGCAATTTTGAAGAAGCCATCGATCAGGCAATAGCAGAAGGCGATAGCATTGGAGGTATCATTGAATGTAAAGCACAAGGTATGCCGGTTGGTTTGGGCGAACCATTTTTCGACTCTTTAGAGAGCGCGATCGCACATTTAGTATTTGCCGTTCCGGCAACTAAAGGGATTGAATTCGGGTCTGGTTTCTCGGCTGCAAAGATGAAAGGCAGCGAACACAATGACGCCATTCTCGATGAAAGTGGTAAGACAGAAAGCAATCATGCAGGGGGTATAAATGGAGGTATTTCCAATGGCAATGACCTTGTTTTTCGTGTAGCGATAAAACCTACCTCGAGCATTGCCAAAGCTCAAAACACATTGAACACTGAAAGTGGTGAGACCGATAAACTGGAAATAAAAGGGAGACATGATGCCTGCATTGCGCTGCGCGCTCCTGTGGTAATTGAGGCCATAACGGCCATTGCCCTTGCTGACCTAAGTGTGGTGAACAAGGCTATTCATGGTTGATCACTTGATCTGATCCGCCTTGATCTCGTTTATTTTTTCGAATGACTTATTTAATCCCTTAATGACAGCAGAGCTTAGTCCGTTGTGTTCCATCTCGTTCAAACCTGTGATGGTGCACCCTTTTGGTGTGGTTACATGATCTATCTCCGCTTCGGGATGACTTCCATTCTTCTTCAAAAGCGTTGCAGCACCCAAACAGGTTTGCATGGCGATCTTCAATGCGATCTCTGACTCAAATCCCAATTGTATCCCACCTTGCGTGGTAGCGCGAATAAAACGCATCCAAAATGCAATGCCACTGGCGCACAAAACCGTTGCAGCTTGTAAAAGGCGTTCTGGAATAACAGCCGTTTCTCCTAAAGGACTGAATAAAGACTGGATGACATCTCTCTTAGATTTGCCAGCTTTATTGGAAGCCATGCAGGTCATGGATTCCTGAACTGCAATAGCAGTGTTCGGCATGCATCTGAACACGGGCACTTCACTACCAACGAACTCTTCTATCTGTTCTATTGAAAAACCTGTAGCTACAGAAACGATGATCTTCTTTGGAAAGACCTCGTCCATAATACCAGCTAAAACTTTCTTCATTTGACCTGGCTGCACCGCAAGGATAACCACATCTGCTTTTGAAGTAGCAGTTGCATTGTCCGTGCTCAATTCTACATTCTGTTCGCGTAAGAACTCTATGTGAGAAAGGTCTCTACGGGTAACCGTGATGCCTATATCATTGAAGGTCTCTTCTTTGCGAAGGCCTTGTGCAATGTCCATTCCCAGGTTTCCACCGCCAATGATGCTTATGTGTCTGAAGTCCATAAATAAGGGTTTGAGAATTTATACGAAGAAAAGCTCGCTGAGGTTAATTTATCAACAAATAAGTACATTTATGAAGAAAGAAGAACTCGGTGCAATAATACGTACAAACGTTTAAAAGTATTTTTTTCGTTTTATAGTATTGGTTCCATTGAGTTTAGTGAAAATGCACTTTGAATTTTGATAAAAGTAGAGTGCACTTTATATAGATGCTCGCTGCCATGAACAAAAAAATAAAAATCATCAAAATTGGAATTCTCAGATAAATACAAAAAGCTTGGCCAAATTCTATCTCAAAAATTGAGAGATGAAAATTATAAAGCTTATTTAGAGCGAAAAGAATATGCAAAATCTATGTCACTTGAAGAATACAAACAATTGCCAAGAAATTCAAATTATGCCCCAGGATTTCAAAAATTAGATGACGAAAGATTTGAGTTTTTGAATAGCTTGAATGAAGGGCAATTAGAGATACTTGATAGGATGATGCTAAGTTTACTTGACAATACAGCATTTAATTTTTTGCGAGAAATTGAAGAATATCTGGATGAAGATGAAAGCATCGGAATAACAATTGATGGGGTAAATGTTGAGAAAATAACTCAAGAGTTTTTATCGGGAACTATGTTTGGAGAATACTTTTTATGGATAGAAAATTATAGTAAATATGGGAAGTTCCAACATTGAATAATAAGATAAATGAACTGAAATTAAAAGGAATACGACAGCGAACATCGTATATATGTAAATAGCTGGCCTCACCGGCTGCATCACATACATATTCGTACAGTAACAGATCGTCTCTAATTTCTGTCGCATACAGTTCGAATAAAAGTGGACATCGAAGAGGAGAACGGAATATACTTTGTCGAGATCCTTGGTGCGCGTGAAAGAGCTGTGATGAAAGTGATTAAGCCTAATTGATGTGATCATCTCAGAATAAGACATAATCTATTGACTATTAAACATATATAGTTCAATAATAAGCCATTTTCCCGATATACAGGCTTGCGTTCTTGCTTCGCTATCAAAATCTTTTTAGATTGCTTATAGCCATTTGCTTAACCTATTAGACTCCGGCAAAAACACACACAAAAAGATAAATACCATGGCAATAATTGGGCTCTATATTCTAAGATCCTTGCCACCCACTTTTTGAATGTGTCTATGATATTTCTACTAGCAGTTTTATAGGGGCTGATCAATACTTATTAGATAACCTGTTCTATCTAATTCGGTTAAAATTGAATAAGCACTAAACAACAATAATGAGAAGGAGCCTTACATTATTATTTTGCATTCTTGTGATCATTGTGAAAGGTGGTCTTTCATTTGCGAATGTCTCCTATTCTAAAACCCTAGCCGATCACAATTTTGAAAACAAGACCGCTACAGATGAACTCATAGCTTCATGTACAAGCACCAATGTTTCATGCGCAGATGCAAATGACGGATCCATAAGCACTTTTGTAAGCGGTGGAGTACTGCCCTACACTTATTTATGGAGCAATAATGCCATCACTAATTATCTCGAGGGCATAGGACAAGGAACGTACTCTGTGACCGTAACAGATGCAGAAGGCAGCACGATAGCAACTTCTTGCATTGTTGGAGTTGAAAATGAATTGCAGCTTACGTGTACCTCAAGTCCCGCCAGTTGTGACTCCACTCCTACGCTTTGTGATGGATCGACCTTGGTTTTATGGGACTTGGTCAATTGCAGCTCCTCTTTTTTCAGTTACTCTGAGCTAACTCCGACCTATCTCGAAAGTGGGAACTGCATTGATGTCAACGCATCAATTGTTTCAAGGGATACTGGAGGCCACTCTTGTAATGACGGAAGAGATGGTGGTGATGGCGTAGGTTTTTGCGTTGGTGACTTCACTTCAAATATTTATGTTCCTGACGCAGCTACAGCAATACGTTTTAGTCTAGAATTTGGTGAGGATGATGAGGGAGACCTAAGCGCTCTAAATTTTTGGGAATTGGCAGCCGACACCATTTTCTACCTCAACAGCAACATACCTGTTTTCAATAATTATCCGACTAAATATGGACTGAGGGTCTTAAAGAACGGACAAGAAATATTCTTTCAGAATGACATCAATACTTCTCCTGAATATTCATTCGAACAATTCAACTTCAGTGGACTTTCTGAATTTACTTTCGATGGAGCCACAACTTTTGAATTTGAATTGTATGCCTACGCTCCTGTGGGTAATGGAAATCTCAATTTCATATGGGATATTGACGATATCTCTATTAATGGCTGCTGCACGGGCGAAACGGTTCCAAATATTCCGGGTTCAAATTGTGATGGGACCATTAACTGCACTGTAATTGGCGGTTCAGGGCAATACTTGTATAGTATGACATTGGCTGATGACCCTTCATCAACTTTGCCCTTAGATGACCTTAGTGCATCTTCTCTGGACAGTTTGTGTGTTGGAACATATTGTCTCTTTGTTACCGACATGATCACCGGGTGCGTGGATAGCAAATGTGTCACCATCGCAGAACCGGATTGCTCGCCTCAGGCGATCGATGACCAGGTGACGGTGTTCACTGGAGATACCATTACGATCAATGTATTGGACAACGACATATTTCCAAACAATGACATAGACTCAACATCTTTTCAGATCTCAAGCGGACCTTTTCACGGAACCACTATAACGAATATTGGAAGTGGAACGATCATTTACATACCTGACGGGGTTTATATAGGAACAGACACCTTCACATATGTCATTTGCAATTCCTGGACCTGCGATTCGGCATTGGTGACCATAAGTGTTACAGAGATCACGGATAATAGTTCTCCGATCGCAAATGATGACATCGCTCAAACTACCTCGGGTGAATCAATTATAATAAATGTGCAAGCGAATGATTTCGATCCGGATGGAGATCTAATGCTGACTTCAATACTTAGTGGTCCAATAAACGGAACCGCAGAGGTCTTAAATGGAGATTCTATTTTGTATCAACCCGATCAAAGTTTCATTGGTACAGAGATCATCACCTACCTTGTTACTGATGACGATGGTAATACTGGAACCGCCACGATCACAATAACTTCTAGTAGTGAAAACAATGAAAACGATCTACCCATTGCGAACGATGACAACATTCAAATATTTACTGAACAAGAAGTAACTATAGACGTTCAGGCAAATGACTTTGATCCGGATGGTGATCCATTGACCACATTTCTTTACACACTTCCAACAAATGGCACCGCAACAGTATTGAACGAAGATGCTATCACGTATGTTCCAGACACGAGTTATAATGGTCCTGATACATTCACGTACATCATTTCAGACGGAAATGGAGGAACGGCCATGGCGAGTGTAGTGATCTACATAAGTGAAACAAGCACTGGAAATGAATCCCCAATTGCGAACGATGATCTCGAGTCGACAAATGAGGGAGACGCTGTTTTTGTAGACGTACAAGCGAATGACTTTGACCCTGATGAAGACCCGCTTACCACTTTCATTCTATCTCTGCCAGCAAATGGAACCGCGACCGTTGTGAACGGAAGTTCAATTCTGTATACACCAGATAATGGGTTCATTGGGAACGACTCTTTCTCATATTTAATATCTGATGGAAATGGTGGGACAGACACTGCCTCCGTTACGATAAGTGTATCCCTTATCCCGAATGATTGCCCAGTGGTTTTGGGTGATAGTGTCATAACAAATGAAAATATTGCGATAACGTTCGATCCATTGCAAAATGATTCTGACAGTGACAATGGATTAGATCCCTCTTCTGTTTCCATTTTGTCAGGCCCGGTAAATGGAACTGCAAGTGTTGATCCACTCAATGGAAATGTCACTTACACACCTAATACCAACTTTGCTGAAAACGACCTCATTGTCTATGAGGTTTGTGACCTGAACATTCCGGCCTGTTGTGAAATTGCATTTATATACGTTGATGTGATCCCCGATCTGATCAACGATTGCCCATCTGCAGAGGATGACAGCGCAACAACAGATGAAAATGTTTCTGTCACGGTCGATCCGTTGACCAATGATTCGGATATAGATAATGGAATAGACCCTAGTTCTGTGACCATATTATCTGGGCCTGTTAATGGAACAGCAACTGTAGATCCTGTAACTGGGCAGATCACTTACAACCCGGATCTGAATTTTGCGGGGAGTGACTTGATAAGCTACAGTGTCTGCGACCTCAATATTCCACCTTGTTGTGAAATTGCTTTTGTTTCCATAACAATAATTCCAGACCTGATCAACAACTGTCCAACAGTTGTGGATGATAGTGCAAGTACGGATGAAAACTTTCCTGTCATTTTTAACCCACTGATCAATGATTCAGACTCAGACAATGGAATTGACCCCACTTCTGTTTCGTTGGTTTCAGGACCGGTCAACGGAAGTGCCATGGTAGATCCTACAACTGGCGAAATAACATATACTCCAAGTACAAATTTTGCAGGAAATGACCTATTGGGTTACAGCGTTTGTGATAACAATGACCCACCCTGCTGCGACATTGCATTTGTTTCGATCAGTGTATTGCCAGACGCATTCAATAGCTGTCCAGAAGTTTTAGATGACATGGCTACAACAGATCAAGAAGTACCGGTCATAATAGAACCTTTGATCAATGACACTGACACAGATAATGGTCTTGACTCCGCCAGCTTAACGATTATAACGGACCCACTTAATGGAACGGCTGAACTGGATCTGAGCAACAGCGAAATAACCTATACACCCAACACGAACTTTGTTGGAAATGAACTCATCAGCTATAGCATTTGTGACCTGAATGACCCGCCATGTTGCGACACAGCATTCATTTTTATAAATGTGATTGCATGTGTGAATGACCCACTCACTGCAGTTGATGACATAGCAAATACCGCTGAAAACGCTCCCGTTGTGATCCCTGTTCTGTCCAATGAGATAGATCTGGATGGTGATATTGACTATTCGAGTTTAGAGGTTATTGTGCCGGCTGAACATGGAACACATCAAGTAAACCCAATTACAGGTTCTATCTTGTATGAGCCGGAAGACAATTATTTCGGTGATGATTCTTTGACCTATAGAGTTCGCGATATAAGTTGTTTCACAATTAATTATGATACCGCAAGAGTTCTGATCAGCATTCTACCGATCAATAGTTGTCCGAATGCCGAGAACGACACTGTATTCACTCAGCAAAGCATTAGCATAGATATTGACGCACTTGAGAACGACACGGACATTGATGGCGCTATTGACCCGGGCAGTCTCAACATCATAGAAGGCCTGTCCAATGGAACAGCCAATGTAGACCCTATAACCGGAAACATAAAGTATGTTCCATTTTTTGAATTTGTTGGTTTGGATTCCGTGACCTACGTGATCTGCGATGATGGAATACCCACCTGCTGTGATACGGCCACTATTTACATTGATGTTAAGTCACCAGAAGAACTTTTTTGTATCCCAAAAGCATTTTCCCCCAATGGCGACATGCATTGCGATCTTTTTATGATCTCTCCTGACCCTGTGATCTATCCAGATAACGAATTGAAAATATTCAATCGATGGGGCAACTGCGTGTATATGATGAAGAGATATAATAATACCTGGGATGGAACATCAAATACAGGAGGAACACTTTATGGAGATGAGATTCATGATGGAACGTACTTCTATGTCTTTGATCCCGGGAATGGAACTGCGGCCTTGAACGGCTCGGTCGTGATAAAACGAAAATGATAGATGAAATACAATTGATCTCTTGAGATCTATAAAATAGAAAACATGTACAAAGTAAAACATACCATAAAAGCGATCGTAGGCCTGGTCTTCATTTGCTTTTTTGTTTGTACTGAAGCAAAAGCTCAGTACGACCTGATGTTGACGCAGTACATGAATAATGAACTGATCATCAATCCAGGCTATGCAGGATCAAGGGATCATGTTTCCGTTGTGATCGCTTACCGAAAACAATGGGCCGGCATTGAAGGAGCACCAAAGACCCAAACTTTTTCCATTCATGCCCCGATAAATGACAAGAGGATCGCTCTAGGTTTTTCAATGACAAATGAACAGATCGGAGTTACCCAGTTATTTTCGGCCTTTGGTACATTCGCATATCGAATGCCGGTGAATGAAGAAGGAATCCTTTCACTAGGCCTGCAAGGTGGAATATACTCATTGCAAGAAGACTACTCCAGACTAGCATCAGACTGCTGTGGCAATTCATTTGATCCGCTGTTCATGCAAGACAGTCCTACCAAGATCGCCCCAAAAGTGGGCTTTGGGGCGTACTATTATGACTCGAACTTTTATGCCGGCTGGTCTGTTCCGAGATTGATCGAAAGCAGTTTGGACCCTCTTGATGATTTTAATGTGAATAACGAAATGAACTTAAGGAGCTGGCACAATTATCTTATTGCTGGCTATCTCATTGATACCGGGCATGACATAAAACTAAAACCAAGTATCATGACAAAAGTGGTGCATGGCGCACCATTAGCAGTAGACCTTACACTGAATACCTTATTGAACGAACATTTCTGGATAGGTGCCTCCTATAGAACGGGTGATTCTTTCTCATTTTTGACCTCAGTGATCCTTTCTCCGCAATTGAGAGTGGGCTATTCCTATGATGTCACTATAAGTGAATTGAGCGATTTTGACTCTGGTTCGCATGAGGTCATGATAGGCTACGATCTCAATTTTAGAAAACTAGACATAACCTCCATCAGATATTTTTAAATGAGAACCCATTCAGTCAAAATATTATCCTACTTCACGTTCCTGATCATATTCTTCGGGATGGGATGCGCTACGCTTGCTGAGCAGGGAGATAAATTATTCCAACGACAGGGTTATGCAGAGGCAGTTAAAAAGTACCAGCAAGCTTTGAAAAAGGACACTGCAAATGTAAATGCAGCAATTAAAATGGCAGAGAGCTATCTCAAGTTCGATCCATTCAAAGAGATCAAAGAATTTGAAAATGTAGAGGATCTCTATGCAAACATCCTGGATGATCCTTTAGCGGGGTCAGTTCGAAAACTACATGACAAAGGGCAATTGATGAAGTTGGGTAAATACGAACAAGTAAAAACCATTCTAGAGATCATCCGATCCAAAAAACCTAACGACATGAGTATTGGACAGTTCTTAGGAACAATGGACAAAAGCGATTCCCTCCTTATGTCATTCGTGCTGGAGTCGATCGCTGGCTTTGAAAACTCATTTATTGATGAACAGTCATTCGCGATAAAAAACCTGGATATAAACTCACAAGAAGATGATTTCAGCCCGATCATCTGTGACAGCGGTTTGGTGTTCACTTCGGCAAGAAAGAAACACAGTTTTGCCACATTGATCCATGCATGGAACAATAAACCATTCACCAACATATATTTCAGCGAAGGTCAAGAAGCCCAATTTTCTACACCGGTGTTATTCGCAGAAGACCTGCAATCAAAATTTCACAATGGTGCAGTTAGCTTCACGGCAGATGGGCGACAGATGTTCTATACGCAAAACAACATTCAAAAAGGGCATGTCAAACGAGGTGAGAAAAAATTAATAAACCTGAAGATCTTCTATTCCAACAAACTGAATTCCGGCTGGGATGAGGGCTATAAATTCGAATATAACAGCAACAAATATAATTGTGCACACCCTTCTGTTTCTGAAGATGGTCAGCGACTGTATTTCAGTTCGAATATGACAGCAGAACTTGTCGAAGTTGAAGGCATTGTCAATTATGGCGGAATGGACCTTTACGTGTGCGAAAGACTTGACTTTAAATGGGGGAAACCGGTGAACCTGGGTCCAGAAATGAACACAGCTGGAAATGAGATCTTTCCTTTTGTCCATCCAGACGGTTCGCTTTACTTCTCCTCTGACGGGCATCTAGACCTTGTTGGATTGGACATATACAAAGCCACAAAAAAAGATGCTGAATGGCAAGAACCAAGAAACCTGGGTAGCCCTGTCAATTCCCTATTTGACGATTTTGGAATAACAGTTTCCGAAGATCAATTGAGCGGATATTTTTGCTCTAACAGACCCGGAGGACAAGGAAATGACGACATCTATGCGTTCAAAAGAGAAATGCTCCCAAAGCGATTAGAAGTATTGGTTTATGATGGTCACACGCAAGAGCCTCTTAAAAATGCTTCGGTCAAATTCTCGCAAGCTGAAAGATCCTCTGTTCCGATGAAGACAGATGAAGATGGCAAAGTCGAGCTTGAATTCACGAATGATGATCAGTTCGATATACTGGCAAGTAAAGGATCTTACAATGAAGGAACAACCTTTTTGGACCCAACCTCTTACCATGTGGACAGCATCCCGCTGATCAGAATACCACTTGACAAAGTCTTGGATTTCTCAGACCCCTGTGAAATATTCTCTGAGGTTGACAAATACAACTTAGATAAGATCTCAATGAACAAGATCTCGCGCAAAGAGATCGCATCATTGTTAAATGAATGTACAGTTCAGATCCAAGACCAATTCTACACAAAACAGCACATTAAATTGAAGCCTATTTCCTCTGGCAAAGTTACATTAAATGGTCGTGTTTTGGATTGTAATAAAGAAGGAACGATCTCCGGAGCCAAGGTATTTGTCCGTGAAATTGATGACCCGCTTCAAATACTAAAAGCCAATAAGAACCTAAAAGCATATACCTGCGCAGATGGAAAATTCAGCCTTGACCTGCCACCAGGAATGGACCATATCATAGGCATTGACAAGTTTGGTCTGGCTACTTTTGTGGACACTATTTTTGCAAAACCAATGTCGCATTCTTTTTCTCAAGACTTTCATTTATGCGAAAATAAGGCTCCTTTAGAGGCCTATGATTTCCATCCAGAGAACATTCTTTTCGATCTAAACAAAGCCGATATCAAATTCGAGGCGGCTCTCGAATTGGACAAGATCGTACAAGCGTTGAAAGATAATCCTGACTGGGAACTTAAACTAGGGTCTCACACAGATTCAAGAGGAAATGACTCGTACAATTTAGAACTAAGCCAAAACCGAGCGGATTCAACATGTGCCTACATCATTAGAAAAGGAATTGATGGCGACCGGATCAAAAGTCAAGGCTTTGGTGAAAAAGTACTTTTAAATGGATGCAGCAATGGCGTGAAATGTTCTGAAAAAGAACACCAGGAAAACAGAAGAACGGAATTTGAGATCATCGAGATGGAAGAAGATCTCTTGATCCATGAAAAGTAACGGAGCATAAACAAAAATTTATAAGTACCTAACTCGCTTTAACCCATTTCCACTATTTGTGATCGAACAAAATTCCCTTAAATTAGATAATGGATATATAGACTATTAATGGTCTATATCCAGACGTTGTGTTCAATCAAAAAATCCAACTTTCCTTTATCAGCAGGGAATTAAATTTCCACTTTGCTTAACTTGAACGTATAGAGATCAGATTAAAAAAAATGAAAGAAAATAAGGCATGCATTATCCCAACAATGCGATACAAAAATGCCAGAAAGGCAATAGACTGGCTTTGCAATGCATTCGGATTTGAAAAACACCTCATTGTCGAAGGAGAGAACAATACCATTGCGCACGCTCAACTGACATTTGGTAATGCCATGATCATGCTAAGTTCTGAAAATGAAAACGAATATGGCAAACTTGTAAAAACGACCGAAAGCCTCAACGGAAATAACACTCAAGCACCTTATATCGTAGTCGATAAAATTGATGAACATTATCAGAAAGCGGTTTTAGCGGGAGCAAATATTCTAATTGAAATTAGAGACGAAGAATACGGTGGACAAGGCTATACATGCAAAGACATTGAAGAATATATCTGGAACTTTGGTTCATACGACCCTTGGACTGAAAACGAATAGTGAAATGCCACCACACAACAATGGCCAAGATATTGGCTTCACTTCATGTTCCAAAAACCTATTTATTGGTCAGTGCCCAAAGCTCAACTTCTTCAGAAGAACGCCAGAATTGATCCCGTTTTGTTTTTTCAGACGCAGCTTTCACTTTTTTTGTTACATGTTTTTCCAGTTGGAACCTCCCACCTTCTGCTAGTTCTTTCTTTATTGGATGGTCTTTGGTTGCATTCGTTATCTGAGCTAAATTTGAGAAAAGGATAATGAGCTTTCCTTCAGGCAGAAGCATTTTTCTTGCCTCAACAAAGAATTCCAGGAACAGGTCTTCATTGTAATAGATCGCTTCGTCAGTTCCATCATGATCATCTGGTTCCGGCAACCAGGGCGGATTAAAAACGATCAATTCGGTCTGCTTTGTCCATTTGCCAAAAAGATGCCCATGGTCTAATTCTATCTTTCTAGACAACTTTGTATCACCCATAAACTCTGTTAGTCCAACAATTGCATTAGGATTTGTGTCTGTACCAAAAACCTTTTGAAAACCATACTTCATCATTTGAAAGGCAAGCACGCCGCTTCCAACACCAACATCTATTGCTGTTTTTTTAGGTCCTTTATATCGTTTCAACCAATTGTCGAAAAGTATCAGATGATCAAAACGCGTGGGGAAATATGTGCCATAGTATGGATGGACCTTGTTTCGCAATACAGGAATAGAGATCCCTTTTTGGTACCATTGCCATGCACTATTCAGTCCTTGCACTTGTGGAAAGGTCAAAAAGAAATCGCTGGTATGTGGATAAAGCTTTTCTAACCAACCAATGAAAGGTGATCTTTTCACTTTCAATTTATGGTCTGCGATTTCAATTAAAACAAGATTTGACAGTTTTCTATATGCAGACCGATACGCTCGTTGTTCCTGATAAGACTTGTTGGGCAACTTTTTTTTAAGGTGCGTCTGCAACTCATTTAGTAGTAAGGAGCCATTGCTATATTGGGCAATTACCAATACGGGCTCTCCTGCTTCCAATGTCTTTATCGTGAGCAACACATCTGAATTTCGATCGAAAAACTCGATTTGTTCTTCCGACAGAATAGGCTCTGGCTTATTTACATTTATCTCTGTCATCATCGATCGTTCTTGTTTAAAGTGAAGGGATCTTGTCAATTGACCCTTACAACTTATACGTTCTATAAAAAAAGATCCGTTATCCTGTTCTTTCACGATCCCATTTACCTTTTGTGGCTTTCTGTCTTAAGACTCTGGGATCAATTAGCCCATAAAAAAGAGAATGTAGGTCTTTTGACCGGATATGCGCAATGAATGGCATGAATACATCAATGGAATTAATTGCCAGTTAAAGCACACTTAGAAGGATCCAAGAGGAATTTCCATTAGCTTTGTTTCGCCAGATCAGGTGTTATTTCGCGCAACTGATCTTATACTGATCGCTCGTACCATGGAAGTAAAAATGAAAGACCAAAAAGCAATACTCGAGAAATTTGGCATCAAAGAATTGAATGAAATGCAGCTAGAAGCGCATGAAGCCATTCTTTCGCATGACGAGGTCATTCTGCTTTCCCCTACTGGAACAGGAAAGACCCTAGCCTTTTTATTACCTATTATCGAGGAGCTGGATCCAAACTCAAAGGAGATACAAGTGTTGATCTTGGTCCCTTCCAGGGAATTGGCCATACAAATTGAGCAGGTAACCCGCGATATGGGTAGCGGATTCAAGGCCAATGCGGTCTATGGCGGAAGAGCAGGGTCAAAGGATAAAGCAGATCTTAAACACCCGCCAGCGATCTTAATTGGAACACCAGGACGTGTTGCGGACCATATCAGAAGAAAGAACATCAACAGGCATAAGATCAAGATCCTGGTGCTCGATGAATTTGATAAGTCTTTGGAGATAGGTTATGAGAACGAAATGAAAGAGATCGTTAATGCACTGCATTTTGCTAAAAGGAAGATCCTCACTTCTGCAACAGAAAAAGTGGAGATCCCCGGTTTTGTTCGACTAAAAGACCCTAAACGATTGAACTTTCTTGATGAGAAACAGGATCTATTAAAACTAAGAACGGTCATTGCTCCTGAAAAGAAAAAGCTTCATACACTCAAACATCTTATTGGACATATAGGAAATGGAAGGGGAATTATATTCTGCAATTTGAAAGATACCATTTTCGCAGTCAATGAATTTCTTGACGACCAGAACATAGACCACACTTGTTTTTTTGGTGGCATGGAGCAGATAGAACGCGAGCATTCCCTGATCAAATTTCGCAATGGAACGCATCGCTTACTTGTTGCCACAGACCTTGCTGCTCGAGGGATCGATGTTCCTGAATTGGATTTTATCATTCACTTGGAACTCCCACTAAGGGAGGATGAATTCACGCATAGAAATGGCCGGACCGCCCGTATGCATAGCAATGGCACAGCTTACATTTTAAAATGGCGAGGAGAAGAATTGCCCTCTTTTGCCAAGGACATTGAAGTACAAGAGATCAAAGAAAACGAGGTAGCAGGGAGTCCCCAGTGGGATACCCTCTACATTTCAGGGGGAAGAAAAGACAAGATCTCTAAAGGAGACATTGCTGGGCTTTTCTTTAAAAAAGGTGAATTGCAAAAAGAGGAGTTGGGTAACATAGAACTCAAGCAAGACTGTGCATTTGTGGCCGTGCCTATTCAAAAAGCTGAAAAACTCATAGTCCTATTGAACAATAGCAAACTCAAAAAGAAAAAAGTGAGAATAAGTCTCTTAGAGAGATAGGCACCCAATCAATTTAAGCTTTCCAATTGAGACGCCTCATACCAAAATCGAGATATTCCTTTTTGCAATAATTAAGGTTTGAAAACGATCAAAGATCGATTTTGATCAGATAATGAAATATCTAAACTATAATAGTCTATTTACATAAATTATATCTGCTAGTAATAAAGTCCTACCTTTGCAGCCTAAATATTATATATGAGTAACGGAACAGTAAAATTTTTTAATAGTGCAAAAGGATTCGGATTCATCACACCAGATGACGGAACTAAGGATGTTTTTGTACATCAGAATTCATTGACAAGTGATATTCGTGAAGGAGACAATGTAAGTTTTGATGTAGAGGAAGGTCAAAAAGGACTTAATGCAGTAAATGTAAAAGTAGTTTGATCGATCACTTATTGAATTAAATGTATTGGAAAAGCTGGTCTCAAAGACCGGCTTTTTTTTATCCTTATATTTCCTAAATGACCTGGTCTAAGCAAAAAAGAAGATCACTTTCAGTGATGTCCAGCCAGACCTTAATAATCCAACAAGCTATCCATCTTCTCTCCTAGCCGGGCACTTGCTAAAAACTGGTCTTCCAATTCAGCAGCAAAAGGAACTGGAGTGTCCAAACTAGCACAGCGCATCACAGGTGCATCCAGAAATTCAAAACAGTTCTCGTTGATGAGCGCAGAGATGTGCCCTCCTATTCCACCTGTTAAGCAGTCTTCATGTAAGACCATTGCCTTGCCTGTTTTCTTAACAGACTCGCAGATGGCTTCGGTGTCCATGGGTTGTAGCGTTCGCAGGTCCAGAATATCGATCGATCGGTCTGGGGTTTCTTCTGCCCACTTCAAGGCCCAATGAACGCCCATTCCATAAGTAATGATGGAAGCCTCACTCCCCTCTTGAAGGAGATTCGCCTTTCCAAATGGGATATTGAAATATTTCTGCGTCACCCGCCCTTTGAGGCTTCTGTACAGTGCTTTATGCTCAAAGAACATTACAGGGTTCGGATCTTCAAAGGCTGTCGCCAAAAGACCTTTTGCATCTTCCGGGAAAGCAGGATAAGCTACTTTCAAACCAGGGGTATGCGTGAACCAAGCTTCGTTAGATTGGCTATGGAAAGGTCCTGCAGCAACACCAGCTCCCGTTGGCATACGCACCACCACATCTGCATTCTGCCCCCACCGGTAGTGCACCTTGGCAAGGTTATTAATGATCTGGTTAAAACCTTCCGTCACGAAATCGGCAAATTGCATTTCCACCATCGCTTTCATACCATTGATGGATAGTCCCAATCCCGTCCCGAGGATGGCAGCCTCGCACAAAGGCGTATTTCGCACCCTGTCCTTTCCAAAGAGATCTGTAAAGCCTTCCGTGATCTTGAATACACCACCATAGTCCGCAATATCTTGCCCCATCAGGATCAGGTTGTCATGCTTCTCCATGCTTTGGCGCAATCCTAATGAAATGGCATCCACAAGACGCATCTCTTCCTGCTTGCCTTTTGGCTCTTTTGTTTTTAGCCTATGCGGAAAGTAAATGTCTTTAGTTTCCTTTTCCAGATCTGGAGTGATACGTTCTTCTGCGTAGGCTAGATCTAAATTCTCTTCGATCTCTTTCTTGATCTCGACCTTTTGCTTGGCTATATATTTCTCGGTTACGACTTTAGACTTAAGCAAGAAAGCCTCAAAATTTGCAATGGGGTCTTTCTTCTCCCATTCCTTCATCAATTTCTTTGGAACATATTTGGTTCCAGATGCTTCTTCATGCCCGCGCATTCTAAAGGTCATCATCTCCACCAATATAGGTCTCGGCTTCTTGCGTATGTCCTCCGCGATCTTAGAGATGTTCTTATAGACTTCCAGTACATTGTTCCCCGCTACTTGAACGCCCTCAATGCCATAACCAATGGCCTTGTCTATGAATTGCTTGCATTTGAACTGTTCAGAAGAAGGAGTTGAAAGCCCATATCCATTGTTCTCAATAATGAAGATCACTGGAAGGTCCCAAACAGCGGCTACATTCAGTGACTCATGAAAATCTCCTTGACTTGTAGCGCCATCTCCTGTGAACACGGCAGTCACTTTCTTGGCTTTTCGCAGTTTATTGGCTAATGCGATCCCATCAGCCACACCCATTTGCGGACCTAAATGGGAGATCATTCCAACAATATTGAACTCTGGTGCACCAAAGTGAAAACTTCGGTCGCGGCCATTGGTGAACCCACCTGTCTTACCTTGCCATTGTTTGAATAATCTGTGAAGGGGGATCTCTCGCGTTGTGAACACACCCAGGTTCCTATGCATAGGTAACATGAACTCGTCTTTCTTCAAGGCCAATGCTGTTCCCACAGAGATCGCCTCTTGCCCAATTCCGGAAAACCATTTGGAGATCCTTCCCTGACGAAGCAAGATCAACATCTTTTCTTCGATCATTCTGGGCCTTAGAAGAGAACGGTACATTTTCTTCAATAAAGCATCAGAACTCCCTCGTTTAGAATACTTAAGCTGTAATTCTTCTGTAGTAGGCATTATTTAGTGTTCAAGGCAGAAGTCCTTTGAGCAAAGATCTGTGGTACACGTAAATACCTCGATCAGGCAAGTACTTCTTTTACTTTTTCTGCAGCTTCCTTTAATAGGACTGCCGAATGTACTTTTAAACCGCTTTCATCGATCAATTGTTTCGCTTCCTGGGCATTAGTTCCCTGCAAACGCACGATAATTGGCACGTTAATATCCCCTATATTCTTGTAGGCATCCACCACACCCTGCGCCACACGGTCGCAACGGACGATACCTCCAAAAATATTCACGAGTATGGCCTTAACTTTCGGGTCTTTCAAAATAATACGGAAAGCTTTTTCTACACGCTTCGCATCTGCAGTTCCTCCAACATCCAAGAAATTGGCAGGTTCACCACCATATAACTTAATGATGTCCATGGTAGCCATGGCCAATCCAGCGCCATTCACCATGCAACCAACATCTCCGTCAAGGTTCACATAACTCAGACCAGCTTCGTCAGCTTCAACTTCCATTGGATCTTCTTCCGTCTTGTCACGCATTGCTGCGTAGTCCTTATGTCTGAAAAGTGAATTGTTGTCCAATGTTACTTTGGAATCCACAGCAATGATCTTATCGTCTGATGTCTTAAGAACTGGATTGATCTCGAACATTGTTGCATCGCAACCGATATATGCTTTGTAAAGTGACCCAACGAATTTGCTCATCGACTTGAAAGCAGCACCGCTCAAATCTAAGTTGAAAGCTATTTTTCTCGCTTGAAAAGGCATTAAACCAACAGCAGGATCTATTTCTTCTTTGAATATCCTATCAGGGGTTTTCTCAGCTACCTCTTCAATGTTCATTCCTCCATCAGGAGAATAAACGATCATATTCCTTCCGGAAGCACGGTCCAATAGCACAGACATGTAATACTCTTCCGGTTCAGAATCACCCGGATAGTAAACATCCTCTGCGATCAAAACCTGATTCACTTTCTTTCCTTCCTTAGATGTTTGCTTGGTCACCAAATGTCCACCCAAAATACCTTCTGCAATGTCTTTGACCTTATCCAGTCCTTTTGCCAGAACCACACCGTGGCTTCCCGTTTCCGTTACCACACCTTTTCCCCTACCTCCGGCATGTATTTGTGCCTTTATTACAAACCACTCTGTTCCGGTCTCTGCATTCAATTTTTTCGCTGCTTCCACGGCCTCATCACCCGTTTTAGCAACTGCACCTCTTTGAATGGCTACACCAAAACTAGCAAGCACTTCTTTTCCTTGATATTCGTGAATGTTCATGTCTGAAATTTTACTGTGCAAACTTATGATTTTCGCATTATTCAGAAAGTTTAGGGAAGAATATTTACCACCAATTTGGAAATGCATAGGCAGATCCTATCTTTGAGCGGAAGATGATCAAAGCCGACAATATCCATAAGAAATATGGCGACCTGCAAGTGCTCAAAGGAGTGAGCCTGGAGGTAAAAAAAGGTGAGGTGATCTCCATTGTTGGGGCTTCTGGTGCGGGAAAAACAACACTCCTGCATATTCTAGGCACATTAGATATTCCGGACAGTGGCACGCTAAGTATTGATGGCAATATTGTAAGTGACCTTTCAAAGAACGACCTGGCGGCATTTCGCAATCAACGCATTGGTTTCATTTTTCAGTTCCACCACCTATTGCCAGAATTCACGGCTTTGGAAAATGTGTCCATACCAGCATTGATCGGTAAAAAGGACATGAAAGAAACCGAAAAAAAAGCCAAAGAGATCCTTTCATTTCTCGGTTTGGGCGAACGTTTCCATCACAAACCTGCGGCACTTTCCGGTGGTGAGCAGCAGCGTGTGGCAGTTGCTAGAGCACTGATAAACGACCCTGCCGTGGTTTTCGCGGACGAACCATCCGGAAATCTGGACAGTGCAAATGCGCGCGAATTGCACGAAATGTTCTTCAAGCTAAGGGACGACTTCGATCAAACCTTTGTCATTGTCACGCACAACGAAGAACTCGCACAAATGGCAGACCGCAGCCTTCTAATCAAAGATGGTCAAATTGAAAATTGATGAACTCAAGGCTTTTCTCGATCAAAAAGCCGATCAATACAATACCCCGCGATTCATAGAGGACGACCCCATTTCCATTCCGCATAGTTATTCCAAAAAAGAAGATGTTGAGATCAGTGGTTTTTTTAGTGCTATCCTGGCTTGGGGACAGCGAACGACCATCATCAATAATTCAAAAAAACTGATGTCATTGATGGATAAGGCACCATACCAGTTCATTATGCAACACCAAGAACACGACTTAGAACGCATAAAAGGCTTTGTGCACCGCACTTTTAATGACATAGACCTTCGTTATTTCATTGCTTCACTCAAGAACATCTACAAAAAGCATGGAGGTTTGGAAAATGTATTAAAACCAAAGAAAACAGAGGACAGGACGGGAAGCGCGATCCATCGCTTCAAGGAAATATTCTTCGAATTGGAACATCCCCAACGAACTCAAAAACACATCGCAGATCCAATGAAGGGCTCTTCTGCCAAACGCATCAATATGTACCTGCGTTGGATGGTTCGCGATGACAAAAAGGGAGTGGACCTAGGTATTTGGAATAACATTCCCATGTCCAAACTTTCAATTCCATTAGACGTTCATACGGGAAGTGTGAGTCGCTCTTTAGGTCTGTTAAACCGAAAACAGAACGATGCGAAAGCCGTTGCAGAATTAGATAAAGCACTCAGAACATTCGACCCTATAGATCCGGTGAAATACGATTTCGCCTTGTTTGGCTTGGGGGCTTATGAAAACTTTGGAAGAGAATAGTGAGCACTGAGGTACTCGAAGTGCAAGCATCTTCATAGCCTAGAATATCAACTTACCCTTCGAGTACCTCAGGGTGAGAAAACAAATGTTCTATCAGAATGAGATCTTCAATTCTGTAGTGTCCATTGGAACTACATAAACAGAATCGTGTAAATTGCTTTGCCCGAAAATGGCATCGTTGATCACACCATCCGCAAAAGCATAGGACCCTCCAAAAACTTCGCAGAACTGCATTTCGTTGACGGAACCGCTCAACTCTATAAGATCTGAAGTGCAACAATCTGCGCAATCATTATGTACTGTTGTCAATGCAAAAGTGACATTGTCCCCATTGTTCACCGTTCCTTCATTCACTACTTTCACTTTTAGCCAAGCTCTGGAATTGAGCTCAAGATCAAAGTCATTGTCCTCATTCACTGTAAAATCATCGGGGTTCTCATCCTGTTGGATACTGTAGTATCCCTCACCACTCAATTCAAAGCGGTATGTTGAGGGGGTTCCTTTCTCAAATTCGATCCTGTATTCTCCATTGGCATTTGTCACATCCTCATCCACGTTCTGGAAGCTGTTATTGAAAACACCATCCACAATTCCTTGGATCAAAAAGTCAACACTAATACCTGCTGCTGGATCACCGCTTAGGACATCCCTCACCTGCCCTTGTATAACAACCTTATTGCCATTGTTCTCTTTTTTGCAATGCGTAAATACGGTCAAGAAGAATAGGAGCAATAAAACTTTTAAGAGTAAATTCACCCGATAAAGCTACGAAAAAGAGCATTCGCACAATGAAAACACTCTTTATAAACAGACACGCAAAATCGTCTTGGAAAAACCATTCTTTGCGCGACTTTGACCGACCTTTGAACAAGCGGGGAAAGATAAATGCCCCATTCATGGCAGAGCGTTTTGCCCAAAATGAAACAATAGACTTTATCATCAGTAGCCCCGCGGAGCGCGCAAAGAAAACCGCAATGGCCTTTCAAGAAGCATGCGCCATTTCTGAGGAGCAATTTCGTTTCGAACAAGACATTTACATGGCTTCAGTCAGCGAAATACTTCGAATCGTTAATTCCATTCCAGATAAATACAATTCAGTAATGCTCTTTGGGCACAATCCTACCTTTAGCGAGTTGGCCTGGTATTTCGACCACAATTTCAATGATCATTTGGTCACCTGTGCACGGGTGAAAGTAGAATTCGATCTTGACAGATGGTCCTTGATCGGAAAGAACTTAGGTCGTGTTGTTGATCACGACTACCCAAGGAAATACAAGGAAATGGAAAACCTCTAAATTCAATTTAGAAAGAGAAATGTCAGATATTAGAGAAGCCAGTTTTTGGCAAAAATTGCTAGAAAAAATATTGAAGATCCTCGGAAAAGGTCTCAGCAACAAGAGAAGAAAACCTTCGGAAAAACATCAGCATGTGGTGCCCTATAAGAAAGGGTGGGCTGTTCGCGGAGAGGGGAATAAACGCATCACATCGAAGCACAGGAAGCAATCGACCGCGATCAGAAAAGCCAGAACAATTGCACGTAGATACAAGTCTGATGTGGTGGTGCATGGAAGTGATGGAAGGATCAGAGATAGAATGAGTTACGATTGAACATTAAACACTCGACCGCGCTAACATGTAAGTCATGGCTTAAGTAAAATAAATAAGATCAAACTTTGTGCAGATCTTGATCACCCTTGACCCATGATCTCAAGGCACTTATAAATGAACAAATTCTATAGACAAATAAGGCAAACACTATTCATGGAAAAAAACCCAGGCCAATATTTAAAATATGCAATAGGCGAAATAGTTCTCGTTGTGATAGGGATATTGATAGCCCTGAGCATCAACAATTGGAACCAACAAAGAATAGAGAACAATAAGAGTGTTGAACTCCTTAAAGGAATAACAAAAGACCTGAGGACAGATATCGCCAACCATGATAGGATGAGTATTCACTATGAGAACCGAATTGCTTTCTTTGATCGGCATATGGTCAAAACAGACTTTTCTTCAACATCCATAGATACCATCTTGGCCCTTTTTGATGGGAGCACAGGATTCTTTAATGTTACGGATCAGAGCTATCAAAAAGTCAAGAACTTGGGTATCTCAATGATCTCGCAGAACGACTCTCTCACTGATCGTATCAATATCTATTACACCCTATCAAAAGAAACCACAGAACTCATGGGTGATTACGATTTTCAGCAAACTGAAGAGGAAAATGACTTCTGGATGAAAGAACAAATTACAGTAGAGCACAACTTTGGTCTTGCAGAACAGATCCCTTTATTGCAAGACAGATCAGAGCAAAGAATGAATGCTTTAGAATTGATAAGTTCTCCCCAAGGCAGGAATTACCTAAAGATGGAATACCTAAGGAAGAAAATGATCCTTTCCTATCAACAAAGAGCAAGAGCACAGGCACAAGAACTGTTGGATGATATTGAGGAGTATCTAAAGGCTAATTTGAGTTAAGGATAGAGGCAAGACCAGGTCAATTTTTTCTGTAGATTTAATGTCTTATGAAACACTTGCTCGCCTTTTTATCCACTCTTCTAATTTTTTCATTCATCTCTGCCCAGCAATTCGAGATCTACGTTTCAGATGCAGGTAATTTCAATGAACCTCCTTGGCAAATCCTAAAGTTCGACCAGGATGGGAGCAACGGAGAAGTCTTTACCACAGATGAATTGGCTTGGCCGCAGGATATTGTTTTTATAGAAGACCAAGGTGTCGTGTTGATCTCCAATCTAAATACGAACAGAATAAATCGGCATGACGCTGCGACTGGTGAATTCATAGACATTTTCGCATCGGGTATAGGCGGCCCAACAAGAATGAAGGTTGGATCTGATGGTCTTCTCTATGTATTGCAATGGAGTGGAAATGGCCTCGTGAAAAGATATGACCTTAACGGAAACTTTGTTGATGACTTCACAGATGCAGCAGTATTGCAAAGCATTGGTTTAGATTGGGATAGTAATGGGGATCTTTACGTTTCTTCATTTTCTGGTGGAAGCGTGAGAAAGTTCAACCAGTCTGGGGAAGATCAAGGTATTTTCTTTGCAGCAAATGCATTGGGCCCAACAAATATTTGGTTCAATGATGTTGGAGAACTTTTGGTCTGCGATTGGAATGGTTCTACGGTTAAAAGGTTCGATAGTGACGGACAGTATATTGATGAATTCATCTCAGGACTGAGCCAAAGTGAAGGTGTTGACATATTTCCTAATGGAAACATTCTCATTGGGAATGGAGGCACAAGCGCAGTAAAACTGTTTTCAAATGATGGCACATTCATAGAAGACATCATTCTTTCTGGAACGTTGGGTCTTATCCGTCCGAATGCTGCAATCCTCAGAGAAATGCCTGTTTCCATGCATGAAATTGCACAAGACAAATTTGAAGTATTCCCAAACATTGGCACTCAATTCAAATTGCAGATCAGCAATATGGGCCAAGTGAATTCAATTGAAGTTTTCAATGAATTAGGCCAGATAGTCCACAAAATGGACACGAACAATTCATTGATCTGGAATGCTGAAGGAGTTCAAAATGGTCACTTTTTTATAAGAGTACTGTTCAAGGATGGCACGTTTGAGGAAAAGAGCGTTCTAGTGGAAGGCTAACTTTAAGATGTTAACCAAAATGTTGTAAAAAGAATCTGCACCGTTTATTGATGTTCTCTATACTCTTGTTACTTTTAACGTTCAACATTAAATTAAAGAAAACATGAAGAAATTTTTACTCTCTTTTATCGTAATTTTTGCTTTTGGCTTTGCGAACTCACAGATCTACACAGCCAATGACACTACTGCTTTTGCTGAATTTACATCAGTAGATGCAGATGGAGATGGTTTTGATTGGACCCTTGCTGATCTCTCTGGTTCAGGTTTAACACTTGAAGCACAAGGAGAATGCATCCTTTCAAACTCTTGGGCCGGGGTGCCTTTGACCCCAGACAACTGGTTGGTCTCTCCTGCCATAGACCTTAGTGGTCAAACTGGTGATATCTTTTTCAGTTATAGAATGGGTTCTGTAGAATCTACTGCAAGTGGATGGTATGAAGAGTTCCTTTCTGTTTACCTTGTGGATGATGTTAGTATTCCGGCATTGCAAGCTGCAACTCCAATAAGAGAATTGACTTTACCAGGTGGTGAAGAAATGTTCACTTATTCAGAAGATATCAGTAGTTCTGCTGGTGAATCTGCAGTTTATTTGGTTTTCCGTCATCACAACTGCACAGATGAGAACTTCGTAGTTCTTGATGACATTACTGTTGCTGATGTTCCTACAGGAATAGTAGAAAATCAATTGGAGACTAATATGTTCCCTAATCCTGTAGTCGATGTATTGAACATCACTACGGCTAGTAACATGGTTGACGTTAGCATTTATGGCGTTGATGGAAAATTGATCTCTAATGAAGCAGTTAACAATGTTATTGCTCAGATCAATGTTTCTGATCTTAATGCTGGTATGTATATAGCTGTTATCGAAGCCGATAATGGTCTTATGAGTAGACAGTCTTTCGTTAAGAAATAATTTTTTTCTCTTTAGAGAATGAAAAAAGGGAAGCAAGTGCTTCCCTTTTTTTTGTGCTTATTTTTCAATGAGTTCTTCCATCCTGGCCATAACATGATACCTAGGGTCATCTATGTTCTTTACAATAACTCGTTCTAGTTTTGGAGAGGCCTTCACTAAAAGTGTTTGGCACTCTTCGCTCAAATGTTGTAAGTGTAAGGTCTTTCCTGCTGCTTCGTACTTTTCGGTTAGTTGAAAAAGCGCCTCTAACGCGGAATGGTCCGTAATACGTGATTCAATAAAATCTATGATCACTTTGTCAGGATCTTCATTCACATTGAACTTGTTCTTGAATGTTTGGATGCTTCCAAAGAACAAAGGGCCCCAGATCTCATATACTTTAGTCCCATCCTCCAAAAAATGTTTTCTCGCACGGATGCGCCTTGCGCTTTCCCATGCAAATACCAATGCGCTCATAATTATTCCAGCGATCACAGCTATTGCCAGATCAAAGATCACAGTAAGTGCAGACACTGAGATCAGGACGAGGGCATCGCTCAATGGGATCTTATTCAGGATCCTGAAACTACTCCAAGCAAATGTTCCGATCACCACCATGAACATAACGCCCACCAACGCTGCAATTGGCACCTGCTCGATCAAGCCTGATGCATAGAGAATAAACCCAAGTAAAGTAAGTGCCGCTACTATTCCGGACAGCCTTGTTCGCCCTCCAGCTTTAATATTTATGATCGACTGCCCTATCATAGCGCATCCGCCCATTCCACCAAATAGACCTGTAAAGATGTTTGCACTCCCTTGAGCTACACATTCTTTGTTGGAACTACCTCTTGTCTCGGTCAATTCGTCAATAAGGTTCAAGGTCATCAATGACTCGATCAATCCAATGGCCGCTAGAACAAGGGCATAGGGACCTATGAATTTCAAAGTCTCCAGATCGAATGGGATCTTCTCGAACAATGCAAATTGAAATTCAGGCAAACCTCCTTTAAGACCATCTCCACCTCCATCTTTAATAAAACTTCCAACAGTAGCTACATCTAGCTTTCCTAATATGGCTATTGCGGAAACGACTCCTATTGCGATCAATGCTTCTGGTAATTTTTTGTAGATCTTTGGCAAAAAATGCATGATTGCCATTGTCAAAGCCACGAGCCCGATCATTGTGAACAAAGGCATTCCACTCATCCACTGCGCTTTTCCATTTACGACTTCCTTGAACATTCCTAATTGAGAAAGGAAAATCACGATCGCCAAACCATTCACGAAGCCCATCATTACAGGGTGAGGAATGAGTCTTACGAATTTTCCCATTTTCAATAATCCCACGACTATCTGTATGGCTCCCATTAGAATTACCGTTGCAAATAAGTAATACAGCCCTAGCTCCTCTTCTGGAGCTCCCTTGGCGTTTCCTTCTGCAACTAAACTGACCATAACTACAGCCAATGCACCAGTTGCCCCGCTGATCATTCCTGGTCTACCGCCAAAAATGGAGGTAATGAGGCCTATCATAAAAGCAGCATACAAACCGACCAATGGGTCTACACCTGCTACAAAAGCAAATGCCACAGCTTCCGGCACTAAAGCCAAAGCAACAGTGAGTCCACTTAAAATATCGTTTTTAGCGTTGGTTGCACGCTCTCGAATGAATTGTACCATAGTTTTCTTAAGGGAAACAAAGGATCAGAAAAGGCCCCCTTTACTTTGAACTGTGTTTACGTAAGCTTTTTGAAAAAGGTCTGAAGATCAACCTCTTAATTCAATTAAATGGTAAAAGAAAAAGGGCCGAAGCCCTTTTTCTAATGTTCTTAGTTGATCTTCAACAACTCTACATCAAATATGAGTGTAGAGTTTGGTGGTATCCTGTCACCTGCTCCTTGAGCACCATATCCCAATGAAGAAGGGATGTAAAACCTGTAAATGGCACCTGGGCTCATTAAGGCTACACCTTCTGTCCAACCCTTGATCACTCTGTTCAATGGGAATGTTGCAGGCTGTCCTCTATCCAATGAAGAATCAAATTTTGTTCCGTCAGTAAGCATTCCAGTGTAGTGAACTGTAACTTCATCTGTAGCATTTGGTTTAGCACCATCTGCCGCAACGATCACTCTGTATTGAAGTCCACTATCTGTTGTTTCAACATCTGCTCTCGCTCCATTTTCTTCGAATGAAGTAAAATCAGGTGCTTCTGAAGGGCCCATTTTTGAAGGCATAGGCGGTTCCTTTTTCATGATCTTCAACAACTCCACATCAAAGATCAAAGTTGAGTTTGGCCCTATATCTGCTCCAGCTCCTCTCTCGCCATATGCCAATTCTGAAGGAATGTAAAACCTGAATTTAGAACCTTCGCTCATTAATTGAACTCCTTCAGTCCATCCAGGGATTACTCTATTCAACGGAAATGTTGTTGGCTCTCCCCTATCCACAGAACTGTCAAATTTGGTTCCATCAAGAAGTGTTCCGGTGTAATGCACAGTAACTTCATCAGTAGCCAAAGGCTTTTCTCCTTCACTTGCTTCAATAACCTCGTACTGCAACCCGCTTGCGGTTTCTGTAATACCCGACTTCTTTTTGTTCTCTGTAAGGAAAGCCAATCCCTCTTCTTTGTTCTTCATTTTTGCTATCTTTTTTAATTCTATTTTGTGTTTGTTCAATATTCCACTGACATTCTCTTCTTGGACCAAGCCATTCCCTGCATAACCGTCATCAAATCCTTTATTCACGGCAGCATGGTTCAACGTTCCAAAATTTTGCTGTAGGGTGTTCATTCCTAATTTTACGCCCAGGGCATAACTCAAAGAATCCTTATAAGCTTGGTCTTCGATCTTCGCTTGTGAAATGTCTTCACCTGCTTCTTTCTTTTTTCTTTGTTCGTTCAGATATTCCCTGACCATTAGGTCGGCTTGCATCACTTTTAATTCTGTGTCTTCTGACTTGCAAGTAGCCTGATGACCTTCGTGCAATCTCTGTGTATTGATGTCTGTGAAATTCTGTTTTAAGGTGTTCATGCCTAGCTGCATCCCTACTGCATAACTCACAGTATCCAAATGACTATTCAGTCCTTTGAATTCTTCTTTTGCTACATTACTTTTCTGAGAGTTGCATGCGACCATTATGCCGGCCATAAGCACTATCCCGACAATTGTTCTTGTTATCATATTCTGAATCATATTTTTCGTGTGAATACCCAATTATTTCCTTCCGAAAGTCTGGCATTAAACCCGTAACCTTCAGAATCGAAGCCTTTGATGTCTTCTGTTTTCTCGATCTTGTTCTTGACTATATAAGAAGTCATATATCCCCTTGCCTTTTTTGCAAGGAATTGAATTACCTTGAACTCTCCATTTTTGTAGTCTTTAAAAACCGGTGTGATGATATTCTTGTTCAGCAATTTCGTTTTGATCGACTTGAAATATTCTGCAGAAGCTAAATTGATGAGGTCATCTGACCCAATTCCTTCCATTGCATTTGCAATACCCTTGGTGATCCTATCGTCCCAAAATTTATACAGATTGTTCTTCTTTGGGGTCACTTTCAATTGCGTGCCCATTTCCAGACGATAGGCTTGCATAAGGTCTAATGGCCTTAATACTCCGTACAATCCAGAAAGGATACGGATATGCTTCTGCGCAAATTCGAGATCCTTTTTATTGTAATTCTCAGCATCCAGTCCAACATAGACATCACCTTTAAAAGCAAATACCGCCTGTTTGGCGTTCTTTAGGTTAAATGGGAGGTTCCAGGCTTTGTACCTTTCTTCATTCAGATTCGCGATGTCTGAACTCACACTCATCAATTTTTCCAATTGACGTGCAGAAAGTTTCTTCAATTTCCCGATCAAATACTCTGAATCATCCAAATGTTCTGGTACAGTGAAGTCCTTTATTCTAGGAACACTATCGAAGTCGAGACGCTTTGCCGGAGAGAGTACTATTAACATGCTAAAAAAATGTCTACAAAAGTATATTCTTTGAAGCATTTAACCGAGAAAAAGACATGTTGTTTAAAAAAGTAAATTAGCAGCACTTTATGGGATTCGAAAAATTAGGGTTAGACCCAAGTATATTGGAAGGTATTGAAGCTATGGGATTTACCGAACCAACGCCTGTTCAGGAAAAAGCTATTCCGGCAATTATCGAGGGTCGTGATCTTATTGGAGCTTCCCAAACAGGTACGGGTAAAACCGGTGCATTCGTTCTTCCGATCCTTCATCACGTATTGAACAGTAAGGCAGATGGAAAGGTAAAAGCCTTGATCATTTGTCCTACTCGAGAACTCGCTGTGCAAATAGACAGACAGATAGAAGGAATGTCATACTTTGCTGCTTGTACTTCATGCGCGGTCTATGGTGGCGGTACAGGGAGTGATTTTGACCGTGAGAAGAAAGCTTTACAAACAGGTGCCGATATTATTATCGGGACTCCCGGACGTTTGATCTCTCATCTGAGCCTTGGTTATGTGGATACATCGCAGATCGCTCATTTCATATTGGATGAAGCAGATAAAATGCTGGAAATGGGTTTTATCGATGACATTATGAGGATAGCAAAGTACCTTCCCGAGAAACGCCAGAACATCCTTTTTTCAGCAACCATGCCAAGCAACATTTTGCACTTAGCGAAAAAGATGTTGACCAACCCGGTTGAGATCAAATTCCAGATCTCAAAACCTGCTGAAGGTATTATTCAGATCGCTTATTTGGTTTATAACAAAGACAAGATAAGACTGTTGAAAAAATTACTTGGAGACAAAGAACTGAATCGAGTGCTCATTTTTAGCTCAACCAAAAAGAACGTCAAACGAATAAGACGCGACTTAAAGAGTATCAACGCGAATGTTGATGAAGTTCATTCTGATCTGGTCCAAAAAGACCGAGAACAGGCTTTGTTAGATTTCAAGAACATGAAAACCCAAGTGATCGTTGCTACGGACGTTCTCAGTCGTGGGATCGATATTGAAGACATTGAGATCGTTATAAACTTCGATGTCCCTTCTGATGGTGAAGATTATGTACACAGAATAGGAAGGACGGCACGTGCGAGTAAAACAGGCCTCGCGATCACATTCATTGGTGAAGATGATATTCGTAAATTCATGTCTATTGAAAAATTGATCGAACGCGAAGTACAAAAACTGAAAGTACCTGAGGAGATAGGTGAAAGCCCTGAATATGTTGCCGGGAAAAGCTTTGGTCGTAAAGGCGGATACAAGGGCAAACGAAATTTTAAGAAAAAAAGATAAACTAGTCTTCTTCGCCATATCGCCAAATTCCAATTCGTTTTATATTTGGCAATTATTCAAAGACGATCGCAAAAATGCGCCTTCTGAAAAACAAGAAACTCTATTTCTGGTATCTCCCACTGATCACTTCAATAGTGTTCATCCTATTCAACTATTCAGGGGTCGAGATCCTGCAGTCGATCATTTCTCCTCCTGTAAATCGAGAATTCGGCTTAGTCGAAAATCTCCAGCTGATCGCTATTATATTGTTGGCAATTCTGGCTTTCAAGGGCATTAGAAAGGATAAGTTCTGGTTGGAAAATCTGGGATTTGCCTTCCTCGGCCTGTTTATGATCTTCGCCTTTCTTTAAGAGATGGACTATGGAAGGCATTACTATGAATATTTTTATGAAGGTGGAAAAGAGAACAAAAGCATTGTAAGGAATTTCCATAACCAGGGAAACAACAATTTCTATGTTAGACAGTTCATCATATTCACTATGATCTTGATCTTTGTCTTGTTACCATGGCTAAGGTGGAAAGACAAGGTCAAGAATAGATATGTACTTTTCTTTTGTGCGGACAAAATGATCATTGGTTCTTTCGTGGTCTATCTTATCGTTTCTCAATTGGCAAGAAGGCTCCCCGAATTAGGAATGCCCGAAAACCCTTCACTAGTGGGAAATCACCAGGAATTCGAGGAATTGGTCTCTTATTACATCATGTATCTCTATTTATATGAGATGGTAAATTTCAAAGACCCCTTTTTCAAGACCAAGGCCTCATTGACAGCTGAACAAGAAAAATAACTCGGTCTTTTATATTCCCTTGATCTAGAAAATGTCAACTTTATAACAATGGCATTCTATACTTCGCATAGAGAAAAGAAGATATGGACTTGGGTATTGCTGATACTCATTGGGATATTCAGCACGATCATAATTGACAGACCGTTTAGAGGAGTCGCCAGTCAGAACGTTGCTGCATTATTATTTTTAATTGGTATGGCTCTGGTAGCCGCAACGGTGATCACTCAAGGCTGGAAACGCAAACCGAGCAATATTGAATTGTGGGTAGTAATAGGGATCATTGCGGTATATGTAATGGTCTTTACCCGAATGACGATCCGCTCTGAACGTAGCCACCTCATCGAGTATGGCGTATTGGCCATTTTCATTTTTGAAGCACTTAAAGAACGGAAAAAGCAAAAGCCAGAATTCAAGCACATTGCTATAAAGGCTATAGTGCTCTCAGTTTTAGTCGGATTTATAGATGAAGGCATCCAGTATTTGGTCCCTTCTCGGGTATTTGATCAGGAAGACATCGTTTTTGATGTATTGGCCGCAATAATGGCCGTATTCTCTAGCTTACTTATTTCTTGGGCTAGAAAAAAATATGAAACGCGAAAAAGTGACCTGAACAAATTCATTGTCTCAAACAACAATTTAGAGCTGATCTATTTAGAAGAGAAAAAACACATTAAGATCGACAGGTCAATAACTACACTGGAGATCACAAAACTGTTGGACTTATTGTGGAAAGAGAGTGCCGGCATCAATTTTCATGACATTATTCACCCACAATTGAGTGACCCTGGGGCTTACTTTTTTTACTCCTCCAAGAATTGTCCAGATAAAAGAACTTGGAAATTGACATTGGGAAATCACGGATGGAGCGGTGGGATGTACCTTATTAAAACAAGCACTTTGGCACAACAATTAAACAACCTAATTAAGCGATCAAAGATAAGCTCTATCGAATTCGGTGATGTCACTTTTTTCTCTAGTTTAACATATAAAGGAGAAGAAAAGAGCGAAGAAATGAATAGGAAACTTATGGAAATGCACTCTTAATTAAGACAATGTCATTTCTTTTTGAAATATCCCAATCTCGTGGAAATTGATAATTGATTCGTCCCTTGACCAACAATGTACGTGCCTCTTCCATAATTCAAATGGAACTTATTGACCTTTAGTCCAAAGCCCCAGGAAAATCCTGCAGTACCTGGTTTGGTATCGATCTTAAGCTCTTGTCGTCTGCGATAATTATATCCAAACCTGAAATGCATATTCTCACCCAGCAAAAACTCTGTTCCAAAAACTGTGTGCAGCATGAGTTTATCCAGGAATGAAGGGTCTTCGATGATAATGATCTCACCTGTTAAGGGGTCTATTTGGTTAAGCTCACTTGGATCTTGATAAGTAAGATCCCACTGTTGCAAGTTTTCCAAAGTAAGGCTAAATCTCAAAGGAGACTTTGCAAGACGCTTTGTTATTCCGAATTGAACTTCAAAAGGAACCTCGGTTTCTTCATTTTCTGATAGGTCACTTAATGCAAAACCAATGTTCTTTAAAACGAAACCCATACTCAACTGTTGTTCTTGGATCTGATAATGTGCTCCTAGGTCCATTGCCAATGCAGAAGCTGTGGCTGTGTATAATTGAGAAGAAATATAATTCAAATGAGCGCCTACAGTAAATGACGAGTCGATCGCTCTAGAAGCACCGAGTGAGACCATATACTCAGATGGTTTGAAGGTGCCCAACTGATTACCAAATTCATCTAGTTCTTCAAATTCACCATAATTGAAATACTGAACATTGGCAGAGAAAGTACCAAGATCTTTGTAGTGTTTTGCGAAAGCAACATTGCTGTATTTTATTCCTGCTAAATATGAATTGTAGTTAAAACTGATCTGATCGTTGTGCTTTTCATTCAAGGATGCTGGATTGCTGTATGCCAAATTAATATCAGCATCAGATATAGAGATCAAATTTCCACCCAAACCAGCCTGTCTAGCAGCAGATGGCAACTCTAAAAAAATGAAATCTTCTGAACCACCTATCTGAGCTTCTAAGTTAAGGCATATGAATATTGAGAAAAGAAAAAGTTGGACCTTTCGTCTCATGAGGATGGGCAGATCTTTATTTTGGCTAATAATAGCATTTAAACGAAGATCAAAAAAATAATATTGTCTTGAAAAGGTTTAATTAAAAACCATCACAGGTCTGAACCCTATGTAAGGAGAAGGTGCTATATAATGCATTTCGCTTTCTATTTGGATCTCAGAAGAAGAAGAGTCCCAACACCCGCCCATAGCAACAAATTTCACATTTAGCATTTCAGCAACATTGCCGTTCATATTGTATAGGCCATTTTTACTCGGAGTATAGGCTTTTACGGGACTCGTTACATTCACTTTTGACTGAAGGCGATCCATTGTTCCTACAACAACAGATCTTTTGGTTTTCTTTTTCTGAGAAGAAAGTAATTTGTTGTAAGCTTTTTTGTCAATGTTGAAATTGCAGAATAACTCGCCCGATTTATCTATCAATTCTTCATTCCCCCAAGCGTACTTCAGTTCATGTTCATCCTCCCTTGCAGCCCTCACCCATTCCTCACGAGTTGGTAATCTTAAAGTTACGGATGTACCATTCTCCAATTGCATATTGATCTTTTTGGTAAGCCATTGGCAATATGCCTCAGCACCTTCGTGAGATACATTTACAACTGGATATTCCTCGTACGCGGGATGTACATGATAATGGTCCACGAATGGTGTTGCATAGGTCACATGATTCATCCACTTGGAAGAATCTATTCTAACATTGTCCCAATCATTTGCAGATGCATTTGGACGGTATTCCTTCAAGAATTCCTGATACTCTTTATTGGTCACCTCATATTTTGAGATATAGAATTCAGAAACATCCATTCTGGTTGTATCTGAAGTGCCTGCGATGGCAAAGCCACTCGCATATTCTGGTTCCTCAATGATCACCACTTTACCCGAAGTTATTTTAGTGAATGCCTCTCGAATAAGGTCTGGCAATTCCTTATCACTTTCATTCAATGAAAATGAATTGAACAACACCAAAAAAGATAGGGTAATACCTGTGATCAAGAAGTGTTTCATAGCTCTTAGAGTAATTTATACGTAGTTCAATAAAATCTGTTTCGACCCATAAGGCAAAAAACTATGCCACTTTCAAGGGGTCCATCACTTTTTGCTTAAGAAGTGCCAAATTTACTACTTCTATCATTTCTTTCACATAGTGGAATTTAAGCCCTTTCAGATATTTTGGGTCAATGTCTTCGATGTCCTTCCTGTTCTTCTCTGAAAGTATCACCTCTTTGATATCTGCCCTTTTTGCGGCAAGTATCTTCTCCTTGATACCACCTACTGGTAGGACTTTACCTCTTAATGTGATCTCTCCCGTCATTGCCAGGTATTTCTTCACTTTCTTTTGAGTAAATGCAGAAGCCAAAGCTGTTAACATCGTTATTCCCGCAGATGGGCCATCTTTAGGAGTAGCTCCAGCAGGAACGTGTATATGTACATTCCACTTTTCAAATACTTCTTGATCCAGACCCAAATGTTCAGAATGTGCTTTCAAATATTCTAAGGCAAGAGTTGCAGACTCTTTCATGACATCTCCCAAATTACCCGTGAGGGTCAATTTTCCTTTTCCTTTTGTAAGACTTGTCTCAATAAAGAGTACATCGCCACCTACAGGTGTCCATGCCAATCCAGTAACCACACCAGCGACTTCATTGTCTTCGTACTTGTCTTTTGCATGCGAAGGGCCAAGTATCTTATGCAGATCAGAATATTTAACTTCTGTGACGTATTTCTCTTCCATCGCCAATTCTTTGGCTCTATACCTTACGAGTTTCGAGATCTTCTTCTCCAATCCTCTTACTCCAGATTCCCTTGTGTACTCTTCTATGATCGCCTCGATCACCTTGTCCCCTATTTTAAATTGCGACTTTTTAACTCCTGTTTCATCAAGTTGCTTCTGAACCAAATGCTTTTTAGCGATCTGCACTTTTTCCTCTACGGTATATCCGTTCACCTCAATGATCTCCATTCGATCTCTAAGCGCGGGGTGTATTGAAGACAAACTATTGCAAGTAGCTACGAACATGACCTTAGAAAGATCATAATCCAACTCTACATAGTTGTCATTGAAAGCCATGTTCTGTTCCGGATCCAATACTTCTAATAATGCTGATGCAGGATCTCCGTGGTTTGACCTTCCTATCTTGTCTATCTCATCCAAAACGAAAACAGGATTGCTTGTTTCGGCTTTTTTCAAGTTTGTAATGATCCTTCCGGGCATTGCACCGATATAAGTTCTTCTGTGTCCTCTGATCTCCGCTTCGTCATGTAATCCTCCAATAGACATTCTCACGTACTTTCTTCCTACGGCTTCTGCGATGGACTTGCCCAAAGAAGTTTTTCCTACTCCTGGAGGTCCATACAAACAAAGAATAGGAGATTTCATGTCTTTCTTAAGCTTCAGAACGGCCAAATATTCAATGATCCTTTCTTTCACTTTGTCTAATCCATAATGATCTCTATCCAAAATATGCTGAGCCTTCTTAAGATCGAACTTGTCTTTTGAATATACATTCCAGGGAAGATCGAGCAAAAGCTCGCAATAGTTCAATTGTACTGAATACTCTGCTCCCGCAGGATTCATCCTTTCTAGTTTGTGGATCTCTTTAAAGAAAGCTGCCTCAGTTTCTTCATTCCACTTCATGGAAGCTGCCCTTTCCTTCAATTCTTCTATATCCTCTTCCTGTGGGTTGGACCCCAACTCCTCCTGAATGGTTTTCATTTGCTGGTGGAGGAAATACTCTCTTTGTTGCTGATCGATATCCAATTTCACTTTGGATTGAATATCGTTCTTCAATTCCAAAAGTTGTAATTCCTTGTTTAGATGCTCAATGATAAGGTCAGCTCTGCGCTGAAAATCGGGCTCCTCCAATAACTTCTGTTTCACTTCAGTTTTTGCATTCATGTTTGATGCAATGAAGTTGATCAGGAAGTTATAGCTCTCAATATTCTTTAATGCAAAAGATGCCTCAGTAGGGATGTTCGGAGATAAATTGATGATCTCCAATGCCATGTCCTTAATAGAACTCATTAGAGCCTGCAATTGCTTATCTTTTGTTTTTGGCTTTATCTCTTTGAAATCTCTGATGTTGGCTTTGAGATATGGCTCTTCTTGAACTAAGGATTCTAATACGAATTTCTTTTTCCCTTGAATGATGGCAGTTGTACTTCCATCAGGCATTTTTAATAATCGAAGGATCTGGGCTAATGACCCGATCTTATGAAGGTCCGTAAACTCAGGGTCCTCGATCTTTTGGTCTAATTGCGCTACTACACCTATCCTCAGTTTTTTCTTGTATGCCTCCTGAATGAGTTTAATGGATTTGTCCCTTCCGACTGTGATCGGGATTACAACACCCGGGAATAATACGGTATTCCGAAGTGGTAATATGGGAATACTCTTTGGTGTTTCTTCCTTGTCGAATTGCTCTTCATCCTCAGGAGTTACTAAAGGGATGAATTCTGTATCGTTGTCGATCATGGAAAGCAATCCATGTTTTTCTATTTTGATCTGATCGCTCATAAATTCTTCTTGCTCAGTGTTCAATTACATTGTCAAAGCTTGTGCCATGTCATGTTTACTGCTATTATGTCCGATATTTTGCTGTTACCTTGAAAATATGGCTTAAAATGTCTTTATCCAAATCTGTAAATGACACATTCCTGCGTCCCATCATGCGTTCAGCCACTTCAAAGGACTTTTCTTTATTGAATTCTGTGAGGCCGTCACTGCCGCCCCAAGAATAAGATGGAATGAATTTTGGTGGAAAGCCCGCACCAAAGACGTTGGCCGAAACACCGACAACGCTGCCTGTGTTCATCATTGTGTTTATTCCCGTTTTGGAATGGTCACCCATGATCAACCCTTGAAATTGTCTACCTCTTTTTTCATAATCCTCACTTTCATAGCTCCAGGCACTAATATCACCGTAATTGTTCTTGAGATTAGAGGTATTTGTATCTGCACCCAGGTTGCACCACTCTCCGATCACCGAATTACCGAGAAATCCATCGTGACCTTTGTTGGAGTATCCTTGAATAATAGAATTACTGATCTCTCCACCAACTTTGCAATAAGGCCCAATAGTCGTTGCACCGTAGATCTTCGCTGACATTTTGACAACTGCACCCTCACACAATGCGAAAGGGCCTCGAATAATGCTTCCTTCGAGGAGTTTAGAGTTCTTACCCAGATAGATCGGGCCGGTCGTTGTATTGAAAATGCAATCGCTAGCTTCTACGCCTTCTTCAACATATAATTGATCACCTTTTACTTTGTTATCATCCAGCGAAGAAACTCGTTGTGCACTATTTCCTAAGACCCCAATATCGTTATGGATCTCTTTTTCATTCATTTCGAAAAGTGACCCTGGATCCGTGATAATATTCAATTCTCCTCTAAAGTCAATTACCACAAAGTCATCTATTCCACAGGATTCATATACTTCCCTAGAAGAAGCAAAAGCAATGGTTCGCTCTCCGTATTTTACTTTCTGTCCTATCTGCATTGAAGAAAGGACATCTATTAATTCCTTGGTCGGGCAAACTGCTCCAGAAAGAAAGATCATTTCCTTCCAATCGGCATTCTTATACTTTTCAGCCAAATAAGAAAGAGTGTAAACACCTACATCTTCCTTCCAATAACGTTCCCATTTTTCCTTGATGGTAAAGATCCCAACACGAAGCTCCGAAACCGGCCGAGTGAAAGACAAGGGCAAAAGATCCTTGTGGGAACGACCATCAAATAATACAATTTTCATCATGGAAATGAATAATGTTAAAGGTAAGCATAAGCGTATGCAGAGGTTCTTAAATTTTGCCAATTAATTCACAGCGCCCATCAAATTTTGAACATAAAAAAACCTCGATCGCTTTTGCGACCGAGGCACTGTGTTTTGCATCGTGTGTGAAATATTATTCTTGCCCTTCTTCTGCAGGAGCATCTCCTTTAGGAGCTTCCTCTTTAGGTGCATCTTTACCGTCTTTTCTCCACTTCCCATATTTGTTTTTGAACTTATCAATACGACCTGCGGTATCAACGAATTGCATTTTTCCAGTAAAGAAGGGGTGAGATTTATATGAGATCTCCAACTTGATCAATGGATACTCATTACCGTCTTCCCATTGGATAGTCTCTTTACTTTCCGCAGTGGACTTTCCCAAAAAAGCATAATCAGCCGAAATGTCCTTGAACACGACCGGTCTGTAATTTTCTGGATGTATATCTTTTTTCATCTTTTACTCAAATTTTTGAGGAGTGCAAATGTACGACTTTTTCCATTTAAAAAGCAATACTAGTAAAATAAACGAGTTGAAAAAACGTATTGTTTCTGAACCAAATTGCATATTTGCCCTATGAAATGGATGAAATTCCTTATTCCCTTTATAGCCTTGTTATTTGCTTTTAATTCATGTAAGAAAAACGAATTGAATACAGACTCTTCAGTTATGCTGGAATTTTCAGCTGACACCATGATCTTTGATACCGTATTTACTACTATTGGAACAACAACTGAGTTTCTCAAGATCTATAATAACGAAGACCAACCCATTGAGGTCAGTAACATCAGCCTTGCCCGGGGTTCATCTTCCCAATTCAGGATAAATGTAGATGGTGTTGCAGGCATATCATTCGATAATATTGAAATACCAGCTGAAGACAGTTTATTCATATTTGTTGAGGCAACTATAGACCCAAACAATATCAATAGTCCGCTGATCGTAACCGACAGTATACTCTTCCAAACAAATGGGAATTTGCAAGATGTAGACCTTGTTGCATGGGGGCAGGACGCTCACTTCTATTATGGACAACAGTTCTCCCCTGGCTTTCCCGATATAGTTTGTTTAGAAGGCGACTGCGAAACGAATACATGTGGCGATTTCTTTTGGCCAAATGACAAACCTTATGTGGTTTATGGATATTTAGTTGTTGATTCATGTCAGAAGTTGATCATAGAACAAGGTACCCAAGTACATTTCCATCAAGGCTCTGGACTTTGGGTATATGAATATGGACAAATAGAAGCGATAGGTTCATTAGACGAACCCATTGTTTTTCAAGGAGATAGGCCAGAATCTGTCTTTGACGAGATCCCTGGTCAATGGGATCGGATATGGATAAACCATGGGAATGCTGGTCAGGACAATGTCTTTGAACATTGTGTGATAAAAAACAACTTCTTAGGGATACAAGCAGAACCTTTGGTTTTGACCGAAGATGATCTTTTTGGTCCTGGAGCAGAAAATAAACTGATCCTAAGAAATGTTATTACGCGCAATAACTCAGGAGCTGGTCTTTTATTGAAAAATTACAATGTGCAAGCTGAGAATTGTCTTTTCGCAAATGCAGGACAATCGACTGTTGCAATAAATGGTGAAGGTGAGTATAATTTCAACTTTTGCACTTTCGGAAATTATTGGAGTTTTGGTACGCGAAACACACCATCTTTTTTTGTGAGCAATACCTATGTAGATCAGTTACAAAACCTTCAAGTAAGATCGATCGAGAATTCTCAGGTCACCAATTCTATTATATATGGAAATGGTTTTGACGAAATAGGCTTTGTTTTTGATAACTCTGGTGGTGCGCTTTCAAACATCATATTTGATAAGGTGTTGATGAAAGTTGACGAAACAGATGTTTCAGATGACAATGTCTTTACGGATATTTTGATAAACCAAAACCCACAATTCGTAGAACCTTCAGATGGAGATTTTCATTTACTTCTGAATTCTCCTGTGATCGACAGACCGAATTCACCATTTGCTCCATTTATCGGAATTGACATTGAAGAAAACAGCAGGATCGGAAATGGGGATTGGGGTTGCTACGAGTATCAAGAGTGATCAAAGTCCTATTAAGAATTCCATCGTATCGACACCATCTGCATAGTCCCAAAGTTCTGGACATTGTGCTTTCCCAAATGGAATATCCTTTTTAGATATAATGCATTGTATTTCTTCTTCTCTTCCTTCCAATAGTTTTCTGAGTTCTTGTTCATCACGATAAAATTGATAAAAAAGAACGCCAAGAGGAGAAACGATCGCTTCGTCATCTTCTTTCAACAAGAGGAAATTATTATCTAAAAAAGGAAATGTACTCAAGAGGTAAACAGCCTTGTTGTATTCATAATTATTGCACCACTTATTATGATGGATCACTTCTCCATGCTCAAAGATTCCCTCATAGATCCTGTTCAACTCGAACCCTTCAGGTAAAAATACTTTGGATACATTCCTGCAACCCAATCCAAAGAATTGAAATATGTCTTCTCCGAGGTTGAATATTTCCTCTTTGCTTTCATTTCCATCCAAAATAGCGACAGCATTCCTATTCTTTCTGATGATGTGAGGCACTTCTTTGAAGTAATATTCAAAATACCTGGCTGTGTTATTGGAGCCTGTGGCAATGACAGCTTCATGCCCCTCTAACTTCTCATCGATGAGACAGATCTTGTCTTCCCATTCATTATTCCAAGAAACCAATTGCTCTTTGATCAACGGGTAAAAAACATTATCATCAGATGACATTTTGCACAAGGCCTTATGACCTGAGATCAACACACACATCATATCGTGAAAACCAACTAGGGGAATATTTCCCGCCATTATGACCCCAACTTTCTTCTCTTCAGTTGCTGGGAACTTCTGAACATATTTGCTCAGCCACTCTACCGCTTTATTTTCTTCCAACATATTGCCAAGGCCTTTAAAAGCAAGGTCAATATTCTGTTGCGTGAACCATTGGTTATATACTTGAGCATGTTCTTTAGCCAAATTCCATTTTTCCCATTGAGTTTGAGAAACAAAATCTTGCGCGTCTTTCCTCTCACCGAGTGCCAAGGCTCTAAATAATTTGCCTAAACGCACGAAACTTCCTGTTCTTGCCGTTAAGTCCATGTTTGAAACTATTTCTCTAGTTTGTGGTTTGATAATTGTAGGGTTATCTTTGCGCAAAAATAGAACTTAAGTAGAAGAATGGCGATAAAGATCACAGATGAATGCATAAACTGCGGGGCTTGCGAACCAGAATGCCCAAATAATGCAATTTATGAAGGAGGTGCAGAATGGAAGTTTTCTGACGGTACATCTTTAAAAGGAATGGTCACTGGAACGAATTCTAAGAATACTGTAGATGCTGATGAGTCCCAGGAACCCGTTGACATGGACCTTTATTATATAGTCACAGATAAGTGTACAGAGTGTCATGGGTTTCATGAAGAGCCCCAATGCGCAGCGGTGTGCCCGGTAGATTGTTGTGTTGATGACGAAGATTGGAGAGAAACGGATGAAGAACTCTTTGCCAAGAAAGATGCGCTCCATTTATAATTGATGAAAAGATCTCTTACATATTCTATCCTTTTTTTAGCCCTGTTCCTTATTTCATGCGATAAAGAATGCAATGTCGAAGGTGATTGTGCCCTTATACCTGATCCTGGACCTTGTGAAGCTGCATTCCCAAAATATTACTTTGATCAAGATTCTGGCACTTGTAAGGAATTTCTTTGGGGTGGCTGCGATGGAGTTGTCCCCTTTGATACACTCGAAGAGTGCCGGGAATGTAAATGTCAATAAAATTAATAGAGCGAACTATCGTTTGAACTTCATGCGAATTTGGATCTTCATAAGTTTATCTGTACTGCTTAACCTTCAGCTGAGGGCTACAGAAATGACGGATCTCAAGACCCAATTCGAGGCCATTTTCCTAAAAAGAACTGATGCAGAAAAGATCAGTGCCAGTAAAGATTTTCGTGAAAACCTGAAAAATTATTTGCTTGAAAGAGATCCAATGAATGCAGACCTTTCTGAATTGAAAATGTATTCAGAAAAAGAAAAACATGAACGATTCAGGATCTTGAATTGGAATGTTCCTCTCAGTTACGAAAACCATTATGAATGCATGTTTGTGCTACCTACAATTGATGAAAGCTACAAAGTGATCACATGCAACAAGACACGAAAAGACTTATCTAAAGTTGAGAACAGAACGCTTAGCGCAAAAGATTGGCCTGGGGCTTTGTATTATGAGATCATTCCTTTGTCGAAAAAAAATGATGCTCAATTCATTCTTTTGGGTTGGGATGGTAAAGACAGGGCTAGTAATCGAAAGGTCTTGGAAGTGATCACCATCAGCGATCGGAATATAAAATTTGGAGCAAATATTTTCAAAGAATTCGAACGGCCGATCAAAAGATATATCATGGAATATCGCGATGATGCCGTAGCTGGTTTAAGCTATGACGAAAAATACAAACGCATTGTATTTGATCACCTCTCCCCTCCACGACAAGACCTGGAAGGGCAATTCCAATTCTATGGACCGGACATGACCTTTGATGCTTTCGTCCTTAAAAAAGGGCAACTCTATTTTAGAGAAAACGTCAAATTCGTGAGAGAAAGGCATGCCAAAGACAATAATTTCTACGACCCGCGAAAAAAATAGACTGTTAATAAACAGGTCATTTTCTTCATATTTCAAAACTCTTTTTTAGTCTTCTTTTTTAAAAAATATACTCACCTTTGAGAAAATATATGACTGATGGAGAATTCAGCACTAAGTACTGATAATCAAACACTTACAATGAGTGACAAAAAACACAATTTTAGTGCGGGGCCATGTGTATTACCCCAAGAAGTATTTGATAAAGCTGCCCAAGCAGTTCTAGAATATGAAGGACAAGGTTTGTCATTGATCGAAATGTCTCATCGATCTGCTGCTTTTGTTGAGATCATGGATAGAGCACAGGCACTGGTAAAAGAAATGCTTAACGTTCCAGATGGTTATGAAGTATTGTTCCTGCAAGGAGGTGCAAGTTTGGGCTTCTACATGACTGCACTTAACTTCCTGAATGAAAATGGAAAAGCGGCATATGTGAATACCGGAACATGGTCAAAGAAAGCAATTAAGGAAGCTAAACTTGTTGGGGAGATCAATGTTATCGCTAGTAGTGAAGACAAGAACTTCAGCTATATTCCTAAGGGTTTTGATATTCCAAGCGATCTGGATTACCTGCATATTACAAGCAACAATACCATCTTTGGAACTCAATTCAAGGAATTCCCCAAGGCAAATTGCAACCTAGTATGTGATATGTCTTCAGACATTTTTAGCCGTGAAGTAAACGTGTCAGATTTTGCCATGATCTATGCCGGAGCACAAAAAAATCTTGGACCTGCCGGAACAACAGTTTATATCGTCAAGAAGGACTTATTAGGTAAAACAGGACGAACTCTTCCCTCTATGCTTGACCTTCAATTGCATAGCGACAAAGGATCCATGTTCAATACACCTCCAGTATTTGCTATATACACTTCCATGTTAACCTTGGAATGGTTAAAGAAAAAAGGTGGTGTTCCTGCCATGCAGAAAGTAAATGAAGACAAGGCTGCTCTATTTTACAATGAAATAGAGCGCAATAGTCTGTTCGAAGGTATCGCAGCAAAAGAAGACAGATCGAACATGAATGCTACCTTCTTAATGAACAATGATCAGCTTACTGACACTTGGAACAATATATGGCAGGATGCAAATATCAATGGATTAAAAGGTCACCGTTCAGTAGGTGGTTATCGGGCATCGATGTACAATGCACTCTCGATAGAAAGCGTTCAGACTTTAGTTGATGCTATGAAAGAACTTGAAAAAAATCACGGATAAAAGGTATGAAGATCTTAGCAAACGATGGGATCGCGAATAACGCGATAGAAATGCTCAAGGAGAAAGGCATTGAAGTAGTAACGGATAAAGTGGCCCAAGAAGAGCTCGTAAATGCCATCAACGAACAAGGATTCGCAGGACTTTTGGTACGAAGTGCAACCAAGGTCAGAAAAGATCTGATCGATCAATGTCCTGGTTTGAAATTCATTGGCAGAGGTGGAGTTGGCATGGACAATATTGATGTTGAATATGCAAGATCAAAAGGTCTCGCTGTCGAGAATACACCGGCCGCATCTTCTCAGTCTGTGGCAGAGTTGGTAATGGGACACATGTTCAGCTTGGCCAGAGGAACCTATGACTCTAACAGAGCGATGCCTGGTTCTGGAGGTGCTGAATTTAAATCATTAAAAAAGAAATATGCCAAAGGCATGGAGCTAAGGGGCAAAACTTTAGGGATCATTGGTTTCGGAAGGATCGGGAGATCAACAGCCACTTATGCAATCGGATGTGGTATGAATGTCATCTTCTCAGACCTATACGTTGATGATGGTTCTTTGGAAATTGAGCTTGGTAACGGAAGCAAAGCAGATGTGAATGTAAAAAAGGTATCGCTAGATGAATTACTGAGGTCTTCAGACCTGATCAGCATTCATATTCCATCTCAAGACGGGGAAGCTGTGATCGGATCAAATGAATTTGCAAAAATGAAGAAGGGAGTGCGAATTGTGAACGCTGCACGTGGAGGTGTTATTGATGAAGATGCATTATTAGAGGCCCTGAAAAATGAAACCGTTGCCGCAATAGCCCTTGATGTATTTGAGAATGAACCTAAACCCAGAAAAGACATTCTAAACCACCCAAAGATCGCTTTAAGCCCACATATCGGGGCTGCGACTCTAGAAGCCCAAGATAGGATCGGGATCGAGTTAGCTGAAAAGATCATTGCGTATTTCGGAAAATGACAACCTACACTTGGCTATCGTAAAACCATTTAAAGCAATAAGACCTGCCAAGGACAAAGTCCATTTGGTGGCGTCTAGATCCTATATCAGCTATACCAAGGGAGAACTTGAACGGAAGCTGAATTCTAATCCTTATTCCTTTGTACACATCATCAATCCTGATCATGGAATTGAGAAAAAATCAAGAGCAAACTCCAAGGAACTCTTCCAAAAGATCAAGGACAAGTTCGATCAATTCATGGATGAAGGTATTTTGATCCAAGATGAGAAGCCTTCACTTTTTATATATGAGCAAAAAAAAGAAGGACATTCTACGTGTGGAATTATTGGCCTGACTTCTGCCAAAGACTATGGCAACGGAAAGATCAAAAAACACGAACAGACCCTTCCAAAGAGAGAAGCTCTGTTCAGGGATTACCTTAAGATCTGTGATATTCATGCAGAACCTGTTCTCCTCACCTACCCTGACAATGATAAGATCAAAGAGATCATAGCCAGCGAAAAAAAGGAAGAACCTGTGTACGACATTACGACAAGTAACAGGGTAAGACATACACTATGGAGGATCGTCAACGAACAAGAACTGCAAGGAATTATAGAGGGGTTTAGCAGTATAGGTTCATTATATATTGCCGATGGCCATCATCGTTCTGCTTCATCATATCTGCTTTCTGAAAGTGGTAATTTACACGAAGACCATCCCTACAATTACTTTATGTCATATCTGGTACCTGAATCTGAATTGCAGATCTACGAATTCGATCGATTGGTCAAAGATCTGAATGGTCTCACGGAACGTGAATTCCTTGAGAAAGTTTCAAAGAACTTCACAGTTGAACAGCTTGCAAGCGAGCAAAAACCTTCAAAGAAAGGAGAGTTCACTTTTTTTTTGAATGAGCATTGGTATAAGGTCACATGCAAATTTGAAAGTGATGATATCGACCCTAAGATCCTAAACGAATACATCATTTACCCTATCCTTGGTATTAAAGATCAAAGACATGACAAACGCATTTCTTTTGTGGGAGGTGAAAAGGCCATGTCTAAATTAAAGAAGCACGTGCTTTCAGGAAAGTTCAAGTTAGGGATCGCTGTACACCCCTTATCTGTAAAAGAGCTAATAGAAGTTTCTGACAAAGAAGAAACAATGCCACCGAAATCTACTTGGATAGAACCAAAATTAAGAAGTGGTTTAACCATATATTCATATAGCAGATGAGCATCGCAAATGACTTAAGATCCATCAAGGGAGCTATTCCAGAAGATGTAACTCTGATAGCTGTTTCTAAGACACGGTCTATCGAAGAGATAAAAGAGGCATATGATGCCGGGCAAAGAGATATGGGTGAAAACCGGGTTCAAGAGTTGTGCAGCAAAGTCGAGCAATTACCAAAGGACATTCGCTGGCACCTGATCGGTCATTTACAATCGAACAAGGTAAAGTACATAGCCCCATTTGTTCACCTCATTCATTCAATCGAAAGTTTCAAACTCTTGAAGGAAGTGGATAAAAGAGCACGAGAAAATAAAAGGGTTATCAAAGTACTTTTGCAATTCCATATTGCACAAGAAGAAAGTAAATTTGGCTTTTCATTGGAGGAAGTCCTAGATCTTATACATCCCATTAAGGAACTGAAAAATATTGAAGTAAATGGGGTCATGGGAATGGCCACCTTTACTGACAATGAACATCAGATCAAAAGTGAATTCAGATCGCTGAAGAGGATCTACTTCGACCTTAAAGATCACTTTGGGGACCAGTTCAACACAATTTCAATGGGAATGAGCGGAGACTATGAACTTGCCATTGTTGAAGGTTCTACGATGATAAGAGTGGGCAGCAAGATATTCGGAAGTAGGAATTATTAAAAGGGGTCTGAAAATCGTTCATCTGAATACAATACAGGATCAGACAATGTCTTAAGAAAAGCCTTTAATGCATCTTTCTCCTGTTCAGTCAAATTCAAATGGATCGGTGTTCCGCCAGTTTCCTGCTCAACGGTAATTCTGTCGTTTAAATTTGGGTGCTGCTGAACGCCAGTGCTGTAATGTTCAAGAACATCATCTAAAGTCTCAAATCTTCCGTCATGCATGTAGGGCGCGGTATATTCCACATTCCTTAATGAAGGCACTCTGAATTCTCCTTTATCGGATTCCAGACCTGTGGCTAAGAACTGGCCTTGGTCTTCGTATTCGAGGTCCAATCCATTGTTCATTGCTTGAGTGCTATAGAAATTCTGAGTGCTGTGGCATTGATTACACTTCAGATCACCACTGAAAAAAAGATCCTTTCCTTCATTCTCCAATTCAGTAAAATCACTAAAACCATTTGCTATGCCTATGTCATATTTAGAATTGAAAGAGGTGATAGACCTAATAAACTGAGAGATAGCGGCCGAGACTCTTTCGGATGTAATTTCTTGATCTCCGAAAGCGTCTTCAAATAGTGGCGCATAAAATTCGGTTTGAGACAATTTAGAAATTAGCTCCGGTAATGGAAGGTCCATCTCAATAGGACTTTCAATGGGTAACAAAACCTGGTTTTCTAGACCATTTACACGATGATCCCAGAACATCCTATTGTTGAACCTCAAATTCTGAAAGCCCATACTGTTTCGACTGGTCTCTTGATCGAAAATGCCAACGCTCTTTGTCCTGTGATCACTAAAGCCTTCTGCTTGCACATGACAAGAGGCACATGCGATCTCATTGTTACGAGAAAGTCTCTTATCATAGAATAGCACTCTTCCCAAAGTAGCGCCTTCATTACTTACCTGATTATCATCTGGCTCAAAGTTCCCTGCAATGAGGGACAGCAATGGATCATCTTGAAAATGCTGAGGCAGATCATATGAAGAAAGGTAGTTATATGAAGTGGCCGGAAGTATTGGAACAGTCAACTCGTCAACGGCCATAGGTTCTGATCCATCTTTGACGCACGAGACCACTAATTGAATGATCAACAGAATCAAAACAACATTCCAACTTGGAGAGAATCTCATTCATCAAATTTAACGATAATAATAGTGCCTTCCCAACACCATAGATCTCACATCTTTCTATGACATAAATCAGATCTGTTCAAAATGACACAATAATTAGTCTATAAACACAAAAAGCCCCTCATTAATGAGAAGCTTTTTTGCGGTCTGGACGAGACTCGAACTCGCGACCCCCTGCGTGACAGGCAGGTATTCTAACCAACTGAACTACCAGACCTAAGATCTTTTTGTAATTGCTCAACTTTTTGAGCGGCAACAAATGTAATATGTTAAAACTACTACGGCAAAAATTGAGAAAGGTTTTTTAAGAAAAAAAAGCCCCACAAAAATGTGGGGCTTAATAGTATTTGAAATTGAGGTTTACTATTCTATGATCACCTTCACTCTTTGATCGAAATTGACATTGTCAAAGACTCTTAAGAAGTAGAATCCTCTTTCAACAGTGTTCATATCAATTGGGTAAAGTTGAGCATTGATAGCACTTTGCGAATGGATAACCTTTCCATTAAGATCATAGATCTCAATATTGTATTCTTTAAGATCTGTTTCCAAGAAGAATTGCCCATTGTTCGGATTTGGATAAATACTTAAAGTATTGTCTCCAAAGGACAAGAACTTATTGGCCTGCATATCATTCTCAGCTTCCTCAAGTCCTTCTTCGTTTGTGGTCGGAGCACCTAAGTTGAAATAATCATAAGGTGAGAAATCGCTTACGTCCAAAGGATCCAAGAAACAAGCACATCTTACCTTCCACTCATAATCAGCTGATGGGTCCAATGCACCGATAGGCACAAAATGCTGAGTAATATCCGGAGCATACTTGATGATGGAAACTTCTGTTCCACCAACAATACCACCTAATATCTGACATGCTTCAGCACCTGCTGGAGGAGTCCAAGTCAATTTAACGCTGTTCGCCAATATTGTAGACTCAAGATCCGTAGGAGCCTCACATTCTTGCGGAGGACAATTCCCAAGTGGATCTTGAATATCAACCGTTGCAGAACAAACTGTTACATTACCCGCTTCATCAGTAACCTCAACATTTAAATAATTAATACCTAAGTCTTCACAGTAAAAATTTGCTGTTGATTGTCCGTTTATCGTAACGGTCAATTCTCCAATACAATTATCAGTTGCTAATGCGACAAATGCAACCGCAGGAACAGTTACTTCAAAATTATTCAATGAAGCCGTTACATTCTGACAAAGAAGCGTAGGCTCCTGATCGTCATATACCGTAACAGTAGTGCTACAATTATATTCCGTACCGTCCTCGCCTATGGCGCTCCAATCAATTACATGAGTTCCTATAGGGAAAATTCCACTTGCATCTGCTCCACCAAAAGATGTACTACCATCTTCGAATGTAACCACATGTCCAATTTCCATAGATTCACATGGATCCATTGGCGTAGCAACTAATAAACCAGTTTCCACGAATACCACGCACTGATCTTTGTCGGTTCCTATCACTAAGTCTTCCGGACAAACAAGTCCCGAAGGATTGTTATTCTCTAATGTGATATTTGCACTACACGTACTTATATTTCCGCCTAGGTCAAAAACTAACATTGTGATCAAGTTATTTCCTAAATTATCACAAGTCAAAGAGTCTTCTGACAATGAGATAAATACTGGTCCACAATTATCGAAGCTTCCATTGTCAACCAAACTTGGATCAACAATAACATATCCATCAGGTCCAAGCTCAACTGTTATATCTTGACATAAAGCCTGTGGCGCTATGTTATCCACTACTTTGATAGATGAAGTCATAGTGTTTGCAGAAATATTTCCACATTCATCTTCTGCCTGCCATACAACCTCAAATAATCCAGTTTCCGGGAATTTCAATGAATTGAATCCTGCAACTAAAAGGTCTACCGGATAAACTGAAGGGTCCGAACAATTATCACTAGCTGGAGGTACAAGGTTGCACGACTCAAATAGATCATAGATCGCCTGATCTATTGCCACTGCCTCTGCTGGTGTCAAGTTGCCCTCCAGATAATCATATAGATCCATGATATCAATTCCTAGATCAGTGCAATTCTTGATAACTTCCACTGGAATTGGAACTCCTATGATAGGTGCAGTCGTATCAACCACATAAATAGTTTCTATCGCAGAGCTAGAATTCCCACAATTGTCAGTCGCAGTATATGTTCTTTCCAAAATATATTCTTGAGGACAATCTCCTGGAATGATCAATTCTTCGATCTCCACTAAAGGATCAGTATCACAATTGTCAGTAACAATATAGAACGGAAGTGGCACACTTTCATCGCACTCGATAGTCTGGTCTGGAGGTACTAAAACTTCTGGAGCTTCAGTATCTATCAAAGTGATCACTTGAGTATGAGAAGTCATATTCCCACAATCATCTTCTGCCATCCATGTTCTAATAATTGGATCTGAACAGCTAGTTCCTCCCGTTTCCGAGAACACTACTGGAACATCACTATCACAGATGTCTGAAGCGGTCAATATCTCAGCATCCGGGATCATCTCACAAGGCACTGACATGTCTGCCGGTAAGTCACTCAATTCAGGTGCAGTAGTGTCCACTACTGTAAGAGTTTGAGTATCAGTTGCCGTATTTCCACATTCATCCGTTGCCGTGTAAGTTCGAACCATTGTGAATGTTTCTCCACACATCTCCGTAACGTCAGCCTCTACCGTCCATGATGCATCTCCACAAGTATCTTCTGCTGTGGCATCTGCAGCTG
>JABDKJ010000071.1 GCA_013002285.1 Flavobacteriales bacterium
GAACAGATGAGTTCATCTTTGGAGAGCAGATCTTCGTTTGCCCTATCCTGGAAGAAAATTCAAAAGGAAGAAGGCTCTATTTACCTCGTGGTAATTGGTACAACTATTGGAACAATGAAGTAAAAGAAGGCGGCAAGGAAATGTGGGTGGATGCCGATCTGGATACCATGCCCATTTTCGTGAAGGAAGGCTCTGTGATACCAAAGTATCCCATACAACAATATGTGGGTGAGAAACAAATAGACCAGATAGGCCTGGATGTTTATTACAAATTTGGGAAAGAAGTGTCCTTGTTGTATGATGACGACAACGATGGATATGACTACACCAAAGGACGATATAGCCTCAGAACGTTCAAGACCAATGGGAAGAAGAAAGAACTCATCATCCGACAGCATAAGTCCGGAAAGTTCATGACCACTTACGACAGCTTTAAATTAAATGTCATTGGACTACCTTTCAAGATCTCAAAGATAGAGGTGGATAAAGAAGCAATGGACCTATCACAGATCGCTTTTAAGGACAATACTTTCGTGATCCCTAAAGACTTTAGCGAAGTGCACATCATGGCTTAAAGGAGTAAGAAGGTTCACTGCCCTGATCTCCTTAGATATGCCGTATCCGCGATACTCGTAGTGCAAGTCTCTTCGTTCTCTCAAACGCTGCGCCAACTCAAAACTCACGACTCACGACTCGTATTGATAGTTTGCTATTCCAGAGGCATATTGTTAGGATGCAGCAGATCATAGAACTGATCCAACTGTGGCATGATCACAATGCGCGTTCTTCTGTTCGTAGAACGACCTTCTTCGGTATCGTTGGATGCAATGGGGTTGTATTCGCCCCGCCCTGCAGCGATCAATCGTTCAGGACTTATTTCATGCTTTTCATGCAAGGCTTTTACCACCGAAACTGCACGTTGTGCACTCAGGTCCCAGTTGTCTGAAGTGCAATCCCTGCTGATGGGCACATTGTCGGTATATCCTTCCACCATAACATCAAAACCAGGGCGTGACTTAACAATGCCTGCGATCTTTTCTAGTACTTCATCAGCTCTGTCTGTTATGTTAGAACTCCCACTTTTAAAAAGCATCTTATCCGATAAGTTGATCATCACCACCGTCTTATCCACTTTTATTTCGATGTCTTTATCTTCTATGCCGTCCCTTAATTCTGATTTCAGGTTAATGGCTAACGCAAGATTGATCGAATCTGCTTTTGTTTTTGCGGCTTGCAATAATTTAATGTACTTGTCTTTACCCTCAAGTTGTGATAAGGTCTCTTCGATATTGCGATTCGCAGTTTGTGAGAGCACGGTCAATCCCTCAACCTGGTCCAGTTGAGCATCACGCTGGGTGCGTGCGTCTGTAAGTTGTTCTTTCAGGTCGCTTATGCGGTCTTCTTTTCCTGACAGTTTTTCCTTTAACACACCTAACTCGGCCTCCAATGTCAACTTTTTTTTAATGCACACTGTGAGTTCTTCTTCGCATTCAATGGCTTCTTGTTCTATGGTAGCGAATTTTTTCTTGCTCACGCAAGAAGTGATCAAGATCGACAAGAAAAATAAAGAGAGAAATGTTCGAGTAAGTTTCATTTTAATGGCTTTCGATTTGACGACAAAATTAGAATAAAATGAACATAAAAATGAATAGTTCTTAACCTCTAAAGCACACAGATCTTCACCACACATTGAACCTGTCGAAATGAATGGTTGCAGATCTTTTTTATAAGCTCTGCTCATTTTGAACTCTGAACCATTAACTCTTAACTATTAATTCTGAACTATTTTTCTAGCTCCGCCAACTCTTAACTCTGAACTCTGAACTCTGAACTATTTTATAGCTCCGCTAAACCCGAATACCTCGAGCTTAATACAATAAATTAAAAATATACCTTGATCTAAAGAAAGAACTACTGAACCTCTTTGATCACTTTCTCGAGGTCGTCAATGATCACATTGTAAAAGCCCTCAAACGTTTCTTTCATGGCTCCTTCAACTTCTGCATTTGAGTTGAAGCTACAGCCCCATGAAACTTCACAGTTGTTCGGGTCCAATGATCTTACTTTAACATCGCTCACATAGTTGGTGATCGGAAATGGGCCATCCGTGATCGCATACTGAAAATGCATATTTACATCATCTACCGAATTCATGACTTCATTGATCTTGGCGCCATAGGGCATAGTGCAAACGCGTTTTGCTCCGGCTCCTTGACCTTCAACCACTGAACTGGCAATAGGAGAATACTCTTCAATTCCTGAAAATGCGGATAGTTTGGACCAGGCCTTATTGGCTGATACATTTATCGACTTTTTTACTTTTACTTCTGACATAATGGTGTGTTTGTGATTTAGATGTATAATATACCCTTTAAAAACGGTAAAGAAGAATTTCTTTTGCTCAGTGAACAATAAGCCTTGCACTAGGACCACCACTCAGCTTGTTGGATCACGCTCGGGTGCAGAACTCTAAAATTGACTTTAAAAGCTTCACTAACTCTGAACTATTAACTTTGAACTCTAAACTTTTTTATCGCTCCGCAAACTCTGAACGATAAACTTTGAACTCTGAACTTTTTTTAACGCTCGGCCAAACTGAACTCTGAACGATCAACTCTAAATTATTCCTGAATACTTCTTACTCCAACACTTTCGAAAAACATATCAATTTCGGGCACTGAGGCACTCGAAGTGTTCGGATCTTGGCCTTTTTTCTGAAACTCCGCAAAACTTAGCTTAGAACCCATCACTTTAAACTCTTTTAGTCTTTCGCCAGCAAATGAAAGAAGGCAAAAGGCAATGAAGAAAGGTGTGGTAGGCTCTATTTAAGACCTGGTTATTTTTGGAAAAGAATACTAAAAAGTGAATAAAGATCAACCCTTCAACTTGATGAATTCCCCGGTAACGTCAATACCAAAAAGAACCTGCGTCCCCGTAAAGCCTGGAATATCAAAATCTCCTTTCGCATTTGTTGATAGTTGAGTATAGATCTTGACAGAATTTAAAATTAAATTAGCTCTGAAATCAAAACCGTTATAACCACGTTTATCAATATTTTGTGTGCCAATTGTTTGAGTGTTGTTATTGAAGTCACCGAGTATCGCTCTGTGAGAATAATTAACGGTAAACAGTAAGTCAACATTATTGTTGTCAGTTTCGATCATGAAAGGCCTGACTGCTAATCCAAGCCTGGCTATTGTCGGTGATGCATCTATAATCAAAGAGTCTATATTCCAATTGGAATCTATAATATTCAATGAACCCTGAAGTCCAAAGTTTTCAGTGAACCATGTCGATGCTTTCATTGAGACCGATTGACCACCTAGATCCGGTGACATCAGTGTATTTCCAAAGGAATTGAGATCATTCATCTCAACTTCCTGCTTGCTGTTATATGAATAAAAGATATCAAAAACTATTTTTTCTGTAGTCAAATTCATTCCTAAAGAACCAGAAGGAGATGAAGCATTGTCTTCAGAACTTTTTGAGGTAACTTGACTAAGCAAAGTTCCTCCACCATAAATACTTACAGAATTAACAAGCGTCCACTTTTGTAGTGTTGAGAGTGATTCTATGCTATCCGAAAATTTAATAGTTGAAGTTGGAACAAATTCTTGAGCCTCTGCAAGAAAAGTAAAGAATAAGAATAGGCAAAATACGAAACGTTTCATGTGTGTAGTTTTGGCATAAGTATAAGTTGCATATACCATTTTTACATCACTAATAGTAGTGATATAATTAAATCGTTGTAAAAAAATTATTCTAAGAAATTCTTCTATTTGGGATAATGAGGCATCAGCTCTTTTGTGGTAAACTCTTGAACATCACCTCCAGGTTCATTTTGAAACCCTACAATCGTATCGTCATCTGAAAATTGCATGATCCAATCCATGCAACTGCCACAAGGAGTAAAAAATGCGCGTACAGCCACAATTAGAATGCGTTCGATCTTGTTGTCTCCTCCAGAAACCATATTGCTAATAGCATTTACCTCAGCATGTATATCATGGCTTCGGTACATGTGCTGGATGTTGCATCCTGAATAAATATTTCCCCTATCTGTAACCAAACTGGCGCCAACATGCGTAGAACCTCCGCTCTGTAAGAATGCTCTTTGCCTCACGTCCCAAGCTTCATTAGAAAGCTTGTTCCACAAAGTGTTTTCCCCATTTATTCTGTCTTCTTTCATTACCAATGTATTTTCCATAGCTCTTGGTTATTTTGAATGTACACAACATTTGTGCCCTTGCACTAAATTAATTTTCTGTTTTCAAAATAAAATGTAATCAATTTTTGTTGTTGGCAGGAGTCGGATCGATCTTTTTATCAACGTTATTTTCCTTTAATTCGTTGTTTTCATCATTCTTACTATCGATCTTTTCTTTGACTTCGTTATCTAAAATTGAAGGGACAGACTCAATTTTTTTCACATCTACAGGCGCATTTGTCTCCTTATTAGGAAAAATATCAGAACCCCAAATATTGTAAATAACTGAAATTGCAGCAATTACTGAAATAAATGTAATAATCATCTTCAAATATTTGTCACGAATCGGCTTCATTACTTCCCAAATTATCTTTTTCAAATAAGGCTCATAATCCGTTAAAGTCATTAAATCGAAAATTCCTGGGGAAAGCAAAGACGCATTTTCCTTGAATTTCTTGATTTCATATTCTTTCCGATTGTATTCTTTGTTGTCCGGTCTATTGAAAATCACACCTCTATAAGGTTGAGATGTCTCATTGTCCAATTCATGTAAGAGAAGAGTGAACATTGATTCTCCTAGAGTAATATATTTGACCACATTGCTCAAATTAATTGCGCAGATAGAAATTGGACCTGAGAAACCTGGGTCAATATGCCCCGGGTTTAATATTAAAAAACCCTTAGAACTCTCTTGATTTCGAGCGTATACCGTTCCACATAGATTTTTTGGAATATATACTTCCTCTTGCGTTAGCATCATCACAATTTGACTTGGAGCTACCTCATAAACGACATCATGTTTTTCATTTTGGTACGAGTACAATTTGTCTTTGGAATTGCCATTCTTATTGAAAACAGTTCCTACTCGTAGATCGTAACTGCTCCCTCGAAGTTTTTCTTTATTGAATTGATCGCCAAAAAGTGGATTTTCTCCCTCAGCGAGTTTTAGAATTGACTTATCTGATAGTATGGACATAATGGTGTGTTTTGGTTCCTAAATATACAAGATCTCACCCCACCTTCCCATACAAATACTCCTGAAACCCAATAAAGAAATCACGGATAGATGCAATGTCACCCAGCTCTTTTTTAGCATCGGCTAAAGCATCATACTTCAACTCTAAAAGGTCGGGCAACTTCTCATCATTGAGCTCTTCCACACCTTCTTTGACGTATTGTTCGAGCACGAAATTCAGAAATTCTTGTTGCGCGGGTTCATAGCTATCGAAATGGATCTTTGCTTTTTCAGCACGTGCAGCACGCGGGACCATATCTCTGTGATAGGCGATGTAGGAGAGCACATCGTACAGATCACTGTCCTGACCATGAACGAGCTTTCGCAGGTCTTCAAGCTGCGCATTGGAATAGCCTTTCTCCTCAAGCTCTTCCAGAAGTTTCTTTCGTGTGCTCGGTTTGCTCCAAATGGTCCTTAATTCATCTTCGCTGGAGAAATAGGAGGGAAGGTCTCCGAACAACTGTTCGATGAACTGCTCTGCAGAAATAGGAGTGCCCTCAGGGCTCCAGAAGGTAGTTTTGACCATGCTGTCGATCTCGAGCACTCTTCGGTCAGAGAGGCGTACCTCTATCTTCTTCTTCGGCTCATCACACTCACATGGACTCTTCCCACATTGTAAACAAGGAGGCTCTTCTTCTCCTACACAATTGCAGTTCAACTGACCGCAAACCGCACAGGGTTTTGGATCTCTTTGTGGTCTTGGTTCCGGTGGATCCAATGGTTCACCATCCCACTCGGGGTCATTGAAGTGCTTGTGAGCATTCACAAAATCATAGACGGTGAAGTAATCTTTGCTGTCAAAAAGGCGAGTGCCTCGGCCTACGATCTGCTTGAACTCCACCATACTCTTCACAGGTCGCATGAGCACAATATTGCGGATCTCAGGTGCATCTACACCTGTACTGAGTTTGCGTGAGGTAGTAAGTACCGTAGGAATGCGTTTCTCGTTGTCTTGAAAATCGCGAAGGTGTTGTTCTCCGATCGGGCCATCATCTGCTGTTACACGGCAACAATAACTAGCATTGGTGCTGGCCGCATGTTGATTGATGAAATCACGGACCATGGCCGCATGAGGTTGGGTGGCACAGAAAACCAAAGTCTTTTGATCTTGGTTGATCAAGTTTAAAAATCTCTCGACTCTTTCTTCTTCTCGCTTAGGAATAATGATGATCCGGTTGATCTCCTCCTCGGTATATTCCCTTTCCGGATCCACCTCACCGATCACTTCATCGCCTGGTGTGTAACGGTATGTGTCAAGTGTGGAACTCAATTCCTTCATTTTGAAAGGCGTAAGGAAACCATCGTTGATCCCTTCTTTGAGTGAGTAGATATAGACCGGATCACCGAAGTACTTGTAGGTATCCACATTGACATCACGCTTGGGTGTGGCGGTGAGACCGATCTGTACGGCAGGGGAGAAGTGTTCCAGTATCTCCCTCCAGCTGCTCTCGTCATTGGCACCTCCACGATGACACTCATCGATGATGATCAGGTCGAAGAAATCGGTGGGGTATTCTCCAAAATTGTACTCGACCAAGTCTTCTTCCTCATCATCTTCATCGACTTCTCCTTCTTCACCCCGCACTTTGGTCATGAAGGTCTGGAAGATGGTAAAGAAGATGCTGCCGTTGGTGGGGACTTTCTTCTTCTTACGGATCTCCGAAGGAGAGATTCGAACCAGTGCATCTTCTTCGAATGCACTGAATGAATTGAAGGCCTGATCGGCTAGGATATTCCGGTCTGCTAGGAACAGGATGCGTGGTAAACGCTGCGCATCGTAGTTCATGTTCCAACGGGCATGGAAGAGCTTCCAAGCTATCTGAAAGGAGATGGCCGTTTTACCCGTACCTGTGGCCAGGGTAAGCAGGATGCGTTTCTTTCTGGCAGCAATGGCCTCCAGTACCTTGGTGATGGCATTCTCCTGATAGTAGCGCGGTTGCCATGTGCCCCCTCTATCTTCAAAAGGGACAGAGAACATGCGTTCTCTCCAATCCTTGACCTCTTCGCTCTGTTGCTTAGAAGGAAAGGTCATCTCCCAGAGTTCTTCGGGAGTAGGATATTGGCTCACATCTCCTTCGGTGCCTTTTTCCATGTCCACGGCATAGATCTTCTCTCCATTAGTGGAATAGGTGAAGCGGATATTGAGACGCTCGGCATAGTCCTTAGCTTGGCCTAGACCATCAGTATAATATTTCTTGCGGGCCTTGGCTTCTACAACGGCAATGCGCTGGTTCTTGTAAAAGAGCACATAGTCTGCAGAGAGTGCGGCACTACGTCTTCCTTGACCGAGTATGCGCCCTTGGGTGATGGGAAATTCTCTACGGATACGCGAGCCCTCTACCACGCCCCAGCCAGCAGCGGCCAGAGCGGGATCGATAAGTTCTGCTCGTGTTTCCGATTCGTTCATGTTTTGATCAATATTTGCCAATATCCACCTTTGTCGGGCCCTTTTCTTTCTAATACTCCAGCTTCCTTAAGGTCAGAAAAGTACGTTTCTATGGTACGAGAACTAACTCCGATCTTTTCTGAAGCCGATGATGCACTTATTCGACCATCGAGGGCGACCAAGAAGATCAGGAGTGCTTTTTTATCCCCAAATTTCTTGCGGAATTCTTCCGAAGTTTTTCCGAAGTTTCTCCGAAGTTTCTCCGAAGTTGAATTATTTTCTAAGGCCGATAACTCTATAAAAGACTGGTAATCAGCATCTAAAACTTCTAAGTTTTTAGCGGTGTCCTTACCGAGTTTCTCCGAAGTTTCTCCGAAGCTCTCCGAAGTCTTCTCCGAAATATCGGCCTTGAACAGTGTGACCTCTAAGCCGCCATCCTTTTCGATGATCTGCGGTTCGGGAAGGCCAGCCTCGGCACAAGCCTTGTAGATCTTCAAGGTGCCACGACCCCAGGTGTCGATATAGCCGGCTTTGAAGCAGGCATCTGCCAATACAGGGTTGGCCGGTTTGGAATTATGTTCTTGTTTTAGACTTTCAGCGGTCATGCCTTCTGGAAGCCTGCCTTCATTCCATATAGACATGCGGTCATCGAAGACGCGTAATTGAATGGCTGCGCCCATGTACCGTTTATGTACGAGCGCGTTGAGTAGCATCTCGCGTAGCGCAGCCACAGGATACTTATCTTTTTCGATGCGCTGTAGTCCCTCGAAAACGATCGGGCGAGTCAAGAACTTGTGACTCAGTTGAACATGTACTTCACGAAGCAAATGGATCACATTTCCCTCCACCACTTCTTGGAACTTGAGGTCGGTTGCATCATTGCCGAAGCGACCGATCATCACTTTACAGTTAGGGAAAAAAGCATTTGGGTCTTTGCCGAAGAGCAGAATAGCGGCACGCTTCAATGCACCATTCTTCGTCAATCTCAGTTTTTCAAGGATCTCCGCATCAGAAAGATCCTGACAATCTGGAAGACGATCCGTGCTTTGGCTATCCGATAAGAACTGCTGAATAGCAGCCGGATCGATATCATCAAGAGTAGCGTCCTCGGCAATGAGTTCGTCCCAGGTCTGTCCGGACTTGCTGATCAAGAACTCGGCCAGCTCCACTCCGTTCAATTCATGGGTAGAGCTACCTGATCGTGTATAGTACTTGCCCCGATAAGAAATTGGGTTGGAATAGGCCTGTACAATTATTTCTATGTATTTCTTGCCATTATTATCATGCAAATTGACCGGACATAAGATGCCCAAACGATTCTTGATCTTAGAAGGAATGTCTTCCATCAAGGACCGATGATCATCGAGATGCTTGACCTCTCCATTGTTGTCTTTTCCTATGAACAAAGTGCCACCATCTGTATTGGCAAATGCACAGATCCATTTCAAATACTCATCGCGCCAGCTCTGCTTCCATTCTATGTGCTGACTTTCATTCATGCGATTGCTTTTTTCTTGGCTTGCCCTGAGCCCTGTCGAAGGGTCAACTCCCCAGAAAAGGCTTGTTGGAGCAAGGATTTTTTTAGCTCTTCTAGATTCAATATTCGTTCATAGTAGCTGGCCATTAATCTTTCTTGATGTCCCTCCATTTTCTCAATTAATCTGACCATTTCCTTTTGTTCCTTCAAACTTGAGTGAACTGGAAATTTGAAGGTGACCAATGTCTTTATCGGTAATTGAGGTTGAGCTGCGCCAGATGTTTTCTCTTCAATCTGATTAGTTATGATAGATGACCTGAAAAGAGCGAAGAGGTATTCTGGCAGTATTTTTTCTTGATTAACCCTAAAAACAAGCATTCCAGAGTTGATTCGAATATGTTCATATTCTATGTCCGGACTATACCAACCAAGATTCCCTATGGTGCCTCTTGTTGTCATTACAACATCTTGTCGTTGAAGCTTTCCCTTGCGAAGTAGGTTGTCTCTTTCTTCCGTGATAAAAACAACATTAGAAAAATCAAATCCATTGGGACGAACATTTCCGGTATTCATGAATACACAATGGCCCTCTTGAAGGAAATCAACCTTTTTAGGATAGTTTTTTCCTCGATCTCCATCAATAATCTTTAGCAATTTGTCATCCCCCAAACTCTTCTCCTCCCATCCCTCACCGCCTTCTTCAAACACCTCATTCAACTTAGACTGAAAAAGCTCCTTCGCATTTTCAATGTTCTTTTCGATGTTGGCCTTGGCCTGATCGATGGCCGCAAAGGCGGTGTCCAAAATGGCTACGATCTGCTTTTGCTCGGGGAGTGGGGGGAGGGGGATTTGAATTAGTCCGAGATTCTTTCGGCTTATCCTTTTCCGAGTAGTTCCAGATGTTCTTGAGTCAACGTCAGAAAGGTAATCTCTGGACAATTGAAAGTACTTCAGAAATTCAGGGAGTAAATCATCTTTGGTTCTGATTATGGTGCAATCAACACCCGTTATCATTTTGGAATCAATATCAGGAATTAAGCAAGATCTTCCGACAGGTTCAGGTAATCGTGAGACAAGAAGATCTCCAGGTAATACTTCTGTGCACTTCAATTGCAAAAATGTATCCTCAGAAACATATCTCGCCTTGTCCTCTCTATTCTTGAAAAACCCTTCCCCTATGTTTCCAGTTTGAATCAAACGAATTCCTTTTGGCGATTGATTTTTACTTTCAATCCAATCACCATCGTTAAACAGTTCACATGCTTCAACCAACTTAACCGACTTCCAACCTTCCCTCATATCAACTCCTTGATGCTTTGTAGAATGCTGTTCGTTTCTTGATCCAGTTCCTCCATCTCGGTCAGAATCTCGGCTGGTTTGCGTAAGGGTGCTTCTTCTGGAGTATTGGGGTTCTTTACGCTCAGATCGCAAGTGCCTTCATCCACATCGGCCACTTTCAGCATCCAGCTCTTCTCCGTCTCGGGTCGCTTCTTCTGTAGTGCTACAAATTCCTTCAGGTCCTCATCGTTGAGCGGGTTGGTCTTGCCCATGTTTCGGCCCGGGTCCATGGCGTAGTACCAGATCTTCTTGGTCTGCTCACCCTTCTGGAAGAAGAGCACTACGGTCTTCACACCCGCACCCAAGAAGGTGCCGCTGGGCATGTCGAGCACGGTGTGCAGATTGCAGGTGTCCAAGAGGTGCTTCCGCAGGCTCACCGAGGCATTGTCGGTATTGCTCAAGAAAGTGTTCTTGATCACGATGGCGGCCCGGCCACCGCTCTTGAGGCTTTTGATGAAATGCTGCAGGAAGAGGAAGGCCGTCTCTCCGGTCTTGATGTCGAAGTTCTGCTGTACCTCCTTGCGCTCCTTGCCACCAAAAGGAGGATTGGCCAGTATCACATGGTAGCGGTCCTTCTCCTGTAAGTCGCGTATGGGTTCGCTCAGCGTATTGGTGTGCACAATGTTGGGCGCTTCTATGCCGTGCAGGATCATGTTCATTATACCGATCACATAGGCCAGATTCTTCTTCTCCTTGCCATAGAAGGTCTTCTCTTGCAGGGTCTTGAGATTATCCGTGGTCTTGTCCATGCGCTCGTACATGTAATCGTAAGACTCGCAGAGGAATCCGGCAGAGCCCACAGCAGCATCGTATATCTTTTCGCCAATCTGCGGATCGATCACTTGTATCATCGCCCGGATCAATGGGCGAGGGGTGTAGTACTGCCCGCCATTACGGCCGGCATTGCCCATGTTCTTGATCTTGGTCTCGTAGAGGTGGCTCAGCTCGTGCTTGTCACTGCTGCTGCGAAAGGGTAGGCCATCGGCCAATTCCAATATCTCGCGTAAGTTATAGCCGCTCTTTACCTTGAATTCCAGTTCGCTGAAGATCTCCCCGATCTTGTACTCGATGGTCTGCGGGTCGTCCGTGCGTTGTGTGAAGTCGGCCATATATGGCCAAAGTTCATCGTCCACGAAGTCGGCCAAGTCCTTTCCGGTCATGGCCACCTGAATGTCGAGTTCTCCCTTATCGTTCTTGGGCATGGCCCAGTTGCCCCAACGGAATTTCTCGTCAAGGATGTAGGTGTATTTCTTCCCCTTGAGCGCAGCCTCATCGGACTTGTCCTTTTCCAGTTCATCCAAGTAGCGCAGGAACATCACCCATGATGTCTGGGCGATATAGTCGAGCTCGCTGTCGGATCCGGCATCCTTGTATAGGATGTCGTCAATGTTTTTGAAGGTTTGTTCGAACATGAGGGTTAAATTATTCTTTTCCGATCAAGTTTAAAGTAAAATGGAACTTTTTCGCACTTATACAATGGAATTTTGTTTGCATCTGCAAACATTCTGATCTCTCCTTCCTGTTCAGGTTCTATATGAAGTCCAAGAATAATTTCGAGTATAGCCTCTTTGGGAAAATTGTAGATTCTTTCATCTTTTGTTAATTCCGTATCCTTTCTCCTAAAGAGACGAAATTCTTCTTCATATGCCCAATCACTTGCCTTGTACGTAACAGGAGTGAATAATATTTTAGCTGTATCGTCATTAGGATTTATTTCTGGCATATACTCATCAGGATGATATTGCACGTCAGAAACAAGTCCTAGTTCCTTGGATTCGATTGCATCAATGAAGATCTGCTTATTGAATCCAACGCAAAATCCTTCATGGTTTTTGGCGTAATGACTCCACATTAAAATACTGTCCCATCTCTTGCTTAAAGAAACAATTCCATAACATTTGTCTTGGGCATCGAAATACATCTTTTCAAATCCTTTCTGATGTTTTTGAAGAAATTCGGGGTCTTCTAATTCTTTGGCAATTCTTTCAATTTCGGAATTAGGGTCTAAACTTCTTTTTTGAAGAAGATCAAGATTTTCATTTACGATTCTTGAAGCATGCTCTAATCTTTCACTATTTGTAGTTAGTAGGCCATAATTATTGACAATTCTACAATCAAATGGGTCGTTGAAAGATCCAGGCGAAGCGAAATAGAGTTCATGGTTTTCAAGTATTGATCTATGATAAGCGTTACTCCAGTCTCTGTATTTATAAACAATTTTCGGGTCTTCCATTTTAGTGTTTTTAATCTTTTTATTCTTTAGACATGACCAAACTTTTTATATACACTTCATTTTCAATCCACTAGTTTTGTGATCAACCATGTTACAAGCATGACACCGCCTATTGTTAATGCCGCATCTAATATTTGATCCGAATTTTGGTTGGAAAGAAATTGGTCATATTGCTTTTGAGTAATTCTTCCATCTTCAAGTAGCAATTGCATATATTCTTTTTTTTCCAAGTGAGAGGCCTCTTTTTTATCTATTCGATCTTTGAGTACCAACAATCGATCGTAAAGTCTCGTTTTCATTTTTTAGTAGATTTTTCATGATTAGCTTCGATCAATTTTGTGATCAAACCGTCATTTTGCTCTTTGACCTGGTCGATTACCTGTTGTTGTAGATCATCCCTGAATTCAAGATCTTTAATCTCCTTTTCAACTCGATTAATTTGATCTTTGAATTCTTCTTTCGCATCTCGGATCTTATTCGACTAATTGTGTTTCGTAGTTAGGAAGACTGTAACTCCAGACACTATAATGAATGCAAAATAAATCGCGTCTTTAAGTTCAATTTCCACAATTATTCTTTTTCATTTGTTTAGATTAAAAGTCCTTTTATTCTTTATTCTCTTATTTAATGCAATCATGGGTTCTTTGAATGCAGAGATCAATTTGATCATGTTCTCAGTTAAGAAAATGAACATTTCTTCCCATTGCTCATGATTGAAAATATCTACTTCACTCTTTTCAAACTTGATCCTGCATCCTTGTTTTCCTTCCATCTTATCCCAATCCAAAACGTTTCCAAATTCTTCGTGTATTTTAGTTTCTTCTGATTGGAGACTGTCGAAGAAAATTTTGTTTTCGATCTGGTCGCCTCTATCTATGTATACTTCAACGCGACAATATTTTCTTGTAGCCACAAAGTTGTATGAAATTCCTCTTGTTCCGCTAGACGTTCCTATCCATGTTGCTTTTGACGGGCTGATATTTTGAAAAGAATCGCTCTTATCATTCATTTTACTCAGAAGTTGAGTCCAGAATTTTTGCCTTACTATATGTCGTGTTTTAAGTTCTTCTTGGTTAGAAATGTCTTCAATGGTTTTTTCCGCCATTCTGATTGAAAACTCTTCTGCCTCTTTCATTGGAATGATCTGTTCAATATTAAGCAAGATCTGTTCGCCAAACTTATATGGAGTGGTTTTAAAGCATTGAATTCTCAAATTATAATTCAATAGCCAAAGAACAGTTGAGGTCACCTCTTTTCTATATTCACCGGCTACCAGCATTAGTCTTTGAGTTTGTCCCTTGTTTAGTGCGATCTCTTCAATTTCTTGCCCATCAAAAAATTCACTTATTTTTTCTTCTGCCTTCTGTTTGTCATTTGTCTTGTCCAGATACTCTTGATATATCTTTAGTATTTGTGTTTTGTTGAGGCTTGAACAATAAGAAGCGTATTTCAATACTTGCCATGTAGCATCACGACCGGTGTCATCCAATTTATTTTCAATGATCACGAGGTTTCCTTGCTTATCCAATGCTAAAAGATCTAGCCTCTCTTTTGTGTCGTTAAACCCATCAAACTCTTTTTGTATTATTAGCAATTCCTCTCCAAGAGATGAGGGTTTATTTGCGATCCATTCTTGTAGGTGTTCCCTTTCCATAAATCCTAGTTCACTGAACTTTTTGGAAATGATCTCCTCGATCCTATTGGTATCCTGATTAATTAAAAACATTTAGGCTCTTATTTTGTTGGAAAAGTACTAAACCAAACCAAAGAACCTCTCACTAGTACTAGTGAATTTTGTCACTTTTGAGACTGACCTTTCCCGTTAAAGCCTTTATCTTTTTACTAAACCGGCCAAGCTCCTAAAATCAATGAGGAAGGTCATGTTTTTTTCTGATACAGCATATTTTTTCCCTTTGCTTTTGAAGGTTCATTTCAGCATGTTAACGAGGTGTGAGTTTGGGCTACAGTTGCTGACCTGGTCTATTCTTCTGTACTCTGTTTCTCAGTTGCCGATCGCTTTTCTCTCATGAAGCGTAAGCCCAGATAAAAGGTGCCTGAGCCATATTTGGTTCTGGAGGGTGTGATCAGGGTCAGGACATTGTTGGTGTGCACACCAAATTGTACGGCCCCGAATTGTGCGATAAAACCAATGGGGATCATGGGCTCTTTCAATCTAAAGAACTGCATTCCTCCATTCAGGATCAGCCATTTTCCGAGTTCTTGGGAATACATTGCGCCAGCACTGCTGAAGTGTTTTCCGCCATAGTTCTGGTCTGCGAAGAAAGCGCTTAGGTCCTGCCTCTCTGAAAGGTGACAGACCCCTCTCACGAAATAGGATGTGTTCATTGTGGTGGAGAATTCATCCATGCTTTCTTCTAACTTGAACAGGTCGCTGATAGAGTCAGCTAACTGCTCGAAGGTATAGGAGCCCGCTTCGGGAGAAGAGAAAAAGTCATCCAGTTCCATGTCCGTAAAGGACACTTCCTGTCCACTCAATGTATAATTTTTAACCCCCTGCTTCCAGTTGATCTTCCCCAGGTCAAGAACGGAAGCTTCTATAGTGAACAGGTCATTCGGAGAATAAAGAAAACCAAGGTCCATACCCATGCCATTGTTCCCTTTCTCAGAAAAGGGGACATAGAGTTCGGTCTCTGCATCTTCGGTTATGATGTCGGTCCCGGAAAAGTGTTGCCTGAAAGTGCCATCTGCCGTAATGGCGTAGGTATCCTCATCGGAATAGAGGCCAAAGGTGCTTTGCTCGGTATAGGAACTTGCTATTCCCTGGTAGTATTTTAAGTTAAGGCCCAGGTTCAATTTGTCATCCATGAAGCTTCTTGAAGCACCCACAAAATAGTAGAGCCATGCTGCGGCATTTGCTGCAGTGCCATCCATCGACAACCTTCTGTCCAGCAGGTCCGGGTTGTCGCTGCCTTTCCATAAGACTTCTATGAGGTCTTTGCTGTAGGAAATTCGCGCATCAAAATGTGCGTTCAGTCCCAGCCTCCATTGCAAGGAGCCATGTTTCATGCCTATGCCGAACAAATTTGTATGAAAGCCCTCCAGTACATGGTTCTCTTCTTCCAGGGTATTCAGGACCTTGTCGATATCCACCTCATTGTCTGTTAAGATCTCCTGATAGGTGAAGCCGGTGTTCCCCAATTGAAAATGCAGTCCTGAAAGTGCGGGTACGGAAACAAATAATTTTTCTTTGCTCTGCAATGCCGGGTTATACTGCCATTGACTTGCGGGTAGCACATCATTAAAGTAATAGGTATTGACTTGTGCCGGGAAAGGCGCGCTCAATAGCAGAAAGATGAGATATGTATTTAGCTTTTTCATGGCCTGGCCCTTCCAAAGAGATCGATTTCATCTTCTTTGTTCATGTCTTCAATTACATGACAAGATACTTTGTAAACCGCAAAGTATACTTCACTGAACGCCTGAGTTTCGTCAGCTCTAATGATGATCGTTCTCCGCCAATGCATTGATCTCTTTATTGTGCAGGATCTTTTGCTCATTCCCATTTTGCAGTACATAAAGCATGGCTTTTCCCATGTTCACCGTGCTGGTCGCGGTGGAGGGAAAGTGTTTTAAAAGGGCGTAGATGGGTTTAAAGATCATGTACATGTACTGGTACCAGTTCGTCTTAGAGCGTATGCCGCGCATGGGTTGTATGTATCCCGGCCGGAACATATAGGCATCCTTAAACCCCATGTTCAGAATAGCGTTCTCTGTCTTTCCTTTTACCCTTGCCCACATGCTCCTTCCTTTTTCAGAGGAGTCCGTTCCCGTTCCGGAAACATAAGTGAACACAGAGTTGGGGTTTTGTGCATGGAAAGTCTTCGCGAAGTAGGTTGTAAGGTCATAGGTGAGCTTTGTGTATTCTGCTTCTTTCATTCCCACGGAAGAAACACCTGCGCAAAAAAAGCAGGCGTCATAGCCTTTCATTTGTGCGGCCACAGCTTCCAGGTCAAAGAAGTCTTTTACGATAAGTTGTTCGTGTTTGGGGTGCTCTACATCTATGGTCCTGCGGTTCACCGTTAAGACTTGCTCTACATTTGGGCTGTCCAGGCATTCCAACAGAACGCCTTTGCCTACCATACCACTTGCTCCTGTAATGATGATCTTCATGGGGGGAAGATAAGACTAAAGAGTAGATCTTGGAATTTGGCCTTCTCGCGCTTCGAGGTCACTTCGAGAGCCTCAGCGTCCTCCTCAGCGCCCGAAAGCCGCGAATTTGTCTTTCTTCCCGTACCCTGAGGCACTCGAAGGGTACATTGTTCGGTTTTAAATGCTGGCTTCCTTATTCTGGCCTTCGAGTGCCTCAGGCCGCGATAAGTTCGAAGGGTACATTGTTCGGTTTTGAATGCTGGCCTTCGAGTGCCTCAGGCCGCGGTTTGATCAAAGCCGTATTTAGCACTGTATCACTTATCCCGATTCGCAATAGAAAGTTTAGGAAGTATATTGTGTTGGCCATTGATCAATGCTTCTTTCTTTGCGCGGTTCCATCCTTGAATTTGTTTTTCGCGATAGAAGGCCTCATCGATCCTTTGAAATTCTTCGACATAAACTAACTCAACAGGAAGTCTCTTTTTGGTGTGGTTGGAGCCCATTCCTTTCTGGTGTTGGTCATATCTCAGTTGAATGTCCTTTGTACTGCCAGTATAATAGCTGTCATCACAACATTTTAAGATGTAAACATATCCCACGGGCATAGTGCAATTATAGTAAAAATGAAAAAGGGTCTAGACATCGCGTTTTGATCGCTGGCCTTCTCGCGCTTCGAGGTCACTTCGAGAGCCTCAGCGTCCTCCTCAGCGCCCGCAGGCCGCGATAAGTTCGAAGGGTACGTTGTTAGGTTTTGAATGCTGGCCTTCTCGCGCTTCGAGAACCTCAGCGCCCGCAGGCCGCGAAAAGAACGAAGGGTACGTACTTCGATCCTTGGAATTGCGTGAGCATTCTTATATTGTCTTTTCTTTAAAAGACAACAGGCCCATGAACACCTGCAAGAATTGTGAAAAACCCTTTGAGGATGATTTTTCCTACTGTCCCTTTTGCGGGCAGGAAGCTGCGGATAAGCTCACCTTTGGGGTTTTATTCAGCAATACCATCAGCAATTATTTTTCTGTAGATGCCCGTTTTTTCAGGAGTTTTCTTCCATTGATGACCAAGCCTGGAATATTGGCCAGACGATTTATAGATGGCAAACGCTTGTCCTATCTGCACCCGGCACAATTCTATTTGTTCATTTCCGTGGTCTTCTTTTTTATTTTTTCATTTTCTGTACGTAAGGCAGACCATGAAATGACCGAAGGACTTAAGAAAGGTTTTGAAATGGATCTTGTCCCAGATTCCCTTGCAGCGGTAGAGGACAGCCTTCAACTGGCGGATATAAAGGAGAATGTGTCAGAGCAATTGACCGAGTCGGGAATTTCAGACGAAGAGGTGGCAGAACTGGACTCCATCATTCCAGAAAATAACAATGCCGCGGAACTGAGCTTTGACTTCGACAGGGAGGTTCTGGATTCATTGATCGCCATAAATGCTCCACTTGAAGAGCAATTGCAAGCCATAGGAATGGATGAGGACGCGGGTTTGCTCACACGGAAATACTACACGCAAATGCTGAAATTCTATAAGAACAAAGGTGCTGGGGTCCTCAAGGCTTTATACGATACCATACCTATAGCCATGTTCTTCATGTTGCCTTTATTCGCCTTTTTGGTCAAATTGTTCTTTTGGAAGAAGGGGATCTTCGCGCATCATATGGTCTTTAGTTTCTACTTCTTCACCTTCTTATTTGCTTCCTTTTCATTACTCCTGATCCTGGGAATGATATGGGAGATCCCCTGGTGGATAGATCTCCTTTTCTTTTTGTCATTCTTCGCTTATTTGGTCATCGCGATCCATAATTTTTATAGAAGCAGATGGCTGGGCTCCTTTTTCAAGGCGGGATTCATTTCCTTCATCTATTTGCTCATGATCGTTCCTATCGCATTTATAGGCGTGATGTTCGTCTCTATTTTGATCTATTGAAATAGAATAGAAAGTCCGAATACATTATTCTCTTTTTTCGCCTCACCTTTGCCTATTTTCGCGCCACGTTCTTGTGTTGGGATCTTGCAAGATGCGAGTTATCATAGGATCAGGCTAAACCAATTATAGCGATCATTCCTCTGTGTTCTCAAGTGACACGCGAGGGGGTTTTTCTCTTTTGAATCGCAAGCCCAGAAAGAATGTACCTGAAGCATATTTAGATCTCAGGGGCATGATCATGGTCAGCACATTGTCCGTATGTATACCCATTTGCACGGGCCCCCATTGTGCAAGAAAACCCAAAGGGATCATAGGGTCTTTCATTCGATAGAATTGCAGCCCTCCGCTAAGGGTCAGCCATTTCCCCATCTTTCTGGTGTACATGGCCCCTGCGCTGGTGAAGTGTTTGCCAAAAATATTCTGATCCCCTACAAAGGCACTCAGGTCTTGCTTAGCCGTTAGGTGATAAACGCCTCTTAGAAAATAAGAGCTGTTCGTTGGGGTAGAGAAGTTGCTGAAATTTTCTTCGGGTTCAAACAACTCGCTGATCGAATCTGCGAACTGCTCTAAGGTAGATGTAATGGAGTCTGATGATGTAAAGAATTCGTTGAGTTCTATTCCTGAATAGGTGACCTCCTCTTCACTAAGTGTGTAATTTTCAATATCCTTCTTCCAGCGGATCTTACCGAGGTCTATAATGGAAGCCTCTATGGTAAACATCTCTTTGGGTGAATAGCTGAGGCCGAGGTCCGTTCCAAAACCATAGTTTCCTTTAGCTGAAAAGGGAATGAAAATATCGGGGTCCGCATCTTCTGTGAGAATGTTGATCCCAGAGATCTGCTGGTTGAAACTGCCATCTGCAGTGATAGCGTACGTGTCATGGTCTGTTCGAATACCAAAGGAGCTTTGCTTTGTATAGCTTGTGGCAATGCCCTGGTAGAGTTTTAGGTTCATGCCAATGTGCAATTTACCATCTAGAAATTGTCTGGACCCTCCCACAAAATAGGAAAGCCATGCAGCAGAACTTGCTGCATTGTCATCCATAGATAAGCGTCTGCCTATCAGGTCGGGATGGCCGTTGCCTTTCCACAAAAGCTCAATGAGGTCTTTGGTATAGGAAATGCGTGTATCCAAGTGCCCGCTCATACCTAGCCTGAATTGCATAGCGCCTTGCTTGAGACCTATGCCGAATATATTGAAACGATTGCTCTGCAATAGGTGGTTGTCCTCATCAAGGCTATGAATGATATTTGTGAAATTTACTTGATCGTCTTTTATGGCGTCCTTATAGGAGAATCCGGTATGGCCTACTTGAAAATGGAAGCCTGACAGAACAGGAATGGAGACATAGAGTTTTTCTTTGCTCTGCAATGCCGGGTTATAGTGCCATTGACTGGCACCCACGTTTTCATTGAAATGAAAGGTGTTTATCTGCGCAGATACAGACAGCGTCATCATCAGAAAAAGGACATATATCCAATGCTTTTTCACAGTTCCAACTCCCCAAATATTTTTACACCAATTTGAACGCTTAGGTCTTGTGCGTCTGTTATCCGCACAACTTCCGGTTCATTAGAACTAGTGGTATTGAAAATTGCACGCAATAAAATATGATCGGCTTGTTCAAGAGCATCTGCACGTTCATTATCAAAGCTTATATAGGTTGTTTCGTTCATAGCCTGGATCACATTTCCATTTATGTCGATCTCTGCAGCCGCTATTATGGGCGTGCTGATCATAAAAAGGCTATCGAGTGGTGTAAGTGTCCCGTCCAGGAAAATAGCTTGAAATTCTATTTCCATAGGAAAGCCGTTCTCGGTAAATAGTTTGAATTCCAATGAGTCTATTTCTTCGTACTGATCAAAAGAGAGATCCATGTCAATGGTATCTGTCAATAAGAAGTCTAACGCATAACCTTCTAAAGGAAGAATGAGATCGATGTCTACGTGGAATGCACTTTGATCGCTGATAAAATTAAGGTCCTCTGGTGGTGGCGGTCCATCCGGATTGGTAAAGGCATTGATATCGAAGATGACATCTATGGGTGCGGGATCTATAAGAGATGTGAGGTTTGCATTCTGATCGTTAAAAGTGAAAAGCACTTCTTCAGCCGGCCCACCCAATATCTCTTGGCCTTCCAGTTCCAGATCAGACAAGAACAATTGGGTAACGACACCAGTGTTTTGGTTGATGCTTTCCACTTCGTCCAGTTCTATCACAAAAGGCATTCCGAAGGAATTGATGACATTCAAGTTCAGGATCACCTCATCCAAAGAGAACAGACCTCCTTGTATATTGTCAAACAAATTGAGTTCAATGGTGTCTGTATCCTGCGATATCTTGATGTTGCCAAAGTCACCGATGATGTGCTCAAAAACTAGGTCAGAGAGTGCGAGGCTTATTTCAAGGAGTTCACCAGATGTGGCCGTGTTCATGGAGTTATTGCTTAGGCTCAATGTGCCGCTAAGGCTTATTTTATGTTCGAATGGTGGTGCCAAAAAAGGGAGCAAGGTATAGCCAGCCAGGTCAATGCTTTGGATCTCTTCTTGTCCGATAGGTTCATCACCATTAAAGCTTATGCTTAGGGGATCCTCGTTTTGATCGAGCAATTCATTGATGCTGAGTTCGCCACTTATGAATTCGTCTTGCAGCCTGGTCAATACCGACTCAAGTGATCCATTTGCGATCTTCACTTCACTGATCGATATCTCAATAGGGTCTAGTTCCATCGGCAATTCCAAGAGAAAGGGCAGCTCCAATGGGGCCGAGCTATTGTCCAATTCATTGGCTAGGGTGTTGTCTATTGTCAGTGTTTCATTGATGTAACTGTCCCCAATGACAAGGACTTCACTGGGTTGAAAAGAAAAGAGTTCTCCCTTATAGTTAAGCGCGACCAAGTCGCCTGGTAAAATGATCACTTCTTCCGGGTGGTTGAACTCGTTGAGAATATCATCTACAGTTAACAGTGAGTTCACAAGCGGAATGGCTAAAATGGGTTTCCATTGTTCGCTTGCCAGATCTTCAAAGTCTTTTTTACACCCGGACAATGACAATACACAGAGAGATACAGTGAACAGGGTTTTTAAGAAAGACTTCATTTGAGGTTAAAAAGTATTTAAACTTCTACGCTAAATATAAACTTTATTTTAGAACGGTCTTTGCCCTTTGAGTGTTTCAGTTTGACCTTTTTGTTGTATCCTATCTAGATGTTTACATCTGCTACAAATTATTCTCTTCTTTCCCCAAACCAATGTCTACTTTTGCACCAAGTTTTTGGAGACATTGATCCGAAGATAAAATGGACGAATTATGACGAAGGAACATTTCATTGAATGGAAAGAGGGCATTGGCCCTTGGTTAGTTGATCATGGCGTAAAGGTCGTGCTTATTGTTATTGGAGCAATTATTTTGAATATTGTCTTGAGAAAGGTCATGGAGCGCGCCATCAGGATCGCCATTATTCCTGGTAAGGACGATTCAAGGGATTCTGAAGTGAAACGTGAAGATACCTTGATCAAGATCTTTCTGGGCATCTTGAGAATATCGATCATACTCATTGCTTCTTTAATGGTCCTTGCAGAAATGGGACTGATGATCGCGCCTATTATTGCTGGTGCGGGTATCGTTGGTTTGGCCGTTGGTTTTGGTGGTCAGTACCTTATACGGGACATCATTTCTGGCTTTTTCATCATCATAGAGAATCAGTACCGGGTAGGAGATGTCGTCAACTTTGATGGTACGAGTGGTACAGTGGAGGACATCAGTATTCGCATGACCACATTGAGGGATCTGGATGGGACCATCCATCATGTGCCTCACGGAGAAATAAAAAAAGTGGCCAACCTATCCAAGCATTTTGCGCGTGTGAACTTAGACATCGGGGTCGCTTACGATTCTGACATGGAAAAAGTGATGCAAGTGGTGAATGAAACGGGAAATGCGCTTGCCGCAGACCCGGAATGGAAAGACAGGATCATCTCTGCACCTCAGTTCTTGCGTGTCAATAAATTTGATGATTCGGCCATTATCATTAAAGTACTTGGAGAGACCCAGCCGAGTGATCAATGGGCTGTAAGCGGTGAATTCCGCAGGCGTATCAAGGTCGCGTTTGACAAAGCGGGCATAGAATTCCCATTTCCACAAGTGGTGGTACATCAGGCGAAGTAAGAATAGGTGCGCTTCTGACCTGAAAGACAGGTTCAATTTTTACGAAGTGCCTTTTACAAAGTACATCGCCATCTCCCCCTTGCCTTTGGCTTCAATTTTACCTCTACTCTCAAAGGTAAATTGAGGGTCATCTTTCAATAAATCATAAGTGGCTTGACTGATGTTCACTTTACCGGCTTCTCCCTTACTTTCAATTCTTGAAGCAGTGTTCACCGTGTCTCCCCAAATGTCGTACTGGAATTTTTTTACGCCTACAATCCCTGCTACGACATGCCCTGTGTGAATACCTACCCGCATTTCAAAGGCGGGTTTGTTTTGCGCATCCATCTCAGCTTTTCGTTTTGAAATAAAAGCTTGCATTTCCAGAGCCGCCAAGATCGTGTTTTTAGTGGAGTCATCCGTGGGGACAGGTAGGCCTCCCGCTGCCATGTAAGCATCACCTATTGTTTTGATCTTCTCGACCTTATATTTTTCACAGATGGCATCAAAGGCCTCAAAGCAAGCATTGATCTCAGTCACCAGCATGCTTGCAGTCATCTTGGAAGAGGCTTCGGTGAAGCCCTTGAAATCAGTAAAGAGTATGGAGACCATATCAAAATCACGCGCTTCGGCCTTGCCATGGATCTTTAGCTCTTCAGCTATATCTGCCGGCAAGATGTTGAGCAATAAGTTATTGGAACGGTCTTTTTCTTTTTCAATAATGTCTCTAGACCTTTTGATGTATCTGTTTCTGCTGAAAAGTCCTCCTGCCAATAGCAATGAAAACAGTCCAACACCGAAGAAAATATTTTTGGTCTTGTTTTTCTTTCGCACTTCTTCTTGATGTGCTTCAAAAACCAAACGGTCTGTTTCGGCTTGCGCAATGCTGTCTTGGAACATTGTTCTCTCAAATTCGAGTTCTTGAAGCTTTTGGCCTGCCTCCTTCATCTGCAAGCTGTCATTGAGCACTAAAAAGCGTTCATGATAATCCAGCGCCTTACTACCATTATTGAGTAATTTATGAGATTCATACAAACACTTACAGGCGTGACTCTGATGTTTGATGTCACCAGCGATCTCTGCTAATGAAAGTCCTTTTTCGCACCATTTTAAGGCATTCTTTCCGTCCTTTTTGAGTTTGTAGACCATCCCTAATTCTATTGCATTTGTAAGGGCCGTGCTTTTGAGGTTGAGAGATTCTGAGATCTTGATCCCTTCCTTATAATACTTTAGTGCATTGTCATAATCGCCTAGTTCTTGGTAGGTCCAGCCCATCAAAGTAAATGCGTAATTCCTTATTGTGGGGGACTCGTTTTTTTGGGTTGCCGATAAAACCTCTTCACAGATCAATATGGCCTCTTCATGTTCTCCTTCTGATGAAAGGATATTTCCGTAAAGCAATAATGCCTGTAATTCTCCTGCCAAATAGTTGACCTTTTTGGACTTCTCTATTGCGAGTTCTGCGTACTCCTTTGCTTTGGTGGGGTCTTCTGCATTGAGGTACAGGTTTCCCATGCCTATAAGCATGGTGCTCTCAATGTAAGGGTCTTTCGAACCTTCCATCGCGATCAAGGCCCGCGACAAGAAATCGATCGCCTTCTGTGTTTGACCATGACCAGAATAGATATATGAGATATTGCTTAAGGCGTGTGAGATCAGTGCTTTGTCACCTGCTTCCTCAAAATTTGCCAATGCATCATTATTATATTCAAGCGCTATTTTGGAGTCTCCTTTCACTCTATGAACGAGACCGATCATCGCTAGTGATCTCCCGATCTGCTTTTTGTCACCAATTTCCGTTCTAAGTGCCAAACTTTGATGGCTCAACTCCAAACATAGGTCTAGATCTCCTCTATTGATCTCAACTGAGGCCATGTTGTGGAGTCCAATGGCCTCATATTTTTTTAATTCTTTTTCTTTGGCAAGATCAATGGTCTGCTGGGCGCAATAGAAAGCGGAATCCAGATCGCTTAAGGACCGCATGTAATGTTGAAACGAAAGGTCGTCCATTGCTTTTAGCCTGTTAGTGTCTGCCTGATCTTCATCATTCCAAACTGCCCACAGAGAGTCCGCATTGACCTGTGCTTGCATAGCGAATGTTCCTATTGACAATAGAACAGCAAAAATTATTTTTTTCATATCCTCTCGTTTAGGCGTATTTGACCTGTTCTGCTTTTTTTGAAACGAAATACATTTCCATCTCTCCTTTCCCTTTGGCTTCAATTTTACCTCGGTTTTCGAAAGAAAAACTTGTATCATCTTTAAGAATTTCATAGGTGGCTTGGCTTATATTTACTCTTCCCACTTCGCCATTGCTTTCCATTCTGCTGGCCGTAT
>JABDKJ010000015.1 GCA_013002285.1 Flavobacteriales bacterium
GGCCATAGGTAAGTACTGGTCCTTTTCCTCCTTTTGTGTCACCCTCTTTGATCTTGTTGATCATTGGTGTATTCGTGTCGTGACACACATCGGTAATGATCGCAACATCGGGGTTTATAGTTTCAGCTATCATTTGCGCTCCTCTTAACCCTATTTCTTCTTGAACTGCATTCACCACATACAGCGAAAAAGGCAATTTCACTTTGTTCTCTTTTAACAAGCGAGCAACCTCAGCGATCATATATCCTCCGGCACGGTTATCGAGAGCCCTACCCATATGAAAGCGCTTATTAAAAAATACATATTCGTCTTCGAATGTAACCACGCAACCAACGTGTATGCCCATTTTCTCAACCTCTTCTGCATTCTTGGCTCCACAGTCTAAAAAGATATTATCCAACTTCGGAGGCTTCTCGTCAGAAGCTCTTCGAGTATGAATGGCCGGCCAACCAAAAACTGCTTTGACCATACCTTTTTTGGTATGTATATTTACCCTTTTTGCTGGCGCGATCTGATGATCGGAGCCACCATTCCTTTTGACATAAATAAATCCATCTTTCGTAATGTAGTGGACAAACCAGGCGATCTCATCTGCATGTGCTTCAATAACTACTTTATAGTCTTTTCCGGGATTGATAATACCTGCTACTGAACCATATGTATCTACGATGTAGTCATCTACGTAAGGCTTGATATAATCCAACCAGATCTGCTGTCCTGGACTTTCAAAACCCGTAGGAGATGCATTGTTCAAGTATTTTTCAAGGAAGGTATGCGCCTTTTTATTGAGGATGGTTTTCTTTGCCATTTATTCTTTCTTTCATGCAATATTAGTAAATGTGCAGATGCCTGTGATCTTATCAAAATTGTTTTCAAAGGTCTCTTTGTTCAATTAGGCACTTTTTTTGATAATTTCCACCTCATAAAATTCAATGATGATACAGAAACTGATCCTATCCTTGTTCATATTGCTTGCTTCCGTGGCGCCAGCACAGAAAAAACTGACCCTGGAGCAAGCCGTAGCCGAGCAGAACACAACCTTTAGCCCAAAGAAAATACCTCATTTACAGTGGATTACGGGTGCAAACTCATACTCCTACAAGAAAAACATAAAAGGGCAAGATTGGATAATGGTCGTAAATGCAGAGACCGGTGCCGAAGTAGAAGTGATCGGTTTTGAAGGCTTGAACAAGATCATCAACACCACTCCATACATTGGAATGAAGGAACTACCAGAGATCACCTGGGTAGACCCTTATAATTTTTACTTCTATCATATCAGGGGGTATTGGCATTATAATATTCAAAAAAGGACTCTGGAAAGACTGGTGGGTCATGCAAACAATGGAGCCAATAATGAATTTCATTTCAAGTCCAAGCAGATCGCTTATACACTGGACAATAACCTATATTTCGCTACTGCGGATATAGCAGATCATCAGATCACCAATTATGGAACAGATACCGTTTGCGGCCAGGCCATACATCGTTATGAATTTGGGATAAGCAAAGGGATCTTTTGGTCACCAAAAGGAAGCGCCATCGCTTTCTATGAAAAAGACGAGAGTTTTGTAACTGATTATTCCATAAAGAATTATGAGATCGCACCTGCTGCAGATGCAGAGTTCAAGTATCCAATGGCCGGACAGAATAGTGAAAGAGCAAGAGTGGGGATCCATCACACTTCAACCGGGGAAACAATTTACCTTGAGAATATTGGAGAACCCGATCACTACTATACGAACTTGGCTTGGGGTCCCGAAGAAAAATTTATCTACGTAGCCGAATTGAATCGAGATCAAGACCATATGGACTTGAACAAGTATAATGCGAAGACTGGAAAATTCGTAAAAACCTTGTTCACAGAAACCAGCGACAAATATGTAGAACCTGAACAACCTCCATATTTCTTAGCAGGAAAGAACGAATTTTTGTGGTTCAGTGAAAGAGACGGTTATGACCACATCTATCACTATAATACAGACGGAAGGTTGATCGGCCAGATCACAAAGGGAAATATGGAAATGCATGAGATAAAGCATTACTCACCAGAACGTGGAGAGATCATGGTGACAGGTACTGCAAGATCTGTTGATCGCGTGCTTTATTCTGTGAATTTGAAAAGAAGGAAATTGCAAAGAGTAACCTCTAAAGATGGCACTCATTTCAGTGAAGTTTCTTCAACTGGAGATTACATCATAAATAGATTTTCTGATCTTGAGACACCCGGAAATTTTGACATGATAACTCGTTCAGGAAAGCTAGTGAGGAACATACTTACAGCTAAAGATCCCCTTGAAGGATATACACTTGGGACGACAGAGATCTTCCAAATACCGGGAGACAAAGACTATGAATATTGGTGTCGCATGATCAAACCTTCCGACTTCGATCCATCAAAAAAATACCCGGTTTTGATCTATGTTTATGGTGGTCCACATGCACAACTCGTAAGAGATACTTGGTTGGGCGGGGCTTCTCTCTGGATGCATGAAATGGCCGAAAGAGGTTATATCATCTGGACCTTGGATGGACGTGGATCCGCAAACAACGGATTGGCCTTTGAACAAGAAACATTTGGATTATTGGGAGGTATGGAATACAACGACCAGATCATTGGTGTAGACTATTTGCATACACTACCCTACGTAGATAAAGAGAACTTTGCAGTTCACGGCTGGAGTTTTGGTGGCTACATGACCATAAATATGTTGCTACGATCGCCTGGCACTTTCAAGGCTGGAGTTGCAGGCGGACCGGTTATAGATTGGGCCATGTACGAAGTAATGTATACCGAGAGATACATGGAAGCCCCTCAAAAAAACCCTCAAGGATATAGCATGACACGACTGAATGATGGCGTTCATTTTTTGGCGAATGACCTGTTATTGATCCATGGCAGTTCGGATGATATTGTTGTGATGCAGCACTCAATGCTATTCTTAAATGCTTGCATAAATGAAGGAAAGCAAGTAGACTTTTTTGTTTATCCAGGACATGGACACAACGTTCGAGGGCCAGATCGCGTGCACCTTATGACCAAAGTGCTAAAATACATCGATCAGCGGATCGTCAAACAAAAATGACACACGAAAAAATACTCCTGATCAATGATGTAAAACGCAGGGTCTGCGATGAGGGTATTGAACGCATTCTTAATTGTTTGGATCTACTGAGCGATGAACAGATCTGGTTCCGAAGCAATGAGAATAGCAATTCCATAGGTAACCTTATTCTTCATTTGAACGGCAATGTTAGGCAATGGATCTTTTCTGGCCTTTTAGACGAAAAGGATACACGAGATCGCCCAATGGAATTTGCCCAAAGAGAGACCATTTTCAAGGAAAAATTAAAAGAAAAATTACTTTATTTGAGAGATAGTTTAAGTGATAAACTTGTGCTTTTGAAGGACGTAGATCTTGGAAAAAAGCGAACCATACAAGGCTTGGAAGAAAATGGTGTTTCGGTGCTTGTGCACGTTGCGGAACATTTTTCGTACCACACCGGACAGATCGCTTTGCTAACTAAACACATGTTGAACCAAGATCTGGGTTTTTACGATCAAACACACTTGAACGATCTCAATTCTTAGGTCTTAAATATTAGACTTAAGAATTAAGGAATTTTCCAAAATACCCTTTTTGCGCTTACTCCTTCCATTTGTAGCGGGAATACTCTGCTTCATTTTTCTGAGCAAAATGATGTGGCTCTATCTTTCATTGCTTCTTTTATCCATTGCTCTCTTCATCATATCCCACCTAATAAAAAATCCAGAGACAAAGTATAAATGGGAACCGCTTAAAGGAGTCTCTTATTACTTCCTCAGTTTTGCTCTTGGAGCTTTTCTGACTTACGGCAATACATATTCATTTAAAAAAGACTTTTATCAGAAAAGCACGGGTGAATATTTCGTTGCCGAGATCTCTGAAGGGTTAACAGAAAAAGCCAATTCCTATAAAAGCACATTAGAGATCATTTCATTTGGCGACAGCACTAATGTCAAAAAGGTAAGCGGAAGGCTTCTGGTTTATTTTGCAAAAGATGATCGAAGTGCCGGACTAGCGATCGGAGACCAGATCGTTTTCCAAAATAATGTACAATGCATTAAAGAGATCGAAAACCCTGGTCAATTCAATTACAAGCAGTATCTGGAATTTCATCAGATCTATGATCAAACCTATTTAGCTTCTGGCAATTGGAAAAAACTAGATATTGGAGCGAAATTCTCAATTCTTCATTTTTTTGATGTTGCCCGTAATAACATGCTCGAGAGAATTGAAGCGCAAGGCTTTAAAAGTTCTGAATATGCAATAGCCGCGGCTCTCCTATTAGGCAAGAAAGATTCACTGGACCCGGAACTTATACGGACCTATGCAAGTGCTGGCGCTATGCATGTACTCGCGGTTTCAGGTCTGCATGTAGGAATACTTTTTATGGTCTTGAATTTTCTATTGAAATTCCTGGAACGTAACAAAGGCAGTAAGATCCTGAAAGTCATTTTGCTTCTAGCTACAATTTGGGCTTATGCCGTTATCACAGGGCTTTCTCCATCGGTGGTACGAGCATCTACTATGTTTTCTGCTATCGTTCTAGGCGACCTCGCCAGAAGTAGATCCTCCACTTTCAATACCATTGCATCTTCAGCATTTCTTCTTTTGGCCATCGATCCCTATTACCTGATGGAAGTTGGTTTTCAACTCTCCTATTTGGCTGTATTGGCGATCGTTTACATTCAACCAAAGATATACTCCTTGATCGATGTTCGTGGATGGCTGCCAGACAAGATCTGGGCAATTACGTCTGTATCTATTGCGGCACAGATCGGAACGTTTCCTTTGGGAATCCTTTACTTTCATCAATTCCCAACACTATTTATCTTTTCAAACTTGGTCGTGATACCCGGTGCTTTTCTCATTCTCTTTGCAGGGATCATGTTCTTTTTATTCACTGGACTCGACTTTCTGCTGAATGGATTATTAGAAGTAGTTGTAGATTTCCTTGGCACTTGCTTATGGGGTTTGATCAAAGCATTGAATGTCTCCGTTGCTTTTGTCGAAAGCGTGCCATACTCTCTGATCAGTGGAATAGACATAAGTGTTTTTGAGAGCTGGTTACTATATGCATTGATATTATCCTTTTTTGGCTATTTGGCTTACAGGCGTTTTTACTGGTTGGCTGCAGTACTTTTCGTCAGCAATGGCTTTTGTCTTAACCAGATCAATGAAAAGATAAAGATCAATTCTAGTGCATCCCTCACGATCTATAAAGTGAATAATACCTGTGCGATAAATTTCATTAAACCAGAAGAGAACATCCTTTTAACCGATAGTCTTTTAATTGAAGATGATCAAAAGCAACTATTTCATATCAAGAATAATTGGAACAAGAAGGACGCAGTAGTTCCTCTTTATATGGATTTTAGCAAGCCAGACACAAGTCATCACCGAATACTCACCAAGGGTTTTTATCTCTTTCAGAATGAGCTGATCGTTCATTTCCATAAAAAAAACCTACCCAAGCCTTCGCAAAGAAAATTGTACACCGACCTCATGATCATCTCAGAAAACCCTTGGATGGAATGGAAACAGGTTTTTGAATACTACAACCCAAAATTTGTTGTTCTTGATAGTTCCAATAAAAATTATGTTGTCAGGAAATGGAAAGCAGAATTAGATGAATTGGGCATTTCTTATTGGGATGTCAATGAGCACGGAGCATTTGTGAAGGACTGGGAATTGCACTGAACTGAATAAACAAATACAGCAAAAACCATTATCACCTACTACTGTCTTCACAAGGGTGACCAAAATTTGAAAACAATACATCAAACAATTTGGGTAGTTTGGTGTTCATTTTATCAATTGTATTCAAAACCCCCATAAATGTATAGATCTTCCATTTCCATTCTGAAAGTGCTCTGCCTCATATATGCTCTTAGTACCATTGCCCAAACATTTGGCCAGGACTGGGAGGAACTTGCTCCAAGCCCCTTCCCACAGCGCCATCATGCGATAGGCTTCTCTTATGGCGGATATGGATATGTCATCTCGGGTTCGAACACAAATGATGTTTGGAAATATACTCCTGAAACTGACTCTTGGGAGCAACTAGATGATTATTCGCCTATTAACAGAGGTTTTGGAATTGGTGAAATGAATGGTCCTAAAGGATTTTTTGGGTTCGGAAATGTCTCAGGTGGACCTACGATAGGCCCGGCAAGGGATCTATGGCGGTTTGATGGAGAAACTGAAACATTTGAACAGCTCACAGATTGTCCTTGTTTAGCCAGAACTCATCCCGCACTAGTGGCTTTCGGAGACAAAGTCTATATGGGATTGGGTTATGCTGGAGGCAATCTTGGTGATTGGTGGGAATACGATATTCCTACAGATACATGGACGGAAAAAGCGACTTTCATCGGAGCGAACCGACACCATCCTTATCAGTTTGTTATTGACGACTACGTCTATGTCGGTTCTGGACATTTTTCTGACTGGTATCGTTACGACCCCTCAAATGACTCTTGGTCGCAGATCGCGGACCACCCTTCGTATATCCGTGTCGCTGGTGCACAGTTCACATATGATGGAAAAGGCTATACCCTCAGTGGCGTAGCAGATTACAATGGCAGTGATCATGAACCTATGCCTACGGGAGAGTTTTGGCAATATTATCCTATTTCAGATATCTGGACAGAACTACCTCCTCACCCAGGCACTTCACGCTGGGCACCCGCATACTTCATTATAGACGGTTGGGTCTATATGGTATCTGGAGAGACCTATGATGGTGAGAACGCAACGTATCGATATCAACTTGGAGAAGCGACAACTTCTTTGGATGAGAACCCTGAAAAAAAGAATATCCATCTTTATCCGATGCCATTCGAAAATACCATTGTCTTGCCAGCTCAAACCGTTTGGAGAGATGCCAGAATATTTGACCTGTCTGGTTCAGAGGTGAAAGCGCCCACCATTGATGGCAGAATTCTCGAAATTACTGACCTCTCTCAAGGTATGTACATTTTGGAGATCTCGGATGGAGAAAGTGCTTACCGCCAAAGGATCTTGAAACAATAGCGCGTTTGTTGATTCAAATTCTCCGGGAATTAAGATGACGATATATCCTTCAAAGTCCACTCTTGTTATAGTATCTTACACATCCCATTGAATGGAAGGTACTCACGACATATTGCATTTCGAAACACATGCAAAAAGTGAAGGAAGCGAATGGCTGCTTATGATCCATGGTGCGGGAGGAAGCACGAGGACGTGGAAAAGACAGGTGGATCATCTTTCGCAAAAATTCAATCTATTGATCATAGACCTTCCTGGACATGGAGGCTCCGCAAAAAAACCGAGTAGAGATGACAGCTATACCTTTTCTGTGATCTCTCACAGAGTTTGGGAAGTTGTAGACCATCTAAAGATCGAAAAGGTTCATGTACTGGGAGTTTCATTGGGAGCGATCATCGCATTGAGGCTCGAACAACTTTATTCTAAGCGAGTAAAAAGTATCGTTCTCGCTGGTGCGATCGTACACCTCAATAGAAAACTAAAGGTCATTGCAGCTACAAGTTTGTTTTTGGCAAAACTCATCGGCTACCGTTCATTTTACAAAATGGCAGCAAAGATCGCTTTACCTAGGAACAACCACAAAACTTCAAGAGATATCTTCATTCGCGAATCAGCAGCCTTAACCGTAACTGAATTCAGAAAATGGACCGAGATGTATCGATCTTTGAACAGCACTCTAAAAGAATTATTCGAAGAAGTTACAGAAGTACCAAGACTTTTATTGATGGGTGACCAAGATCATCTCTTCCTGGGTCCCGCATTGGAATATGTAAAACACCGAAGCAATTCTATTTTAAAGGTCTTTGAAAAATGTGGTCATGTGGTGAACATCGAACAGCCAGAAACATTCAATACTCATTGCCTGGCATTCCTAAATGGTCTAGATCAAAAAAATTGATCGCTTTTTTCCTTAAAAAGAACATTTTCAGACCAAGCCTATGGCTCGGTCTTTGTGGTAAATTCATCAACCAAAGTTCATTTACATGAAAGTAATTCAGAGCCTGCTGCTTCTTGCGATCAGTGCCTTATTTAGCGCCTGTCAAACTTTTGACGAACCTATTGACCCTAAACCCTTTATTATAAAAAAGGACCTTACAGGAGTCTATGAATACATTGGTCCAGATCAAGACCTCTTGAAAGTTAAAGACACACTTCGCGTATATATGCCCTATGAAGGTATCTACTCCTTAGAATTTGAGAAAGTAACAAAAACAGACAGCACAGAGAGTTCCGAAACGAATATGATCGGACTTGGTCACTTAAGCAAACTCAATAAAGATCTATACTTCAACCAGCATTTGGAGGGAGAATGGGTCTATTACCATATCCGATTTGACAATAATGACATTAAGGCGCGCGTTGTTGGGCTCAATAACTACAAAAAACACATGGATCATGCAACTGTTCTTTATGAACTAGAACATGGGAAAGTAGAGTTGAACGATGAAATGATCTTTATAAAAAAGAAATAGTTAAAGTTCACCTGGGCCTATTCTTCTTCTAGGATCTCAACAGCCATAGGCAAGATCTCTTCTGCCCATATATTATATTGATATGCGCTGGGGTGCAAATTGTCCGGAGCCAAAGCATTTGGTCCATCTCCAAGATCACGAGAGATCTCGGTTATATCCACGAAATGAATATCTTGATCCATACAGGTTTGCTGCATAAAGGTGTTGTATGCATCCAATTCTTCCGCGATCTGCTCTGAATTACCTGCTCCGAATGGTGTTACTCCATAGTCGGGAATGGAAACAATAAAGACCTTCTCAGTTCCTCCAGCGATCAAGACTGCTCTTTGCAAAAGATCAACAAAGCCTTTCTCAAAGACTTCCATGTCCGATCCTTGGTATTGGTTATTGACGCCTATCAACAAAGACACCATATCAAAGTCTTCAAGAACTTCTTGGTCCATGGCATTTTGAAGGTTAGCAGTTGTCCATCCCGTTTGGGCAATGATCTTCAAAGAGTCCACTTCAATTCCAAGGGTATCTAGCTTTGCGACTAGTTGAACAGGCCATCTCCCATTCTCAGGCACACTTTGCCCGATCGTATAGGAGTCGCCCAATGCGAGGTAAGAGAAGGTCTGCTGAATTTCAGGAACTTCCTGGAACGTTTCATTCTTGACACAAGTCAAGAAGAGGAATAAGGTTAGTATGAATGCAATGATCTTCATATACATATAACGCAAAGATGAAAGATCTGTTTAACAAAAAAAAGGCGGCCAATGGCCGCCTTTTAATTCATAAATATCAAATGCCATCAGGCAGAATAACTCTATCAATAATATGCACAACACCATTGGTAGCCCTGTTATCGGCATTGATCACAATTGCATTGTTCACATTTACTGTTTTTCCATTCGCAGCGATCTCGATCTCACTTCCTTCTACAGAGGCAAGGTCTGACTTTCCACTGAGGTCAGATGCTTCCAAACGGCTTGGAACAACATGATAGGTCAAGACTTTGATCAACTTGTCTCTATTCTCCGGCTTTAAAAGAGATTCGACCGTTCCTTCTGGCAATGCGTTAAAAGCATCATTTGTTGGTGCAAATACAGTGAATGGCCCATTGCCATTTAATACGTCTACAAGATCTGCGGCCTGAAGTGCCGCGACCAATGTGCTCAGATCATGGTTATTTACTGCAAGCTCAACTATTGAACTTGGATGGCTTTTAGACCAATTGTTGCTTGAAGTTTTTTGAGCATGGCTTCCACATTGCGCCATTGACGATCCCGATACTCCTGTTGCTAAAGCAAGAACGATCAGGGTTTTTCCTAAAAAGGTTTTCATAATTTCTAAAATATTTATTTGTAATTGATTGTCGGAAGTTTAACATGGGATCAAGGCAGAAGTTCATGACTTAACTTCTTTTAACAGAATAAGAGAACGCGAATGACGCGCAGGTCTGACAAATGTCATAATTAAAATTTGTCAGTTTTTTTATAAATTTCGTCAACCAACAAACATCTTATATATGAAAATCAAGATCATTCTTATTGCGCTTGCGGTCTTCCTAACCAATTCTATAGCAGCGCAAGACGTACTTTGGGAGAAAACGTTCGAAAAGGAAGCAAATTTTATTGACTGTACACCAGCTGGTGTTGCCATTGTAGGAACTGACGAAGCTTTGTTCGGAATAGATGGAGATGGAAACATTCTGTGGGAAAATGAAAAGCTTAAAAAAGTCGAGAAGGAACGTGTGGAACAATTAAAAGGCAGCGAGTTGATATATGTTACGGACAAAGGCATGCTTTCAAAGAACCGCATCATAAACGTATATACTGGTGATGAATATGTTAATTACGAAGAAGTGACAAACATCTTTGGTGCAATGGTATTGACACAGACCAATAGTTTCATCGCCACAGATGGCACCAATCTCAGGTGTTTCGACATTGCCACAAAAGAACAAAAGTGGGTCATGGACAAAAAAGAGTTACCCTTTGGAGTTAAGTTCTTTAAAGTATTTCCTGAAAAAACCCTTTCTCCTGTTACCTTAAAAGGAAACCAGGACGTGATCTATACTTCAGAAAGTACCGGCATCATGCATCTTGGCTTGGCACAACTAGGTGAATATGACCTGAACACAGGAACACCAAAATGGAAATTTGATTTCAAGCCATTCAAACTAAAAAAACCAGGAGAAAAAGGAGATTCTCCAAGCGCACCTGGAAGTGGATTTGCAATTATGCAACTCGATAGAAATAACAATGTATTGTACTTTCCTTTCAGGGATCAATTGCTTGCTATCAATGCGTCCACAGGAGCAACCCTTTGGGAACCAAAAGCAAATAAATTCAAATCCATGGTCAAGGATATGTATGTCACAAAAAAAGGAGTGCTTGTTCTTGTAGGTGGTGCTGTTCCTTACATACAAATGATCGACTTTAAAACAGGGACGGAAATTTGGGAAAAACCCATTAAAATAAAAGGTGGAGCTGAAGCATTGATCTTAGAAGACGGTGATGATTATTATTCTGTTTCTAAAAAGTATTTGATCAAATTAGATATTGATAAAGGGGTCGGTACACCATTGACCGACAAGATAAAATTCAACGGCAATGAAAGCTTCACAGATATGAGCATTTATGATAAGTCTATCGTGCTTAGTGCAAACCAAAATATTGTTGGAATAGACAAAAGTTCAGGTAATATCAACTACCAACATTATTTCAAACCTCCTGGTGGTGGACTCGGAACACTCGCTCAAAATATTGTCTTGGCTGCGGTTGCAGCTGCCTCAACAATGCACAGTTATTCACATAGCAGACAACAGGCTGTTGCAAATAATGCCTCTTCATTTACTTACACCCAATACACACCTCAGTATATTAGTAGAGGTGGTGCAAGGACATTGGAGTCAGAAAAATCCATGTTCATTAGTACCAAAATAACAGAGGGACCAGAAACTGGATTTGGCCTATTAAGGATAAATAAGGAAACGGGCGATATTATTGACAGAGTAGTGGTTGGAGATCGTGAACCCATTTACGATGTCGATGAGTCAGCAGGTCGATTTTATTACAAATCAAGTAAGAAAAGTATTGCTTGTAGATCGATCAAAAAGAAATAAGCCAAGAGAAACTTAAAAAGAGAAGGCTCCCATATGGGGGCCTTTTTACTTACATGCCTTTCAATTCTTTTTTATCCAACGGAAAATCCAAAAAGAGCACGTCAACAAAGGTGTTCATCTGTCCTCTGAATTTACTGCTGTTCCTTTCGGGCCACATCTCTTCCAAAGAACCTATCCAAACTACCTGATCGAAGGAATTGTCTAATAGTGTAACGACCATAGTACCCTGTGTAAACACATACTCCTCAAGCGTGCATTCCGCCCAAAGATCATAGTCCTCTTCTGATCTACACTGTGTATAATTCACTTTTCTCTCTTCGAATTTGAGGTCGAAGGAGACCAAAAGATCTGGGCTCACCTCGTCATAGACATAACCCAACTTCTCGACCTTCTTTTTTAACACCTCTTTTATGATGGCCACATTCTCCTGACTAACCATTTTATTGTTCATGTATGTTTCTTGATAGGGCTCGCACACCGAAAACGATGTATAGGTCGCAAAATCAGTTTTGGGATCGTAATCGATCAGCGGTTCCAATTCTACACAGGAACTCAGCATTAAGACTGAAAGTAAATAAATGTACTTTTTCATATAAATGATCTTTAACCAAAACTAAATGATCAAAAGAGCTGATCGTATGAGAGTGGTCAGTATAGACCATGATTTTGATCGATCTACTGCTAAAGATCTTTAGTGTACTTTTAGGCTGTATGGATAGCTTAACACAAGCAGTTTTAGGTGCGGCCATCGGTGAGGCGATGTTGGGAAAGCGAATTGGAGCTAAAGCTGCTATTTCAGGAGCCATTCTAGCCACCATACCTGATCTGGATGTAGTTTTATTGCCATTTTATGATCATCTTGAAAGGATAAGCGTTCATAGAGGATACTCCCATTCCATTCTTTTTGGCTTGATCATGGCAAGCCTATCAGCCTTTATTCTTTCAAAAATGAAATGGACCCATAGCATTCCTATTACAAAGCTTTGGCTCTTCTCATGGTTGGCATTTTTCACCCATATAATTCTCGATACTTTTACCAGTTATGGAACTCAATTGTTCTTACCCTTTACAGATTGGCGTGTAAGTTTTGACAGTATAAACATAGTTGATCCTGTCTATACTGTTCCCATGCTCCTCGGTTTGGCCGGAAGTATTTTTCTTTTCAAAAAAGAAGACAACAGAAGGACCATACCGAATAAGACTGGACTGATAATAAGTTGCATTTATTTGGTTTTTACATTGGCCAACAAACAAAATATAGAAGAAGAATTCCAGTCCCAGTTAGAAGAACAGAATACTCCTTACTTCAGGCTATTGACAGTTCCGGTAAAAGTTGGAAGTGTTAATTGGTATGGTGTAGCCAAGGATGACAAGCAATTACATATTGGAAAGTACTCGATTTGGGATGACAACGAGATCGAATTCCATTCTTTCCCAATAAATGATGAACTGCTTGAAGGACTTGATGATGAACTGGTCGATCGTATGAAATGGTTTTCTCAAGGTTATTATACTGTTGCAAAGAGCGAGGGGAAGACCAGAATTTACAACATGCAATGCGATATGCAGGGTATTCGGACCTATGGAGACTATAAAGCACCTACGGCATTCTATTTTGAAGTAGACCCAAATAGTGATGGCTCTTATGATCTAGAAGTTGGGATGCACGATTAGAAGATCATTCGTCCAAATAAAACCTGATGACATCTGCAGTAGAAACAATGCCCACAACCTTTCCTTCAACTACTACTGGAACAGCATGAAATTCGCCCTTTGCCAAAATTCGAGCGACCTCTTGAATACTGGCAGAAGGACTTAAGAAGAATGGATCGGTGCTCATAATGTCATTGACCGTAAGTTCGCTATAAATGGGGGTATCATCATCCAATCCAGCATTATTTATGTTCCTCATAAAATCTATTAAGCTGACCATACCCACTATCATATCATTTTCAACTACCGGAATATGATGGTGAAAATCCTTCTTCTCATAGATGTGCTTCACATCAATGATCTTTTGTGATGGAGAAACACATTCCACATTTCTGGTCATTATTTCAGATACGGTATTCGAACTCATGAACTTTAAATTATTTTGGTGAATTTAAATGAAAATTAAACTGGGTCTTCTTTTGAAGACATGTTATTTCCCATATTTCAGAGTGACATAAGTCATAAATAGTGATCAGTTCTGGAGATATTTTTGTTGATATCGTTAACTAAACTTATAATTCCATGAAAGTCAAAACATTGGTTGAGCTGCTTACCTTGTCTTCTAGCATCTATTACCTCGCAAAAGACACCCAAGTGTTAGACAGATTAAAGGAAATGTCAGAGAAAGGAAAAGAAGGACTTAATCAGGTCATGAACGAACCCCTTACGGATGAAGATGGGAATGAATTGGAGTTCGTAGATAAGATCATCTTAAAGACAGGTGAATTAAAAGATCAGTTAGAAGAACGTGTGGAAGAAATGGTTGCGGCATTTTACAAAAAAATAAATGTTGCTCATTTGGATGAGATCAAAGCTTTAAAAGAAAAATTGGAAAGATCAGATGATCTGGTAGCGCTCTTGGAGGCAAGGGTCAATCGTTTGGAAGAAGCAGGAAAATGAGCGTGTATTCGAAAATAGGTCGAAAGCTTAGATCCGTTTCAAGATACAATCAGATCTTGCGTGTCCTTCTCAAGTATGGATTTGAAGATCTGGTCCAATATCTTGAAGAGAATAAACGTCACAAGTTCATTCAGAAACTCATCCCAAGGTCTTCAAAAATACGCGCTGCAAAATTCACCAAATGGGAAAAGATGCGTTTGGTGTGCGAAGAGCTTGGCCCAACATTCGTAAAGTTCGGCCAAATACTCAGCAATAGACCGGACATGATCCCGATGGACCTGATCTTTCAATTGACAAAATTGCAGGACAGTGTAAGACCAATGCCAGAGCATTTAGCCAAGGAAGTAGTGGAAACTGAATTAAAGGGTAAAGTGGAAGACCTATTTGCTTGGTTCGAACCTATGCCATTTGCATCTGCTTCAATGGCGCAAGTGCATCATGTTACTTTACACTCAGGAAAAAGGGTCGCTCTAAAGGTCCAACGGCCTGGGATCCACAATGTGATCATCGAAGACATCAAGGTCATGTACAAGATCGCCCATGTTCTTGAAAACCGCATTCCAGGATTAAAGAGCTTTGATCCCATCGGATTGGTAAAGAATTTTGAAGAGTCCATTTTAAAGGAGTTGGATTTTATCCATGAATCCATAAACGTTCAGAGATTTTACAATAACATAGATCAGGATGAGGGGTCGGACCAATATGCCGTAGCTCCTCGAATATATCAGGAATTCACAACGGGCAAAGTCCTTGCCTTAGAGTTCATTGCGGGGATCAAGATAGACAGGCTGGAAAAGTTAAAAGAAAATGGATTCGATACAAAGGTCATCGCTCGAAGGTTAGCCATCAGCTATTTTAAGCAGATCTTTGAATATGGATTCTTCCATGCCGACCCACACCCAGGGAATTTGTTGATCCTTCCAAATGGACATATTTGTTATTTGGATTTCGGAATGATGGGAAGTATTCTACCAAATGACATAGAAATATTTGGTCAGTTGTTCCTTGCTATTTCTCAAAGGAATGTCAACAAGATCATCAGATCCTTGCAGCGCTTGTCAAACAACACGGTTATAAAAAATATGCGAGCCCTGCAGTTTGACATCAATGAATTCGTTGAAAAATATTACGTGAGGTCCGTACATAAAAACGAGATGAGCACAGTGCTTTTGGAACTCAAGGACATCATCATCGTTCATGATCTGAAAGTACCATCACACTTTTTCCTTTTCGCGAGATCTCTTGTTACCGTAGAAGGAGTCATAGAAAAACTGGATCCAGAACTGGAACAGTTCGATCTCGTTCGCCCTTATTTGTTGCGAAGCGTCAGCCAACATTATGACCCTATACGAATGGGGAAAAAGATCCTCAACTCCATGAACGAATTCGGGGCTTATATAGAAGAATTCCCAAGAGACCTAAAGAATGCGATCGCAAAGATCAACAGCGGTGAAGTGAAAGTGGACCTCACACACAAGGGCATTGACCCAATGGTACACACCCTTCAAAGAGTGGTTAAACAGATCGTAACAGCTTTGATCATGACAGCTTTGATCATAGGTGCCACACTTTTTATCATTAATAACGTTGAACCTCTTTGGAAAGGATTGTCCGTTTATGGCATTATTGGCATTGTCATAGCCGCTATCTTGGCATATGGGATGCTCAGGAACATTAGCAAGGGAGACTACGACAACGAATAAGGTTGCGTCTATTTGTTGAAAGCATAAAAAAAGCACCTCTACATCGTAGAAGTGCTTTTCATCAATTACTTGTTCAATTCAAGACTAGGTAAAAGAATTCTTCAATCGCTCGAATGCCGTTGATACTTCACCTTGAAATTGTTCCCATTTGGTTTCTTCCTTTTTAGAGAAATTAACTTTTATGTTCTCAATGAATTGATCGAATTCTACTTTTCCTTTTTCAAAAGATGTTTTGGCCGTATTCGCACCCTTTTCGAATTTTTGCTCCAACACTTCCAATTGCACTTTGAACTTATCGATCTCGATCAATACAAAAGCATAGATCCGCTTCAATGTCTCATTGGTCTTGATCTTAACTTCAAGATCATGGATCGCAGTCAGCAATCTTTTCTTTTGTTGCTGGAATGCATCGATCGTTTCAGCTTTGCCTAAAGCCAATTGAACTCGCAGCTCATCTATTTTCATGTGAACTTCTTCCACTTTTTCGTTTCCAGCTTTGACCTTCATTTTACTTTCGTGAATGAACATGTCAAACTTCTTTTTTACTTCATCGTATTTGTCTAAGGCTTCTGCCTTTCCCAAACTAGCTTGTACTTGAAATTCTTCTAATTCCGTGGCTACACTTCTCAACGAACTAACGACTTTGTCTATGAAGTGCACGTTTTCTGTAGTTTCCATTTTTCTTGATCTTATTAGAACATAAAGATCCGCACTAAAGGCCTATTATTAAATGACGATCGTCACTACAGGAACTGATAGTTCAATATATTCACGGTAGGATCTCTAAGCCAGTTGTTATCGTAAAATAGGCTATCTTCCAGACATATGATCTTCAAGGATGATCTATAAAATAGTAATAGCAATAGCCGCTCTGATCGGACTGTTCCAATTATTTCGAACGAAAGACAAGGATATTAGGATCATATTGGCAGTGCAGATCCTTGCCATCGGACTTACCTTTGCTCCAAGGATCAAGTCCACAGGATTCTTTCTATTCATTTGTGCGGCTGGTTTGGTGGTCGCTTATGGCTTGTTCAAAAAACACCTTGACCTCAAAAGGATAGCTCTGATCTTAGCCATTGCTATTCCTGTTCTTATTGCTCATATTTTTCATTTCTTCCAATGGCCTCACACTGGAATTATCGGACTAAGTATGATCATTCCAATGATCGCTTATCCGATCTATTTATTTGGTGATATGGACAAAGACAAGATCGAACTCGGACCTTTAACAATATTTGCGATAGATGCGGCCATTCGAATGTTCATGACCATTGAGTGGATGCTGAATTAGTCCTTCGAAACTTTGAACCTTAAAACGGTCTTCAATTTCTCTGGAATTACTTTTCGTGCATCTGAAAGATAGATCTCGCGGTGTTTTCTAGAGATCCGTTCCAGCCCATTTTCTCTTGCAAAAATCTCCATCTTCTCGAAGCTCTCCGGCTCCGAATCATAGTTTCCCACATGCAACATTTGAACACAATCTCCTTCTCCTATTCTTTCAAATCTTACTTTTTCCAAAAGTTCATGAGGCTTGGCTTTTTGAAGCTGATCAATGATCAGAGCAGCGTGTTTTTCATTTACGAATGCTGGTTGACGTATCATTAGTTTGAAGACCAGATCCTTCTTATCAAATTTCTCTATGCCCCTACTTTTTGCTTCTTCCGATATATCCCAAACACCTTCCAAAGGATAAACTGTATATTCAAAATAACCTTCAGGGATCAGCCCCTTTTTCGGGCTCATTTTTACACCATAAGATAAAGCGTAAAGGACTTTGACGTATTCGGCAAAATGCTTCTCATTGGGATCGCCTTTTCCTTCAATTGTAAAATATCCGAACTCTGGTATAGTGACCAATTCAGGTTTCTGCTTGGGCAGGTACAATTGTTTCTCATGTTTTCTCCACTCGTGTTTCATAACCCTCAATTCCATTTTGAAGGACATCGTTTCTACGAAATTTTTCAATGATAGCGATCAGAAATGCAATTGATCCTCGTCAGAAATTGAAGAGCATAAAAAAGCCCAGATCTTTCGATCCGGGCTTTCCAATTCTATTCTTTGCTATGCTCTAAAAGCAATAGTCGTTCTTTTCAATTACAGCTGCTGCGATCGCTCTTCCGCTGTCCTTGATATTGAAAGGAGCCACTTTCGTGAAGCGCTTCATTCCGATCAACATCATGCTCAACTCATCCCCTTCTGCAAAAGACATCAAAGCCTCTTTACCAGAAGTGTGGATTTTTTCTGCTGCTTTCCATATGTAATATTTTGCTATTTCAGCTTGTAGTTTCACAGCCTCTTCGCCCATGATACCTGCCATTTTTTGAACTCTGAGTATCGTAGATTCCGCAACATATGTCCAAATGGTCATATCTGCGATGTTCATCAATACTTCTTGTTCCTTGGCCAATTCCATCATCAGTTTTTGAGCAGCTGAACCAGCAACCATCAAAACAGCTTTCTTGAATTTCTGCACTACTTGCATTTCGTATTCAAGGAATCCATCAGGTCCATCGCCAAAGTCTGGGATCTCCATGAGTTCACCCGCTACTTTTTGTGCAGGCCCCATAAGGTCAAGTTTGCCCTTCATGGCTTTTTTCAAAAGCATGTCTACGATCAACATCCTGTTGATCTCGTTGGTGCCTTCGAAGATCCGATTAATTCGAGAATCACGATAAGCTCGTTCCACTTCGCTCTCAGCAGAATAACCCATTCCACCATGGATCTGCACACCTTCATCTGCAACAAAGTCCAAGGTCTCAGAACCATTGACTTTTAGGATAGCACATTCAACCGCGAACTCTTCCAATCCCTTAAGGTCTGCTTCAGACTTGTCCATTCCACCTTCTACCAAAGACTTCATGAAATTCTGGATGTCATATGTAGATCTGTACACTGCCGATTCCGTTGCAAAACACTCAACCGTCATTTGAGCTAACTTCCTTCTGATCGCTCCGTACTTTGCGATCGGTCTTCCGAACTGTAAACGTTCGTTGGCATACTCCACAGACTTCTTCACGACCTTCTTCGCACCACCCAAAGCAGCACCAGCAAGTTTGATCCGTCCTATGTTCAGGATGTTCAATGCGATCTTAAAACCACCTTGTCTTTCGCCCAATAAATGATCTTTTGGTATTCTACAATCATTAAAGAATACTTGTCTCGTAGAAGATCCTTTGATCCCCATTTTCTTTTCTTCTGGATTCAATGTAATTCCAGGATTATCTCCTTGAACCACAAATCCCGTCAAGTCCTCATCGTCATCGATCTTCGCGAAAACAGTAAAGACATCTGCAAATCCACCATTGGTGATCCACATCTTTTGTCCGTTCAAGATCCATTCTTTCCCATCTTCAGAAAGCACCGCTTTGGTCTTTCCTGAGTTGGCGTCAGATCCAGATCCAGGTTCCGTTAAACAGTAACATCCTTTCCACTCTCCTGAAGCCAATTTAGGTAGGAATTTATCCTTCAGCATGTCCGTTCCGTAGTAACGGATCGGCAATGTCCCGATACCTGTGTGAGCAGCCATAGCTACGGAATAAGAATATCCCGCACCTGTGATCTCCGTTGCATACATGTTGGTCACGAAATCCTTTCCGAAACCACCGTATTCCTCTGGAAGTGATATTCCCAATATTCCTAATTCCCCCGCTTTTTCAAGGATGGAAGGCATAAGGCCTTCTTCCAATTCATCTATGCGGTCGATCACTGGATAGACTTCCTGATCCAAAAAATCCTGGCATGTCTGCCCGATCATTTTCTGTTCTTCATCCAATTGTTCTGGAATGAAGATCTCACCTGGAGCAGTTTCCTTGATCAGGAATTCTCCTCCTTTAATTGATGTTGTTTGTTTTGTTTCTGTTGACATAATTTCTGCCCAAAAGGGTCTTTTTAATTTCTGCCTCAAAGAGGCTTTTTTGTTTCTAATTTTATTTTTCACAAAAGGAGCTTTGCTCCTAATTCAATAATTCAAATATTCCAGCAGCACCTTGTCCTGTCCCCACACACATGGTCACCATTCCGTGCTTTTGTTTTCTTCTGCGCATCTCATCAAAGATCTGCACAGAGAGCTTCGCTCCCGTGCATCCCAGTGGGTGACCCAAAGAGATGGCTCCGCCATTCACATTCACGATCTCAGGATCCAAGCCTGCTTCTCGCATAACAGCTAAAGACTGCGAAGCAAAAGCTTCATTCAATTCGATCTGCTCTATATCAGACAACTTCATGTCCGCCTGTTTCAATGCTTTTGGAATAGCCTCTACCGGACCTATTCCCATAATGCGCGGAGGCACACCTGCTACTGCATACGTAACCATGCGTGCAATAGGTTCTAAATTCAATTCTTTTACCATCTTCTCCGACATCAGCATCACGAATGCCGCACCGTCAGAAGTTTGAGAAGCGTTCCCTGCGGTAACGGTTCCTTTGGCATCAAAGACAGGTCTTAGTCGCCCAAGAGCTTCCAAATTGGTTCCCTTTCTCGGACCTTCATCTGTGTCCACTGTGAATGTTTTCTTCTCTATCTTTCCTTTGGCATTCAAGAAACTCTGCTCCACTTCTACAGGAACGATCCCAGGTTTAAAGTATCCTTTCTCAATGGCATGCAATGCTTTGTTATGCGAATTCAAAGAGAACTCATCTTGGTCTTCACGACTTATTTTGAATTCATTGGCAACAGCTTCTGCTGTCAGTCCCATTCCCCAATAATAGTCTGCGGTGTTCTTCGCAACATCTGCATTAGGTACGATACGCCACCCACCAAATGGGATCGGGGACATGGTCTCTACCCCACCCGCAATGATGCAATCTGCCAAACCGGCATTGATCTTTGCAGAAGCGATCGCTATGGTTTCCAAACCAGAAGAACAATATCTGTTCACGGTCATGCCCGGTACTTTGTCCGTATCCAAAGCCATAAGCGAGATCATCCTTCCGATGTTCAATCCCTGCTCTGCTTCTGGAGTGGCATTCCCAACGATAACATCGTCAATGCGATCCTTATCCAAATTTGGAAGCTCGGCCATCATGCCTTTGATCACACTTACTG
>JABDKJ010000050.1 GCA_013002285.1 Flavobacteriales bacterium
CTTGAAGGAGCCATAATAGGTGTTCATCATGAACAACTCACCCTGGCCCTGATGGAAAGGATCAATGCTGAGATGAACGGTTCATTGGATATGGCGATCAGCATATTTAAAGGCAATTATCACAAATCTTTTCTGCATCAATTGGTAAGTAGCCAATTGGATCTGGACCGGATGGATTATTTAAAGCGCGATAGCTTCTTCACGGGAGTAGCAGAAGGCGCAATAGGACATGATCGAATAATTAAGATGCTATCTGTGGTAGATAATGATCTGGTCGTGGAAGAAAAGGCCATTTATTCCATAGAAAAGTTTTTAATGGCAAGGACCTTTATGTACTACCAGGTGTATTTGCATAAAACGGTGATCAGTGTAGAGCAAATGCTTTTCCGCTTTACTGAGTTATTGAGAAAAGAAGTTGAAGCAAGAAATGTGACCTGTCCTTCCTATCCTCTTCAGTACTTTATGACGAACAGGACTGGTGAGAGTGATCTGGATTCTGAAGAAGTATTGAACAATTTTATCAACCTGGATGATGTCGACATTATGTCGACGATAAAATACTTGCAAGATTGTAACGATCCAGCATTGCGTTTCTATAGCAAAGGCATCGCAGATAGAAGATTATTGAAGGTTGAATTAAAAAAAGTTCCTTTTAGTTGTGACCTTATTGAAGAAATGCGTCTCAAGGTTGTAAACACACTTCACCTTCCCGATGATGTAGCCGGATCCTTAGTGATCAGTGGAAAAGAGAGAAGCGAAACATACTCACCGGGAGACAATGAGATAAAAGTTCTTTTAAAAAATGGCGAAGTAGTAGACCTATCTTCCTTTGTTAGGAGGAATCTTTTCGAGGGTCCGAATATTACCCACTTTTTATGTTATCCAAAGTTTAAATAGTAACTTTGCTTTCCATATTTACCCACCCTATACAGGAATACTAGTTCGCTGAAAATAACTTAATTCTTTAATCATTTTTTTAAATCAAAATCAGTTACCTACTATGAGGAAACTAGATCTCTTTTTATCATTTATTGCCTTATTTTTTGCTGTAGCATTGACAGCCCAGCCAGGCGACATGCCACCAAATGCTGAATCTGGAAAGTGCTACGCTAAATGTTTAATTCCTGACGAATACGAGACAGTAACAGAACAAGTTCTGGTACGTGCTGCTTCAACAAGAACCGAAGTAGTTCCTGCAGAATATGAAAACGTTTCTGAGCAAGTATTAGTTAAGGAAGCTTCTTCAAGAATTGCTGCTGTTCCTGCTCAATATGAGACAGTAACTGAGCAAGTATTAGTGAAAGAAGCATCTACTAGAATTGTTCCCGTACCTGCAGTATACGAAACTGTTACTGAACAGGTATTGGTTAAGGAAGCGTCTTCCAGAATTGTAGCTACTCCTGCTGAGTATGAAACTGTAACCGAACAAGTGCTTGTTAGAGAAGCATCTTCAAGAGTTGTTACTGTTCCTGCTGAATATGAGTCTATGTCTGAGCAAGTGTTGGTGAAAGAAGCTTCTACACGAATCGAGCGTACACCAGCTCAATACCGAACTGAAACTGAGACAATTGAAACTTCTCCTGCTACAACTAAGTGGGTGAAAAGAAAAGCAGACAGAAACTGTCTATCTGCAGACCCTAACGACTGCCTTGTATGGTGTCTTGTTGAGGTTCCTGCACAGTACAGAACTGTTACAAAGCAAATCAGAGTTGGATGTGATAGCGGATGGACTGACAATGGTGATGATTGTACAAGAACTGTTGACATTCCTGCTGAATACACTACTCGTAATTACAGAAAGCTGGTTTCAGCTGCAACAACAAGAACAGAAGACATTCCTGCTGAGTATACTACGCGTACTTACAAGAAGTTAATCAAGCCTGCTGGAACAAGAGTTGATGACATTCCTGCTGAGTACACTACTCGTACTTACAAGAAATTAGTAACTCCTGCAACTACAAGAGTTGAGGACATTCCTGCTGAGTATACTACTCGTACGTACAAAAAATTAGCTTCTGCGGCTTCTTCACAAGCAACCGATATACCTGCTGAATATACTACTCGTACATTCAGAAAATTGGTAAAGGCTGCATCTGTTAGAACAATTGACATTCCTGCTGAATACAACAC
>JABDKJ010000053.1 GCA_013002285.1 Flavobacteriales bacterium
TGCCAGTCCTGCACAAGCTCGGGCATCAACTCTAAAGCGTCTGGAAATTGATCGTTAAAAAATTCGATCACTTTTTCATCATCTGTCAAAGAGGAAAAGGATACAGGACCTTCAAAAGGAAAGAAAAGAGTGACTGTAAATGAGCCATCGAGATTTGGCAGTGCAATGAGCATATATTCACCTCTTGGCCAAATATGTAAAGCACCTTTATCTATTTTGTGGCTCCCGGCCTCATTGGGCGGAATGGTCAATTCCTTGTAGCCATGTTTCAGGTAAAATTGAGAATAATTGAATCTGTCCGTCTTTTGCAATCGAGCTCTGATCGCACTAAAAGCACCGTCCGTGCCGAAAATGTGGTCAAATTTTCTGTCCTCTATTTCTCCGGTAACTGTATGTTCAAATTTGATCGTATTTGTCTTTAGGTCTACATCCAGACATTTACGATCAAAAAACATAGCCACGTGATCGTTTTCATCTGCTGCGTTCAACATGATCTGATTAAGCAATCCTCTGGATACTGAATATATGGCTTGATCACTTTTGCCATATTGTTGAAATGTGAGTTCGCCATCAATGGCATGCATCATCCTTCCTTTCATTGGCAACGCGATATCCCGAACCTTCTCTTCAAGTTCTATTCCGTCAAGTGCCTTCCATCCTCGAGTGCTAAGTGCTAAATTTATGGATCTGCCACCAACAATTTCGACATTTCTGAGGTCTGACCTTCGCTCATAAACCTCGACTATATAACCTCTTTTAGCAAGATATTCAGAAAGCATACTGCCAACCAAACCTGCTCCTACAACTGCAATTTTTTTCATCTTAGAATATTGACCTCAAAGGTAATATGATATTAGAAAAAAAGACTAGATACGCTTTCTTCTGTTGAACAAAGCAATGGCAATAAACAGCACGAATGCCACAACAGCTATCCAATTGATATCCATAAGTTCGGTTTACGTTTGTGGATGGCTTTTGTTCAAGGAATTCTTAAATAGTGGAACAAAACAAAAAGCAAACAGATCAATGCTAGCGCCAACATCAACCATTTAGGCTTTTCTCGTCTTTCATCTGTTATCTGGATCCTGCTTTTGAAATAATTGCTGCCTCTGGGGCTATTTGGCTTCATGGCGAAAAAGAACATACACGTAAAAAACAAGAGGATCCAGACCATCGTCAGCCATTATTCAATATTTCACCAAATCGGTAAACATCCTCAAAACTATTATATAAAGGAACAGGTGCAATTCTGATAACATTAGGTTCTCTCCAATCTGCAAAAACACCATTTTCTGTTAAATGATCGAACAGGCTGCGGCCTTGGCCATGACATAAGATCGACAGCTGACAACCCCTCTGATAAGGGTCTTTAGGTGTAATGATCTCGAAAGAGACATTTTCCTTTTTCGAAGATATGTCTTCAATAATGAATTCTAAGAAAGCAGTCAATTTCTTACTTTTTTCTATCAAATTGGATATTCCAGCATCATCGAAAATATCAAGTGACGCTTTGTGGATAGCCATTGAAAAAACCGGTGCGTTGCTAAGTTGCCAACCTTCTGCCCCTAGTATGGGGTCAAAACCGGGCTCCATCTTGAATCGGGTCTCTTTGTTATATCCCCACCAGCCTGCAAAGCGAGGAAGGTCAGGGTCATATTTATGCCTTTCGTGCACAAATGCACCTGCGACACTTCCAGGGCCGGAATTCATGTATTTGTATGAACACCATGCAGCAAAGTCTACGCCCCAATCATGAAGGTCAAGTTTCACATTTCCTGCTGCATGTGCAAGGTCAAAACCTACTTTTGCACCTTTGGCTTGCCCTGCTGCCGTGATCTTTTCCATATCCATTAATTGACCGGAGTAATAATTCACCCCTCCGATCATAACCATAGCTAACTCATTTCCATGTTCTTCAATGGCCAAGAGAATATCATCAGTTTCTATGGTGTGTTGTCCTTCACGTGGAGCTATTTCAATAATGGCATCATTCGGGTCTCGTCCGTGGAACCTTACTTGCGATTCCAATGCGTATTGATCACTGGGAAATGCTTTTGCTTCGCAAATGATCTTATACCTATTTTGGGTAGGCCTATAAAATGAAACCATCAATAAATGAAGGTTCACGGTGAGACCATTCATTGCGACTACTTCAATTGGCTTGGCTCCAACTATTTTTGAAAGAGGCTCAGCAAACATTTCATGGTAGCTGTACCAAGGATGTTTTGCATGAAAATGCCCTTCCACGCCATATTTTGCCCAGTCGTTCAGTTCCGTCTCTATAATATCTTTTGCAGATCTTGGTTGAAGGCCAAGAGAATTCCCAGTGAAGTAAACCGAGTCTTTTCCGTTGTGTTGGGGTAGATGAAATTTTCCTCTGAATAGAGCCAATGGATCTTGTGCATCAAGTCTCTTCGCGTATTCTAAACTGTTTGTGAGATCAGACATGGGACAAATAAGGCCGAATTATTTGATATCTCAAAACTTGACCTTCAGAAAAAGTAGGCAAGTGCAAAAAGAACTATGGTTCCATCTATCAGGCCAGTGAAAAAGTGATTAGACTTTTTGTGGTCAGAATTGTAACTCAGAATAATCGATAATAAAAAGATCATCATTGCCAAAAGCATTAAGCTTCGGTCTAAAAAAGCTTGAGTGTAAAGAAAGAAGGCAATTATGCCTGCTGCAAGCAATAAAATCATTGATAGTCCTTTGGAATAACCAACACCTATGTTTTGAGGTATAGTCTTCATTTTCTCTGCATCAAATTTTATATCCCTTATGTCAAAAGGAATCGTAATGCCAATGAAGTAAAAGAAGAACGTCAAGAGAAAAAGGTATTCACTCATACTGAAAGGATGCCCTATGTAATAAAGAGGAAAAGCCACCGAAACTCCCACCCAGACAATGGCGATCAAATAGATCTTTATGAAGGGTATGCTGCGGAGGTCGGTTTTGTTCCTTTTTGTCCATTTTAGTTTGGCTGCATAGAGTAAGCTTATAAGTACAAAAATTCCAAGGAAAAGTACTTTGTCCATATTCAATGAAAAACCTAGTGGGATCAATGACAAAAGCGAAATTGCTGTTAGTGCCTTCAATTCTGAAAGTTTTACAGAGGAGCGATTTGCAGAAGTCGTTTTTTTACTACCTCTCTTAATTAATGTTTGGAGATTGTAGATGAAAAGGGTAGAGGAGAACAAAAAGCAAATGACAAGGGAGTCAATATTTGCGTAAACGCTTTTAAAAGAAAAGATCGCAAGGGAAGACGAACCCAAGGCTATCCAAATGTGAGAATCCACTATCCATCTTAGAACTTTCATTAATGAGTGATCTCATATAAACTACTTCCTATTGCTGCCCCTAATAAAGATCCCAGAAGAGCATTTATGGTCTTCCTTGTTCTGGCCGTTTTTTCATAACCAATCTTATATGTTTCATGGTAAGTGTTTTGATGATCCGTTATTGTCTCTTGTCTGATCTTTATGAATGGGATCTGCATTGTAAGCGTATACCCAAGAGGGATCATAAATGGGTAAATAATTCCACCCTGAAAGCCATAACCACCTGCTGCACCTATGGCCAAACCACCATAGAACGTGGGCTTGGCGTTATATCCATTTGTGGCATCGCTTTCACCATAAATGAAATATCTCATTTCTTGAACAGAATAGTCATCCCCTATCAAGAGGTTTGTAGAATAAAGTACTGACTCTTCACCATTCTCATTGATTATTGAGAAGATACGGTCTTTGTATAAACTCTTGTCTAACCATTTTCCGTTTTTCTTTTGTATTGAATAAAAAACATTTGCTCCACTTGTATCTCCTAGAGATACTTCGAGCAGTTTACCATTCATTAATTGCAGATGACTTAAGGGTTTTTTTCCCTGTCCATTCAAACTAGTGAACCATAGAATTAGAGCGATCAATGGACATATGAGCTTATGGTTGAACATTTTGGCCAAATATAGCTTTATTATAAAATAACGCGCATGGTGATTGCTCGGCCTAAATGTTCTGAAAACATAGAACGATCACTATATTTGACGCACTGAAAAATAACTTATGAAATTTGAGCATAGACACCTCGGTTCTGGAGAACAAGAGATAAAAGAAATGTTGAAGGCTTGTGGTGAAAATTCATTGAATGACCTTGTAAACAAAACTATCCCTAAGTCTATAAGACTTCAAAGGGAACTTGATCTGGTTCCTGCTAAAACAGAAAAGGAATACTTAGACCATATTGCAACTCTCGGAGCTAAGAACAAAGTCATTCGCTCTCTTATAGGAATGGGTTATTATGGAACGATCGTTCCTCCAGTCATTCAAAGAAATATATTAGAGAATCCCGGATGGTATACTGCATATACTCCTTATCAAGCTGAGATCGCACAAGGTAGGTTGGAAGCACTGATCAATTTTCAGACAATGGTTTCTGATCTGACCGGAATGCCTCTTGCCAATGCCTCGCTCTTAGATGAAGGTACAGCGGCAGCCGAGGGAATGATCATGCTTTATAATTCCAGAAGTCGCCAACAACAAAAAGAGAATGTTCTGAAGTATTTTGTGGACAAACATGTTTTTCCGCAAACTATGGCCATACTAGAGACAAGGGCAGAACCTTTAGGAATAGAATTGGTCATCGGCTCTTTTGAAAACCAAAAATGGGACGAAAGTTATTTTGGTGGAATGGTCCAATATCCAAATGACAATGGTGAGGTTAGAGATCATAAAGAATTTGTTGAGAAGGCACATGAGGTGAACGCCAAAATATGCGTAGCTGCCGACATTATGAGTTTGACCATCCTTGTTCCTCCCGGAGAATGGGGTGCAGATGTTGTTGTAGGAAACACTCAAAGATTTGGTGTTCCGATGGGCTATGGAGGGCCTCATGCAGCTTATTTTGCTACTAAGGAAGAATTGAAAAGAAATATTCCGGGTAGGATAATTGGAGTGTCAAAGGACAGAGGTGGTGGGCAAGCCTATAGAATGGCTTTGCAAACCAGAGAACAACACATAAGAAGGGACAAGGCTACGAGTAATATTTGCACTGCTCAGGCATTATTAGCCATAATGGCAGGCATGTATGCAGTCTATCATGGCCCAGAAGGATTGAGGAATATAGGTGAAGTGATCCATAAGAATACTTGTTTTCTTGAAAGCAAACTCAAAGAGCTAGGATATTCGAATTCAAATCAATTTTATTTCGATACCCTTTGCATTGAAACTTCCAAAGAGCAACAGGGTTTGATCAGGGATCTTGCGGAAGAGGCGGGCTATAATTTCAGATATTTTGAGAATGGTCAGATCGGGATCTCACTTGATGAGGTTACAAGCCAAATCGAGCTGAATAGGGTCGTAAAGGTCTTTGCGGACCATCAAGAAAAAGAAGCACAGCCTTTTATTATGAACGGCTTTTCAAACGACACTTCACTGACAAGTCATAGACGTACACAGCCATATTTGACACATCCCGTATTTAGTTCATATAGGACTGAAACCGAAATGATGAGGTATTTGAAAAGATTGGAGAATAAGGACCTCTCTCTTTGCCATTCTATGATACCGCTTGGAAGCTGTACAATGAAATTGAATGCGGCTGTACAATTGATGCCGATAACTTGGCCGGAGTTTTCTGACATCCACCCATTTGCACCGCTAGACCAATGTCAAGGCTATCAAGAAATGATAAGAGATCTGGAAGGTCAGCTAGCAGAGATCACAGGGTTTCATGGAGTAAGTCTTCAACCAAATTCAGGAGCTCAGGGAGAATATGCCGGGCTAATGGTTATTCGAGCCTATCAGAAGAGTAAAGGAGAAGAAAAGAGAAATGTTGTATTGATCCCGTCATCTGCCCATGGAACAAACCCAGCAAGTGCCGTAATGGCTGGATTAAAAGTGGTGGTTGTTAAATGTGATGACAATGGAAATATAGATCTTGAGGATCTCAGATCAAAAGCTGAAGAGCATAAAGAAGTACTCTCATCTTTAATGGTGACATACCCATCCACACATGGCGTTTTCGAAGAGGACATTGTGGAGATCACAGACATGATCCATGACAATGGAGGTCAAGTATATATGGATGGTGCCAACATGAACGCCCAAGTAGGTTTAACAAGTCCAGGTGTGATCAAAGCAGATGTTTGTCACTTGAATTTGCATAAGACTTTCGCAATACCTCATGGCGGAGGAGGCCCAGGAATGGGGCCGATCTGCGTTGCAGAGCACCTATCGCCATTCTTGCCATCTAGCCCAGTAATTAATGTCGGCAATAGTGAAGCCATTCCTGCTATCTCTGCAGCACCTTGGGGAAGCGCCTTGATCCTGCAGATCTCATATGCCTATATTTCGTTACTCGGGGCAAATGGGCTGAAGAGATCTTCTGAACTTGCAATACTCAATGCAAATTATCTCTACAATAGATTGAAAGGTTATTTTGACATTCTTTATACTGGTGTGAATGATACTGTTGCACATGAAATGATCATAGATTGCAGAGATTTCAAGTCGTCCGTGAAGATCGATGTAGAAGACATCGCAAAACGTTTGATGGACCTTGGTTTTCACGCGCCTACTATGTCTTGGCCCGTGCCAGGCACCATCATGATAGAGCCTACAGAGAGTGAGTCAAAAGAAGAACTAGACAGGTTTGTTGATGCCATGATAACGATCAGAAAAGAAATAAGTGAGATCGAAGAAGGTAAGGCTGACGCGGAAGACAACCCATTAAAAAATGCTCCACATACGATGCATGAAGTGGTTAATAGCAGTTGGTCGCACTCATATTCAAGAGAAAAAGCCGCTTTTCCTTTGCCATATTTGAGGAACTCAAAATTTTGGCCAAGTGTAGCTAGAATTGACAATGCTTATGGTGACAGGAATTTAATGTGTACATGCCCTTCAGTTTCTTTATACGAAAGTGATGAAAAGCAAGTTGAAATAAGCACCACGGAAGTATAAAAAGACCGTTTATTGTCTGCCAATTACCGTTCCTTGCTATTGATGTCACATAGGGGTTGCTCTTTCTATTCTACGGATTCCAATTTGGCCCACAATATATGATCCATTAGGGCTATTTCATACTTGCTAAAAGCGCCTTTATTTCTATATTTGCTCCTTCACCTATCAAGAAATTCAAACCTAAAAGAAATATGAAAAATATCTTTACTTTAATTCTTTGTTTTTGCTTTTTGGGCGCTTCAGCGCAATTGAGCCAAGCTCATTTGCATACGGATAAAGCGCAGAGCGATCCTATGGTTTCGCCAAAAGCTACATTCAAACCAATATTCAAGAATGTTCCAGTCCTAGAGGAAGACTTTCAAACAGGAGTGCCAGGCCTTCCAGCGGGATGGGAAACGAACGATGTAGAGCAATTAGACGCAAGCGGAAATCCACTTGGTACTTTTGTTCCTGGTTTCGTAACAGGAGATGCAGATGCTGCTAATAATGGTGGTTTCCTTCCAATTCCTGACATTGCAGGAAATACATTCGCATATGCAAATGATGATGGACCGCCTTGTGACTGCGACATGATCGATGTGTACCTTCAGACTCCTATGATGGATTTCACTGATGTAACAAATGCAGCTGTGACATTCAACGGATATCAAGACGGAAACTATGGAAGTGGTGACTGGACTGTACTTGTAAGTACCGATGGAACTACTTGGACAGAAGAGTTCCTATCTACGGCTGCTGATGATGCAAGCCCTGAGTGGAGAGAGATCGTTGTTACACTTTTTGATTACGATGGAGAATCTCAGGTATGGATCAGATTTCAGTGGAGTGACGCTGGTTCATGGGCAAGTGGATTTGCAATTGACAACGTAGTTGTTGATGCGATCTTGGAAAATAATCTTTCATTGCAAGAGGTATTTTCAGCGGACCCAAATAATCCAGATCTTGAAAATGTTGTGATCGAGTATACGCAAGTGCCGTTAGAACAAGCTGTACCTATGTGGGTTGGTGGTGCTGTTACTAACAATGGCATCCAAACGCAGACAAATGTTGTTGTGAATGCGGAACTGTTCTTAAATGGAACATCGCAGGGTACGTTTACAAGTGACCCTATAGCCTCATTGGATTTTGGACAAACTGACTCGATCTTTATTGAAACCGGGTGGACTCCAGATGATCTTGGAGAAGTAGAAGTTGCAATTAGCACTGCTTCTGACCAAGTGGATGAGGATCCAAGTAATAATGCCGACTCAGAATCATTCATGATCACTGAAGACATCTATGCAAGGGATCAGAACTCTGCAGCTCTTTTCCAGTCAAATGGAGATCTTGAATTCAGATCGGCAAATCTTTATGAAATGCCCGTTGCTGGGACTGTTATTTATGGTGTAGCTGTGGCTTTCGGAGCCGGATTAACTAACCCTACTCAACCTGGAACCATTACAGAAGTGGAGCTCCTTAATGGAGACTTTGAATTCTTGGTTGGTGCGGAATATGAGGTTCAAGCAGGTGATATCTCAGAGACCGGAGAGGCAAATTTTGGATATATACCTTTTGAAGACACATATGAGGTTTCTGCTGGAGAATTAGTATTGGGGTCTGTGCATCATTTTGGTGGAACATCAGATGAAAATGTTAGGGTCGCACTTAGCGGTCAGTCTATACCTCAAACTTCTTTCTTTCAGGATGAACTTGGTGAATGGTTCTATACAACCAATACCCCTATGATCAGATTGGTGACATCTGAGATCACAAGCCTAGAAGATTTAGATTTTGAAAGCGGCATCAAACTTCTTCAGAACTATCCTAATCCGTTTGCAAACAATACTGTAATTGAATATCAATTACAACAGGCAGATGATGTTTTAATGCAAGTAATAGATATGGACGGTAAGATCGTACATTCTGAAGATCTTGGAACCAAGAATGCTGGACCTAACAAATGGTTCTTCAATTTAGATGGCATAGCTTCAGGGATATATACTTATTCATTGACTACGTCAAATGCCACGATCACCAAGAAAATGGTGGTCAATAAATAATATTAAAATTCAGAACTAAATTAATTTACATGAAAAAGATAAGTTTACTCTTAACGCTCTTACTTGTTGTATCTATGGCAGATGCGCAAAGGATATCGGACAAGTGGTCGTTCGAAAAAAGGGATATTACCTATAAACTAAGTGAAGCTGCGGCCAACACACACCTTGCACCTGCAAATAATGTAGAACGTGGTGTTTCAATTTGGACTGAAGACTTCAGCGGTGCTGTAAATGGTCCTGGTACAGTTACAACGGATGTTGGAGTATGGACAATTGGTGGTGACGATGGAAATATCTGGAGACACTCTACTACTCAAAGTAATGGTTGTTGGTCTGGAGGGACAGGATTGCCAGGTTTCGCTTCTGCTGGAAATGGATTCTTGATCTTCGATGCAGATTCAGCAAACTGTATTGACCCAGATGCACCGGGTGGACCAGATTTCACTCAGACTGAATGGTCAGGTTTTATTGAGTCTCCTTCTATAGACCTATCGGGTCAGGCTGGCGTTTCATTGAAATTTGCTCATGAATACAGATGGTGTTGTACAGATCTTGCAATTGAAGTAGCAGTTTCAGCGGATGGTGGCCTCACATATACTACGGCCCCTTCTTATGTAATTCCTGCTGAAGCAGTTAATGTTCAATTTGTAGGTGACGGGATATGGAACATTTCAGCAGTGGCTGGTGGCTCAGATGATGTGAAGATCAGATTTTCTTGGAATGGACCTAGCCACTATTACTGGGTTCTAGATGATCTTGAATTGTTCGTGCCAGAGTCAAATGACCTTGCTGTCATAGACGCTGGTTATTCAAATTGGAACCCAAATGTTGCTACGGATTACATAGACCTAGAATACTCTATCTACCCACAACAACAATTAAGGCCAATTGATTTCACTTCAAGAGTTGTGAATAATGGATCTGTTATGCAGACTGGTGTAACATTGAATGCCACGGTTAATTATGATGGTGGTACTGCAATGCTTAGCAGTAATCCGATCGATCTTGCACCGGGTGAAGATTCACTTTTGGTTATAGAAGACTGGACTCCTCCTGCGGGAGTTTTGGGTGAGTACATTACTTCTTTGGAAGTAACTCAAAACGAAACAGACATTGATCCTTCTGACCAATTGAATGAAGTTATTTTCTGGGCAGAGAATGATATAATGGCAAGAGACAGAAGAAGTGCTGAAGCTTCTTATACTAATACTGGAGATGCTGGTCATACTTTAGGAACTGCCTACGGATGTAGTGATGATGCATCGGTATATGCTATCGGTGTTGCGATGAGTACAGCTTCTGATGATGCTTCTGAATTTACTGTCGAACTTTGGGGAGACGGTGCTACAGACTTCGAATTCCTTGTTGGAGGGAATGAGGACCTTACTTACCAGAATAGTATGGGTAATGGAACAGGAGACGAGTTCATGACATATATTTTATTAGAGGATCCTTATGATATTGAAGAAGGACTAGATTACTATGCTCACTTCAAAGCTTACGGAGGAGACGGTAACGAAGCTTTTATCAGAACTTCAGGTGTTTCACCAGAACAAACATCATTTGTTTTCATAGAAGAAGATGACACTTGGTTCTTCACGACAGGAACACCAATGGTAAGATTAGGTTTTGCCGAAGATGTTAGTATTGCAGAAGCAACGATATCTGATAGAGTAAGTTTGGGGCAAAACGTTCCTAACCCAGTGAAAGATATCACTACTATCGCCTATGACCTTGTCAATGCAGAGACTGTTCTGTTTGAAGTATATGATCTCACAGGGAAAGTGGTAATGAACATTAATGAAGGCAGAAAAGCTGCTGGAAGACATTCTATCGTTGTCAGTAATGAAGATCTTAATAGTGGTATCTACTACTATTCGATCATCATTGATGGTGACAGATTAACCAAGAAAATGGTTATTACTAAATAAAGATCCCCGTAGCGGAAATGAAAGTCCTGACCCTTGGTCGGGACTTTTTTTTTCCTAAAAATTAAGAAAGGTGCTGTCTGATCTGCTTCATGAATTCAGAGGCATAAACAAAATTATTGAGGATCTCATTGTCAGCAGATAGGATACTTGTTTTGTTTCCACTCCACCACTTGTTTCCCTCATGTATGAACATGATGTTATCTCCGATCTCTATTACAGAATTCATGTCATGCGTGATCACAATAGTTGTTGTCCCCAACTCATATGTGATCTCTTTCAATAGGTTGTCAATAAGGATCGCTGTTTGGGGGTCTAGACCAGAGTTCGGCTCATCCGCAAAAAGGTATTTTGGTTTCATAGCAATAGCACGTGCTATGGCTATCCTTTTCTGCTGGCCACCTGAAGTTTCAGAAGGTAAAAGGTCATTCTTGTTTTCAATGTTCACCATTCTCAAACACTCGTTTGCTCTATCGCGCATTTCTTCTTTAGACATTTCTGTGAACATCTTAAGAGGGAACATCACATTCTCTTCAACGGTAAGTGAATCGAAGAGAGCCCCTGCTTGGAACAACATGCCAATTTGCTTTCTGATCTCTTTCTTTTCCTTGGTATTCATTTCATTGAACACTTGTCCATCATAGAGTATCTGTCCTTCGTCAACATCGTGCAATCCTACAATGCATTTGGTCAACACAGATTTGCCGGACCCACTCTTCCCAATGATCAAATTAAGCTTGCCTTTTTCAAAAGTAGACGAAATGTCCTTGAGTACATGATTGTCCCCAAAAGACTTAGATATGTTTTTGATCTCTATCAAATGAGCATGAGTTTGGTCAGCACAAGGTCCATGATCAAAATTAAGATCGTGCTTTGTACTACGCCTTTGGTACTGCTTTTCCCAACTTCTAGTGCTCCTCCGCTTGTATAGTATCCCTGGAAAGAAGAAACCGAGGTTATGATAAAGGCAAAGACCAATGTTTTGATCAAAGCGTAGAAGACATGAAAAGGTTTAAATTCATCGAGTATACCTTCAACAAATAGATCAGGTGATACAACTCCTGTTAAAATAGAGATCAGGTATCCGCCTCCTATCCCAAGTGCCATGCTTATGATGATCAAAAAAGGAAAGATCAAAAGTGATGAGATGATCTTCGGAAATATGAGGTATCCGGCAGAATTTATACCCATAATGTCCAGAGCATCTATCTGCTCTTTCACACGCATCGTTCCTATTTCAGAAGATATATTGGACCCTACCTTTCCGGCAAGGATAACAGCCATCATTGTTGGCGAAAATTCCAAGATCATAGATTCCCTCGTTGCAAAACCTATAAGTGATTTTGGTACAAGAGGGTTTTCTAAATGAACTGCCATTTGAAGTGTTGTAACAGCACCCATGAATATGGACATGATCGCGATCAGCCCAAGGGAATTGATCCCAAGCTGATCTATTTCATCTACTATTCTTTGGCGGTAAACCTTTAGTTTTTCAGGCTTGCCAAAGGTTTTGGACATGAGTAAACTATATTTTCCAACCTGCTTTAGCAGCTCCATACTACACTCTTGATCATAAGCGTTTAAAGTTATATTAATTTTGCACTACCCACATTTTTCGATCTTCGAATTAATTAACTTTGAAAATGCTCAAAAAAAACGTGTCGTCTTTTATAGTGATCTTGATCCTGGTCGCCATTCTACAGAGTTGTTCGATGAGAAGAAAGAACCGATGCAATACATGTCCGACATGGAGTCAAGAGCAACCTGTTCATCAAAACCAAACGACCTTCAGCTACATTGAGCAAAGTAGATCGAATAGCAACTAAGATAGCGCCTTACCTTCCGGACGGTATCTCTCATTCAATAGCAAAGGCCATTATAGAACATAGGGTGGTAGTAAGGGTTACAAAACCCAGAGCATCCAAATTAGGAGATTACAGACCACCTTATAATGGAGACACGCATCGCATTTCAGTGAATGGTGATCTCAATCCCTATTCTTTCTTGGTCACACTCCTTCATGAATTTGCCCATTTAGAGGCTTGGTCCATACAGAAAGACTTGAAAAACCCTCACGGCAAAATATGGAAACAGCAATTTGTTCAGTTACTGAGGCAGTATATGCATGTTTTCCCTGAAGACGTGCAGCTTGGCTTAAAAAATTATTTGGCTAACCCAAAGGCCTCCAGCTGTTCCGATGAAGCCCTTACACGAGTCTTGAATAGATATGATGAGCGGAAACAGCTCTATTTGGAAGACATACCTTACAACGAAGTTTTTGAGTTACAGGGTGGCAAGCGCTTTATAAAACGCGAAAAACTGCGTAAACGCTACAAATGCCAGGAAGTTGGCACAAACAGGATCTATTATGTGAGCCCAGTAGCTGAGGTCGATATAATAGGCCTTAAATAGGCCAATTGCCGCCTAAACTTTCTTATTTTTGCGGAACATTAAATTTTCTATTCCATGCAAAGTTCCGTAGACGAAAAAGTTTCTCAATTTTCAAGAATGGCCCAAGGATTGGTCGGTTCAGAGATCATTAAATTAGCAGGAGAGGTTAAGAAAAAGATCGCAGCAGGAGAACATATCTACAACTTTACCATTGGCGACTTCAACCCGAGCATATTTCCTATTCCTTCAAAATTGAAGGATGCCATAATCCAGGCCTATAATGATGGCCATACTAATTATCCGATGGCGAATGGAATGGCAGAGTTGAGAAAGTCAGTAAGTGGATATCTAAAGACATTTGGTGATCTGGATTATGGCGCTGATGACATTCTGGTTTCAGCAGGATCGCGTCCTTTGATCTACGCGACCTACAGAGCACTTATAGACCCTGACGACACGGTGCTTTACCCTGTGCCTTCATGGAATAATAACCACTATACGCACCTTACTTCAGCGAAGTCGATCTTCGTGGAAACTACACCAGAGCATAATTTCATGCCTTCGGCAGAAGATCTTGCCCCATATATTTCAGAAGCCAACTTGGTTGCTGTTTGTTCGCCACTAAACCCCACGGGAACGGTCTTCACTGAGGAAGCCCTATCTGGGATCTGTGAATTGATACTTGAAGAGAACAAGAGAAGAGAAGGTGTGAGAAAGCCCGTTTATCTAATGTACGATTCTGTGTATTGGATGATCTTAAATGGCGAGACAAAACATTTCAATCCAGTGCATCTATATCCAGAGATGCGTGAGTATACAGTTAGCATAGATGGCATATCTAAAGCATTTTGTGCTACCGGAGTAAGGGTAGGTTGGGCATTTGGACCGACTGAATTGATCGGCAGAATGAAAGCCATTCTAAGTCATATGGGTGCATGGTCGCCCAAGGCAGAACAACTTGCTGTAGGTTCTTATTTATCTAATAATGAAGTCGTTAAGAATGACATTGATGCATTCCGCACAGAGGTCTCTTATCGGCTGAATGGGTTTTACGAAGGCTTTACTCAAATGAAGAACGATGGCTTACCTGTGGATGTTATTGATCCACAAGGGGCCATTTATCTTACGATAAAATTCGATCTCATTGGTAAAAATAGAGCTGATGGATCAACGATAGATTCTATTGAAGACACTACAAGCTATCTCTTGAATGAAGCTAAGGTGGCCCTTGTACCATTCTATTGTTTCGGGGCACCACGTACAAGCAAGTGGTATAGACTTTCTATCGGCACAGCTTCCAGGGAAGATGTAAGGAAAGCATTAGGTAACATTGAAACTGCCTTGAACAAACTGAGTTAAGTATGTCCAAAAACTATGGTGTAATAATGGCCGGAGGCATAGGCAGTCGATTCTGGCCTATGAGCCGCAGCTCTTTCCCAAAGCAATTTCACGATATTCTTGGGCTGGGTAAGTCCTTGATCCAAATGACTTTTGAGAGACTTTCGAAAGTTTGTCCTCCAGAGAATATTTTGATCGTTACCAATAAAGCCTATTTCGACCTTGTAAAGGAACAGATCCCAGAAATACAGGACCATCGCATTTTGTTAGAGCCTTGCAAGAGGAATACGGCTCCTTGCATTGCCTATGCAAATTTCAATATCGCAGCTGAGTGCAAAGATGCAAACATCATTGTAGCGCCTTCTGATCATTTGATCCTGAACGAGGATGAATTCGTGAAAACCATAGAACTCGCTTTCGAATCTGCTGAGAATACAAGTAGCCTTGTAACATTGGGAATAAAGCCGAGCAGGCCGGATACGGGTTATGGCTACATAGAGTTCGAAAAGGGAGAGAATAACGATGTACGAAGTGTACATGCTGTAGAACAATTCAGGGAAAAACCAGATGCTGGCACTGCTAAAACCTTCCTGGAAAAGGGAAATTTCTATTGGAATTCAGGCATTTTCGTTTGGACATTAAAAGACATACAAAATGCATTCAGAAAAGACCTTGGCGGCATTTACGATCTTCTTTCCCAAGGTGCGGATCTATACAATACAGACAAAGAAGAAGCTTTCGTAAATGAGACTTATCCCAAATGCGATGATATTTCGATCGATTATGGCATCATGGAAAAGGCAGAAAGTGTAAAAGTGATCTTGTCAGACTTCTCCTGGTCAGATCTAGGGACTTGGGGCTCTCTCTATACACATGTTGAAAGAGACGAGAATGAAAATGCGATGATCGGAAAGGACATACTTATGTACGACTCCAGTGACAATATGGTGAAAGTAAGTGCCGATAAGTTGGTTGTACTTCAGGGACTCGAAGGATACATTGTGGTAGAGACTGAAGAGGCCTTATTAGTGTGCAAGAAAGACGAGGAGCAAAAGATAAAGCAGATCGTGTCAGACCTAAAGTCGGGGGGACTGGCCTCCTATACCTGATCTTTTAGGATCCTGCTTAACTCAATAAAATCCTCTGCGCTCAGTCGTTCTGCACGCAGCTGCAAAACTTCGGACTGAAATCCTTCAGGAAGAATTGACTTCAAGGCATTTCGCAATGTTTTCCGCCTTTGGTTAAAGGCAAGTTTCACCAACCTGAACAAGAATTTTTCATCGCAATTCGGGATGCTATCCCTATACCTGGTCAATCGAATAATAGCCGACTTCACTTTTGGAGGTGGGTCAAAAACATGTTCGTCCACTGTATACAAGTATTCAGTTTTAAAGTATGCCTGTGCTAAAACACTCATGATACCGTATGTCTTATTGCCCGGAGGCGATGCGATCCGTTCCGCAACTTCCTTCTGGAACATGCCTACTACTTCTATTACTTTGGCGCGATGTTCTAGTGCTTTAAAAATGATCTGAGTGGATATGTTGTACGGGAAATTCCCAATGAGGCAGATGTTTTTTTCCGGCAATTGGCCAAGATCCATCTTCAAGAGATCTTGATCAAGGATATGTTCCTGAAAATGGGGATATGCTTTTTTTAAATAAGCAATGGATTCTCTGTCTACCTCTACCAGCTTTAATTTCTTAGGATACTGTTTGATCAAATATTGCGAGAGAACTCCTGTTCCCGGACCTACCTCTATGATCAGGTCTGCCGTCTCACTAAGAGTAAGACCGTTCACAATATCTTCTGCTATAGAAAGGTCTCTAAGAAAATGTTGTCCAAGATGTTTCTTGGCTTTAACCATGGTCTACTATTTCTAATAAGGTTCTGAAAGCTGCGAATTTTCCACCGTATTTGTCGTTATGCTCTTTTTGCAGGGCAGGGGAGTGAAAGGCTTGATATTCATTCAATGCAGCCATGCTCTTGGCTGTGTACATAATGGAATAGGTCATTCCGCCTTCTTCCTCTGCGAGGATCCTGGAGAATTTGAATTCAGTGAAGAAGCCGGTCTTCATTACATCAGGAATGTGGATGTCTTTCATCCAAGCTAACCAATCGCCATGCACTTCATAGTCTATGGAAACGGTGACATTATATATAACGGGTTGGGACATATAGTAGATTTGGGGCGAATTTAATTAAAAGGAAAAGCAATCGCTCTGATAAAGAGCAATAGGAGAAATATGTGGAGATTAATTATATATATCCCCTCTTAGATATCGGAATCGCTTTCTGGCCTCAGAAGCATAGATGGAACCGGGGAAGTCAGTCATCAGTTTTTGGTAAAGTTCCATGGCTTTATCTTCGTCCTTGAAGACATTCTCGTTCATCTGTGCCAATTCTATAAGCGCATTGTCTGCAAGTATGTCGTAGAAGAATAGGTCAATGATATCGGTAAGATAAGTGGCCGCTGTTTCGAACTCACCTTTTTTATAAGCGATCTTAGACTTTTGGTACAAGATCTCATCTTCTAATGAATGTGCTGGGTAAAGGGTGTTTATAGAGTCTAGCGTTGCAAGAGCCTCGTCAAATCTGTTTTGAATTGTAAGAAGATCCGCAGTGGCATATTTCATCATGGGATCGGTGATCGTATCCAGGTTCAAGTTATCCGTGATCAGCAATGAAAGGTCCATAGCATCGTTAGAGATCAGTTTGGAAGTGCTGGCTTTCAATACATCCAATTGTGCTTGCGCCCATTCAAAATCTCCTGTGTAGTAAGAGATCTTTGCATTCCTGAATCGAGCCTCATGGCCCAAAAGGTCATCTTTGAAATCTTTGTCAACCTGAGAGTAATAAATAGATGCATCCCAGATATAGCCTTGAGAAAGCAGAATGTCACCCATATCCAGTTTACACCAGGTTTTTAAGGTTAGCTCTGTTCCGGGCACTGCTATCGCTTCTTCTAAAAGGCTTAGGGCCTCTTCTGGGTTGTAAAGGTGATAGGCTTCTATGTACGCCAATTCTCTTATGATCTTTGTGGTTTGAGAATTCCTTCCAAGGTCATTCAATACAGAATTGTACTTGGCTTTCAGTTCTTCAAACTGTTCCTTGGTGCTATAGACATCATTCAAAAGCGCCTTCTTTAAGGTGCTCACTTCCATGGTCTTACCAATATTGTAGTATTTATATGAATCGCCCTTTTCCGCAATGTAGTTGTAACATTTAGCGGCAACCTCAAATGCATTGTTGTTGGAACAAAGGCTAGCCAGACTGATCAAGCGCAATCCATCTTCCTTTAATCGCTTATCCAATGCTTTGGTATGGATGAAAGCAGAATTGAAATCTTTCTTCTGAGTGAAAACCCAGATCAACAATTCATAGAACACCTCCTCTTGGGGTTCTTGCTGAACTTTCTTCAAAAGCTGTTCTTTCAACAGGTCTGCATTTGGGTCGTCTTCTTGAAAGTCAATGGCCTTGTTCAGTTTTGTTTGAACCGTCTTTTTGTAATTGCTATTGAATGAAAGGTAATCCAGGTACTCTGTTATCATCAATTCATATTTTCCCTGTGAGCCATAGATCTCCGCGATCTGGAAATTGTAATAATTGGCATCCCTATCTTTTCCTTGTTCTTTTAGTTTCTTTTTACCGATCTCATAGGTGTCCAGAGCGTCCTCAAGCATATTCCGCTTCGTAAAGGCATTCGCGAGCTGCGTTACTTTAGAACGCTGCCCGTCTATTTTTGACTTGGCTTCCTCATATTCGTCCCTTGCTTTGCCCTCTTCTCCCAGAGCTTTGTGAATGTCACCTGCGTCCAAATGCAATTCCAGCTTGTCTTTGTAGCGCTTCATGTGGCGTTTCACTAATTTCTGCGCCTCATCATATTGTTCAGTTTCTTTGAGGCAGACCAGGTACTTCTCGTACGTTTTCATCCCTGGCTTCTTCTTGTAAATGTCTTCCAGGTACAAAAGAGCTTTTGAATATTCTCCATTCAAGTAATACTCATCTGCCAATGCTTCGTTCTGAGCAATAGCCGTATTTCCTATGAAAAGGAAGAGAACAATAGAAAATGATATGCTAATGAATTTGGTCATTTAGTTTTGTCTGGTCTTGATATCGTTGATCAATTCCAACTGTCTATCATATTTTACTACAGCTATCTTGGAATTTTGTTTCAATTGTCCGATGTTCTTTATCAGCATTTTTACGGCTTTTGCCTCACTTGAAATATATTCTGTAGCCACTTTTGGGTCTAACAGGTTGTCTTTCAGGTCTTTCTTAAGGTTTCTTAACTGCTTTTTTGTAGTGAAAAGTTCTTCTCTCAATTTTCCATGGTTCTTTTCTATGCTGCCATAGGTCTTCCCCGCGGCTTTAAGGTCATCAAGAAGCGTTCCGATCTCAGTGGTCATGGCATCTGGATAATTGCGCACATACATCTTCAGTTCTTCAACATCTTCTTTGACCTGCATTGCCTTCAGAGTGGCATCTTCCACATCCAGAGTTTTGAAGATGGCATCTATACTATCGGTTTGCACTTGAAGCCTTTCTACTTCCTTCATTTCATTGGCAAAAGGGTGCTCTGAACATGAGCTCAAAGCCAAGAGCAAAACTAGGCCTGCAATGGCGCTATAAAGGTGGGTTCTCATTTTAATAGATCATATCAAATCCTGTGAATGGCTGCAATGCTTTAGGGATCTTGATACCATCTGCTGTTTGATGGTTTTCCAATAAGGCGGCCACTATCCTTGGTAACGCCAGAGCGCTCCCATTTAGTGTATGCACCAATTGGGTTTTTCCATTTGCATCTTTATACCGCAACTTTAATCTGTTGGCCTGGAATGTCTCGAAATTTGAAACCGAGCTGCACTCTAGCCATCGGCTCTGTGCAGTGGAATAGACCTCAAAGTCATAAGTAAGGGCAGAAGTGAAACCAAGATCTCCTCCGCAAAGTCGAAGGATCCGGTAAGGCAATTCCAATTTTCTCAATAGACCTTTTACGTGTTCCACCATTCGGTCTAGATTTTCGTAAGAAGTAGCTGGATCTGAGATCTCCACGATCTCTACCTTGTCGAATTGGTGAAGTCTGTTCAATCCACGAACATCTTTTCCGTAAGAACCAGCTTCTCTTCTAAAGCAAGGTGTGTATCCACATCGTTGAATAGGAAAGTCCTCTGACTTTATGATCTCATCTCTAAAGATATTTGTGATCGGTACTTCAGCCGTTGGGATCAAGTAAAGGTCATCCTCGGTCACGTAGTACATCTGGCCTTCCTTGTCTGGGAGTTGCCCTGTTCCATAACCAGAAGTTTCGTTCACCATAAGTGGTGGCATTACTTCCATGTAGCCCGCCTCTCTGGCCTCTTCTAAAAAAAAATTGATCAAAGCTCTTTGCAATTGGGCTCCTTTACCCATGTAAACTGGAAAGCCTGCTCCTGAGATCTTCACGCCTAGTTCAAAGTCTATGAGTTTGTAGTCCTTGGCAAGATCCCAATGTGGCTTTGCATTGTCACCCAGTTCTGGGATCTCTCCTTCTTCAAATACTGTCTCATTGTCCTCTTCACTCACACCTGCAGTAACCAATGCATGTGGGATGTTGGGTATACCGTACAAGATCTCCTTAATGCCTTCTTCGGTATTGTGCATGGTATTCTTCAATGCTGCGATCTCTTCCTTTAGCTCTGCAGGTCTGGCTTTTAGGGCTTCAGCCTCTTCTCTTTTTCCTTGCTTGAAGAGTTCACCTATCTGCTTGGCTATGTTGTTCGACTCGGAAAGCTTTTCATCCATGGCTGCCTGCGTTTTTTTGCGCTCATCATTCAGAGCTATGACCTTGTTCAAGTCAGCAGCCGCGTCAACATTCCTTTTTTTTAGCGCTTCTATATATTCCGCTTTACGGCTTTCAATATGTTTTATTTCAAGCATTGATCTTCTTTACATTATGGCCCTAAAATAAAAAACTCCCGACCTTATATGACCGAGAGTTCAATTTTATTAGGACTACATTTCCTTATTCCCCTCCCGCAGGTTTTACGGAAACGTATGACTTGTTATTTCTTCTTTTTCTGAATTGTATCTCACCATCTGTAAGGGCGAAAAGGGTATGATCTTTTCCCATACCAACATTCTCACCTGGATGGTGCTTAGTACCTCTTTGTCTAACGATGATGTTTCCAGCGATACACTTTTGTCCACCAAAAATCTTAACCCCGAGGCGTTTACTTTCTGATTCTCTACCGTTCTTAGAACTACCGGCTCCTTTCTTATGTGCCATGATCTTTTAAATTTAATTAGACTAAGACTTTCTTTTGCCTCCGTCTAGTTCACCTTGTAATTTCTTTAGCTCGTCCCACTTGTCGTCTCTTGCAAGTGCAGCTTGCTCAGCCCAAGTTCCTGGGTTTAGCGCAGCATAACGAGGTCCTGCAGCATCCAAAACTCCTTGGATCGTTTCAAGACTCGCTGCTGCAAGTTCAGCATACGTATTGATGCCAGCATTGTTCAAGTG
>JABDKJ010000020.1 GCA_013002285.1 Flavobacteriales bacterium
TTTGGCAGTTCCGAGAAATCGTTCTTTACATTCTTGGAGAGGTGGCCGAGTGGCTGAAGGCGCACGCTTGGAAAGCGTGTATGCGGGAAACCGTATCGCGGGTTCGAATCCCGCTCTCTCCGCCAGAAATTAATTCTGTTAAATAAGAATATGAACTAACCTATTCATCCTTAATTAGACCACTATTTGAAGGCTATTATTTGATCGATCAGGTGAATTGTGTTCGAATACAAAACAAACGGTATTTCCGGGTCAATGAACGGATACAATTAAATTGAAATAAAAAGAGTTTTAATCACAACCTTGAAAATATAACATGAAAAAGTACTCCAAAATCTTTACAAGCATCTTAGCTTTTATTTACATGCTACCGGCTATGGCACAGGATGCAGCAGAAAATGTAGCTTCTGACCCTGGTATTCATCAGCAAATAAAGAATTACTTCATAGAAGGAAATCCAAAATTCATGGCTTTCGTTCTTATTTGTTTAATTCTAGGACTTGCCTTATGCATTGAGCGTATCATTTATTTGAATATGGCTCAAAGTAATACTGATGACATCCTTGATAATGTTGAGAGTCAACTTAACTCAGGTGGAGTTGGAGCAGCTAAGGAATATTTAAGAAATACGAAAGGACCTGTGGCAAGCATATTTTATCAAGGACTTGAAAGAGCTGACGAAGGTGTGGACATGGTAGAAAAGTCTGTAGTGAGTTACGGGCAAGTTCAGATGGGACTTATGGAAAAAGGTCTTTCATGGATCTCTCTTTTCATCGCTTTAGCACCGATGCTTGGGTTCATGGGAACAGTGATCGGAATGATCAAAGCCTTCGATGATATTGCAAGTGCATCTACAATTAACGCTGCAGTTGTTGCAAGTGGTATGAAACTGGCCCTTATTACTACGGTTTCCGGACTTGTAGTTGCCATCATACTTCAGATCTTTTACAACTACATTCTTTCCAAAATTGACAGTATTGTCAATGATATGGAGAACGCATCTATATCTTTAGTAGATATGATCGTTAAGCACAAAGCGTAATAACCTAAAACCTGAACATTATGTCTAAAGGATTAAAAACAGGAGTTACGGGATTAGCTGCATTACTAGGTTTGGGAGGCATCGTCTTCACCTTACTTGCCGTGCAAGATCCCTTTTCTTCTAAAACAGACATTGCTCTGGGTGTTAGCTACGTGCTAATGGGCCTTTGTGCATTGATCGCTATTGGTGCTGGACTTTATGCCGCGGCCAGCAATATCGGAAAGAATAAAAAAGTACTTATCGGCCTCATTGGAGTTGCGGTAATATTTGCATTAGGCTATGCCTTGGCTTCAGGAACTATAGAACCAAAATGGGAAGGCATGGAAATTAATGAAAGCATTTCCAAGTTATCTGGAATGGGTGTTATTGCTTCCTATGTATTTGCTGGATTGGCAGTATTCTCTATTGCTTTTTTTGAGATCAAAAACGCATTCAAATAATGGCTAGGCGAGCATTACCAGGAATACCTACAGGATCTATGGCAGATATTGCTTTCCTGCTTCTTGTGTTTTGGTTGATGACCACAACATTAGAAAGTGATATAGGTATTATGAGACAGCTACCACCTATTGATAATGAAGCTGAACCAGAGACAGTAAAGATGAAGAACGTTTATGAAGTGATGGTGAACTTCAGGAACGAACTTTTGGTAGAAGGTGAACTCGGTCAAGTCAACGAACTGAAGAGCGGAGCGATGGAATTCCTTACTAATACTGGTGTTTTTGAAGAGAAACCTGGAGATGAAAACCTGACTTCAAGAACTTGGGTGAGAAAGGCAGACGTTCAAGCAAAGATCAATAGTTTGAGATCTGCAATATCTACTGCTGAAAGCGAAGACATCAGTAAAAGCTATCAGAAGTCGTTGGACAATATATGGCAACCTAAAATGGATGCGATCAACTTCTTTGGAGAATATAGAGAGTTGGTTCCCGCTGCAGTGATATCATTGCAGAATGATAAAGGAACTACTTATGATACATATATTCAGGTGCAGAATGAATTAGCCTCTGCTGTAAATCAATTAAGAGATGACCTATGTCAAAAGACTTGGAAGATCAACTTTGATGACCTTAGCGATAAGGTGCCAGAGGATAAGAGAAAGATCAAGGCTGTAAGACAGGTATTTCCACAAAGAGTATCTGAAGCAGAACCAAAAGACGTCAATAATTAAATCATAGGGACATGTCAAAATTTAGAAAAGGCGGAAAGAAGGCAGTTGAGGAGATCTCAACAGCAAGTTTACCAGACATCGTATTCATGTTACTGTTCTTTTTCATGGTTGTAACAGTAATTAAAGATGACGATCCCTTGGTAAAGATAGAACAGGCGCTTGCCTCTGAGGTGACCAAGGTTGAGAAGAAATCTCTTGTTGATTACATTAACATTGGAGTACCTGTAGACACTAGGAAAGGAAACCAACCCGTTATTCAATTGGATGATGCTTTGGCTTCTTTAGATGACATAGCTGTGTGGATCAACGACAACAAAAATGAACGATTCGAGGCGGAGCAGCCAAAGATCATCACTGCCCTTAAAGTTGACAAAAATGCCGAAATGGGGATCGTATCAGACGTAAAATACAAGCTGAGAGAAGCAGATGCATTGAAGATCATGTACTCAACTTTGGAAAAGGATCGTACTGAATAGTCATTCAAAAAGTATTTATAGATAAAAGCCTTTCAGCTAATTGAGAGGCTTTTTTTATGGTTCAGATGTTGCGATATCAGTATCGTGATACAATAACCTGCTCTCGGTAGATCTGGATCCATTTTCGGTAACAATTTTTGAGGCATGAAGAGGGTTATTTAAGTCTTCACTTTAAAACACTGAAATGGCAAGAAGAGACCTCCCTACACTAGCTACAGGATCAATGGCAGACATCGCGTTTCTGCTATTGGTCTTTTGGCTGATGACTACCACTTTAGATCCAGACATTGGAATAATTCGCATTCTACCCTCGAAAGAAAAAAGCCCTCCCAAAACGGTAGACCCCATAAATGTTCTTGAGGTTTACACAAACATGAACAACGAGATATTGGTAGAAAATGAATTAGTTGAAATAAACCAATTGAGATCAATAGCTAGAAATTTTTTGAGCAACTCAGGAGTCTTGAACGAAGAAAAAGGCGATATCAGTTACACTCAAAGAAGGCCAGTAAACACGGAATATGTTCTAGGAAAGATCCAACAGATAGAGAGCAGGTATTCCCGAACTGGTTTTGAAAATGCTCAAATAAGTAATGACACTTTAAATGCATGGAGAGCAAAACTTCAGGCCATTGAATACTTTGGCGAATACAGAGAATTAAAACCTTCTGCAGTGATCTCTATACAAAATGATAAGGCAACAAGCTATGACCTCTACATCCAAGTTCAAAATGAATTGACCGCAGCATTAAATGAATTAAGAAATGAGTTGAGTCTGCATTTCTTTAATGTCCCCTATGACAAACTTGATGACAAAACAGACAAAGAAAAAATACTAGCCATTCAGCAAGTTTTTCCCCAAAGAATTTCTGAAGCAGAACTGGTAGACAAAAGATGAGGCTAATCCAAATAAGGAGAAAGCCATCTTTTCATATCGACAATTGGTATTGATTTTCGTTGAGAAAGATCCTCAAGTTGGTCGTTCAATATTTTTTGGATCCCAAAATATCTACTTTCAGGATGAGAGAAATACCAACCACAAACTGAGGCTGCAGGGTACATCGCGAAATTCTCAGTAAGCTTAACTCCTGTCTTTTCCTCAGCATTCAAGATCCTGAAAAGTTCAGGTTTCTCTGTGTGATCTGGACATGCAGGATATCCTGGTGCCGGACGAATGCCTTGGTATTTTTCTTTGATCAATTCCTCATTCCTTAGAGATTCATTCTCTGCATATGCCCAATATTTCGTCCTTACTTGTTCATGCAAATATTCGGCAAATGCTTCAGCTAATCTATCAGCAAGTGCTTTCAAAAGAATACTACTATAGTCGTCATGGTCCTTTTCAAATTCCGCAAGTTTCTTTTCGATCCCAATTCCAGAAGTTACTGCAAAGGCCCCCATATAGTCAGTGACACTAGAACTTTCAGGAGCAATATAATCAGCCAAACAATAGTTAGGCGCTCCACGGGCTTTCTTGACCTGTTGGCGCATCATATGGAATCTCGCGATATCCTGATCTCCTTCTTTCAGAACTATGTCATCACCATCAGAATGGGCTTTCCAAAAACCAAACACTGCATTGGCCTGCAACCAATTTTCATCAATGATCTTTTTTAGCATTGCCTGAGCATCCCTGAACAGTTCAGTAGCTTGGGCGCCTACGACCTCATCTTCGAGTATTCTAGGATATCGGCCTGCTAGTTCCCATGTCTGGAAAAAAGGTGTCCAATCAATGTACTTTGCTAAGACATCGAGATCTTGGCCCATGATCGTTTGTATACCCAATGAGGTTGGAATAGGAGCAGAATAATTCTCAAAATCAATTTGTACTTTATTGGCTCGCGCTTCACTTAAAGAGATCATTCTTTTGCTCTCTTTTTTTGCTGTATAACGCTCACGAACTCCTTTGTACTCTTGTTTTATATCTTGACTAAATTCCTTTTCTTTCTTACTAAGTAATTTACCTGCAACTGTCACACTCCGAGATGCATCAAGTACGTGTAATGTGGTACCCGAGGGGTAATTTTCTTCGATCTTTACTGCGGTATGAACACGGCTCGTTGTCGCACCTCCAATGAGCAAAGGAACATTCAGTCCATTGCGTTCCATCTCTTTTGCAACATAAACCATTTCGTCCAAAGAAGGTGTAATAAGGCCACTCAGTCCAATTATCTGCGCATCTTCTTCTATGGCCCTATCTATGATCTTATTGGCAGGAACCATAACACCAAGATCTATGATCTCATAATTATTGCATCCTAAAACAACACCTACAATGTTTTTTCCTATGTCATGAACATCGCCTTTTACTGTAGCCAAGAGTATCTTTCCAGCTTTAGAACCTTTTTCTTTTTCAGCTTCTAGATAAGGAGTTAAATAGGCGACTGCCTTCTTCATAACCCTAGCACTTTTCACCACCTGTGGCAGGAACATCTTGCCAGAGCCAAAAAGATCTCCAACCACATTCATTCCATCCATAAGGGGTCCCTCAATGACTGCCAATGGACTTTTCAGTTGTTGACGCGCTTCCTCGGTATCTCCCTCAATAAATTCGGTTACACCCTTAACTAAAGCGTGAGACAATCTTTTCTCGACAGTGTCATTTCTCCATTCCAGGGTTTTCTCTTCTTTCTTACCATCTTGGACAATATTCTCAGCAAATTCCAATAATCTTTCCGTAGCATCATCCCTTCTGTTCAACAATACGTCCTCAACCCTTTCCAGTAGATCTTTTGGGATCTCGTCATAGACTTCTAGCATTGTTGGATTTACTATTCCCATGTCCATTCCATTTCGGATGGCATGATAAAGAAATGCCGAATGCATGGCTTCTCTAACTTTGGTATTCCCCCTGAAAGAAAATGAGACATTGCTAACCCCACCTGACACATGGGCTCCTGGCAAATTTTCGCGGATCCAACGAGTGGCCTTGAAGAAATCCAAAGCATAATTATTATGCTCCTTGATGCCGGTTGCTACTGGAAAAATATTCGGGTCGAAAATGATATCCTGTGGAGGAAATTCTACTTTCTCTGTTAGAATATCGTAACACCTTTTGCAGATCTCTACTCTCCTTTCATATGTATCGGCCTGACCTTTTTCATCAAAAGCCATAACAATAACAGCTGCTCCATAATTTCTTATTGCTCTCGCTTGTGCAATGAACTCCTCTTCACCATTTTTCAAACTAATGGAATTGACCACTCCCTTGCCTTGGATATGCTGAAGTCCCGCTTCTATGATCTCCCATTTGGAGGAGTCGATCATTATTGGAACACGAGCAATATCCGGTTCAGCAGCTATAAGATCAAGGAACTTGATCATAGTTGCCTTTCCGTCCAAAAGACCTTCATCCATATTGATATCGATGATCTGGGCACCACCCTCTACTTGATCTCTGGCAACCGCTACGGCTGCTTCCAAGTCGCCTTCTTTGATCAATCTTAGGAACTTTTTTGAACCTGTTACGTTGGTTCGCTCACCAATATTGACAAAATTGCTTTCAGGCCTGACCTCTAGTGGTTCTAGGCCACTTAATAAAAGGTTTGGAAGGTCTATCCACTTATATATGTACTCTTCGGTGATCTGCAAAAGGATAATAATATAATCGCTTGTAAATGAAGTACTTAATTATCAAATACTTAGCGCTTTATTAAAGATTTAACAAGTTTATACAATAAGTAGTAAACGGGGGCGTTTTTGGAATAGAAACAATTAAATAAGCGTATGGTTAATTTTACTTTTGAAGATTTACAAGACTTACAAGATCGAGAAAAAAGCATGTTCACGGATATTGCACATATTGCAGAAGAACTGGAGATCTCACCTAAAGAGTCTACTATAAAAAACATTTTGAACTATAGCAGAGCGCTAAGTGTGAGAGAGTCCAAGACGATCAAGCAAGTCGAAATGATCTTAAATTAAAAGAAAGGGCCTTTGAAAAAGGGCTCTTTTTTATTTTTTTAGATTCTTCCTCCCTATAGTTTGATGAATGATGTCGTTCTCCATGTTCCACCCTCGAGCTGGAGAAAACTCCCTGCCATAAAAAATGATCTGTAAATGCAGTTTGTTCCATCTTTCTTTCGGGAATAATCTTTTTGCATCTTTTTCTGTTTGGTCTACATTCTTTCCATTTGAAAGTCCCCAACGCCACATAAGTCTATGAATATGTGTGTCTACAGGAAAAGCTGGCACTCCAAAAGCCTGGCTCATAACAACAGATGCGGTTTTATGACCGACCCCTGGTAAAGCTTCTAAGTCTTTGAAATTTGCGGGAACTTCTCCTTTGTGTTTTTCGATCAATATCTCAGATAGCCGATGAATGGCTTTAGATTTTGTTGGGGATAATCCACAAGGCTTGATGATCTCTCGTATCTTATCTACTGGCATCTTCACCATTTGTTGGGCCGTGTCTGCTTTCTTGAAAAGCAGTGGAGTGACCCGGTTCACTCGCTTGTCTGTGCATTGTGCAGACAAGAGCACGGCCACAAGAAGAGTATAAGCATCCCGATGATAAAGTGGAACAGGAACCTTGGGATAGATCTCCTCAAGTTTATCAATAACGAATTGGGCTTTTTCAGCTTTGGTCATTGAACATCTATCTTAGAAAGTTCTTGCTCCCAAAGCCAAGCACTTTTCATCATTTCATCTAGATCTCTTTTTGGCTCCCAACCAAGCATCTTTTTCGCAAGTGTATTATCTGCATATACTTCAGCAACATCCCCTGCCCTCCTTGAGCCTATTTTGTAATTCAGTTCCAGATCGTTTATTCGTTCAAATGCCTTTACAGCCTCCAGCACAGAAATACCGTTTCCAGTTCCGAGATTGATCGCTTTGTGTTTTTTGGTATGATCCGTTTCAAAAAGCTGTCTTAATGCCAAAACATGAGCGTTGGCAATGTCAGAAACATGCACATAATCTCGAACACATGTTCCATCTTTGGTGTTATAATCATCTCCGAAAATGGTGAGTTGCTCCCTTATTCCTGCTGCCGTCTGTGTAATGTAAGGAACTAAATTGTTGGGAATGCCAATGGGTAGTTCTCCGATCTTCCCGCTTTTATGAGCACCGACCGGATTAAAATATCTCAATGATATAAAGTTGACTCTTTTATTCTCGTTTGAGAATTGTCCAATTATTTCCTCTCCTGCACGTTTAGTATATGCATAAGGCGATTCTGACCTTTCAAGTTTTGTCGTTTCTTTTACTGGTAGATCAGCAGTATTTCCGTAAACAGAGCAAGAAGAACTAAAGATGAAATTAGTGGTTCCGTGACTTTGAGTACAATTGAGTAAATTGATAAGGCTCAACAGATTATTCTTCAAGTAAAGAAGAGGCTTCTCAACAGACTCTGGAACTGACTTTAGAGCCGCGAAATGAATGATACCATCGATCTTGTATTTTTCAAAAACTCGTTCCAAAGAATCCTGCTCGCAGATATCAAGCTCTAAAACTTCAGGCATCTTGCCCGAAATAGCTTTTATCCTTTCATAGGTCTCCGGAGTTGAGTTGGAATAATTATCTACAGATATAACGTTCCAGTCAGTATTCTCAAAGATCTCCAAAATTGTGTGAGAACCGATATAGCCAGCTCCTCCTGTAATAAGTATGTTCAATCCCACTTCTTTATTTAACGATCAATTTATCGTACAATTCCAACTGATCCTTGATAAAATATTTTCGGTCAAATTTAGCTCTTTCTTTGAGAGCATTGTCAACCATTCGAGCTAATTCAGCTCTATTTTCGCATAGAAATCTCATTTTCTCCTTTAGCCTTTCTACATTTTGATCCTTTAATATTATTCCATCCTTATTGTCTTCAACAACATTTCGACAACCTCTAGAATCAACAGTAATAACAGGAACACCCATAGCAAGAGACTCCATTAAATTAACCGGCATACCTTCTTTGATACTTGGGAAAACATTTACATGTGCTACGCTAAGGTAGTCCTGTACATTCTCTTGCCATCCAACTTTGATAATACCAGGGCAATTATTCAAGATCTTTTCTTCAGTAGGATCTAGATGCGTAGAATGGATATTGTCTTTGTCTCCAACCAGAATAAGCCTTAATTTTATATTCCTTGAAAACAGTTCAACAAACGCGCGGATCAATTTGTCAAAGCCCTTAAAGTGGACTTGACGTCCAACAAAAATGTAGACAAAGTGGTCTTTTCGGAGACCAAACCTTTTCCTGATCTTCTCCCTTTTTTCCTCAGAAATATTATTTGGGTCAAATTGACTGAGATCACAACCTAAGCCATAAGACCAGATTACATCTGCATTTATTTTCTTCGATTTTTGGATCAATGCTTTCCGATCGTCCTCTGTTAATACGAATATTTTGTCAAACTTTTTTGCAGCCCATGATTCTGCCAAGCCCAGAGCGATCTTTCTCCATCCTTTTTCCATAGGAAAAGACACTCCATGAAAAGTACCTATTGTTACAGGCCAGTCCTTGGTTTTTGCGATCGCTGTAGTAAAAATTGCGGCTGAAAAGTGAACATTAACCACATCAGGTTTTACCTTTTGTATGATCTCATCGAGTTTCTTAGATGCTTTAAGGTGCTCTGTCCATTCAAAACCTCTTGGAAATTCGATCTCGATCAGCTCCCCATGAATATCTCTATCGTAGCAATCAATATTGGAAATATGCTTTGTAGAAGTAGCGAGAAAAACTTGATTTCCCTTATTGACCAATTCCTCAGCAATGTCTTCTAAGAACGTATAATAATTCGTAATTGATGGTATGACGAAAAGTAATTTCAATTCTCTTTACTTATGCATAATTTAATACTTTAGGACAATAATTCATTACGATATTGCAAGAATTCACACTATCCCCAGAAAGGACAATTGAAATTGAGAAGAGGCATGTCCATGTCTTCAAATATGGCGAGAATTCTAATAATATTGACTTTGATGTTGTAGATTCTTTTGGAGAGGAATGGAAAAAATTTCAGGATTTTGACAAAGATACTATAGACCGCATTGGTATTGAATACTTTGATATTTTATTGCCCCATTTAGACAGATCAAAGACTTATTTGGGAGATTTTGGATGCGGAACGGGTAGATGGAGCAAATTTCTTTCTGATAAGGTACTTGAAATAGAGGCTATTGATCCATCGGAAGCAATTTACTCAGCTGCAAAATTACTTGCACCAAATGAGAATATCCGACTTTCCAAAACATCTATAGATGTTTTGCCTTTTAGGGATGGATCTTTTGACGTTGTGATCAGTGTAGGTGTACTACACCATATTCCAGACACTGAAAAGGCCATGCGCTCATGTGTTGAGAAAGTAAAAATGGGAGGTCATTGCTTTTTCTATTTGTATTACAATTTAGAAGGGGAGTCTGCGATCAACAGAATGATCTTTAAGATCGTAACAATTTTTCGAAGGATCATTTCACGGTCGCCTTCAAGGCTCAAAAAACTTATTTGCGACCTAATTGCTTATGTAATTTATTTTCCTTTGTCCAAATTGTCTGCTTTTGTTGAATTTTTGGGATTGAAAAAGGTCGCTACAAAAATGCCCCTAAGTTATTATCGCAATAAGTCAATATATATAATGCGCAATGATAGTTTAGACAGGTTTGGGACTAGTCTAGAACAGCGATTTTCGAAAACTCAAATTCACTCTATGATGAAAGCGTCTGGACTTGAAGAAATTCAAATCTCAGAACAAAAACCTAAATATTGTGCTGTCGGCAAACGAGTTGCCTAATTTTTTCTGATCACGTCAGCAATGATATTGAGATAAGTTCCCTCGTTGGCCAAAAGAGAATACTTGTTAACTATAGTATCTCTTCCCTTAACCCTAAACTGCTCTCTTAATGGTACATTCCTAATAATTTCAAGAAGTGCATTTAGCCACTCATCATCTGACTTTACAAGCAGACCATTTTCTCCGCTTCTTATAATGCGTCCTATGGTTCCCCACTCACTTGCAATTGTGGGAATTCCTATAGCCATATATTGAATGGCTTTTAGTCCACTCTTACCATAGATCCATGGTTCATCCAATAAGGGATATACGCCAATATCGATCTTACGAAGGTCTTCGACTTCGGTTTTCAAATTCCAAGGCATAGCCTTATACTCAAATCTTTCAGAATCAAACTTAAATTCTTCATCGCCAATGATCAATACTCTGAAATCAACCCCTTTTTCTTCCTTTAAACGGATGAAAACATTTTCAAGGAGTTTTAAGTATTTAGACGTGCTGTGGCTTCCACTCCAGCCTATTGTCGGCTTGTCGGACCAAGATATTTCTTCCCTTTGCACATATGCTTCGGTATCTACTGTTGACGAAATATCAGTTGTATTCAAATTAAACTTTCTTACAAATTGATCTAATACAGGCGTACATGTAATTACATGGTCTGCATTCTTCATCATATAGATCATTTTATTCTTACCCTTCAATAATTTTGAAAATTTATTGTAACGGCTTGCATGACCCAGAAAGACCATATCATCAATATCATAAATGATCCTTTTCGATAATTTATGGATCAAAAACTCAAATATCGGTGGACCTAATGGAGTAACCCATAAAAAATTATAAACCAGATCGTATTTTCTGATCCTAAATAAAAGAGGAAACCTTCTGAAATATGCAATGATAGTATGAAATGATTTCGTTAAATATTTTCCTTTGACATAAAGGCTAGAATAGCCAGCCATATTAAAGAAGGGTTCTACGTCTAATTCATAGCCTGCTTTCCTGAACGCAGGAAAATACTGCTCATATTTCAACCGCTGCGCAGCAGCAACATTCTCTGGATAGGGACAAATGACTAAGATCTTTTTTTTCATCCTAGAATATCTTGGTAGATCTTTCGGTATTTAGAAATGGCGTCATTGAGACTAAAGAATTCATGCGCGCTTTTCCTTATAGTATGCGGATCAATTTGAGTCAGTTGAAAGATCTCTTCACTCTTTTCCTCAAAAGAACTAAAATTAAGTTTATCCAAACAGATCCCGAATCGATATTTTTGAATGATAGCATCAACATCGCCTACGCCCGAATTTGTAACTAAAGGGATCCCTTTAGCAAGCATTTCTCCCATTTTTGTGGGGGAGCTAGATCTTTTTGAAAATGTGGACCTAATGAAAAAGACACCTAGGTCACTGGCGTCCAAAAAAATTGACACATCTTCTCTTCTCGCAAATTTGACTATAATATCATCTTCTTTGACTGAGTGTTTCTGAGCTACCTTCAAGACATCGACTTTACTGTCTGGGGATATCATTAAGAATTTTGCATTTTCATGATGGGTCTGGAACCATGAGAAAAAAGCCATTATCTCATCAAATAAGTACCATGTACCCATAGTACCCAAATATGTAATAACTATGTCATCTTGGGGTATTCCCAAACGCATTCGACTACTTTTTTTCTTTTCAATATTTATTAGGTCGAATACTTCAAAGTCTGCCGCACATGGAATGATCGAGATCTTCTTTTCTATTTCCGTAATATCCCACCAGGTTTTCATGATCTCTGCACCTACTTCAGTTAACGAAACGATCGCGTCTGAATAATTTAAGAAGTCAAGTTCTTTCTTTTTCAAAAAAGAGTAAACATATTTATACAACGGATTTTTCAGATCCCAAAGATCTCCTTCAACACGTTCGTCCGCATAAAATCCCCTCATATCAAAAATAAAAGGAATGTTTTTCCTCTTCTTCAACTTCAAAGCTACTAACGAAGTAAGGTAACTCCTGCAATGGATAAGGTCTACTTGCTGAGATCTAAGCAAACGGCTCAGCCTTATTCTTAATTTAAAAACATCCCAGATTGTAGAAAGGACCGGTGGCCACTTCGTGTATTTTAAGGGTATCCATTTGATCGAGTTTTCAAGACATATTCGCTTAATTGCATCCCCTGTCCTCTTAAAATTGTTCTTTTTCTCAAATGAGATCAACGTAAAAACGTAACCTTCTTTCGAAAGACCTATGATATATGACAAAATCTGGCTCTGACCCAATATATCTGTCATTCCATCATACGAAAGGTAGACTACATTTTTTTTTATTGGAGTCACTGTTTTAACTTTGACACTATCCTATAATTCAAAATCAAATTAAATGATTTTATCAGATAATTTGGTTGCTAAGAATATTTAATTGAATTATTAGATACTTAGCTGCTAAATTTTGCCCATGGATTTCGCTGATGTAATAATTACTTTTTCATATGTAATGTTGATCACAATGTTCGCCTTATTCTACAGGCAGTTGAACAGGCATCGACTAATATATAGAAAGTACTTCGTGGCTGGCTTATTTGCAAAAATAATCGGTGCTATATCGTTCGTCTCGATCTATACGTTCTATTACGAATATGGTGGCGATGCCAGTACATATTTTCATGATGCAGTCATTTTGTCAAATGTCATTCTAACCAATCCCTTTGATTATATCGAGATCTTGATAAGCAGTAATGAGCACGTATATGAAAATTTTCCTGAAATAGTAAATGCCACAATATACAGACCAGGTCAGTCTGAATGGTTCACATCGAAGTTTGCAAGTATTGTCACTTTCTTTGGGCTTGGAAATTATTTGGCCTCAACCGTCATATTTGCCTCTCTAAGTTATATTGGTGTTTGGAGCATGTTCGTTACTTTTTCCAAAAGATATCCAAAGATCACTGGTAACCTTGCCTTTGCGATATTGTTTGTCCCTTCCGTATTCTTCTGGGGATCGGGTATTTCTAAAGACAGCATTGTCATCGGCTTTCTTGGTTTATTGATCTATTACGCAGATAGATTAATTCTTCGTAAAGGGATCGGAAAGTATCCTTCTATACTGATGATCGCCTTATGCTCCTATATTATTTTCAATACCAAAGCTTATGTCATCATGAGTTTGCTTCCCGCAATAATTCTTTGGAATATAATGTCCTATCGTGAAAAGATCGGAAATCCTTTGATCAGACGGTTTATAATACCCTTTTTAATTGCAGCTATGACATTTGCAATGGCCGGCACGATCCAATTTTTGGGTTCGTATTCAGAGAAATATTCCATAGATAATGTCCTTTCTACCGCACAAGGCATGCAAAGTTGGCATCAAGTACAAACTCATTTGCAACATGGAAACATCGGTCGAGGATCGAGCTATACTTTGGGAGATTATGATGAAACTTTATTAGGTATACTAAAAATGGCACCAGCCTCTATAAACGTCACTCTATTTAGGCCTTATCCTACTGAAGTAAATAGTATTGTTATGGCTTTGGCATCATTTGAAAGTATGATCATTTTGATAGCAAGTATCTATGTCTTCATAGGCTTGGGTCTTTTCAGAATACCTAAAATAATAAATAGAGATGCATTCCTTCTTATGGCTTTGAGCTTCTCGCTTTTCTTTGCATTTGCAGTTGGATTCAGCAGTTACAATTTTGGTGCTCTTGTGCGTTATAAGATACCTTGTATCCCTCTTTATATTTCTGCACTGTACATATTACAACACGAAGCCAGATTGATGAAAAAACGAAAATTGCGATAAGGGGATCTTATACCTTTCTCAAATAAACAGTCAATTGCATTCCAGTTTTTGTCCAATTCATGATCTTCTTTATCATTCCGTGCGTGAATTTTGGAAAGAAATAAACAGATCCAGTGTCTATTTGATGAACTTCAGTCTTAAAGTTCAGTCGCTGCCCGAGCTTATGAAAAGATCCAATACTGAATTCATACAGATGATATGGAGTGTGCATTGGACTTAAATGTGTCGTGTAATTGGTCCCTCTAAGTGAATAATAAATATCAATAATTTTTGCAATAAGCCAATTTGAAGAGGGAACTTCAATATGTATAATTCCGTTTGGCTTAAGCCATCTTAAAGCTTTCTCTAGACTTTCTGCAGGATGATATAGATGCTCAAATACCGCTCCAAATGTGATAAAATCAAAAGTGCTATCAGGGTATTCTGAACTTTCCACGGAGCCTAGTTCTAATCGTTCCTCCTTTACCTTCATTTCACTTATTGCTCTCTCGTAAAAAGGCTGTGATGGCTCCAAACCAAAAGCATCAAATCCTTGAGCTTCCATAGCGATCATGGCCTTTCCCAAACCTGCTCCAATATCTAAACTCTTTATTTTAATATCGCCCAATAGTGCCCTTGCTTGCTTTATTTGGGTAGTGAAATAGTTTGGGTCTATTTTGAAATAAGATCCTTTCCAATATTCCTCTGGAGGCTTGCCATAATGGTCTTGTATATTCTCTGGAATTGGCATAGGATCAGAATACAAAAGACCACAAGACAAACATTTATAAATCGAAACAGCAATGCCTCCTTTTCTCTTCGGGTGAAGTCCCTGAGATCTATTGAGTCTTAAACCCAATAACTTATGTCCTTCGCTCGAAGAACCACACATTTCACAGTTCTCAGTTTTTTCAAAATTGTATCTCATAGGAAGGTCATTAGTTTGTCGTCTACCACAAATAGTAAAAGAATTCAATTCAAGAATTTAGAATCCTTTTGAAAAATAGAATATTTTTCCTGCCAAGGAAAGCTTTTATTGCAAGAAAAAGACGTCTCATAAAGGGTACTCTTTTAGCTTTCAATAAAAATTTAAATGCCATTCGTTTGAAATTCCCTACATAAGAATGTATGGCCACAAAATAATATGCATAGCTTCTTAGAGTAGTTAACTCATCTGGACTTAGATCAATTTCGTTCTCTATCAAATTTAGGGCGCTCAATTTTGTTTCAATTATAAATTTCTGATCTGAATTCATGGATCGGTCTTCGTGATCTACCATAGTAAAACAAACTTCGTTGATATAATAGAAGCCCTTTTTATATGTTTTAAGAATATTGAATATCCAATCTTCTGAAGTGACAACAGTCAGTGATTCCGGTACTTGGATCTTATCTATTCCCTTCTTAAAGCAGATCATTGAAGCAAAATAGTTTCCTTTCAAAAATTTTGTCCATCGTAACCATCCCTCGCTCCAATTTTCCACACTCGAAGGTCTGAATGTATTATTGCACCAAGTTTCATAATTGGAAAACAAAACATCCGGACCGTATTTACTGATCTTTTCCACATACAGCGCGAGGCAACCTTTTCTCATAAGGTCATCGCTATCTAAAAAGATCACGTAGTCTCCAGAGGCCCTGTTAGTCCCAAAATTTCTTGCGGCCCCTCTTTCGGCATTCTCCTTCCAATAATATTTGACCTTTGGGTTCGAAGCATATTTTTCTGCGATCATAGAATCTGTTCCATCTGTTCCTCCATCATCAACAATGATCACTTCTAGATCAGGATAGCTCTGTTCTATACAACTATTTATTGTTTTAGTTAAAAGTTCCTTTCGATTATATGTAGGAATTACAATAGAAAATTTGATCTTTTCACTCATAAAGCCTTTCCAATTCTTTGATGAAATGATGAAACTCAAATTTTGACAGCCCTTTTCGACCATTCTCAATGATCTGCTCTCTGAACACTTGATCAGACAAGATCTTTTTCATCCCGAGATATATTTCTTCTGAATTCATGAAATCCACCACTACTGCATCATGACCAGGTCTAACGAATTCAGCCGCCACTCCAGAAAGAGTAAAAATGCTTGGAATTCCACTCGCTAAGGCCTCTATATAGATCTGGCCAAAAGCCTCAACTGTTTCATTTACCGGCACATGAACAAAAAGATCGAATAGTTTGTACAAAGCGAAGATCTCGTTTTCAAATTCAATTTCCAGAATTCGGTCCTCCGGGATCTCTTTCAACAATCTACGTATTTCATTTTTGAAAGGCCCCACTGCATTAGCCAGTATTAACTTTGCATTTGGGTGATCTTTGAATAACCTCTTAAATGCCGGGATGATAAATTGAATACCCTTGAGTTCTAAATATCTCGAGATCACCCCGACTATTGGACCCTCGTTAGAATGGATCTTATATTTAGACCTTAACTGTTCGACCTTTTCAACTGGAACATTCTCTATCTCATCAATTTTAAATCCATGATAAACAACTTCAACTTTGTTCAAATCAACATCCTCTTTTTCGACCAAAGTTTTTGCTACATTTTTACTTGGAGCAATGATCTTGGTAGCTAAAGAGGTATTAAACTTATCCCATTTCACCATCTTTGGATGATAGATCAAGTTAGAAGTAGCATGATGCCTCGTTTGAAGTCGTTTTTTTACTCCGATCAATTTTGCTAAGACCGAGCCAAGAAGTGTGGCTTCAAATAAATGTGTATGCACGATATCTGGTTTATTCTTCAGCAACAAATAAAGCATGACCAAAAGTGCTCTCGGAATAGACCTTTTGCTTTTATAATTGATCGTATGCACTTCAGACCCATTTTGTCTTAATATCTTTTCGATCCGTGGCTTTCCATTAAATAGCAAAATGAATTCAAGGTCGAATTTTGACCTATCTAACTCCTTCCCGATCCATTCAAAGGCAAGAGACCTGTTGACCCCAGAAATAATATAAGTTATCTTTTGTTTTGGCAGCATTTCAATAGATCAATTTAGCCATGTGTCGAGCAATAATTCGTTGTTTTGTTCTATTGAATGGTATTTCCTTACCCATTCCTTGGCACTTTTGTAGTCTATTCTTCCATTTAATTCTCTTTTAATACATGCCTCTATAACTTCGTAAAGATCAATGGCATTAGCCAAAATAATTGGGCATTCCGGAAATAAATATTTCTCAACGTCCTGCCCAACATAAGATATCACTTGATTATCAGTCATGACTGCCTCGATAGCTTGAAGCCCATACCAACCAATAACCATTTGATCAATGACAATGTTAGACACTAAGAAACATCTAAAAAGGTCATACCTGGAGGTTGCGTAACGCGTGATATTGTCAAGGTCTTCTCTGAGGATCAACTTCACTTTATCTCCATATTTTTCCTTTATACTTTTTAAGACAGGTTCTATTATCCTAGACCCTTTAACCAAAGGGTTTGAAGGAGCATGCACAATCACTATTTCATTGGAGCGCTCAAATTCGATCTTTGAGATCTCCATATTGAACTTGTCCAAGTCTAATAGGACAGGAAAATAATTTGCCTTTCCTGGATAAATACATAAAAGGTCTGGCGTTGACACCAAAACACGATCTGCATACTTCTGCGAATCCTCCATGAGCTTCTTTTGCCATTTAAGGGGCTCAATAGGAGGCCGGTCTCCTTTCAAATATGCTTGAATGTTTTGTTCCTTCCATTCTACATATTTAGGGTTCCTTATGTCGGCACCGACAAAATGCATTATTACCTTTTTATTGAATAGTTTATAGACTATAAACTCCAATTTGCGCGTATTTCGAGTCAAAATAGTTTCTCCCGAGAAAAAATGAAATATGTCATATTTCATCAAAAATTTAAAGAATAAGAAAACAGACAAACACCATCTTAGGATCGAGGGTAGTTTGGAATAATTAAAGCTATAAGTGTAATTGGTATTATATAGAGAAGATGGAGCAACATAGTTCACAAAAGATTCTGCCACCAATACTTCAGAACAGTTGTGTTTAATGAAATTTGAATAATGCTCAATACGCCATCCGATATCGTTAGCCGCAAACAATATTCTTTTCTTTTTAATTCTATTCTTCAATCTTCTTTTTTGCTCAATTAAGAAAAAAACAATCTCAACTTGACATAGAGTTTATGGGCCAAGGAATCTCGATACCTCGCGGGTCGAAAATACGAAAGGAACTTGTCTGCTATCAAATAAGGCTTTGAAACTCCATACCCCAAGACTTTTAGGTTTTCTGCGAGTGCAATATTCACCCATATCCTTTTTATTGGACCTAATCCCTTCCACTTGCCAATACTAGATTGATCAAAACCCTTACCAAACATTTGCTTAGTGTACCAAATATCATTGATATGTGCTTTATTCAAATTCTCAATTCTCTCGGGGGCCAATAGGTCAATTTCCAGATCTAAGTTTAATCTGTGGAACAGACCTTTTAGGGTTGTTTCTGGTTCACAAAGTAATTTCTCGAAAGAAATATTATATACCCTAGGGTCTACAGAAAACAATAAATACTTATCTATGGAATCATTCCATAATTTACATATAGAGGAAAGCCCAAACCCTGCGAATCGACCATATGACTTATACCTCTTTTTAACGGCCAAATGGGATGCTACAACATCTCTCCCATCTCGAACCACATTAAGAAAAACGGCATTTTCGAATAACTCTAGTAGCTCAGGTAATACTTTAATATTACTGGGGGTCTTTTCAGAAACATATAATGCATCCCCATCGACTTTTTTAAAAAACGCCTCGTAAAAATCTATGAAATTGCTCTTCAAGGAAAGTTCGTCCTCAACAAATGAATCTAAAAAGCCAGTTGCAAGCTTTAGTTTCATGTCTTTGTAAATACCAATTATCTCCGATGTATATCCAAACTCTTCTGCTCCTGAGATCAATGAATGAGATGTAAGGATCTTTTGGACCAATGTTGTACCCGACCTTCCACAACCTCCAACAAAGATATAGCGTTGCTCTTTTTTCATTTACCGAATTTCAGATTGTTCCTAAGTGAGATCAAAATACTTCTTATTTGACCATCGATCTTAAAAAGCAGAAAATAAACCAAGAGAATGAAGAACGCATACAATAAAGGCAATAAAACAACGTGCTCGAAAATATTATAGACCCAAAGGTTGAGAGCTGAAATAGCAACGGATAAAATTGTGGTGAGCATCATCAAACGCATATTGAAGAATTTAAGGAATGAGATCTCAAGTGTTTTTGTTGTCGCAACCAATAATAGAAGTGAAAGTACAAAGAAGGATATAAGGCTTGCTACTACCGCACCTTCTATCCCATAAGTGCTGATCATTACAAAATTCAATATAATATTCAGTGAAAAAACCAATAGATCAAAGATAAAGATGAGTTTGGTTTTTGATGCTGCGATAAGTATGTCGCGATAGTCATTTATCCTAATGAATAGTACAACATTGTATAATATAAAAATAATGATACTCGCGTAGTATTTCATGCCCAGATAAAAAGTCAATATGGGGTATGCAAAGATCAAAATAAATATCAGCGTTGGATAAATAGCCAGAACAGAACTCGATATGGCTTTCCTTTTCAACCTAATGATCTCTACCAGATCGTTCTTCTTATACAATTTGGTAATTGTTGGGAGTGTGATCGTAATTACACTTGAAAAAACCATCATAAGGAAAGGAATTTCAATAGCGCCCATTCTGTAAATAGCATAATCCTCTGGATCTAACATGACACTCACCATGAGGCCATCAGTCCTCTTTATCAAGGTTCCTAATACCATGGTCATTCCAAGAGTATATCCATATCTCAAGAATTGAGACATAATTGGTTTGTTGAACTTGCCGCTTAAGAATTTGACAGGGAACCCTTTGATGTATATCACCAAAACTGCAAAATGAATGACCAATAAAAACCAAAAGATCAATTCCAGAGAATTGAAAAATTGGACAGCACAAATTATAGCCATCACTTTGAATATGTTGAAACACAATTGTATCAATAGCGCGTGCTTTACCCTATTGAAGAAAAACAGAACATAGTTAAAAGTAGAACTCAATAACATTGGAAGTGCGCAAAAGGAATATATCAGAAGATTCCCCTCGATCTCCTTATTGTCAAAGCCTGTGGAAATGTATGACGTACCGAAAAAGAGGAAGACTACTAAAATGAACGAAAGTCCAATACTTAAAAGAACACTATTGAAGATTACGTCTTTCTTATTGTAATCCTTTGAATTTGATAATAGAACATACAAATACTGGTTGCTTGAAACACTAATAAGGATCACCGCCAGTTCAACGATCAAAAGCACTTGTCCATAGGTAGCGTACTCAGCATAGTCCAAGGCTCTAGCCATATATGGCAAGAATAAAATATTCACCAGTGCATTGACACCCCTGCCCAAGGTTAAGAGTATCACACTTTTTGACCTATTCATTTATTAAATGCTAATTCTAAAGAAAGTCTGATCGTATAAATCAAAGACAAATTAATGGACTTAATGTAATCATTGCAAGTACATTTTTTCGATCACATTACCCAACTTATAGATGTACACACCTAAAAAAACCAAAACTTACTTAAAATCATTACTTTCCGAGCCTAAAACAATGCTAAAACTCTTTAGGCAAAATAGGTTAATAAATTCTCTGATAAGGCGATGGATAAGTTTTTCAAGACGTTTTTTTGATAGCCTAAGTAAGAAATGGAGGATATCGGGTGTCGTTGATATAAACGTCTCTGGGTCTACATTCAAGATGTTCTCAAAATGTGACGATGGCATAGTCAATCTTTTATATTATGGTCAGGATTATGTGGAAAAAGATGACCTCAACGTTTTCCTTTCCTTGGTAAAGAATGACTTTGTTGTATTTGATGTTGGCGCGAATACTGGCTTATACAGCCTCGCTGTTAAAGCTAAGGACCCAAGTGCGACTGTGTATGCTTTCGAACCCCATCCCATCAATTTGGAAAGATTAGATCGCAATGTTCAGTTAAATGACCTCAAAGGCATTAGTACTGTTGGCATGGCTGTAGGTGCCCTGAATAAGGTAATAAACTTCACCATCCCCAGCAACGATCAGATCTCAGACACCTCTTCTGCCATTGATGAATTCAGTAAAAATAGCTACCGTGGAGAAATCAAATGGAAGCAAATTCAGGTTAAGCAAACAACGCTAGATGATTTTTTGATAGAGAGATCAATTGATCTTGTAAATCTGATCAAGATAGATGTGGAAGGATATGAATTAAGTGTTTTTGATGGGGCAAAGAAAACAATAGAAAGCTCTAAACCATTCATTTTAGTTGAATCATTCCTAGATAAGGAAAAACGTACTTATTTTTCGAAATTCATTTCTGACTTTGATTATGAAGTATTCTTTATACATAATAAAGGAATAGTCAGAGGAGACATTTCCAGGAGTGATTTTCCAGGTTTGAATTTTTTACTTGTCCCTAAAACTGGGCTTTCCCACTTTATTCCATTAGCTGATCTAGAAAAGATCACATGAACATTTGAAATGAAAACCATTCTAAAAAAAATATATAAAAGCCTGCCCTTCAAAAAGGAAATTTATTCCTTGATCAGATCTATTTATAGCCCTCCAAATTCTATTTACAAACATTTACATTTTAACGGGCCTTTTCTTGTAAATATCGATGACACAAGAGCCTTTAAAATGACCCACTTCGGATTTTATATAGAAAACGAAATATTTTGGAATGGCTTATATAATGGATGGGAAAAGTTTTCCTTAAAAATATGGTCAGAGATGTGTGAAGGATCTGAAGTGATCCTAGATATTGGTGCAAATACGGGCATTTATGCTTTAATTGGAAAAACCATTAGTCCAGGATCAAAAGTGTTGGCCTTGGAACCTGTTCAGAGAGTTTTTGATAGGTTAGTAGCGAATGTGGAACTGAATAGAATGGATATTGTTTGTTTGAAAAAAGCTGCTTCAAATTTTATCGGAACAGCAGAGATATTTGACAAAGATTCCGACCACACATACTCTGTTACTGTTAACAAAGACCTTAGTGAAGACCCAGAGAATTCAATTAAGACTACTATTGAAACTACAACTTTAGACCATTTGATAGAAGAATATTCCCTAACCAAGATAGACATCATCAAAATTGATGTTGAAACTCACGAGGCAGAAGTACTTGAAGGCTTTGCCAATTTCATCTCACTATTCCAACCAGATATGCTTATAGAAATATTAAATGACGAAGTAGCCGAGAATATTGAATCCCAGATCTCCCAAATGAATTATTTGTACTTTAATATAGACGAAAAAAAAGGGGTCAGACAGGTAGCTTCATTAAGTAAAAGTGATCATTTCAATTTCTTGATCTGTAAACCAAGTTCAGTAAAGTCCATACTTAGTCTTTCTCATTTAGAAATATCTTTATCTAAGTAAAGCCCTAGCATTAAATATTTCCATTCCGATCCGGGGAATGGTTTTGTAATGATCCTATCACCTATCAATTTTTGTACATAGTGATGAATAAGGTCCTTGAAATAGTCATCTTCCAGCCATGATCTATGTGGTGGTTCGAAACCAATTTTCTGTCTATCCCATATTATTGATCTCGGTAATTTTTGATCCATTGAATTTCGTAGTATGAATTTGGTCCAACCATCTCGGATCAAAAGATCATTTGGCAAAGAGAAAATAAATTCAACCAATTTGTGGCTTAAAAAAGGTAGACGTACTTCAACAGAATGAGCCATTGAATTACGATCTGCATAGCGAAGCAGCTCTGCCAGGTCTTTATGCACCAAAGAATAATACAATCCTTCTTTTAGTGTTCTTGGCACATGAGATGCCGGTTTATTCTTCTTGAATTCTCTAACGATATCTGGATCCAGACCTCCGAATTTCTTGCTAGAAGCAGGTAGAATCGATCTAAATACAGAACTGAATTCTTTATATGCTCGAGGAAATTTGTTTTGCAACTTAGGTACTAATCCAGCATTGCTAAATTGAAAGTATTCCTTAAAACACTTTAACTCTTTTGAGTATTTTGATCTGTCTGATCTTTTCAACTCATTTAAGTAGGTCTCGTAGTATTTCTGATATCCACCCAAAGACTCATCTGCCCCTTGTCCATCCAGAAGTACTTTTACCGAATTGTTTTTTGCCAATTCCATCACTTCAAATTGAGCAGAAATGCTAAAACTTCCGAAAGGTTCATCTTGATGATAAACCAAAGACATAAAATTGTCTATAGTCGAATTGATATCAGGTTCTACGAAGTGCCCTTTTATTGACGGATAGGAACGATGCAGCTCTTTGATCTTTGCACTTTCATCTTTTTCAAATCCCGGAAAGATCGCAGAGAAAGTAAGTTGGTCTTCCGACCCCTTTTCACTTTGGATATATGAAACTATACTTGACGAATCCAATCCACCCGAAAGGCTAGACCCAACTGCAACATCACTCCTCAATCTTATGCCAACGGAATGCTCGAAGATCTCTTGAAATTCCGAGACAGCATCTTTTAGTTCTATTGGCCTTGGCTCGCCTTCGAGATCGAGATCCCAGTAGCGAAAAGAATCTACAGAACCATCCATTGAAATGACCATGGCATGCGCAGGCAAAAGACTCGTTACATTCTTGTAAAAGGTTTTTTCTGGTCTATGAACATCGCGTATACTGCCAAAAACAAAGTAATTGTACATGATGTCATTATCTGCTTCTCTTGGAATGCCTGCAGCCCAAAAAGCTTTCATTTCAGAGGCAAAATAAAACTTGTTCTCTGAATATGTGTAATAAAAGGGCTTTTCGCCAAACCTGTCTCTTGCGCAAAAAAGTTCAGACTTGAGGTTATCCCAAATTGCAAAAGCAAACATTCCATCTAAATGGGTCAAACAACTTCTACCTTTTTGATCATAAAGAGCAAGTAAAACTTCAGTGTCTGACCCACTTTTGAACGTGTAGCCATCAGAGATCAGTTCTTTCTTTAATTCAATGTAATTATAGATCTCACCGTTATAGGTGATGCTATACCTTTCATTTCTGTAGGTTAAAGGTTGTTTTGCTTTCTGACTAAGATCGATAATTGATAATCGCCTGTGACCTAGGATAACACTTTCATTCTTATTTGACCAGATCCCTTGACCATCTGGACCTCGATGCTCTAAAGCCGCATTCATCAATTGCAACTGACTCAAGTCGGATCGACCAGCAAAAGAAACTATACCACAAATTCCACACATAAAAAATAATGTCTTTACTACAGCCTTGCAGTTTATGCCAATTGATCAATAGAATATTCTCATCAAGTTAAAAGTACTATAATTCCACAATGATCAATTCAAAAAAAACCTAATTGTTATCAATGATGAATTTATTGCATTTACCTTTATAAGAATGATCCGTACGAATTTAGCCCTTCGATCACTCTTATGTCTCATTGGAGCTTTGGCAATTTTTGCTAAAACTGGAGTAAGTCAAAATTTCGAATTAGTTTCTCCATTAGATAGTATTGTTACTTCTGAACCTGAAGTGAATTGTATTTGGAATTCGCTCGATGGATCGGACTCATATCGATTTCAAGTATCCCAAGATCCTGATTTTAATACGATCACCCTTGATTCATTAACGGATCAAACTAGTACGCTTTTGGCTCTTCAATCGAATTCTGCCATGTATTGGAGAGTTATAAGGGTTGAAAGCGGGATAGAGATAGATACTACATTTACTAGATCTATTTATCAGATCGACCTCAATTCATTGAGTAATGTTTTCTTCCATTTCAATGCAGATTCAGGGGTCTCAGTAGTTTCTAATTCTGTTGACCTATGGGAAGATGAAGTTAATGGGCTTCAGATCCAACAATCAGATCCCGATAAGCGCCCATTATTTTTACCGAATGAAACTTCATTGAATGACCACAATGCATTGTCTTTTGATGGTGACAATGACTACATATTCTCCAGCGACTTCGATCTTTTGCAGCCTTGTAACTATTTCCTGATATTTAAGGAAGGACAACTCGGGGGAAATTATATGGATGGGAGTAATGGATTTGTCAAACATTTATTACGATATCAAGGATTAAAATATGGCTTCACTTCTGGTTCCGGAAGTGTAAAAACTACAACTGATATTGATACTGCTTTATATGCTATTGTAAACATTGAAGTGGAAAGCAGTATTTCAACTATTTTTCTAAATGGGATAAATGAAAACACCAATGGGACTGGGAACAGAAGTTCTGAAGGTCTTACTCTTGGGGCTTTTGGAACAGGTACGGGTAATATGAAAATGATACTTCCTGAGATAATAGCATTTGATACGGTCATTACAGATTCATTGAGAAACAAAGTGACTGACTATCTGTTTAATAAATATTCTCCTCCCGTGGATCTTGGCCCCGACATATACTCTTCAGATTTTTGTCCTAAAACTATTGACCCAGGAAAGAGATTTAGATCATATGCCTGGTCAGATGGTAGTGATGCTGACACTCTGATCGCTGAAGAGAGCGGAATTTACCACATCACGGTAACGGATATTTTTGGTCGGATCTCTTCTGATACGATCTATGTTAAATTTCCTGTTATTGATCAGATAGATCCTGATACGATATGTGAAGGGCAATCGTTGATATGGTATAGTGGTCTGAATAATTCGGATTTCGATTTCATCTGGAATGACCTTAGTACCGATAGTTTACTTACTATTTCAGAAGAAGACAATTATTGGTTAGAAGTAACAGACAATACGGGCTGTACCAATGTCAGTGATACAATTTTCATTGGCATAGATGAATTTGGTAGCTCAGCGTCCCTTGGTCCAGACCTCGACCTTTGCGCTGGAAATTCATTAGAGCTGGTTTCTGGAGCTAGCGAAGCCACAGAATATCTGTGGATGGATACAGATGACGGACCGACATTTGAAGTGCTTTCTTCCGGGACGTATTGGGTAGAGGCTCAAAATGCATTGGGTTGCATCGCTCAAGACACGATAGATGTTAATATCATAGGACAAGCTCCCATAGCCAATTTTAGCGCTTCAGAATTTTGTTTTGGAGACGATGTAGAGTTTACGGACCTTTCTGTTCCGCCAGGTGGCGAATCGATAGGATCTTGGTCTTGGGATTTTGGAGATACAAATACTTCTATGACACCAGAACCAATACATGCATACGATTCGGTTGCGACCTATGTGGTCTCTTTGACGGTGGAAACAGTTGCTGGCTGTTCTGATGACATCACGATCCCTGTTGTGATAAACCCTGTTCCTGAAGCAAATTTCAATATCAGCAATCTTTGTGCAGAGCAAGATGCATTTTTCTCAGATAACTCTACCATCTCATCTGGAAGTATAACTGCGTGGTCTTGGGATTTTGGTGACACTGGTGGAGCCAGTGGAGAAGAAGTGACACATTCATATGAAGAAGCAGGAACATATACGGTCAACTACACCATAACCACAGATGCCTCGTGCACAAATTCAATTTCGCAAGAGATCAATATTAATCCAAGCCCAGTTTCTGAATTTGAAGTAACTGAGACTTGTTTTGGACAGCCCACTGTTTTCTCTCAGAATGTTGACACAATTGCGAGCGGCCCGATACAAAACTACACCTGGGATTTTGGCAATGGATTCAGCTCAAATTTTCCCACTACTTCACAAACTTATTTTGTGCCTGGTAATTATAACGTCACCCTAAGTGTGACATCTTTCTTTGGATGCGCAGATGACTCTACACAAAACATCAGTATCAATGACTTTCCAGAAGTGGGATTTGAGAATATGATCGCATGTATTGGTGAACAAACATTGTTCATGGACACGAGCATAATGTTCATGAATGACTCCTTGATAGAATGGAATTGGAATTTTGGGAACCTTGGCGTTTCTTCAGAACAGAATGCAGTTCATACTTTTAACGAAACTGGAAATTTCATCGTCTCTCTTGATGTTACGAGTCAGGCCGGGTGTACCGCGAGTACTCAAACAACAATAACTGTGTTCGAAGACCCAAACCCAGAGTTTTCTTTTGAACCAAGCATTGGTTTGCCCCCTTTGGATGTGACCTTCGAGAATCTTACCCCAGATGCTATCCAATACAATTGGATCTTTGGAGATGGAGGCACATCAACAGATATCGCACCGGAATACACCTATCTCGATACTGGTATTTTCACAATACAATTATTGGCTACAAACCAAAATGGTTGCAGCGAAGTAATATCTAAGAGCATTCTGGTAATTGAACCGATCTTCGAATTAGCACTTTCAGATCTTCAATGCGAGATCATTGACAATAGGCTTGTAGCTGAAGCATTCATACAAAACTTTGGCAACCATGATATTACAAGCATGAACTTAAGCCTAAATATTGGAAATGGCGCTCGTATCTCTGAACAATGGACAGGTTCATTAAAGCCTGGAGAAAACACATTCTATCAATTTGTCGGTCACCCAGAGATAGACCAAACTTTAAACCATTCATATTTCTGCTCTACGGTATCGGATCCAAATGGAAACAACAAAGAATTGAGTGATGGGAATAATACCATGTGTAAATCACTAGATGACACAAGCCTTCAACTATTCCCTCCATTCCCCAACCCTAATGAAGGCATACTCTATTTCAATTTTATTATGCCAATTAATGAAGTTGCGTCAATTCAAATTTTTGATGCTATTGGTCGATCTGTTTTGAGCAAAGAGATAAACGCTGAAAAAGGTATCAATACAGAAGTTCTTTATATCCCAGAGATCGAGGCAGGTAGTTACATATTGAGGGTATCATTTTCAAATAACGAACAGTCCCAATTATTCTTTGTGAAATAGGATCGATCTTTTATTTTTTCAAATGATGAAGCAATCTAAGAATGAAACTCATATTCGCATCCCAGAACCAAAATAAAGTAGACGAAATAAGGTCTATATGTCCTGATGGTTATGAAATAGTTGGTTTGAATGACCTAGAAGAAATGGATGAACTCTCGGAGACCAGTGAGACTCTAGAGGGCAATGCCATCCAAAAGGCAAAACAAGTGAATGCTTTATTCGGAAAACACTGCTTCGCAGATGATACTGGTTTAGAAATACAAACGCTAGGAAATGAACCAGGAGTTTATTCTGCTCGCTATGCAGGGCCAGAAAAGAATGCTTTGAAAAACATACAAAAAGTACTTATCCTGCTTGCCAACAAAGGAAATAGAAGAGCGCAATTCCGAACTGTTGTATGCGCAATAATTAATGGTGAACAAAAATTATTTGAGGGAATAGTAGAAGGCAAGATCACAAGAGAAAAAAGGGGAACCAATGGTTTTGGGTATGATCCCATTTTCGTTCCGGATGGAAGCACAAAGACCTTTGCTGAAATGACCCTGGAAGAAAAAAATAAGTTCAGCCATCGCAGCCGCGCATTCGGAAACTTCATGAATTATCTGGAGAGTCTAAAAAAAGACTGAATTAATAAAGCACTTTAGTTCCCATTTTCTCAGAAATAAGATCGCTAAGGAACGAGCGCATTTCTTTATCGGCTGCTTTTAGTTGTTTTGGAATAATACTTTCCACGCTCATCCCTGGAACTGTATTCAATTCAATAACAAATAGTTCATTGTGCACGAGCATGTAATCTATGCGCACTATGCCCTGACAACCTAGTTGATGATAGATCTTTTTTGAAAGCTCCTGACAATTGATGAATATGCTTTCCTCTATGCGTGCAGGAGTGATCTCTTGTGTTTTGTCATCCAAATACTTCGCGTCATAATCAAAGAATTCATTCGCTGAAACGATCTCTGTTACCGGTAGAGCTATCAATTCTCCGCGCTTCCTATAGACCCCACAAGTGATCTCAACACCATCCAAGAATGACTCAATTATTGCTGTACTATGTTCTTCGAATGCCTTGTTTAATGCACCCTGCAACTCAGATAGGTCTTTAACTTTTGAAATTCCAAGGCTACTTCCAGCTCGACTTGGCTTGACAAAACATGGCACGCCAAGATCTTGACGAACTTGCTCTTCGTCTAGATGATCACCCTTTTGGAGAACCATATTCTTGGCGACCCTAAATCCTTTTCCCCTAAGCGCCATTTGCGTGTAGGCCTTATCAAAAGTCAATCCCATATTGGCACTATCCCCCGTAGAGTATGGGATCCCTATCAATTCAAAGTAAGCCTGCAGTATACCGTCTTCACCGGGTGTTCCATGAATTATTATGAATGCAAAGTCGAAATTCAATTTTTCTCCGTGAACGGAAGCAGTGAAATTATTCTTATCGATCTCGAATTCATCTCCATTAACAATACACACCCAGTTTTCATTTACGATCTTGACCAGAATAGGATCGAACAATTCCGGGTCCAATCCATTCATAATGGTCTCTGAGCTTTTCATTGAGATCACGCGTTCTTCAGAAAAGCCTCCAGCCACAACTGCTATTCTAATTCTATCGGGCATTAGTTAAGTGAAATTGCACATCTTAGCTTATAACTCAATATGCTTGTTAATTATTTTTAAACATATGTATTTGAACGGTATAGGTCCAAAATAAAATATCGCAATACAAGTTGTAGTGTTATATTTGACCACTTTTATGATAAGGGATCTTATTGCATTTGTATTTAGTAGGTCATTCCTAAAAAATCTAGGGATCTATGCGCTCATTATTGGACTGATATTGGTCTTTACTTTCATTTGGTTGCGATTCTATACGAACCATGGAGAGACTATAGAAGTACCCGATCTTATCGAACACAGTATTATGGAGGCCCATAGCATTGTTGATAAGAATGATTTGAAGATCGTAGTTCAGGATTCCGTTTACTTACCTCATCATATGCCCGGCCGGGTCATATCTCAAAATCCACCCGCATATGCGTTGAATTCCAAAGGAGACTCTGTAAGAAGAAGTGTTAAAGAAGGGCGAAAGATCTATGTAACGATCACTAGAATAACGCCTCCAAACAAGGTTATGCCAGACCTTGTGGACATTTCTGAAAGGGTTGCGCTTATTAAGCTAGAAGCAGCAGGTCTCGTATTGGGGGATGTGAGTTACGAACCAAACCAGATAGGCGATAACTTAATACTTAAACAACGCTACAAAGGAAAAGATATCGCTCCTGGCACTAAATTAAAAATGGGAGAAAAGATCGATCTCGTTGTTAGCAAGAGATCGTTAGATAAAAAACAAGTGCCTGATCTATATGGAATGACCATGAGAGAAGCGCGTTCTTTTTTAAATGACCGCTCTCTTAATTTAGGAATTGTGATAAAATGCGTCAATTGCAATGACAAGACGGATAGCTTAAAAGCAAGAATATATGACCAAAAACCACGTTCTACTGGTCAGTATGTGGGTATTGGAGGAAACGTAGATATATACATGACTATGGATAATGAAGGTTTTCGATCGGAAAAAAGAGGGAAATGAAATGGTCAAATGTATTAGTAATTAGAATGAGAAAAGAACTTTTTACATGCTTTACTTTGCTTTTAGCATTTGTATTCATAGATGCACAAGAAGTGGAAGTTGATCTGCCCCACAATGCTATCCAAGCAAAAGAATATGCTCAGAAAAGATCTATACGAAACACCTCTAGGTCTTTGGTTAGCCTGCCTTTCATAGATGATTTCTCTATTGACAAATTCCCCGGAAATTTGGCTGGAAATCAAGTTTTGTGGGAAACTGGCTGCTCTTGGAGAAATGAGACATTTGCCGTGAATGCACCTACACTTGGCGTTGCAACTTTTGATGGACTTGATTGTACAGGTTATCCTTACAATTTTGAAAGTGCAAATTCATTTGGCTCGGCAGATACATTAACTTCCACCGACATAGATCTTTCTTCGGCTTCTGGGAATATAGTGTTAAGCTTTCTATACCAAGCGCAGGGCTGGGGAAACCAACCAGAATCCTCAGACTCCTTGGTACTTGAATTTTGGGCACCCGACTCTTTGCAATGGTACTGGGCTTGGTCTTCACCTGGAAAGGTATTGGATGACTTTGAAATGGTCTTGATCTCCATTGAGAATGATCAATATTTAAAACCTGATTTCAAATTCAGGTTCCGAAATTACGCGACCCTTTCAGGGGCATTGGATCATTGGAATCTGGACTACATAGAGTTGGACGACAATCGAAGTTTGGATGATACCATTATTCAAGACTTGGCTTTCTTCGAACCTCAATACACTCTTTTGAATGGATATTCAAGTGTTCCGTGGTCACATTATAGCGAAAGCTTAATGCGCTCAGATATTTTGGGTTTTGCCAAAAATAATGGCAACAATGGATCTTTCATGTCTAACAATACGCTTGAGATCTTTGAAAATGGCATATCGCAAGGCATTTCCATGAATTTCACGGGAGAGCCTTCTGTTTCAGCAGGTTCTGTTCAAGGATACAATTATGGCGTAACCGATGATGGACTTTCTTACGGATCATCATTCTCGGGAGAAATTACTTTTGATGTTGAATTTTCTTTTACCGTTTCACCCGACTTTGTAGTTGACAATAACGTTCAACATTTTCAGCAAACATTCACTGACTACTATGCCTATGATGATGGTTCTGCCGAACGTGGATATGGTGTAGATATAGCAGGAGGGCAAGTAGCTTATCGTTTTGATGTTTTAGAAGCGGACAGTATTGCAGCTTTATATATGTACTTCCTTCCGGTAGCAGAAGACCCAAGTGAAGACCCCTTCTACTTAACGATCTGGAGTCATAACGACCTTTTGAATTGCCCTGACACCATTATTCATCAAGACAATATAGCGGCCCCATCTTCTACGGATTATCAAACGGCTCATGACTATTTCCTTGTGTATCCGTTACAAGAAAAAATTGGTGTAAATGCAAATGAGTCAGTATGGATAGGATGGGTGCAATCTGGAGATGTTTCATTGAACATTGGGAACGACAAGAACACGAACAACAATATTGAACGTTTGAAATATAACGTTGCCGGAGCTTGGAACAGCAGCATTATTCCAGGTTCATTAATGATGAGACCGGCCTTTGGAGAGATACCAGTCGTTAGTATAGATGAGCCCATTTCAGAAATGGATATTAAGCTCTATCCGAATCCAACTAAGGGTCTTCTTTTCTTAGACCTTCCAGATATGGGCAGCAATTGGAGATATGATCTCTTTGGTCTTCAAGGCAACATCATAGCCTCTGAGATCTTAAAAGGAAATAAGATCGATCTTGCGGATGACCTAAGTGGAATGTATTACATTCGCTTCCAACATCCATCAATGGAAAAACCCATCACAAAAAAGATCATCGTTGTCAGATGATATAGAACATACTGAAGAAGAGTTATTCGAGCATTATAGACTAAAGGTAGATCCCGGACAAGAGCCTCTAAGGATAGATAAGTTCCTTATGGCGCGCTTGCCAAATACTTCTCGAACAAAACTGCAGACGGCCGCGAATAATGGCAGTATCAAGGTGAATGAAAAAAGCGTAAAGCCCAATTTCAAGATCAAGCCTGGTGATGATATTTCTATTGTATTGCCCTACCCCGTTCGAGAGATAGAACTTATACCAGAAAATATTCCTTTGGAGATCCTTTACGAAGATGATGACCTGGTCGTGCTGAATAAAGAAGCCGGAATAGTTGTGCATCCTGGTTATGGCAACTATACGGGAACGCTAGTTAATGCGCTTGTATACCACTTCGGTCAATTACCAGACAAAGGTGACCATACAGACCCTCGTCCTGGGCTGGTCCATCGATTAGATAAAAAAACCACGGGTGTCATGGTCATCGCAAAGACAGATCATGCGCTTACGCACTTGGCTAAACAATTTTACGACAGGACCATTGATAGGCGTTATGCGGCCATCGCATGGGGAGACTTGGATGAAAATGGCACTGTTGAAGGGCATATTGGTCGTTCACTCAAGAATAGAAAAGTAATGACCGTTTTCCCAGAAGCAGAATATGGAAAGCATGCTGTCACGCACTACAAGGTGATCAAGCGCCTAGGTTATGTCACTCACGTAGAATGCAAATTGGAAACAGGAAGAACACATCAGATCCGAGTGCATATGAAGCACATAGGACATCCTCTTTTTGGCGATGATGAATATGGAGGAGATAAGATCTTGAAAGGAACGATCTTCACGAAGTATAAGCGATTCGTAGAAAACTGTTTTGACATTCTCCCGAGGCAAGCATTGCACGCAAAGTCCTTGGAATTTGAACACCCCACGACTGGTGAACGGATGAAATTCGAAAAAGAGATCCCAGACGATATGGCTAAAGTCCTTGAGCGTTGGGAGAATTACATTCAGTCCAGGACCAATTAACATCTTTTTACAAAAACACTTACACGATTTTTCATGAGCCCTCGTTCTAATTTCAAGAACGAACAACATGATAAACATTATTAAGAAAGAGGCTAGGCTGATCGCTATACTCGGCCTTTCCATTTCTCTTAGTTTAGCTTTGAGCTTTCTGCGATTCAAGCTTTCAGGGAACATTCACTATGGCTTTCTGATCTGGAATTTGATCCTTGCCGGAATTCCGCTGGTCATTGCTTTGGTCCTTCATCACAAAATGGAAAAAATAAAGACGATCGTCCTATTGCTTATGATCGGTATGTGGCTTTTGTTCTTCCCTAATGCACCATATATCATTACAGATATTTTTCATCTTAGACCAAGAGATGGTATAGCACTGTGGTACGACCTCATCCTTATAGTCTCCTATGCTTGGAACGGACTTATCCTCGGCTTTTACAGCCTGTGGCATATAAAGGAATTGGTAAGAAAGAAGTGGAATAAGGGTCTGGCAAATACGCTCATATTCATTTCCCTTTTCCTTGCCGGATTTGGAGTTTATCTTGGAAGGTACTTACGATGGAATAGCTGGGACATTATATTAAACCCTCAGAGACTAGCTCTCGATATCTTGAACCGCATCCTTCACCCCTTCCAACATACCGCAACATGGAGCATGACCATTATTTTCGCGAGTTTTTTGATCATTGCTTACTTAAGCATTACGCATTTTGGATATTTGCATCTCAAAAGCCGACAAAATGAAAGCCCAGAAAAGCAATAATGGATTTATCGCAGGAAGAATAAAAAGCTTCGGACATGCCTTTAATGGCATTCCTTACATCATGAAAGAGCGAAATATGTGGGTACATCTATTTGCTGCTATTCTTATCATTTGTGGAGCATTCTATTTTCAATTTGAAAAAATGGAATGGTGTATTCTCATTTTGTGCATTACATTGATATTCGCGCTTGAAGGTCTTAACACTGCAATAGAATATCTGGTGGACCTGGTATCACCGGAGCACGACAAACTTGCAGGTAAAGTTAAAGACATCAGTTCTGCTGGGGTGCTTTTCGGTGCAATAGGTGTGTTGATCATCGGTATTCTCCTTTTTGCAAGGCATTTCTCTTAAGGCAGAACCTTCTATTGTTTATCTTTGTTGTTTCGATAATGAATAAGACTTTCAAATATCTTTTGATAATTACAGCATTGCTTTTGATCACAATAAACGTAGACGCTCAATGCTCTATGTGTAAGGCTGTGGTTGAATCTGGAATAGACAATTCCCAAAGTGTGGAGATCGGTAAAGGGATCAATCAAGGGATCTATTTCTTAATGGCTATACCCTATTTACTATTGAGTATTTTGGCATATACATTTTACAAGAATAGAAGAGTAACGGAAGTATAAATGGCGGACATTCAAAAAGCATTAGAAGAGCGCATTCTTATTCTGGATGGGGCCATGGGCACCATGATACAGGCCTATCGACTTGAAGAAAGCGACTTTAGAGGTAAGCAATTCGAAGATCATGACCACCCTCTAAAAGGCAACAATGACCTGCTTTCACTTACCAGACCAGATATCATTCATGATATTCACATGCAATTCTTGGATGCCGGTGCAGACATTATTGAAACCAATACGTTTAGCGGAACTAGTATTGCCCAAGCAGACTATGGCTTGGAAGATGTTATTCATGAGCTCAATAAGAAGGCCGCAGAGATCGCTAAAGAAGCTGCTCTCGGAAAAACTGAAGAAGATCCCAATAAACCGAGATGGGTTGCAGGAGCAATGGGACCGACCAATAAAACGGCTTCACTGTCTCCAGACGTGAATGATCCAGGATATAGGGCGATCACATTCAATGAGCTGAAAGATGCTTACGCAGAACAAGCAAGAGGACTGATCGATGGCGGAGTGGACCTGCTTCTGGTTGAAACTATTTTCGACACTTTAAATGCTAAAGCTGCATTTTTTGGGATACAAGAGGTATTCACAGAAAGAAACATTTCATTGCCTTTGATGGCATCAGGTACCATTACAGACGCTAGCGGAAGAACGCTTTCGGGGCAAACATCGGAAGCCTTTTTGATCTCTTTATCGCATGTGCCTTTGTTGAGCATAGGTTTTAATTGTGCGCTGGGTGCTTCGCAGCTTAGACCTTATCTAAAGATCGTTGCCAGAAAAGCAGACTTTTATATTTCAGCATATCCGAATGCGGGTCTACCCAACGAAATGGGTGAATACGATCAAAGCCCTGAGGATATGAAAAAGGAAGTCGAAGAATATTTGGAAGAAGGTTTGGTGAATATTTTGGGAGGTTGTTGTGGGACCACTCCTCTGCATATAAAGGCGATGGCTGATGCTGCAAAGGACTTTAAGCCGAGGACTCTCAAAACTTTAGCCCAATAAAAAGCCCCAGTGTTTCCACCAGGGCCTTCCGAACTAACCAAAACTAACCAAATTTTTAGGAGCGGTGTAGGATCACTTCTTTCTCCTCAACCATTTTTCTCAAATTGATCAAGGCATATCGCATACGTCCCAGAGCGGTATTAATGCTCACATTTGTACGCTCCGCGATATCTTTGAAGCTCATGCCCATGTAATGTCTTAACATGATTATCTCCTTTTGTTCGTCCGGAAGCAATTCCACTAAATGTTTCAGGTCGGAGTGTATCTGATCAGTGATCATCTCTTCCTGTATATTTGGGTCTTCCTGTTCTATCGTAGCAAAAGGACTATAGTCATCATCTTCTCTAACTTTTGGCATTTTCTTGGCCTTTCTGAAATGGTCGATGACCAGGTTATGAGCGATCCTTATCACCCAAGGAAGGAATTTGCCTTCTTCATTGTATTTACCGCGTTTCAAGGTATTGATCACCTTTATGAAGGTGTCTTGAAAAATGTCTTCTGAAAGATCTTTGTCCCGCACCATTAAATAAACGTGCGTATACACTTTGTTCCTATGACGTTCCAATAGAACCTCAAATGACCTTTCGTTACCGTTGATGTAATTTTTGATCAGAGTCTGATCAGAGATACCTGAATATTGCATAATAAACCCTCCTTTAAAAGTTAATTCCTAATTGTTCTTTTTAAAAAGTAGAGTCTATGCTATATTCTATTGTTTTAAGTTAAAATTGGCGTTCGCCTTACACAGTTAAACGCACGATTTTCAATTTTATTACACTTTTGCCAAACTTTTTTTTGGACCCCGTGTATTTGTTATACAAACTTAACCTGTTTTACCCTATTTGTCAATAGAAACGGTTAATTTCGCGCGTTAAAACTAGTTAATAGAGAGCACAAGAACTATGCCGAAAACCTCTGCGAAAACACCTGAAAAGATCACTGAGATACTCATTAAAGGTGCGCGTGTCCATAATCTAAAGAATATCACTGTCGGCATTCCCCGGAACAAGCTAGTGGTAGTTACAGGTTTGTCTGGTTCGGGTAAGTCCTCATTGGCTTTCGACACACTCTATGCAGAAGGGCAAAGAAGATATGTAGAAAGCCTCTCCTCTTACGCAAGACAATTCCTGGGCAGGTTAGATAAGCCAGATGTAGACCTGATAGAGAATATCTCTCCGGCCATTGCAATAGAGCAAAAGGTAATTTCGAGGAATTCGCGCTCGACTGTAGGTACAAGCACAGAGATCTACGATTACCTGAAGCTATTATTTGCCAGAATAGGCAAGACCATTTCACCTGTTTCTAGAAAAGAAGTGAAGCGCGATCGGGTAGAGGATGTTATAGAAGACATAGAAAAACTACCCGAAGAGACCAGGATCATTCTTTATACACCTATACTTCCCACAGCCGACCGGGACATTATGCAACAGCTAAAAGTACTGGAACTTCAGGGCTATGTTCGAATAATGATCAAGGATGAAGTAAAAAAGATAGAGCAAATTGAAAATACTCCAAAGGAAGATGTCTTTTTAGTTGTGGACAGATTTACGGCAAATAAGAGCGAAGAGAACCTTAGTCGTATTGCTGATTCTCTAGAAACAGCCTTTTTTGAAGGTCATGGGGATCTCTATTTGATGTACGAAAAAGACGGAAAACAAAAGAAACTCAAGTACTCCAATAAATTCGAATTAGACGGCATCACCTTTACTGAACCCAGTGTTCACTTCTTTAGTTTTAATAATCCCTTAGGAGCATGTAAATCATGCGAAGGATTTGGAAGCGTTATAGGAATTGACCCAGACCTAGTGATCCCCAACAAAAGTCTTTCCGTTTATGACGGAGCCATTGTTTGCTGGAAAGGTGAGAAAATGGGGCTTTGGAAAGATCAATTGATCATGAATGCTGAGAAATTCGACTTCCCTATTCATAGACCGATCCATGAACTTACAGAGGAGCAAGAACAATTGCTTTGGACCGGAAACGAGCACTTTGATGGCTTGGATGCTTTTTTCAAATATGTGGAATCAAAAGCCTATAAGATCCAGTATCGAGTTATGCTCAGCAGGTATCGTGGAAAGACCAAGTGCCCCGATTGCAATGGCAGCAGGCTGAGAAAAGATACCAATTATGTAAAGATCTCTGATACCTCGATCGGTGAGCTAACCAATACATCCATTGCCAATTGCTCCATTTTCTTTGAAGGACTTAAACTTTCTAAGCACGATGAGGCGATCGCATCACGGATCTTGGTCGAGATAAAGAACAGGTTGCAATATTTATGTGATGTAGGATTGGGATATCTTACATTGAACAGGAAGTCCAATACACTATCAGGTGGTGAATCCCAACGTATTAACCTGGCTACTTCATTAGGAAGTAATTTAGTTGGTTCCATGTACATTTTAGACGAACCAAGCATTGGTCTGCATCCGCACGACACGAAGAAATTGATCTCTGTGATAGAGTCTCTTCGCGATCTTGGCAATACCGTCATAGTCGTGGAGCATGACGAAGAGATGATGAAAGCAGCCGACCGGATCATTGATATGGGGCCCGGTGCTGGAAGGAATGGAGGCGAGGTGGTTTTTGAAGGTGTCCATGCAGACCTCATCTACCAAGAAAAAAGCCTGACGGCACTTTATTTAACCGGGAAAGAAGAAATACCTGTTCCCAGGAAAAAGCGAGCCTGGAAAGACTACATAGAGGTCTTGGGCGCAAGGGAGAACAACCTTAAGAACTTTGATGTTAAGATCCCTCTAGGTTGCTTAGCCGTTGTTACCGGAGTAAGTGGTTCAGGAAAGACCTCTCTGGTCAAAGACATCCTCTACCCTGCAGTGCAAAGGCATCTTGGCAACTATGCCGATAGAGTTGGTGAACATACAGAAGTAAAAGGGTCGCTGTCCAGAATAGGAACAGTGGAATTCGTGGACCAAAACCCGATCGGAAAATCTTCGCGATCCAATCCGGTGACTTATGTAAAAGCTTTTGATGAAATAAGGACATTATTCTCCAAAGAGCAGCTATCCATGATCCGGGGTTATAAGGCGGCTCACTTTTCATTCAATGTAGCGGGTGGAAGATGTGAGACCTGTGAAGGAGAGGGAACCGTGACCATTGAAATGCAATTCATGGCGGATATCACTTTGGAATGTGAAACTTGCAAAGGCAAACGCTTTTCTGAAGAGATCCTAGAAGTAGAATTTCAGGGAATGAAAATCTCACAGATCTTGCGTTCTACAGTTGATGAAGCAGTTGAATTCTTCTCACAAACAGATAATAATTATGCCCGCAAGATATTGAACAAACTAAGACCTCTCCAGGATGTTGGACTAGGCTATGTTCAATTGGGACAAGCTTCCAGCACATTGAGTGGTGGTGAAGCACAGCGAATAAAACTGGCTTCGTTCTTAGCGAAAAAAGAAAAACAGGAAAAGACACTTTTCATATTTGACGAACCCACAACAGGACTTCATTTCCATGATGTAAGAAAGCTCTTGGACTCCTTGTTTGCATTGATAGATCAAGGACATTCTGTGATCGTGATCGAACACAATACCGATGTTATCAAGTGTGCAGACTGGATGATAGACATGGGTCCTGTTGGCGGAGAAGAAGGCGGCTATGTGATATTTGAAGGACAGCCTGAAGATAGCCCGAGTGAAAAAAGATCCCTTACCGGAAAATATTTGAAGGAGAAATTCTAATGGAAAGCCTAACAAAGAAACTGCATAAGAAAGTCTGGAACGCGATCAAGGATTTCAACATGATCGAAAAAGGCGACCGGATCATGGTCTGTATCTCTGGTGGTAAGGACAGCTATACCATGTTGGATATGTTGATGCATATCCAAAAGACCAGGGTCTATGACTTTGAGATCGTAGCGGTGAATATGGATCAGAAACAACCGGGCTTTCCGGAAGATATTCTTCCAAAGTATTTCTCCGATCTAGGTGTAGACTACAAGATCATAGAAAGAGATACTTACCCCATTGTGGTCGACAAAACCCCACAGGGAAAGACGATGTGTAGTCTCTGCAGCCGTTTAAGAAGAGGAACTTTGTACACGGCAGCCGATGATCTGGGTTGCAACAAATTGGCTCTAGGTCACCATAGAGAAGACATTATAGAAACGCTTTTCCTGAATCTGATGTTCAGTGGAAAATTAGAGGCCATGCCAGCAAAATATCGCACGGATGATGGGAAGCATGTGGTTTTGCGTCCACTCGCCTATTGCAAAGAAAACGACATTGAGCAATATGCTGAGCATCGTAAGTTCCCGATCATTCCTTGTAATTTGTGTGGCTCGCAAGAGGGCTTACAAAGACAGCGAATAAAGAATATGTTGGCCGAATGGGAGCAGCAACATCCTGGCCGCAAAGAAGTGATATTCAATGCAATAAAGAACGTTTCTCCTTCTCATTTGATGGATCACGATATCTATGATTTTCATAACTTGGAGGAGAAGGTCATCAACAATTTAGAGAACAATGAGGTTAGCCCTATTTCTGCTTAGTCTTTGCTTTTTTCTTGCCTGTTCACCTGAAAAGCCCTTCCCTACATTCGACTTAAAACACGAAGAGCCGATTGGCTGGAATAAAAAAAAGGCCTGCACATTGGAGATCGATGGTGAAAGTGGAAAGACCATTCTGGGCGCAAGAGCAAAACTCAGGGGTGGTTTCTCTGCAAAGTTCTATAAGCACTCTTTCACTATAGAATTGGAAAGCGGCCAAAGCCTGCTGGGCCTTCCCATAAATGACGACTGGATATTGAATGCCAACTACATCGACAAGACCATGATGCGGCATAAGCTGGCCTATGACATTTTTCGCGACATGGCGGAAAACAACGAAGCTCCTCGCTCAGCCTATGTTCAATTAATGGTCAATTCTAAATATGAAGGTTTGTATGTACTCATGGAGAAAGTGAATGCTGGTTATTTGGGACTGAACAAAAAGGACAGCCTTGCAATGTTGTTCAAAGACCCTCCTGTTTTTAGGGTTGAGGACAAAGCATCTGTTGCTGATACAGCAAACTACTTTGAACAGAAATATCCGAAGATGAAAAAGAAGGACCATTCTTCTTATTTACTGGAACTGCGGGAACTCATTCTGACTGCTGATGACGATCTATTTGAAAAGGAGATCGGGAGTTGGGTAGACCTTGATAATATCATAGATTGGCATCTTTTCATTCTCTTCAGCAATAACGGAGATGGCATTCTGAAGAACTTCTATCTCTACAAAAAAGATAGTGCTACTCCTTTTCGTGTTTGCCTCTGGGACTACGATCATTCTTTTGGGCGCGATGGTGACAATGAACTGAACATGGCAGAACGACTTGCAGATCCTGAACGAAATATACTTCTGAAAAGACTCAAGGAAAGCAATGCAAATAATTACAATGAGCGAATGAAGGAGCGCTGGCAAGAGTTGCGCGGATCCTTTTATTCAGAAAAGTATTTCTTGGACCTCATTGAGACCAACCATTCTGTGATCAAGAATGAAGCGGGTAAGAACTTTGGCAGATGGCCCGTTGATAGTGAAGACTATTTCGATGCGAACAGCTATGAAGAAGAGCTAGAGATCTTGAGAACCTACTTCAAAAAGAGGATCCCGGAGTTGGATGCGATGTTTGAGTAGAGGAATTGTCACTTCGAGTACCTCAATGACCAGAATTCACAAATAATTTGTCTCCAACAGAGCGAGCCCTGAGGCTCTCGAAGGGCGTATTTGATCAATGCTTGAACTGAAGATCGTAAAGCTTCTTATAATGCCCATCTGAGTTGATCAGTTCCGCATGGGATCCATGCTCTATGATCTTACCATGCTCCAACACAATGATCTTGTCAGCTCTCTTTATTGTGGACAACCTGTGAGCGATCACAATGGACGTCCTATTTTCTGTCAAGGTCTCGATCGCATTTTGGATCAATATTTCGCTCTCCGTATCTACCGAACTTGTGGCTTCATCCAAGACCAGAATTTTAGGATCATGCACATAGGCCCGTATGAATGAGATCAATTGCCTTTGGCCAACAGACAACATTGTTCCCCTCTCTTTGACATCGTAATTGTAACCCCCAGGACATTTCATGATGAAATCATGAGCGCCAACTTCCTTGGCGGCAGCTTCGACCTGGTCGAAGCTGATGTCCGGATCATTAAGCGTGATGTTGTTCAGTATCGAGTCAGAGAACAAGAACACATCTTGCAAAACAACCGAAATATTCTTGCGCAAAAAGTCCTTGTTATACGTTCGTACGTCTTTGCCTTCTATTAATATCTTTCCTTTTTGGAATTCATAAAAACGGCTCAAGAGATTGATCACAGAAGATTTTCCAGCACCGGTAGCGCCTACAAAAGCTACGGTTTCTCCCGTTTTCAATTCAAAACTAAGATCTTTCAATACATAGTTTTCATCTTTGTAAGCGAACCAAACATTCTCGAATTTTATGTTCCCCTGAATGTCGCTTTTTGCTTCAACAGGCACATTGTCTATCGATGCTTCTGTGTCCAATACTTCAAATACTCTTTCGCTTCCTACCATCCCCATTTGCAAAACGTTGAAACGGTCTGCTAACTGTCTGATCGGTCTATACATCATAAATATGAACATGACAAATCCTACGATCTGTCCGAAGATATCCGCATTGAGAACATCTGGGTCCTGCACAGCATTCACTCCCCAAAAAATGAGCAAGGCCACAGAGCTGGCACTTAAAAGCTCTACAACCGGAAAGAAAACAGAATATGCCCAAACCGACTTAATGTGAGCGGCTCGATGTCTTTTATTGATCTCCCAAAATTTTTCTTCTTCGGCTTTTTCGCGATTGAAGATCTGGATCACATTCATTCCAGTGATATGCTCTTGAACGAAAGTATTCAGCCTAGAAACCTCCAAGCGCACTGACTGGAAAGCACTCTTAATCGCATTCTTGAAAATGCGTGTTGCAAAGATCAGGATCGGAACGGGTATCAAAACCACCAAAGCAAATTTCCAGTTGACCAGAAACATGATCAAAATGATCACGACCAGTTTCAGGATGTCACCAATGATCACCAAGATGCCCGAAGAAAAAACCTCGGCAATAGTCTCAATGTCAGAAACACAACGCGTTACCAATCTACCAATAGGTGTCGTATCGAAATACTTCAACTTGAACTGAACGATGTGCTTATACAGTTTCACGCGTATATCGTTAATGATTTTCTGCCCCAACCAGTTTGCTGAGTATGTCTGCAAAAAGGTTGCGAATGATTCGATGACAATGATCCCTACATACAGAAGACTCCAATTCCTTAATCCAACCAGGTCATTCTGACCGATGAGATCATTGACGATGTGTATGATCAAGTAAGGTTTCAAAGGCCCAATTGCGGCCAAAAAAAGTGTCAATGATAGCGTTCCCCAAAACCTGAGTTTATAAGGTTTTGCATAACTCATCAACCTCCAAAATATCTGGGAATCAAACGCTTTTCCTACTGTGCTAGCCATCTGGCGCTAAAGATAATCATATTCGATACGCATCAAAAAAAGTCCTTTTGCTGGAACCGAATGCCCGGCTTCCTGGCGGTCTTTCGCTTCGATCACTTGGACGAAAGCCTCCTTTTCCATTCTTCCCTTACCCACCTCAATGCAAGTACCCACAATGGCCCGCACCATGTTCCTCAAAAACCGATCAGCTTTAATCTCAAAAACGATCTCGTCCTCCATCTGCTTCCAACTCGCATGAAAGATCTTGCAATTATTCGTGTGGGCATCACTATGTAGTTTACTGAAAGATGTGAAATCTTTATGACCAAAGAGCTGCTGGGCCACATTGTGCATTTTTGTGACATCTAGATCCTGTGTGAATAGTGCAGCAAATTTCTGATTGAAGGGGTTCTTCCTTTGTATGATGTGATACTGGTAAGTCCTTGAAGTGGCGTCAAACCTTGCGTGGGCTTCTGCGTGAACTCTAACACATCGGTATATAACAATATCCTTAGGTAAGATCTGGTTTAGCCGATAGACAAAATTGTCCGCATCCTCGATTTCCATTTCTGCATCGAAATGCAAATAGAATTGACTGGCATGCACTCCCGCATCTGTTCTTCCGCAACCCGTAACGTTCAACTCCTTGTCGTTCAAGAGCGTCTGCAAGGCCGTATTGATCTCTGCTTGGACAGAATGCGCATTGTTCTGCACCTGCCAACCATGATAAGCGGTTCCGTCATATGCCAATTCTAAAAAATAACGTTTCATAAATGATCTAGAAATAAAGGCATTTTTGCTCTTTATCTGTGGCTAATTATTCAAATAAATCCTCAGATTTGTTTCGGTATAACAATGAAACGCATCGGCCTCATATCAGACACCCATAGTCACATGGATGAACGGATCGCAGAGCACTTGAAAGACTGTGATGAAATATGGCATGCAGGAGATGTAGGCAAAATAGAGGTGATCGACCAATTGGCAGAGATCGCCCCTGTCGTTGCGGTATATGGAAACATAGACAATGCACAAATAAGAAGTGAATTCCCGAAGCACCAGCGCTTTATATGCGAGGGCATGAAAGTTTGGATGACCCATATTGGAGGCCCCGTATATGCTTATGATCACCGCATACGCGAACAACTCAAAGCCGACCCGCCCGATCTTTTCATTTGTGGGCACTCACATATCTGCAAGGTACAAATGGATAAAAGATTGAATATGCTTTACATGAATCCTGGTGCTGCGGGGAGGCATGGTTTCCATAAGATCAGGACCATTCTCAGGTTCAGTATCGATCAGGGCAAAGTAAAAGATCTGGAAGTTGTGGAGCTTGGAAAGCGCTCTCTTGCAGAGGCTTCATGAAATAGGTCTGGCCAACCAAAGATCTATTTCATTGTCGGCTTCAAATTTTGCAGGTGATGTATGGAACTCAGAAAATCCCCACTTCTCGTAAAATCGGATCGCTTTCGTATTCGGCCTGAACACTTGAAGCCACAATACTTCATAGCCTTCCTTTTTGGCAAAGTCTATGCTCGCTTGCATCAAAAAAGCCCCTGCCCCTGTTCCCACCATTTCAGGATAGAGGTAGAGTCGTTCCATCTTTAAAGCCTTCTTATCGATCTCTTCAACTTTCTGTTCCCACAGACGGGCAAAGCCTATCGTCAGTTCTTCATCTTTTGCAAGTAAGAAAGTGTTCTTGTTGGCTTCAAATTCCTTTAGGATGTGTTCTTCAGAAAAAGCCACTTCAATATAAGGAAGCAGCTCTGCTCGGTTAGTATCAGTCTCAAAAAAATGCCTGAAAGACTTATATCCGATGTCCGCAATGACTTTTGCTTCAGATGTCGTTCCTATTTTCAATGTTAATTCCAATCAAAGAACACTTGCAAGATCGAATTTCTGGTCTAGCCTTATACCCTTTTCGGTTCGCTTAACAGTGCAGCATTCATTCTCAGGATCGTGCTCAAGGAAAAGGATGTAGTTCTCATCTGCTGCGCGTTCCAGAAAACGCTTTTTCTCACTGAGGGTGATGAGTGGGCGCGTATCATACCCCATAACATAGGGTAGCGGAATATGCCCCACTGAAGGCAAGAGATCCGCTACAAAAACGATCACTTTTTCATTGTAATGAATATGAGCGATCATCTGACTTTCTGTATGTCCATCTACAAAAAGCACATCAATATTTGGCAATGCATTATCAGTAAAGTCGTCTTTTCTCTGGACCATTTTCAGCTGTCCACTCTCTTGAATAGGTAAAATATTCTCTTTCAAAAAAGAGGCTTTTTCTCTGGCATTGGGTTCAGTCGCTGCCTCCCAATGCCCTTTATTACTCCAAAAAGTCGCATTTGGGAAAACCACCTTCAACTCATCTCCTTCCCTTTCTACTGCGCCTCCACAATGATCGAAATGCAAATGGGAAAGGAATACATCAGTGATATCCGCTTTGCTGAAACCATGTTTCACAAGGTTCTTTTCCAAAGAATCTTCCCCGTGCAAATAGTAATAGGAAAAGAATTTTTCGCTTTGCTTGTTCCCAATACCGCAATCGAAGAGTATAAGTCTATCTCCATCTTCTACCAAAAGAGACCGCATGGCCCAGTCGCACATATTGTTTTCGTCTGCGGGGTTGGTCTTTTGCCATATGGACTTCGGAACAACTCCGAACATTGCGCCACCATCTAATTTGAAATAGCCTGTATTAATGGAATAAAGTTTCATGCTTTCTAGTTGATAATTTGAAGACAGATGCAAATATGCATTTTTGAATTTAACTAATATTGATCGAAGCTTTAAGAATGAGAGTACATTTCATAGCCATAGGTGGTGCAGCCATGCATAACCTCGCCATTGCATTAAAAATAAAAGGTTTTGATGTTAGCGGATCAGACGACCAGATCTTTGACCCTTCCAAGTCGAGACTTGAAAAATATGGTCTCTTACCATCAGAATTTGGTTGGCACCCCGAGAAGATCGGTCGTGACCTGGATGCCATTATCCTTGGTATGCACGCCAGAGAAGATAATCCGGAATTGAAAAAGGCGCAAGATCTGGGCCTTAAGATCTATTCTTACCCAGAGTATATATTTGAGCAAAGCAAAGACAAGACTCGAGTGGTGATAGGAGGTAGTCATGGAAAAACATCCATTACCTCCATGATCTTGCATGTGCTCAACTATCATAAGACCCCAAATGACTATATGGTGGGAGCCCAGCTTGAAGGCTTTGAGTGCATGGTGCAATTGAGCGATGCCCCTATCATTATTCTGGAAGGTGATGAGTATTTGAGCTCGCCCATAGACCGCAGGCCAAAATTCCATTGGTATGCTCCACAGATCGCACTATTAAGTGGAATAGCTTGGGACCACATCAATGTATTTCCCACATTCGAAAACTATGTGGAACAGTTCCAGATATTCACTGAAAAAATTGAAAAGAACGGTTCACTGATCTTTTTTCAAGACGATGAACACTTGAGAGATCTGGCAAATAGCCTTTCTGATGTTGAAACCATTCCATACAAAGAACACGCACACAGCATAAGAAATGGCATCTCCTATTTGCATGCAGAAGGTGACGAGTATGCTATCGAGATCTTTGGAGACCATAACTTGCAAAACCTCAATGGTGCCCGTTTAGTTTGTGAAAAATTAGGCCTTGATGCCGCTCAATTTTATGAAGCCATTGCGCATTTCAAAGGCGCTGCAAGGCGGCTAGAGACCATTGCTAAAGGAGAAGGATATCATATTTTCAAAGATTTTGCCCACTCACCTTCAAAACTAAAGGCGACTACAAACGCAGTCAAAAAACAATGGCCAGACAGACATTTATTGGCTTGCATGGAGCTTCACACATTCAGCAGTTTGAACGCTGATTTCTTAAAGGAATATGAAAGAAGCATGAATGCCGCTGATACTGCGATCGTTTACTTCAACCCAGCTGTTGTGGAACATAAAAAACTAGCTGAAATTAGTGTGGACCAGGTAAAAGAAGCTTTTGCGAAGGAGGATCTGATAGTGATGACCGCTACCGAAGATGTACGGGCTCATTTAGAAAAACATCCTCTTGAAAACAGCAATGTATTGTTAATGACTAGTGGCAATTTTGGCGGGATCGATATAGACCAATTTGGCAAGGAACTGACTTCTAAGAACGGTTTATCAGTAACTTGAAAAGCACAGCCATTAGAAGGGAATAGCATAGCACCAAGATCATTAGGGCTAAGAGTGAGAAAGTAGCGATCATCATCGGGCTATTGAACTTCTCTGCACTTTCTATTTCCTTCTCTAAATAATCTTCTTTTGTAAGGTTTCTAAGGGTAGGATTGTCTTTTTGCAATTCCTCGAAACGACCTTCTTCTTGCAATTGTTCTTCTACATATGTGATATGCTGGTCAAATCTGTTTTGGGTGAATTCAGGATCGATCCACTTATAATACAACAATGAACCGAGAGATACACAAAGCGCATAAATAGCTCCAGATTTCATTCCTTGCTTTGCAATGAATAAGCCACTATGTCCCTTTTCTTTGAAAAAAGGTCTAATGGCAAAGAGTACGATAAAGGGCAGAAAGAGAAGATTGAGGCCAATTCCGATCTCATAGGTATGACTATAAAAACTGGTGTATTTAAGTCCGGCCTTTAAAAGCAACCATACAAATGCAAGAAAATATGGGAAATTGGCTCTTTCCATTTTGGTCAAAAAAAAAGTCTGCTTGCAATAAACAGACTTTTTTGGAATTTGAATTTTATTTATCCGTTCATTGAGATCAAGAACTCTTCATTGTTCTTTGTTCCCATGATCCTATCTTTAATGAATTCCATTGCTTCAACTGAATTCATATCTCCGAGGTGTTTCCTTAGTATCCAGATCCTCTGAAGGGCTTCTTTATCCATAAGTAGATCTTCTCTCCTTGTTCCAGATGATGGAATATCGATAGCTGGAAAAACCCTTCTATTAGCGAGCTTTCTATCCAACTGAAGTTCCATATTACCTGTGCCTTTAAATTCTTCAAAGATCACTTCGTCCATTTTAGAACCTGTTTCTGTAAGAGCTGTTGCAAGTATGGTCAATGAACCTCCATTCTCGATCTTTCTCGCAGCTCCAAAGAAGCTCTTTGGTTTTTGCAATGCATTCGCATCTACACCACCAGTTAATACTTTTCCAGAAGCTGGTGACACAGTGTTATACGCCCTTGCCAAACGTGTGATCGAATCGAGCAGTATGCACACATCGTGTCCACATTCTACCATTCTCTTCGCTTTTTCCAAAACGATGTTGGCGATCTTCACATGTCTGTCTGCAGGTTCGTCAAAAGTAGAAGCTACTACTTCCGCTTTTACACTTCTTGCCATATCCGTTACCTCTTCAGGTCTTTCATCGATCAATAGAATGATCAAGTAAACTTCAGGATGGTTTTCAGCAATAGCATTGGCCACATCTTTCAATAAAACTGTTTTACCCGTTTTCGGCTGAGAAACGATCATTCCCCTTTGTCCTTTTCCTATAGGAGAAAAGAGATCCATGATACGTGTAGAAATATTCTTATTGTTGCCAGCAAGATTCAATTTCTGATCAGGAAATAGTGGGGTTAAATATTTAAAAGGAACTCTGTCCCTAACAAATGAAGGGTCTCTTCCGTTGATGTTATCTACCTTAATAAGAGGGAAATACTTCTCTCCTTCTTTGGGTGGGCGAATAGAGCCTAATACTGTGTCTCCAGTTTTTAGACCAAATAGTTTTATCTGAGATTGAGAGACATAAACGTCATCTGGAGAATTCAGGTAATTGTAGTCCGATGACCTCAGGAAACCATATCCATCAGGCATGATCTCAAGTACACCCTCTTGGTTAATAATACCATCGAAATTGTATCCGTGCTCATCCGGCTTGCCCCTATCGCTGCCTTCTTTTCTTCCTTTTCTTTCTCCTCTTCTTTCACCGCTTCTTTCCCCATTTCTCCTGTCACCGTTCCTTCTTTCTTTTGGTTTGTCCTCGCTCTTTGGCTCTTCCTTTTTATCTTCTCTTTTAGCCTCTTTCTTTTCTTCTTCTTTTGCAGGTACAGCTCTCTTTTCTTTGAATTCTGCAGCAACTTGTTCAGCTTTTCTTACAGGTTTCTCTTCAGAGCTCTCTTTCTTTACTTCGGCTTTTTCTTCTTTTTCCGGCATGGCAGCAGGGTTGATCGCCTGCTCGTCTAAAATCTTGTAAATAAGGTCTTGTTTTTTAAGCGTGTCTGCTTTTTTTATGTTCAACTCCTTTGCCACATCTCGCAGTTCCGCAACCTTCTTGGAGTTTAATTCAATAATGTCGTACATGAAAATTTAAATTTGATTATTTGTTTGTAAACTATTCAGAATGAATATGTAAAAGAGAATAATTGAACGCGATTGCGTTCGGTGTGCAATGATACAATAATTTATTCAGAATACCATTCTGTATAGTTAATTCTAAATTCCTTTATTTTAGCCGCGCAGTATATTGCATTAAAGCTTATTTATGATCCAAAGAATACAAACTGTTTATTTAGTGCTTTCAGCGATCTTGCTGAGTCTGATGTTCTTTTTTCCTATTGCGGAAATAAAGGGTGATGTTCAGTCATACGAGTTTTCTGCATTTGGGTTCGCTTCTGTGGCTGAAGATCCAGATGCTTTACCTGCGATCATTGAAACAAATGTAGTACCACTCTATGTTTGGATCGGAATTCTTGTAGCATTGATAATTTTTTCGATCGCACAGTTCAAAAAGCGAAAAACCCAACTTAAGCTGAACAGGCTGATCTTTTTACTTACCGTAGGATTGATCGTATTCTTGTTTTATGAAGCTGATAGGTCAGTAGAACTGTTCAGTTCAAGTACCAACCCATTATATAAAGCAGGCCTATATTTTGCATTTGCTGCTTTACCCCTCTTGTTCCTTGCAAATAGAGGCATCAAAAAAGATGAGGACCTTATTAAGTCTTTGGAACGCATTCGTTGAACGAAATAATTCCAAGGCTTTAGTCTAAAAATGATAAATTCAAATTCAATTTAGTTTTATGAGGATCTTTAGATGCGTGTTGATCGTTGCCTTGTGTTTTTCAATGAATTCATTGAATGGACAAAGTACGATAAGGGGTGTTGTGGTGGACAGTGCGAACAACGAAACTTTGATAGGTGCCACTGTTCAGGAAAAAGGAACGACAAACGGCACTGTCACAGATATAGATGGTGCATTCCAATTCAAGACAAAGGGAGCATTTCCTGTTACGATCTTGGTGCAATTTATTGGTTATGTCAGCAAAGAGGTAGTAGTAGAAAACGCAGACAAAAAGATCACAATAAAACTAAAAAGCGAAGCTATAGACATTGGTCCCGTAGAGGTTTTTGGACAAAGGATCTCCGAAAAACAAAAGTCAGAACCATTAACTATGGAAACGTTTGATCTGTTGGCCATCAA
>JABDKJ010000081.1 GCA_013002285.1 Flavobacteriales bacterium
GCTATGCCGAAGCTCAAGAATTCAGATCAAGCGTCCGTAGTTCTTTTTTCTACTGTGGCCGTAGGTTCTGGTTTTCCTTTTCACAGCAAAGTGTCTATGTCCAAGGGTGCGATAGAAGGTCTGACACGTGCACTCGCAGCCGAATGGGCTCCAATAATAAGGGTGAATGCCATTGCTCCTTCACTGACCAATACGCCTTTAGCAGGCAAACTTTTGAGCAGTCCTGAGAAGATCGAAGCGAATGCGCAAAGGCATCCTTTGAAAAGAGTAGGGCAGGCAAAAGATATAGCTCAAAGCGCAAAATTCCTTTTGTCTGAAAATTCCTCATGGATCAGTGGTCAAGTGATCTCGGTTGATGGTGGAATGTCGCGATTGAAAGTATGATGGAAGCTCAATTCAAAACTTGGGTAACGGAATATGAAGAGATACTTCAGCTGTTAGATCAAATAGACCCTGTCGCTTATGGCAAGACAAGGAACTATATTGATGGTCATGTTACACGGCTGTCACCTTACATTTCTCGTGGGGTTTTAAGCACTAAACAGGTCTTGGAACATATACTTGAAATGGGACACCCATTCGAAAGGATCGAAAAATTCGTTCAAGAACTCGCTTGGCGAGACTATTGGCAGCAAGTTTGGAAAGAAAAAGGTGATTCCATTTTTTCTGACCTGAAACACAAACAGCCCAAGGGAAAATTTGTGGGAATGCCCCGTGCTATTGACGAAGCTAATACAGGAATTGATGCCATAGACAGGGCTATCAAAGAAATGTATGATACGGGCTATATGCACAACCATGTTCGCATGTATGTGGCGTCCATAGCCACTAACATGGCAGAATGCAAATGGCAAGACCCAGCTCAATGGATGTATTATCATTTGTTGGACGGAGACTTGGCTAGCAATCATTTAAGTTGGCAATGGGTAGCTGGAAGCAACAGCAATAAGACCTATGTGGCAAACCAAGACAACATCAATAAATATTGTCATACAGAGCAGAAAGGAAATTTCTTGGATGTGCCTTATGAGAATTTTTCAAATTGGGAGGTTCCAGAAATACTAAAAGAACTAATGCCGGCAGCGTTTAACACTGACCTTCCGGTTTGCGAAGAACTGAAGGTCGATGACAATATACCTACGCTGATCTACAATGAGTATAATTTGGACCCCTTGTGGCACAATGAAATGCCTGCTAACCGAATTCTTTTATTCGAACCGGAGGTTTATAGGCGCTTTCCTGTTTCTCAGCACCGCATTCAATTCGCTTTAGATCTGGCAAAGAATATCGAAGGGCTGCAAGTGTATTCCGGATCATTCCAAACCTTGGAACAAGAGTTGAAAGGAGGTAAGGTCATATTTAAGGAACATCCTTTATATGAATATGATGGGAAAAAAGAAGAGCGCGACTGGATGTTCGATGTTGAAGGGTACTTTCCATCTTTTTTCGCGTTCTGGAAAAAGGCTAAAAAACAATTGATAAAAGTTGAAGCTTAAACATGCATTTCTCGAAAAAAGATATCCAAGATCTTGAACGCATAAAGCGTTTGAACCTGGTCAATTCCATCAGTGGAGTGAAGTCTGCAAATTTGATAGGGACGCTCTCTTCAGAGGGGTGTACGAACCTGGCCATAATCAGTTCTGTCGTGCATTTGGGAAGCGATCCATCATTGTTGGGATTTATCATGCGGCCAGATCTAAAAGTGCGCAGACATAGTTATGAGAACATATTAGAAAACAAGTCCTATACGATCAATCATGTCACCAGATCCATGGTTCAGAATGCGCATTACACTTCCGCAAAATTTGAAGCAGATGTTTCAGAATTTGAAATGTGCGCACTGACCGAAGAATACTTGTTTGGACATAAAGCTCCTTTTGTAAAGGAAAGTGCTATTAAAATGGCGATGGAGTTCATAGAGCAGATCAAGATCAAAGCCAATGGTACGGTATTGATGATCGGTGCATTACAAGACCTTGTATTGCCGGAAAAGGCCATGCAAGAAACAGGACACATAGATCTTGATAAAGTGGATGCCGTTGGCATTTCTGGTTTGAATTCTTACTACGCTTTGGAAAAGATGGCACAATTCCCCTATGCCCGAGTGAACGAATTGCCAAATTTCAATTCTACAAAATGAGGAAAGTTGATCTGCCATCAAGAATATGTCCTGTCTGTGACCGCCCATTTTCATGGCGAAAAAAATGGGAGCTAAATTGGGAAAACGTGAAATATTGCAGCAAGCGCTGTCGCTCGGAAAAATGAAAGCACTGAACCTCATATTTCCTCATCAGCTTTTTAGGGAAAGCGAACTGTTGAAGAATGATCTTCCCATATATCTGGTAGAGGAATATCTCTTTTTCACGCAATATGCCTTTCATAAAGAAAAGATATGTTTTCATAGGGCGAGCATGAAAGCCTATGAAAGTTACCTGAAGGAACAAGGCAGGGAAGTGCGTTACATTTCAGCACAAGAAAAGGCGCATGACGTAAGGGTCTTGATCCCTGAATTGATCAAAGAAGATATAGGTGAGATCCATTGCGTAGATCCAAGCGATTTTTGGTTAGAAAAACGAATTCGAAAGGCTTGCGCAAGCAAAGTGCAATTGCATTTGCACAAAAGTCGATCGTTCATCAATTCGAAAAGTGATAATAAAGGATTTTTCAGAAAGGACGGAAAGAAATTCTTTCAAACACGATTTTACATTCTGCAACGCAAGCGCCTGGGGATCTTATTGGAAGGTGCAGACAAACCAGTAGGAGGGAAGTGGAGCTTTGATCAGGAGAACAGGAAGAAATATCCTAAGGAAAGAAGGCCTGCTGCGATGCCTGAATATACTCGATCATCTCATTTGAAAGAAGGGCGTGAATACACAGAGAAATACTTTCGTGTCAATCCAGGTGAGATCAGTGAAAAGCAGCTCTATCCCATCGATCATGAACAGAGTAGAATGGCCCTGCAAGACTTTTTGGAGAATCGCTTTATCAGCTTTGGTCCTTATGAGGATGCTATAGTTGCAGAAGAACATTTTCTGGAACACAGTGTGCTCAGCCCGCTGATGAATGTTGGTTTACTTGAGCCAGCCGAAGTAGTTGAAAGCGCGTTGATCTTTGCTGCAAATAATGACGTTCCGTTGAATAGTCTTGAAGGATTTTTGAGGCAGATCATTGGTTGGAGAGAATTCATTCGTGGAGTTTACGAAGCGAAAGGTGTAGAAGAGCGTACACGAAATTTTTGGGGATTCAAACGCAAGATCCCGGCTTCATTTTATAATGGGACGACAGGTATCCACCCCGTTGACCATACCATCAAGAAAGTATTGAAGACCGGCTATGCACATCACATTGAACGTTTGATGATCCTCGGTAATTACATGCTATTGTGTGAATTCGATCCTGATGAAGTTTATCGTTGGTTCATGGAACTATTCATAGATGCCTATGACTGGGTAATGGTTCCAAATGTCTATGGCATGAGCCAGTTTTCAGATGGCGGACTCTTCGCGCCCAAACCTTATATCAGTAGCAGCAATTACATCATGAAAATGAGCGACTATAAAAAGGGAGAATGGCAAAAGGAATGGGACGCCCTTTTTTGGCGCTTTATGCATGTGCACCGCGATCTTTTTGCAAAGAATCCAAGGTTGAGCATGTTATTGAGCACATTTGACAAATGGCCGGTTGACAAGCGCAATATATACCTTGATAGAGCAGAAGAATATTTAAAAGGACTGGATGGATAATGATACTTAACATTTCATATCGCGACCAAAAGGTAGAGCGACAGATCACAGAACAACTGGGAAAGTCCTTTGGTTTGTTGGAACGTTTGCAACTGAGAGGAGTAGGCTCTCAACGTTTTCATATTCTGCATGCCCACAGTGACATCACGGAAAAGATAGGCAGTATTCAAGGGCAGATGTATGCTAACATTGAACTAAGGCCAAGAGGTATCATGCTTTATTTTAGATCTCGCACAGAGACCTTTGCCTTGCTGATCCCTTATTATACGCTCTCTGTGTTCAAGAATGGACATGATCTTTCGATCCATTCCGGAGGTCGACATGTAGCATTGCGACCGGCCAACAAAGTTTCCCTTGACCCAAAATTCTATAGAAAAATGATGGACCTTAAACTGTCTTCTCAGTGCTCTGATTGTGGACTTTGAGCGCTTGAGAAAAGTAAAGGGCAGCACCAGAAATTAAGTCTTAAGAAATGGTGTTTTCTCAGACCTAGTTCAGAAGCTCTGTCTGTTCAAATCCTTTCGATCAAAACCTAAAACAAGAGACCGTTCAGAATTAGATCTTTTGAACGATGACAGCAATTTTTCTGGCGCTGCACCTTTCTAGTTTCTGAGGTCTCCATGCTCTTTTTGCCAAAGGAGATGCTCTGAATGATGGTGGAACATATTTTCATCAGAAATGAAATTAAGTTCCGATTGATCTATGATCTCCCTATGTATCCTCATTTCATCTTTCCAAATACATATGACCAGTAGGTCATGTTCTTCCCAACCCATCAGAGGTCTGTAGTTTGTTGCGTATCGTTCTACTGTCATTATTTCACCTCCTCTGATGTGTTGTACTTTGTCTCCAGTATTGAATATTCGAGCTTTCATCTTGTTAAGTTTTTGTGTTCTTAAATAAAGAATGGCAGGACAGAATGTCCTGCCATTCTGTTCATATTAAACTATAAGCCAAAGGCATAATAATATACTCCCGGATAGTCTTCATAAAACCCTTCGAGCATAACACCGCCATTTGTATTTTCAAGGATATCTATGAGTTGATCTTTATCTTTTAGACGCTCACCACCCACTTTAGTGATGATGAATCCATCTTTCATTCCAGTATGTCTCTTAAGTTTTCCGGCATGTAGTTTTTTCACTTTAACACCTCCCTCAATGTCTAACTTTCTAGAAGTTTCTTTGTCAAGATCCTCGAGTTCTACTCCAAGTAAAACGAGCATATCCGTATTTTCCTTTTCGATCAATTCGCTATTTCCTTCTTTGTTCTTGAGCTTTACTTCGTACTCTTTTTCTTTACCTTTTCTGTCGATCAATAGATCTACTGTGTCTCCTGGTCTATATCTGGCAATGACCTCTTGCAGTTCAGGGGCCGATCTGACATCAATTCCATTTGCCTTTAAAATAACATCGCCTGCAAGAAGTCCTGCTTTTTGTGCTGCGCTGTTTTCCATAAGGCTGTCTATATAAACGCCTTCGGTCAGTTCAAGGTCTTTTACTTTGGCCAGGTTGCCATCCAAGCCTCTTATGGTCACTCCCAAATATCCTCTTTGAACTACACCATATTTCAATAGATCTTCAACCACTTTGTTGACCATGTTCGATGGCACTGCAAAGCCATAACCGGCATAAGCACCTGTAGGACTTGAGATCGCTGTGTTGATCCCAATGAGACCACCCTGCAAATTCACCAAAGCTCCACCACTATTGCCCGGATTTATTGCCGCATCTGTTTGGATGAATGACTCTATCGCAGAACGGTCCTTTAAAATATTGATGTTTCGTGCTTTGGCACTAACGATACCTGCTGTCACTGTAGAGTTCAAATTGAATGGATTACCTACTGCCAGGACCCAATCACCTACTTCTACATCATCGGAATTCACCATTGGTAGCGCGGTGAGGTCTTTTTCTTTTATTTGAATGAGTGCCAGATCAGTAGAGGGGTCTGTTCCCATGACACTGGCTTTATAAGTGCGATTATCATTCAAGGTCACTTCAATGTCATCTGCGTCTTTGATCACATGATAATTCGTTACGATATAGCCCTCATCATTAATGATCACGCCAGAACCCGATCCCATCTTCAGGTTGGGCATTTTCTGAACTCTTGGACTTTCGAAATGGTATTTTGGTCCAAAAAGATCATCAAATGGGCCGTTCTTAAAAAATCGCTTGAACGGGTCGGGCAATTGACCTTGAGAGATCTGATCGGCAATAGCCCCGGTTTGTGTGGAACGTATATGTACTACTGAGTGCATTACTTTGTCAGCGATATCTGTGAAATCCAATGGTCTCAGATCTCCTTTTTTATCCATCGCAAGCACAGCGCCATTACCTCCTGTGCTGCTTATATGTTCTATTTTGAGTGTTTTTCCATCAAAGACATCAAAAGAGTAAAAAACTCCAAAGGTGATCATACTCCCTATTACTGATGCCAATATCAATGAGCTTATCTTTTTCATTTTCTATTCACATTTATGTATTAAACAATATTTGATCTTCTTCTAATTATCGCGTTCTGATCTCTATTCAAGATCGCAACCATCTGTGAATGGGGCAAACGGGCCCCACTCTGGCCAGCATCACCTGACATCCATAAACTAGCCGGACGGATGAAGCACCGATGTTCTATGGGTCTTGGCTTAAGGGTAGCTTGCCTTGTGCTCAGATCTGTGTCAGGAATTGGTTTCATAGCTACATGTGTGGCATCCAATTCAGTCATGTTTGCCAAATTGGAGAAAGCCAATTGGTCATCAACTTTCATTGACAATAACACCATGGCGCATATGAATATCAACGTTTTCATCTTTATTCAATTTGCTCCGTTCCAATGAATGCACGGAAAGTTTGTTTTTATAATTTTCTAGCAGAGAATAGAGTTCTCAGATGTGTAATAGGAGGGGAGCACGCCTCCCCCCCCTTACAACAACCAACCATCATTTATCAAGAAACCTTGATCTTTTTGCCAGATTTTTTAAGTGCTTGCTCGGATCTTGGAATGTCTATGCTAAGTATTCCATGCTTGTATTTGGCAGAGATCTTGTTTTTATCGATCATGTTCTCTGGGAGATCAAAAGACCTATGGAAACTGTAATACCCATATTCCTTTCGGGTGAAGTTCTTAGAGCTTTCATCTTTTTCCTCAGTCTTATCGGCCCAGATATTCAATCTGCCATTTTCCAATTCTAGATTGATGTCTTTTTTGTCCATTCCGGGAACAGCCATTTCAACCAATATATTCTTGTCTGTTTCGGAAATGTTCACCGAGGGAATACTCGGTTTTGTTCTAAATGTACCGAGAGGCATGTCAAATAGGTCTCTCATAAATAAGTCGTCAAATAACTTAGGTACGCTAGGGAATTTCGCAGGGTTCCCATTGGTTCTAACTAAAGTTTTCATAATTTATCCTCCTTAAGTTTTATTGTCCGCAGCGATCAAATGATCCGATCTACGAGACGGGTTAAACAATAAAAAATATTTCAAATCATTATGTGAGTACTTCAACTCCAACTCTAAATATTCAAACGAAGTGCCATTGCCAAAAGTTTGCAAAAATGTCAGTGAGATGTGTTAAAAAATTTTAAAAGCACTGAAAAAATTTCAGTGAACCTGAAAAAATTTCAGATTGTTCTAAATGGAATGACGATCTCCCGGAGCTCGGCTTCTATTTTCATTCGTGTAGAAACTGGTGCTTATTCCTTATCGCATTAGAAGTACAATGAGACCAAGATACGATAGGTTCGCTTTCGCAAATAGCAAGATCTTAATACAAATTCATTTCGATGTATGTATGTTTATCTGAAAGGCCATGATCTCAAGAAAATGACTACATTCTTTTTCCAACAGAGCGATATTATTGCAAGCAGAGATCGAAAATTGCTGAAATGAATTCCTTTCAGAAAACTGAATTTTAATGATAGATCGCTGTATTTCGTCATTGGAACTTTGAATGATCTGACAGGATATTTACAATTTGATTTTATTAGGATGAACATGGAATTTCGTTATACACATCTGGTCTTTTTCTTTTTGCTTCCAATATTCATGAATGCAAGTGACGTTCAGGAAGAAATCCGCAAAAGACTTGAACATTCAGCATCTCTGAATATTAGGGCAAATGGAGAACTGGTCCATTGTAAGAAAATGATCACCAAGTTCTATCAGAACTGTGTGTTTGAACCGCAGTGGACATCTGAGTATAATATCAGTGAATTGGTACAGGCTTTAAAAAATTCCCATAAAGAAGGCTTGACCCCGGAAGATTATCATCTGACAGCGATCCAAAAAATGCTGTCCCCCTATAAGACCCTATCGCTCGCTGAAAAGGCAGACTTGGATATTCTCTCAAGTGATGCTTTTCTTTTGTATGCTTCGCATTTACTTTCAGGAAAATTAGACCCTTTGAGCATAGACCCCGAATGGAAAGTTTCTAGAAGAGAAGGTGATCCCCTTCTGATGTTGCATAACGCTTTGGAAAAAAAGGAGGTTTTAAAAACACTTCAGGGGGCCATTCCTCAGAATGAAAAATACGATGGACTAAAAAAAGCACTTGCGCAGTTTGTGAACCTCAGGCAAAATAATGGTTGGGAGAAAATTCCTGAGGGCGAGACATTGAAATTGAATATGAGCGATGATCGTATAGAGAGCATACGAAAGAGGTTGATACAAGGTGGCTATCTGAAGAACAAGAACCCAGAGAATGCTCTGAAATATGACCAAGAAGTACTAAATGCTGTCAGAGACTTTCAAAAAAGAAACGGCATAAATGCAGATGGAGAATTTGGAAAGGAGACTAGAGAACTATTCAATATGAGTGTCGAGCAACGTATAGATCAGATAAAGGCGAACATGGAAAGATGGAGATGGCTACCTCAGTATTTCGGGGATTATTTCATTAAAGTGAACATTGCTGACTTCACATTGACTGTGGTGAAAAATGGAAAAGTAGAGCGTGAACATAAAGTGATCGTAGGGCGAGAGCAAAGGCGAACACCTGTCTTTGCGTCCAAGGTCTCCTATTTAGTACTTAATCCTACATGGACCGTACCACCGGGAATACTCAAAGCCGATATTCTGCCAGCTGTTCGGAAGAACCCTAACTATCTAAAAGGAAAGAATATAAGCGTTTTGGATGCCAATGGAAAAGTAATGGACCAGAGTGCTATAGATTGGCATAGTAAAGGCGTCCATGGATTTACGTACAGACAATCGCCCGGGGTGGATAATGCGCTTGGTGCGGTAAAATTCATGTTCCCAAACCCTTACAATGTGTATTTACATGATACACCAAGCAAAGAGCTGTTCGAAAGGGCCGATCGCGCATTTAGTTCTGGATGCGTGAGGGTAGAAGCACCCCTGGATCTGGCTGAGTACCTTTTGCAGGATCAAAGTAAATGGACCAGGGCATACATTGATAAACAAGTGGCCAGTAAACGAACAGAGACGGTGCCTTTGACCCAAAAGCCAGATGTGTATATTCTATATTGGACGACCTGGCTAGATGATCATGGGCAGGTACAGTTCAGAAAAGATGTATATCAGCGAGATCTTGCATTGATCGAAAAACTCAAAGAAGGTCCACCGAAATAGGACGAAGTTATATTTAAAGAAAAAGTGCTCCTCAAAAAGGAGGAGCACTTTTTATATCTGCGATGTCTTTGTCTTTTCTTTTTTGGGCTGCGGTTGTATGAGATCGGGATAGGATTCCTCAAAGAATTGATTCCTCAACGAGTCCATGCGATGGAACATCTCATCCATATCGAACATATTGTGCTCCCATCTTTTTTCAAAGAAGTCATCATTAAAAAAGTCCTTTTTAAAGAAGGGGTCATTGCTTAATGGATCATTCCCAAATGGAGACAAAAGCCCATCATCCCAAATGGATGGAAAGCGGTCCCCAAAGAATTGGTTCATGGAATTCATCATGCTATCTACATTAAGGCTTAAAGAGTCTCCAAAAGAATTGCTATAAGACCAAACGTAGGTGGAGTCATAGCGTGTGATGTTCCCGTGTTCGTCCGTTTCCTTGTTCACCTCCCATCTTTCCTGGGGTTGGTTCAATTCGAATCCTTGTTCTTTTTTTCTGTCCTTTTGGTCCTTCTTGTCGATTTCCTGCGCGTTGCATCCTGAAACGAATAAGACCAAAAGAAAAACGATCGTTCTTGTGTTCATTTCAAATGTTTTTAATGAATAAATGAATTATATCATAAAATGATATTTCAAAATGTATGCCATTTGTTATGGAAAATGACAGCTTGTCAGAGGTCGAAAAAGAACGCGCAGAATTTACCTTTCGACCCTTTGAGGACACTTTGGTAAGCTCAGTGACCTCCTCAGGGTACAAGTAAAGAATTTACTCCTTAATACACCACACCCCAGCACCCAGAAATATTCCATTCTCAAAATAAGCAATGATAATTGCTATACTTGTTGATCCAACTTAGCTCAACCAGATCATCTATAAAGTTTTAATTTTAAAAGTCATATGAGAGTGCATCATATAAGTGCAGAATGTTTTCCCTTGGCCAAAGTAGGTGGTTTGGCAGATGTGGTCGGGGCCTTACCAAAATATCAGAATTCGGCTGGAGCGAAGAGTTCGGTGATCATGCCATATTATGATCTGCCCCAATTAAAGTCACTCAGTCTCAAAACATTGCATAAAGGAAACGTTCAGTTAGGTAAGACTTCCTATCATTTCAAAGTTCGAAGCCCGAAAAGGAATGTTTTGGGTTTTAAACTGTTATTGATAGATATCCCCGATCTGCTTTACAAACCATATGTCTATTCGGAAGATGATGGAGAGAAATTCCTGGCCTTTCAATTGGCTGCATTGGACTATCTCATCGAACAGAACACATTGCCGAATGTGATCCATTGTCATGATCATCATACAGGCTTGATCCCTTTCATGATGTCGCATTGCCACAAATACAAGAGATTAAAAGAAGTTCCTTCGGTTTTCACCATCCATAATGCTCAATACCAGGGTTGGATGTCGCATAAGAAAGACAACCTGATCCCAAAATATAACAAAGCCCACAGTGGTTTGCTTGATTGGGATAATAGTATCAACCCCCTTGCAACTGCCATAAAATGTGCATGGCGTGTTACAGCCGTTTCCAAGACTTACCTTGATGAATTAAAAGTAAAGGCCAATGGTCTTGAATCATTGATAAGGGCTGAAAGCAAGAAGTGTGTGGGTATATTGAATGGAATTGATACGACATCATGGGATCCCGAAAGCGATGGATTTTTAGTAAAGAATTTCACACGTAATTCCGTTCAATCCGGAAAAAAGGCCAATAAGAAATGGTTGTGCAATGAATTTGGTCTTGATAAGAAATTACCTCTCGTAGTTTTCATTGGTCGTTTGGTTGGTGAGAAAGGCGCAGATCTATTCTCTGGGGCAATTGAAGCGACCTTGGTCAAGACAGCAGTATCTCTTTTATTCCTGGGTTCGGGAAGTAAGGAAGTGGAAAAGGAACTGACGGAATTAAAAGAAAAGTACAATGGGGTATACAATGCCGTTATCGGTTACGATGAAGCATTGGCCCATAAGATGTATGCGGGTGGCGACTTCTTGTTGATGCCATCGCGCGTGGAACCCTGTGGTCTCAATCAAATGTATGCGATGCGTTATGGAACAGTGCCCATCGTTAGTACGGTCGGTGGCTTAAAAGACACTGTCAAGGATATATCTAAAAAAGGAGGTAATGGCATTTGCTTGAAGGATATCTCTAGTAAAAGTATTGCGAAAGGGATCAAAAGGGCGGTGAAGTTCTATAGTGACAAAGAGAAGTTCCGAAAAACGAGAAGAAGCATTATGAATATCGACCATTCTTGGGATGTTTCAGCAAAAAAGTATTTAGAATTATATAAATCATTAGTTTAACACTATGAAAAGTGATGATGTATTATCGATAATCCTGGGCGGAGGACAAGGTTCTCGCTTATATCCGCTTACAGCGAAACGTTCAAAGCCAGCTGTTCCAATTGCAGGAAAGTATAGGTTAGTGGATATACCTATTTCAAATTGTATCAATAGCAATATCAAGCGAATTTACGTGCTCACCCAGTTCAATTCGGCCTCCTTGAATGCACACATCAAGAACACCTATCACTTTAGTTTCTTTAGTAAAGCATTTGTGGATGTCCTTGCTGCAGAGCAGACCATGGATAACGCTTCATGGTTTCAAGGAACCTCTGATGCCGTGCGACAAAGTATGCACCATTTCTTAAAGCACGATTTTAAATATGCCCTCATCTTATCGGGCGACCAATTGTATCAAATGGACTTCAGGGATATGGTCCAAGCGCATGAGGACAGCGGAGCAAAGATCTCTATAGCCACTTTACCAGTTACGGACAAAGAAGCCACATCTTTTGGTATTCTGAAGACGAACAAAGAAAATGTCATTACTTCTTTCATTGAGAAACCAGAGGCCAAACTCCTTCCTAAGTGGACCTCTTCTGTGAGCAAGCAAATGAAAGCGGAAGGCAGGAAGTATCTCGCCTCTATGGGCATTTATATATTTAACCGCGACCTGCTCATTGAATTAATGAATGATCCAAGCACCGTGGATTTTGGAAAAGAGATCATTCCGCAGAACATTCACAAGCATAAAGTACTCAGCTACCAATATGAGGGTTATTGGACCGACATAGGGAATATCGATTCCTTTTTCGATGCAAACTTGGGATTGACGGACGACATACCAAAATTCAATTTGTATGACAATAACAATCCCATTTACACGCGTGCTCGGATCTTACCAACTACAAAGATCTCAGGCACAAAATTGAAGAAAGCCGTGATCGCAGAAGGATGCCTCATCAATGCAAAAGAGATCGAACGATCGGTCATAGGTATCCGATCCAGGATCGGCAAGGGTTCTTCAGTAAAGAACGTGTATATGATGGGAAGCGACTACTACCAAACATTGGAAGATCTGAATGGGAAAAAGAAGCAAATTCCCATGGGAATAGGCGAGAACTGTACCATAAAGAATGTCATTCTTGACAAGAACTGTTGTGTGGGAAACAATGTAAAGATCGTAGGAGGGAGACGTTTAAAGGATGTGGAAACGGATACTTATTTGGTTAAGAAAGGTATCGTGGTCATTAAAAAAGGAGCGCGCATACCACATGGCTTTGAATTGTAAAAGGCTAAGTTTCAGAAGCCGCACAAACCAACGTATCAAATAATTGCCCAAAGAACCACATGACCAAAGTCAAAGCACATAGCCTATTCACGGACTTCGACATTCATCTTTTTCGATCAGGAACCCATTTTAAACTGTACGAAAAGCTTGGGGCACATCCAATGGTCCTGGATGGAGAAAAAGGGGTCTATTTTGCTGTTTGGGCCCCTGCTGCGAAAACAGTTTCAGTTATAGGAGACTTCAATTACTGGAACGGTGAAGAGCACCCCCTAAGCGTAAGGTGGGATGCTTCAGGCATTTGGGAAGGCTTTATCCCCGTGGCGAAAAAGGGAATGCGCTATAAGTACAGGATCGTTTCAGATCATGATGGTTCAGTTCATGAGAAGATAGATCCCTATGGCTTATTCTTTGAAAAACCTCCAAAAACGGCAAGTATCATTTGGGATATTTCTGACCATACATGGCGCGATAAAGATTGGATGTCCTACCGAAAGGACAAGAATGGCCTTGATAAACCTTTTTCGGTCTATGAAGTGCACTTAGGTTCATGGAGAAAGAACAAGGATGGAGACTTCCTGAGCTATGAAGATCTTTCAGAGCAGCTTGTGAATTATGTGAAGGAAATGCATTTCACCCATGTCGAGTTCATGCCGATCATGGAATATCCATACGATCCTTCCTGGGGTTATCAGGTCACCGGATATTTCGCACCGAGTTCAAGGTTTGGTTCACCCCAAGAATTTATGGGACTTATAGACAAGCTGCATCAAAACGATATTGGTGTGATCCTAGACTGGGTCCCTTCTCATTTTCCTGAAGATGCTCATGCACTGGGTAGATTTGATGGATCCCATGTATATGAACATCCAGATAAGAAAAGAGGATATCATCCAGACTGGAAAAGTCTCATTTTCAATTACGGACGCAATGAAGTGCGATCTTTTCTTATAAGTAACGCTTTTTTCTGGCTTGATAAATACCATGCCGATGGATTACGAGTAGACGCAGTTGCCTCCATGCTTTATTTGGATTATTCAAGAGAAGAGGGCGAGTGGGAGCCCAACAAACAAGGCGGCAACGAGAACCTAGAAGCGAGTTCTTTCTTAAGGACTTTCAATAATGCGGTTTACACAGAGTTTGAAGGAGTTCAGACTATCGCAGAGGAATCCACGGCATTCTCAGGGGTGACAAAACCTATCGATATGGGTGGATTGGGCTTTGGTATGAAATGGATGATGGGTTGGATGCATGATGTGCTCCAGTATTTTTCGAGGGACCCTATCCATCGCAAACATCATCAAAACGAGATCACTTTTAGTTTGGCTTACGCTTTTACTGAAAATTTCATGTTGCCATTATCGCATGATGAGGTCGTCCATGGAAAGAACTCCTTATTGAGTAAATTACCGGGAGATGAGTGGCAGCGTTTTGCCAATATACGTTTGTTGTATGGTTTTATGTTCATGCACCCCGGTAGCAAACTGCTTTTCATGGGAGCCGAATTCGGTCAATACGAGGAATGGGATTTCTCTAAAAGCCTCGATTGGGAATTGCTTGAATACCTTCCTCACAAAGGACTGCAAGACTACATGAAAGCACTTAATTTATTCTATAAGGACTCGCCAGCTCTATATGAAAAAGCCTATTCTCCTGAAGGTTTTGAATGGGTCTCATTTCAAGATAGCGAGAATAGCATCATTTCGTTCGTCAGAAAAGGGCATGACCAAGAGAACGATGTTTTCGTTGTTTGCAATTTCACACCCACGGCACATGAAGATTATAAATTTGGCCTCCCAAGAAAGGGAAGTCTCAAAGAAGTGTTCAATGGCGATAAGAAGATCTATGGCGGAAGTGCATCCGAAAATACAGGCATTTTAAAAACCAAAAAAGAGAATTGGGACCAGCGTGAATACTCCATTAGCATAAAGGTGCCACCATTGGCGATAGTGGCTTTTCAGTATGTTTGATGATCGAAGAAAAATTGCCACTCATCAAGATCCCATTACAATATGAACATTAGAAAAGGATCATTTCTTTTGAAAGATTTTTTAATTAATATCACGGCCCAGAACTATAGCCATCTATGATCACGAATACTGAACTGCATCAAAAAGGGGATCTCTTTCCAGACAAGGTCATTTCATTCAAGAAGAACACAAAGACCCTCTATTTCAAAACGGCCAATGGCGTGAAACTGGAACTGACCATCGTGAGGGACAGTATTTTCCGATTCCGTTATTTGACAGAATTCCAGTCAGAAAAGGACTTTTCATATGCCATCACGGAATATGCGAGTACGGGATATAAAAAATTGGAGGTAGAAGAGAATAATGAGCAATACATCGTTTCCACTATGAAAGTGATCTGCCATGTAGAAAAGAAAGACCTTAAGGTCACATTATACGATGCAACGGATCATTCCCTCATCAGCCAGGACGAGTTGGGTTTTCATTGGGAGGAAAGTTTCGAATACGGAGGCAATATCGTAAAGATGAGCAAGAAGTCTCATGATGGTGAGAGCTATTATGGGCTTGGGGATAAGCCCAGTCATCTTAACCTGAAAGGCAAGCGCTTCGAGAATTGGGTCACCGATTCCTATGCTTTTGGAAAAGACACGGACCCTATCTACAAGGCGATCCCATTTTACACAGGATTGCACCATGGCAAGGCTTATGGCATCTTTTTCGACAATACCTTCCGGTCATTTTTCGACTTTGCCCATGAACGGAAAACAGTGACCAGTTTTTGGGCACAAGGTGGTGTCATGGATTACTATTTCATCTATGGTCCCAACATGCAAGAAGTGGTGGAAAAATACACAGACCTTACGGGTAAGCCTGATCAGCTGCCGCCATTGTGGGCGCTGGGATTCCATCAATGCAAATGGAGCTATTATCCAGAATCCAAAGTAAAAGAGGTGGCAGCCAAATTCAGGGAATTGCAGATCCCCTGCGATGCCATTTATCTGGACATAGACTACATGGACGGTTTCAGATGCTTTACATGGAACAAGGAATATTTTCCCGATCCAAAACGCATGGTGAAAGAACTAATGGATGATGGCTTCAAGACCGTGGTCATGATCGATCCCGGGATAAAAGTAGATGAGAATTATTCGGTCTTTCAGGAAGGCTTGGAGAATGACTTTTTCTGCAAACGCGCAGACGGGGAGCACATGAAAGGAAAGGTATGGCCGGGAGAATGCTACTTTCCCGATTTCACCAACCCAAAAGTACGCGAGTGGTGGGCGGGCTTATACAAAGAACTTTTGGAAGAAGTAGGGGTGAAGGGTGTTTGGAATGACATGAACGAACCTGCTGTTATGGAAGTGCCCAGCAAGACCTTTCCCAATGATGTCCGTCACGACTATGATGGGCAGCCTTGCAGTCACAGAAAAGCACACAATATCTATGGTATGCAAATGGCGCGTGCCAGTTATAAAGGCTTGAAGAAATTCGGATATCCCAAAAGACCATTCCTCATTACACGAGCGGCCTATTCCGGAACGCAGCGATATTGTTCAACCTGGACAGGGGACAATGTGGCCAGTTGGGAGCATCTCTCTATCGCCAACCAGCAGGTGCAGCGCATGGCCATGTCCGGTTATTCTTTCGTTGGTAGCGATATCGGAGGATTTGCAGAACAACCCAATGGAGAGACCTTTGCCCGTTGGATACAGCTGGGTGTATTTCATCCCTTCTGCAGGGTGCATTCCTCCGGAGACCATGGAGAACAGGAACCCTGGACATTTGGAGATGAGGTCACCGTCATTGCCAGGAAGTTCATAGAACTGCGTTACCAATTATTGCCTTACCTCTATACTTCTTTTTGGCGCTATCTGAATGATGGCAGCCCCATGATCCGTTCACTGGTGCTTTATGATCAGGAAGACGTGCAAACACACCATAGAACAG
>JABDKJ010000027.1 GCA_013002285.1 Flavobacteriales bacterium
CGTTAGAAGTGATCGTTACAGATTTGTTGATAGGACCAACTCTCTTTGTATCGTATTTCACTTTCATAACAGAACTTTCACCTGGCATGATAGGTTCTTTTTCCCACGTAGGAACTGTACATCCACAAGATCCTTTAGCGTTGCTAATGATCAAAGGCTCGTTTCCAGTGTTCGTGATCAAGAATTCGCAAAAAGGATCAGATCCTTTGTCAATCTCACCATAATCGTGAACGTCTTTATCTACTGTCATTACTGCACCATCTTGCAGTTGTAATTGTTGAGCATTTAATTGAACTCCTGCTACTGAGAAGATCATTACTGCTACTGCTATTAAAATATTTTTCATAATTGATCTTATTTGATTTAAAACTTACAGAACAAATATACGGCCAAAACGAAATGGAGGTACATTTTTAACAGATCATTAACAGGGCCTTTTTTGACTTTTTATTTGCTGAATAACGTGTAGAATATATTTTAAATTACTGATATACAGTAAGTTGCGTAATTTTTCGAAAATTATCTGATCTGAGTGATGTGGCCAAATATCCTATCCTGTTTCAGGTGCCCTTTAGCATTCACAACTGTATAAGTGATCACATAATTATAGATGTTTGAAGCATGTAAAAAACCTTCAGTTTCATATTCACCGTTCCAAACAGCATCTGGATCTTCTGTATGAAAAACTGGTGTTCCCCAGCGATCATGTATGGTCATCTCATATTTAATGAAGTCACAATTATATGTGATCCCAAATTGATCATTGAATCCATCAGCATTTGGTGTGAATGAATTTGGTGCAAATACACTGCAATCGCAATCCTCAAAAAATACATCTGCTGTGTAGCTAAAACTACCGCAAGCATTTTCGATCTCAGCAGAATACATTCCTGTGGACCGAACTATGATCTCATCACTTGTCTCACCGGTTGACCATACAGCAGTTCCATTGTTTTCCCAAACCTGAAGCACTACTTCTTCTCCCCAACATTCGGTGATCTCTTTCAGGCCATAAGGTGATCGATAGTGTTTTTCGATCCTCAATGTATCAGAGACATAACAGCTATCTAATAGAATATCTACCCAATATGTTCCTGCTTCGCTAAAATGCCTGATGTTTCCTTCAATATTATCCGACCAGAAGATCTGTTCGGGGTCTAAATAAGATAAATTGACGGTATGCACGCTATCATCACAGATCTCAACATCTGAAAGTAAAATGGGGTTTTGTGGGACTACAGTAAGCAAAGTTTGAATGGATGAATCACAACCCATTGTTGTAGAAAAATCATCGTAATAGATACCTGTTTCACTGTAAACACTAGAGCCTACTTTTACGTTTTGGCCTTCGCAGATGTCAAAACTTTGGGTTATTGCTTCATCTTCGTGAAAATCCAACGAAGTATTCACAACACTGTCACAGCCGTTTACTGTTGTATAAACATCAGTATACAAGCCCGATGAGATGTAAACCGAACTTCCCTCAACATAAGATTCTCCAGCACAAAGGTCAAAGTGTTTATCTATCGAGATAATTTCTTCTACCACCAGCCTTAATTCTAGTATACTATCACACCCTGCAGAAGAAATTAGAATGACTTGTACGGTATCGCTAGCTGAGTGGTCAACTCCCTGAAATGAATAACTGTCTCCAAAACAGATCTGTTCATTTAGAATATCATGATGGTTTGGGTTTACCTCTAGTACCGTATTGATCGTGCTATCACAACCTAAGACACTAGGATAGACATATGAATAGGCCCCCGAAGTGTCGTATGTATCTGTTCCTTCATAGTGGCTTTCACCATCGCAGATCGAAATGTTTTTATTAAGGATAGGAGAGGGGTTTACAGACAAGTCTACAACTACAACACTGTCGCAACCTTGCGAGCTTATGTGTATGTACGTGTATGTTCCAGGGGCGTTATAAGTTGCTGTTCCTTCGCTATAAATTTGGCCTTGGCAGATCTCAGCATTTTTCGAATATGAATGCACTTGGTTAACTGATAAATTTACTTGAACAATACTGTCACAAGTCGCTGTATTTTCAAAAGTGTGGTAATAAGTTCCAGGTACAGACCATGAATTTCCGAAGTAATCAAAACTTTCACCATCGCAAATGCTTTCATCTTTTATGATGGGTCCTTCTATCATTCGGACATCATCAAGTCCCATATAAACCCAATTACTTACTGTACTTTGTGGAGCAAAAGCAATAAGGTCGTGAGCAAAATTTGCCGTGAAGATCAATTCATGTTCAACCCAACCATCACCTGAAGAAACTACTGCGGTTGTTCCTATCATTTCATCTAAACCACATTGATTGGTTGCCGCATAAATATCCAGGTATCCGGGATGGTCTCCATAACCACCACCTCCCCATAAAGGAAAAACACCAGGGTTTGGCACCACCGCAAATTTGAATCTCAAGTAATATGTATTGCCTACAATGAGGGTTGAAGTTAAATGACCTTGTGGTCTTTCACCAGCACCATTGTCTAAGGAATGAAAACCTAGAAAATTATCACCATCTGGACCCATTTGGGTTACTCCCCATAAACCAGGCTGAATATCAACAGAACCGGAGCAATTTGACCAACCATTTGGTAATAATGGGCTAGGAGCACCTGAAACTCCAGTATTCACAAAATTAGGGTCACAAGCCGTCATCATGGATGAATTTGGTGGGGCTACATGTATATCATTGATAATCAGACTATTCGTTTTGCTAAAATGAATTAATAGACTAAATAGAATACAGAATAATATCCTTTTGGATGTTTCTAAAGAGTTCAATATTGTAAGCTGAGTTTAAAGAGTTTACGGCTTCTAAAGCATAGAGTTACAAAGAATTGAACGTGTTTTATGGCCTAAGAACTTGTTCGAACTTTTGTGAAAATTGAATTACTTTTGATGCTTAATTTTTTTGAAACCTAGATGGAGATCCCAAAACAATACGACCCAAAGGTCACAGAAGATAAATGGTATTCTTATTGGCTTGAAAACGAATTTTTTAAGTCCGTTCCCGATTATAGAGAGTCGTATACAATAGTCATTCCTCCACCAAACGTTACGGGTGTTTTACACATGGGGCATATGCTCAACAATACTATTCAAGATGTGTTGATCAGACGCGCCAGAATGTTGGGTTATAATGCCTGTTGGGTGCCGGGAACAGATCATGCTTCTATCGCAACTGAGGCTAAAGTTGTTCAAAAACTCAGAAAAGAGGGCATCAAGAAATCTGATCTTTCCAGAGAGAAATTTCTGGAGCATGCATGGGAATGGAAAGAAAAACATGGTGGAATAATTCTGGATCAATTAAAGAAATTAGGAGCGAGTTGTGATTGGGATCGGACACGCTTTACGATGGATCCAAAATATTCTGAAAGTGTGATCGATGTATTTCTCGACCTATTTGAAAAAGGCAAGATCTACCGTGGTAAGAGAATGATCAATTGGGATCCTTCAGCTCTAACAGCGCTTTCAGATGAGGAGGTATTCTATAAAGAGTCGCCTGGAAAATTATACCACGTTCGATACAAAGTCGCGGGTACAGAAAACGATTGGCTGACTATCGCTACAACAAGACCGGAAACGATCTTGGGAGATACTGCCATTTGTATCCATCCTGATGATAAGAGATATGTTGATTTACATGGCAAGAAGGCAATCGTCCCAATGGTGGAAAGAGAAGTGCCGATCATTCTAGATGATTATGTAGATATGGAATTTGGAACGGGTTGTTTGAAGGTAACTCCAGCTCATGATATCAATGACAACGATCTGGGAAAGAAACACAACTTGGAAGTGATCGATATCTTCAATGCAAATGGAACGATGAATGAAGATGCTCAGTTCTATATTGGTGAAGACCGTTTTGAAGTTAGGAAGATCATAGCCAAAGATCTTGAGGAAAAAGGGCATTTAGTGAAGACGGAAGATCACATTCACAATGTTGGTTATTCTGAAAGGACCAATGTGCCGATAGAACCGAGATTATCTTTGCAATGGTTCGTGGACATGAAAGAACTATCTAAACCTGCCTTGGACAATGTGATGAATGACAACATCAAATTCTATCCTGAAAAATTCAAGAATTCTTACAGGAATTGGATGGAAAATGTGAAAGATTGGTGCATTAGTCGTCAACTCTGGTGGGGACATCAGATACCCGCTTATTATTTTGGTGAAGGTGAAAATGAGTTTGTTGTTGCGAAGACCAAAGAAGAAGCTTTTGAGAAAGCGAGCGCAAAGTCTCCAGACGTTTCGATAGATGATCTTAAGCAAGATGAGGATGTGATGGACACATGGTTTTCATCCTGGTTGTGGCCCATTTCTGTTTTTGATGGGTTTTATAACAAAGAGGAGTTGGATTATTACTACCCAACAAAAGACTTGGTAACGGCACCTGAGATCATGTTCTTTTGGGTTGCCAGAATGATCATTGCAGGATATGAATATCAAGGGGAAAAACCATTTGAGAATGTTTACTATACGGGAATAGTGCGTGACAAACTGGGTAGAAAAATGAGTAAGTCGCTCGGTAACTCTCCTGACCCTATCGAACTCATGGATGAATATGGGGCAGATGGAGTTCGCGTAGGTATGTTGTTGACCTCGCCTGCGGGAAATGACTTGCCTTTTGATGTTAAGCTATGTGAACAAGGAAGGAATTTTTCAAATAAGATCTGGAATGCGTTCAGATTGGTGAAAGGGTGGGAGATCGAAGACAAGGAAGCATCTGGTTCTGCGAAGATCGCGGTGCAATGGCTTGATGCAAAGATCGATGAGGCTCTGGATTCTATAAACGACAACTTCTCAAAATTCAGGATCTCAGATGTTCTGATGACATCCTATAAATTGATCTGGGATGATTTCTGTTCTTGGTATTTGGAAATGGTGAAGCCTCCTTTTGGAGACTCTATCGATAGAGATACTTATGAAAGGACCATTGCTTATTTTGAAACGTTGCTAAAGATCATTCATCCTTTCATGCCTTTCTTGAGTGAAGAGATCTGGCAATTGATCAGAGAACGTAAAAGTCCTCAGGAGTCGATCGTTTTGGCGAAATGGCCAGAAAAAAGTGGAGCTGACAAAACTATGATCAAAGAATTTGCTGCTGTTGAGGATCTCATTTCCGGTGTGCGAAATGTTCGCAAAGCCAACAACATCGCCCAGAAAAATGCTCTGGAATTGCAGGTGAAAGTAAATACAGAACATAAAGAGAAATTCGATCCGGTGGTCAAGCACATTTGCAATATCAGTTCCATTGAAAAGACAAATGAAAAACCGGGAATGGCCTATTCATTCATTTCGAGCAATAACGAATATTTCATTCCTTTCTCAGAAGAAATAGATGTTGAAGCTGAGAAGGAAAAGATCACAAAAGAATTGGAATACACCAAAGGGTTTTTGATCAGTATTGACAAGAAGTTATCGAATGCGCGTTTTGTAGACAACGCACCGGAACAAGTTGTAAGCGCAGAACGTAAGAAGCAAAGTGATGCGCAGGAAAAGATCAAGATCCTTGAAGAAAAGCTTGCATCATTTTAGGTCATGACAGACGAACGGAAAGAAGAAATAAGAAAATTGATATTGAGCAATATGGCTCAAGTAGAGGAGAAGATCAAAGATCTAAAAGAGCTTACGAAACCTATTGCTCCGGAAAATGCGATAGGTAGGATAAGTCGAATGGATGCCATAAACAATAAGAGTGTGAACGAGGCTGCTCTCAGAAAGACAGAAGAAAAGAAGTTCAATATGGAACGTGCTTTAGAAAGATTGACAACTGAAGATGACTTTGGTATCTGTAAAAAATGTGGGGAAGAAATAATTGCCGGAAGGATCATGCTTATGCCAGAAAGTCCTTTTTGTACATCCTGCGCTAGTCGTTGATCATTCCTTTTCTTCGAAGTGCATTTTCTTTCCTACGAGCTGTCCTTTGTGATAATCGTACTCTTTTGCTAGATCACCTTTTTCATCATAGACCAATACCTTTCCGTGTAAGGTATCGTTGGTGAATTCTCGAATTGTATAGCGCGTGCCATCATCATACCACCCTCTCCATGTGCCTGTTTTTCGGTCGAGATCATATTCATATTCATAACGCAAATTTCCGTTCGAATAATATTCTCTGTAGGCGCCATGTTGTTTTCCATCCTTTATAAAACCTTCTTTTTGTGGAGTTCCATCTTCATACCAAATAGACCATTCACCTTCTTTTCGTCCGTCTAAGTATGTCTGTTTGATCTGTTGTGTCCCATTTGAGAAAAAGTGATAGGCTACTCCAGAATACAATTCGTTATCCAAGTATGCCAAAGCTTCACCATCTTTTTCTACTGTATTTAGGTTGGTAATGAGCACCGTTTTTTCTTGCAGGATCTCATCCGCGGTCGGGATCTTTTCATCTGGTCTTGGCTTAAAACCACAGGCAGATAAAGCGAACATTAAAAAAATGACAATATATTTTTGTAAGGCTTTCACTATAAGATCGTGATCGTCAAAAATAATTGTTTTTGTGTTATTAAATTTTATTAATGTGACAAGTAATTAATACTTAACAATACTTTCTTTGTTCAAAATTATTGTTTGAAGTTTGCAGCTATAGACATAGGTTCCAATGCAGTAAGACTGCTGATAAAAAAGGTTATAAAAGAAAAAGGGGATATAGACTCCATCAAAGTTTCTTATACCAGGGTGCCAATAAGATTAGGAGGGGATGTGTTCACTAAGGGAGAGATCTCCAAAGAAAAACAAACACAGATCGTAAAGACCATAAAGGCATTTAAACACCTGATGGATGTGCAGAGTATTAAATATTTCAGGGCTTGTGCTACATCGGCAATGCGAGAGGCGAAGAATAAAAAGGAAGTAGTAAAGCTCGTTGAAAAGGAAACCAAAATCAAACTGGACGTTATAAGCGGAGAAGAGGAGGCTAATTTGATAATATCCAACTTTGTGACCCAGGACCTCGAGAAGCAAAGTGTCTATCTGTACATAGATGTCGGAGGGGGAAGCACTGAATTGTCCATCATTAAAAAAGGCAAAAAGGGGAAGGGTGCTTCGTTCAAGATCGGTACAGTTAGGTCTATCGAAAAGAAAGTGGATCAAGAAAGTTGGGATGAGCTAAAAGAGTATTGTCTCAGTTTAAAAAAGAAGTACAAAGCCATAAAAGGAATTGGGACCGGAGGGAATATTAACCGTATTTTTAAGGAGAGTAGACGCAAGACCTTTGAGAACATTTCTTTCAAAGAAATTGAACAGATCAAAGAATACATACAGTCTTTTTCAATGAAGGACCGCGTTAGGCTTCTTAAACTAAAGCCAGATAGGGCAGATGTGATCATTCCGGCAGCTAAGATCTATCTTTTTGTGATGAAACATACTGGGATTAAGGAACTTATAGTGCCTAGAATAGGTCTTTCAGATGGAATAATCTACGATCTATATCAAAGAACAATGGCCGAATAAAGCCCAAATTTTCGCTCTTCTTCATAAACTAATTGGTATTTTTGAGCCATCATTTCAGCTCGAATTATAAGCCTCATTAGACCTATTTCATGAAAAAAGTGGAACCATATATTCCTAAGAATAAAGTAAGGATCGTTACTGCAGCTTCATTGTTCGATGGGCACGATGCAGCTATTAATATTATGAGAAGGATCATGCAATCCACAGGTTGTGAAGTGATCCATTTGGGTCATGATAGAAGTGTGGAAGAAGTGGTTGATACAGCTATACAAGAAGATGCCCAAGCCATTGCTATGACTTCATATCAGGGAGGGCACAATGAGTATTTCAAATACATGTATGACCTTTTAAAAGAAAAAGGAGCAGGACACATTAAAATATTTGGTGGTGGCGGTGGTACCATTCTTCCGGAAGAGATCAAAGATCTTCAGGATTATGGTATTGCACGCATTTACCATCCAGATGATGGAAGGGAAATGGGACTTCAGGGTATGATCAATGATCTCATTGAACAGTGCGATTTTCCGACAGGGACAGGACTGAATGGTGAGTTCGATACATTGAGCAAAGACAATGTCAAGGATCTTGCGAAATTGATCTCTGGTGCTGAAAACCACAGGCATCAATATGACAAAGAATTTGATAACGTTAAGAGTCTTGCGGAAAAGTCCAAGAGCCCTGTTTTAGGAATAACAGGAACTGGCGGAGCCGGAAAGTCTTCTATGGTGGATGAACTGGTTAGAAGGTTTCTTCTTGATTTTAAAGACAAGAACATTGCGATCATTTCTGTAGACCCGTCTAAAAGAAAAACTGGTGGAGCTTTATTGGGTGACAGAATAAGAATGAATGCTATTAAAAATGCTCGTGTTTATATGCGCTCTTTGGCGACCAGACAAAGCAACTTAGCACTTTCAAAACACATAGATGATGCTTTGAATATTTTGAAAGCTGCAAACTTTGACCTTATTATTCTTGAAACTTCAGGTATTGGACAATCAGATACGGAGATCCTTGATTTTTCAGATACTTCGCTCTATGTCATGACACCTGAGTATGGCGCTGCCACGCAGTTAGAGAAGATCGATATGCTAGATTTTGCTGACATCATAGCGATCAACAAATTCGATAAAAGAGGAGCGCAGGATGCTCTTAGAGACGTAAAAAAACAATACAAAAGGAACCATGGACTTTGGGAGACTCCAGATGAAGACATTCCTGTTTTTGGAACGATCGCCTCTCAATTTAATGATCCAGGAACGAATGCATTGTACAAAGCGATCATAGAAAAGATCGATGAAAAGACCGAAGCGGAGCTAAAGAGTGGATTTAAGACAGAAAAGGATCAAAGCGAAAAGATATTCATTATTCCCCCGAAGCGAACGCGCTATTTATCAGAGATCTCAGAGAACAATCGCAACTATGATAAATGGGTAAAAGAGCAATCTGTAATTGCTGAAAAGCTTTATGCTATCCGCACTTCCATAAACCATATTTTAGAAAGTGCTTTGGATGACAAGGACAGGTTGATCAAGGGTCTGGAAGAGAATTTCGAAGATCTTAAGAAAGATATAGACCCGAGAAATTTTGAGATAATAGAAAGTTTCCAGGCGGAACGTGAAAGATATAAAGCAGATGAATACGTGTTCAAAGTCAGAGACAAAGAGATAAAGATCCAGACCCATTCTACTTCTTTGTCGCACAAGAAAATTCCGAAAGTTTCACTTCCGCGATACGAGAATTGGGGGTCCATCCTATCTTGGTGTCTTTCCGAAAATGTTCCAGGAAAATTCCCTTTTGCAGCCGGTATATATCCATTCAAAAGAGAAGGAGAAGACCCCACTCGGATGTTTGCAGGAGAAGGGGGTCCTGAGCGTACCAACAAACGTTTTCATTATGTAAGCATGGATATGCCAGCGAAAAGACTATCAACGGCATTTGACTCTGTAACACTTTATGGAAATGACCCAGGGCATCGTCCTGATATTTACGGAAAGATCGGCAATGCTGGGGTGTCCATTTGTTGTTTAGATGACGCTAAGAAATTGTATTCAGGTTTCGATCTCGCTCAGCCTAATACATCTGTTTCCATGACCATAAACGGTCCTGCACCAATGTTATTGGCCTACTTTATGAATGCCGCGATCGATCAACAATGTGAGAAGTTCATAAAGGAGAATGGACTTGAGAAGAAAGTTGAAGAGGTCAAGAAAAAGAAGTTTGATGACAATGCTCTGGATAGACCTCGATATTACGAGGACATACCTAATGGAAATGATGGCCTTGGATTGATGCTATTAGGATTGACCGGTGACGAGGTGCTTGATAATAAGGACTATGAGAGAATTAAAGCGGATACCATTACTAAAGTCAGAGGCACGGTTCAAGCAGATATTCTTAAAGAAGATCAGGCTCAGAACACGTGCATATTCTCAACAGAATTCGCACTGAGAATGATGGGAGATGTGCAAGCATACTTCATCGATAATAACGTAAGGAATTTTTATTCAGTTTCTATTTCTGGATACCATATTGCAGAAGCCGGAGCTAACCCAATAAGTCAACTTGCATTTACTTTGGCCAATGGATTTACTTATGTAGAATATTACTTAAGTAGAGGCATGGATATCAATAAATTCGCTCCGAATCTTAGCTTCTTTTTCTCCAATGGTATTGATCCTGAATATGCGGTAATAGGTAGAGTGGCAAGGAAGATCTGGGCTAAGGCTATGAAGCTGAAATACGGTGCAAATGAAAGAGCACAGAAACTGAAATATCACATTCAGACCTCAGGTCGTTCGCTTCATGCCCAAGAGATAGACTTCAATGATATAAGGACCACATTACAAGCGCTTTACGCGATCTATGACAATTGTAATTCATTACATACCAATGCTTATGACGAGGCCATTACTACACCTACTGAAGATTCGGTGAGAAGGGCCATGGCCATTCAACTGATCATCAATAAGGAATTAGGTCTTGCTAAGAATGAAAACCCTTTACAAGGTTCTTTTATTATAGATGAATTAACAGATCTAGTTGAAGAAGCAGTGTTAGTGGAATTCGATAGGATAACAGAAAGAGGAGGTGTGCTTGGTGCGATGGAAACAATGTATCAAAGGAGTAAGATCCAGGAAGAAAGTATGCATTACGAAATGTTGAAGCATACGGGTGAATATCCGATCATTGGGGTCAATACTTTCTTAAGCAGCAAAGGCTCCCCGACCATTATTCCGGATGAAGTAATTAGAGCAACTGAGAAGGAAAAATTGGATCAGATCAAGACATTGGAAAACCTCCACAAATGCCATGAAAAAAAGGCAATGGATGCCTTGGAAAAAGTCCAGAAAGCTGCCGTGAAGAACGAGAATATTTTTGCTGAACTTATGGATGCATCTAAGTACTGTTCTCTGGGGCAGATCACAAATGCCTTATTTGAGGTAGGAGGTCAGTACCGTAGAAATATGTAAGTTAGAAAAACCAAAACCAAAATTATGAACCCTATTTTAAGAAACATCTTGGCTGTTATTGCTGGTTTGGTCGCAGGTATGGCTGCGAATATGGGATTTCTCATATTGCTGAACAAACTTATTCCAGTGCCTGAAGGAGTCGATTTCAATGACATGGATACGATCGTCCAGGCTATGGAGGCTGGGAAATATCAACTAAAGCATTTTATAACACCATTTGTGGCACATTCGGCCCAAGCTTTGTTAGGTGCTTTTATTGCTGTAAAACTGGGTGCAAGCAAACACTTGGTACTTGCATTTATTATCGGTGGCTTGTCCTTGGTTGGAGGGTTCCTGGCTGTTACATTGATACCTGCACCCTTATGGTATAATATAATTGACTTGGTATTTGCATATATACCTATGTCCCTGATCGGTTATTCTATTGCAGGAAAGGGAAGTTCTTAGTGCGAGATATTATTTTAGAAAACTTAAAAACTTTCCTTTCCAATGGCTTTTTTTAATTTTAGTTCAAGTTCTAGAACCGAATGTAATAATACATTTGAACAGCGTAATAAGTTATTGTGTTGCAACGGAATTAATAGTTGTTTTCATGGCATTAATTATTTTCTTTGTTGAAGTTAACAGGTCATATTTCACTCTCGGACTTTGATCTCAATTGAAATTTAACAATAGAATATGTCAAGAATAACATTTAAGAATGATCCAATTGAAACCTCTGGAACCCTTCCTGAAACTGGTTCTACATGCCCTAATGTTTCACTCACCAAAACTGATCTTTCTCAAACAGATCTTTCTGAGTATAGAGGCAAGAGAGTGATCCTAAATATCTTTCCAAGTATTGATACTGGCATCTGCGCAAAGAGCACAAGGGAGTTTAATAAGAAGGCCTCAGAAATGGACAATGCAGTTGTGGTATGTGTGTCGAAAGACCTTCCTTTTGCCCACTCTAGATTTTGCGAAGCAGAAGGTTTAAAAGATGTTGTCTGTACTTCAAGTTATAAAGACAGCAGCTTTGAGAATGGCTTTAATGTGACCATGAAGAATGGGCCTTTAGCAGGTTTATTCTCGAGAGCAATAGTAGTTTTAGATGAAGAGGGCAAAGTCTCTTACTCTGAGCAAGTTCCTGAGATCGTTCAAGAGCCAGACTATGAAAAAGCCTTGGCCATTTTGGATCCTGCTTGATCTGAATAGCGTCTTTTAGGATCCATCGATCCAAGTGTCAAATTCAACAAGATCTCTTTTTTATTACTATTATTTTGTATTAGTTTTAGTGAACTAGTTTAAACTATTATGCCATCAAAAAGGGAATGCCCCGATTGTTCAAAAGGATTGAGAAGGGTCAAGTCTGACAGCATTGTTTACAAGATCCAAAAGCAAGTCAAAGGAGATAAGGTCGGTTATTACAAATGTTCTTCTTGTGGTTGGAGAGGTATTTTAGATAGAGATACGAATGTTCCTGTTTCTAAGTATTAAGTTATAATATAGATTGTCATTTTTATTTATGTTTGAGAACTATTTCTCTCAAATGAGACTTTCGCTGCATCCGTTGAAATTTATTCTTCTGCTAGCTTTGGCGGCTTCTTGCTCGAGCAATTTGAGTGATGAAGATCCTGAGCCAGTTCATAAGCAGTTCACGAAGCTGGAGCCAACGCACACACGGATAAAATTTCTGAATAGGATAACGGATACGAAAGAGTTCAATTACTTATTCTACCAATACATGTACAATGGGGGAGGTGTCGCTGCGGGAGATATAAACAATGATGGTTTGGTCGACCTTTATTTTGCGGGAAATCAGGTTTCCAATAAGTTGTATCTCAACAAGGGTGATCTCGTTTTCGAAGATATTACCAGGTCTGCAGGTCTTGCCGAATTTGAGAGCTGGTCTACCGGCTTATCAATGGTTGACATAAATGCTGACGGGTGGTTAGACATTTATGTATGTAACAGTGCTTCCATTGGAAATGATGAGTTACGTGCAAATCGATTTTTTATTAATAACCAAGACAATACTTTTACTGATAAAGCCGTAGAAATGGGTCTTGCAGACAAAGCCTATTCTACACAAGCTTATTTCTTTGATCATGACAAAGACGGAGATCTAGATATGTATTTGGTCAACCATCGAATAGATTTCGAAAATAATTTTGACACCAGAGAAGAAGTTGAGATGAATTTTTCCCCTTTACATTCGGACAAGTTATATAGGAATGATGAAGGCATTTTTTCGGATATCACTGTCGAGTCTGGTTTATTGAATAATACATGGGGACTTAGTGCTTCAATAGGGGACTTCAACAATGACGGCTGGGAAGATATTTATGTTTGCAATGACTTTGTTCAACCAGATCATCTCTATATAAATCAAAAAGATGGCACGTTCAAAGATGAGATCTTGAAAAGGATGAAACACATTTCTTTTTACAGTATGGGGTCTGATCTTCAAGACATAAACAACGATGGTTTCTCCGATCTTTTAGTCGCAGATATGGTCTCTCAGGATCATGAACGCAGCATTAGAAATATGGCAGCGATGGATGCTGAGGAATTCGAAAGAATGGATGCTAAGGGTTATCACAAACAATACATGTTCAATACGCTGCACCTGAATATGGGTAATGGTGAATTTGCTGATATCGGACAATTGTCTGGTTTATCTAAAACGGACTGGAGTTGGGCACCTTTGATCGTAGATCTGGACAATGATGGGAATAAAGATGTATTTGTTTCCAATGGAATAAAAAGAGATGTAACTGACATAGACTACAAAGAGAGAGTTCGGATGAGGGCTGTGAGGAATGATCGCATGGGCTTTGAAGAGGTTTTCGGGTCTTGGCCGAGTACACGTCTAAGTAATTATTCTTTCAGGAATAATGGAGACCTCACTTTTGAAAATGTTTCTAAACATTGGGGCTTGGCTCAAGTACAAAACTCAAATGGTGCAGCATATGCCGACTTGGATAATGATGGGGATCTGGATCTGGTATTGAATAATATTGATGAACATGCAGCGATCTATAAAAACAATTCTACCGTCAATTTTGTAAAGATCAAATTAAAAGGCAAAGACAACAACATCCATGGAATAGGCGCAATAGTGACAACAGAGGAATTTGGAACTGGTAGAAAACAAACACAAACTGTATATCCAAATAGAGGGTATTGTTCTTCCATGAACGACTATTTGATCTTTGCTTGTCAAGAAAAGAATATCCACATAACTGAAGTCGTGTGGCCTGATGGTAATAAGCAGGTTTATAAGGGGCCGACAAATGGACAAGTGCTTGAAATAGAATATTTAAAAACAAATTATCAGGTACGGAGGTCAGTGCCCGGTGAATTTTTTAATGCGATCAGTGCCTACGACCTAGGTCTGGTCTATGAACACATTGAAGATGAATTTAATGACTTCGAAAGGGAAGTGCTGCTTCCACAAAAGAAGTCTCAGATCGGACCTTTTACAGTTGCAGCCGATCTTAACGGTGATGGCTTGGAAGATATGTTTATCGGTAATGCAAAGGATGCGACTCCTGTATTATTTCTGCAAAACTCAAGTGGTAAGTTTAGGAAAAGTCAAATAGCATTCTGGTCTAAGGAAAGCAAGTATGAAGATCAAGCGGCAATTGCAATAGACATTGACGATGATTCTGACCTGGATCTAATAGTTGGGAGTGGTGGAAATAGTACGAGTGCAGATCAAGAAGATAGGGTCTATTTGAATGATGGGAAAGGAAATTTCACTAGATCAAATATTCAAATTCCAAACAACAGGAATACGACCTGTTTTGCAAATTCAGAAGAGCTATTATTTATTGGTGGTGGGGTAGAGCCTGGACGATATCCTTTTGCTTCGTCTTCAAGAATGTTCATGATCAACGATGGACAATTTCAAATTATTGATTCCGAAGCGATCACAGAACTAGGAATGACCTATGACGCGTTATTTTCAGACTACGACCAAGACGGAGATAAAGACCTTATCGTTGTTGGTGAATGGATGCCAGTAACGATCATTCGAAATGACAATGGTCAGTTTGTTGAGAAAGTGGAATTGGATAATACATCTGGTTGGAATTATTCAATTGCTGCAGCCGACATGGACGGAGATGGAGATGAAGATCTTGTCATCGGGAATTTAGGCGAGAACAATAAATTCAAGGCTTCAACTGAAAGACCATTCCATGTCTTTGCGAATGATTTTGATGGTAATGGAACTTCAGATATTGTATTGAGCAAAGAATACCAGAATAAATTGCTGCCAGCAAGAGGAAGAGAATGTTCTTCGGAGCAGATACCAGGAATAAAAGATAAATTTCCGACTTATACTCAATTCGGGAAAGCTGATCTGCAGTCTATTTACGGGGAAGAAAAACTAAAAGAGGCTTTGCATTTACAAGTGGTCAATTTTAGCTCTCTATACTTAGAAAACGAGGGTGGGACATTCCAACAAAGCAGACTCCCGTCAGTTGCTCAAATGGGCCCAACTCTTTCTATTCTTGCGATCGATGTTAATAATGACGGCTTCCTGGACATAGTTGGAGCCGGAAACATTTATGAAGCAGAAGCCGAAACGATAAGTTATGACGCCAACAGGGGTTATGTGCTTTTAGGTGATGGAAAAGGAAGTTTTAGGGCCGCTTCAAATACTGGTTTTTATTACAATTCTAATGCTCGCGAATTGGAATTGATCGAGGTCGGTGGTGAAAGTCATTTGGTCCTGTTAAGTAACAATGATGAACTAAAGCTCTTTCGAAAAAAATGAACAAAGGTTTTTTTAGGACATTTTTTTCGTTCTCAAAAGATCAGCAAAGGGGCATTGTCGCATTATCCTTTTTATTGATGTGTGGCTTGTTATTTTTATTGTTCTATAAGCCAAGTCAAGGTATTGAGAGCAACGAAGAGATCAAATCTCAAGTACAGGCCTTCCTAGCAGAACAAGAGATCATCGATAATAACAGAAAGAAGAAATGGAATGATGAAAGTTCGTCAAAGTCAAAACTGACACTTAGGGAATTTGACCCAAATACAGAGCCTCTTGACGGATTCGTATCAATGGGATTTTCCGAGAAACTAGCAAAAAATTTCATTAACTATAGAGAGAAAGTCGGCCCATATAGATCAAAAAAAGATGTCCTAGGTCTGTATGCAATAGATCAGGAACTCTACGATCAAATAGCACAATTCATTCAAATAAAACCCTCGGCTAAAAATACATCGGAGTTAGTCAAAAAGAATACTGTATCTGATAAAAAGAATTATAACGGCTATCAAATACTTGAAGAGAAGAAGGCCAATACCAAACTTTCAATAGATATCAATAGAGCGGATACAACTGAATTGAAATCGATAAAGGGAATAGGTTCATATTACGCCAAAAGCATTGTGAAATTTAGAGATGCTCTAGGAGGGTTTCATTCTCTCGACCAATTCAAAGAGATCTATGCTTTTGAGAAAAGACCCGAAGCCACTGAGATACTGAAGGAAAACACTTTCATTGATATTTCTCAAATGACGTTAATAAATGTGAATACTTGTACAAAAGAACGGCTCATTTCGCATCCATACCTAAAAGCGCACGTTGCAAAAGCGCTATACAATTATCGAGTTCAAAACGGAGAATTCGGATCTCTGGAGGAGCTAAAGAAATGTCATTTGGTTACGGATGAGATATATCTTAAAATTGCACCCTATTTATCTTTACAATAATTGAACAACTTACAGCAACGTCTGGATGAGGCCATTAGAGATGTGCCTGACTTTCCGAAACCAGGGATACTATTCAAAGACATTACACCAGTTCTGGAGGATCCAGTCCTCTGCAGAGATATTGTTGCTCAGTTTTGTAAAAAATTCAAAGGTCTGGGAGTAGATGCGATCGCAGGAATTGAGTCTAGAGGATTTCTGTTCGGTTTACCGATCGCCATAGAACTAGGAATTCCCTTTATTACGGTACGTAAAAGAGGTAAACTTCCCTACCATACTGTTTCTTATGAATATGACTTGGAATATGGAAGTGCTGCTATCGAAGTACACAAAGATTCCATTCAGAAGGATTGGAATGTAATGGTGCATGACGATCTTTTAGCAACAGGAGGAACAGCAATGGCAGCTGCAGAACTCATAAAAAGCCAAAACGCGAATGTCGTTGGTTTTTCGTTTTTAATAGAGTTGGCCTTTTTGAAAGGCATAAAGAAATTGGATCAATACTCAAACAAGATTGTAAAACTTATTACATTTTAGAATGGATTTTGAATTGAATGAAGATCAGAAAATGATCACACAAATGATAAGGGATTTCGGAGAGAAAGAGATCAGACCTTATCTAATGGATTGGGATGAAAAACAAGAACTCCCAATTCCTACTTTAAAGAAACTTGGTGAGCTAGGTCTTATGGGTGTTTTGGTACCAACAGATTATGGTGGTTCAGGATTTGGCTATTTCGAGTATATGACCACCATAATTGAAGTTGCAAAGATCTGCGGTTCTTTGGGCTTGAGTGTAGCTGCGCACAATTCATTATGCACAGGGCATATTCTCACCTTTGGTAACGAAGAACAAAAAAAGAGATGGTTGCCGAAGCTAGCGTCAGCTGAATGGATCGGGGCGTGGGGCCTTACTGAACCTAATACTGGATCAGACGCCATGAGAATGAAGTGCACAGCGAAACAAGATGGTGATCATTGGGTAATTAATGGAACAAAAACTTGGATCACACATGGCAAGTCTAGCGATGTTGTTGTTGCTGTGGTGAGAACTGGTGATCTCTTAGACTCTAATGGTATTACCACATTTGTTATTGAAAGAGGAACTCCTGGTTTGAAGGCTGGAAAAAAGGAAGATAAATTAGGGATGCGTTGCTCTGAAACTGCAGAGGTGATCTTCGAAGATTGTAGAGTTCATAAAGACAATATTCTCGGTGAAGTTGGTCAGGGATTTAAACAAGCCATGAAGGTGTTAGATGGCGGAAGGATCAGCATAGCTTCTTTAGCCATAGGAATTGCCCAAGGGGCGTATGAGGCCGCCTTGAAGTATAGTAAGGAAAGAGAACAATTTGGAAAACCGATCTCAAAATTTCAAGGGATCTCTTTCAAATTAGCGGATATGGCAACGGAAATTGAAGCAGCCGAATTGCTGACTTATCAGGCCGCCTATCTTAAAAACAAGGGATTGCCTATGACCAAGGAATCGGCTATGGCAAAATATTATGCCTCTGAAGTTTCAGTCAGATGTTCTACTGAAGCGGTTCAGATCTTTGGAGGTTATGGATATACCAAAGAGTTTCCGGTAGAGAAATTCTATCGAGATTCGAAACTTTGTACTATTGGTGAGGGTACATCAGAGATCCAAAAGCTTGTTATTTCAAGGGAAATTTTAAAATAATTTATTGATAGGTTAATAATATATACCTACATTTGCACTCCAAAAATTTTTTGATAGATGTTAATTATTCCAGTAAAAGAAGGCGAAAACATAGATAGAGCTCTTAAAAAATTCAAAAAGAAATTTGAGAGAACTGGTGTTATGAAGCAGCTTAGAAGCAGACAGCAATATACCAAGAAGTCTGTTCAAAAAAGAGAACAACTTAAAAAAGCTCGTTATTCAAACTATATAAAGAGCAAAGAAGATTAGGAATATATTTTAGTTATATTTAAAGGTGAGGATTTCCTCACCTTTTTTGTTTTTATGAGCAGAGTAGAATATTTAAATTATATCGAGCACGAGAAAAGATACTCTCAGCACACCATCACTTCTGCCAATACTGATCTAAAACAATTTCAAAAATTTCTTTTCGGAACATTCGAACTGGAAGATATAAAGGATGCTCAGCAAATTCATGTGCGGAGTTGGATCGCATCTTTAGCAGAGAAGAGCATCTCGAATAGGTCTATTCAAAGAAAATTATCTTCTCTCAGATCATATTTTAAATACCTCAAAAGAAAAGGAGATGTCAAGCGCTCACCTACTGAAGAGCTTATTGCTCCTAAAATATCTGAGAAATTGCCACAATTCGTGGAAGAACAAAATATGTTGGAATTGATGTTCAACGAAGAGCATTTCGAAAACTCTTTTGAGGGCATAAGGGATAAATTGATCCTTAAACTGTTTTATTCAACGGGTATGCGGTTGAGCGAATTGATAAACATTGCACGATCGGATCTAGACCTCATAAATGGCTCAGTCAAAGTAACCGGAAAAAGAAATAAACAAAGAGTATTACCTATTTCAAAAGATCTCGTAAAAGATATACAGAGATACATTGATCAAAGAGAAAAGTTGAAGGAAGAGATATCCGTAGAAAGGGAGTTATTTCTTACGAAAAAAGGAAAAAAGCTTTATTCAAAGCTTGTATACAGAAGGGTAAATCATTATCTTTCTAAAGTAACCACCTTGAATAAAAAGAGTCCCCATATCTTGAGACATACATTTGCTACACATTTATTGAACAAAGGGGCTGATCTCAATGCTATTAAGGAGATCTTAGGACATGCAGACCTTACAGCAACTCAAGTATACACTCACAATTCCATTGAAAAACTAAAGAACGTGCACGAGCAGGCACATCCAAAAGGATAAGTATTAACAATAAAACACAGGAACATGCAAATTAAAGTTCATTCCATACATTTCGATGCAGATACATCATTATTAGAATTCGTTCAGGAGAAAGTCAATAAACTTGACAATTTCTACGACAATATAATTAGTGGTGAAGTTTTCCTTAGGCTAGACAAGTCCGATAACAGAGAGAACAAAATATCGGAAGTCAAAATATCTATACCTGGGAAAGAACTTTTTGCTAAAAAACATGGCAAGTCTTTCGAAGAGGCTACAGACGAGACTGTGGAAGCAATAAGGCGTCAGATCCTCAAATTCAAAGGAAAACAAATGGATAGGACCAGCTAATATTGACCTATATCTTACCTCTATTTTCAGCCAATAAAATAGACCCCAAATCTTTTCAAAAAATAGCTTTATAGAATTTGCTTAACGACAAATGTTTTATACATTTGCAGACCTTTTTCGGGTACATACGGAAAAGCACTTGAAATTATGTTCTTAACGTATTGAAAATCAGGCCGATGTAGCTCAGCTGGCTAGAGCAGCTGATTTGTAATCAGCAGGCCGGGGGTTCGAGTCCCTCCATCGGCTCTTCAGATACCAATGATCTGGGGAGATTCCAGAGCGGCCAAATGGGACGGACTGTAACTCCGTTGTCTTACGACTTCGCAGGTTCGAATCCTGCTCTCCCCACCATTGTCGTTGCAAGAAGAAGAGGTTAAGAAAATTTCAAATAGTTCTTTAAAATATTTTTTTATTAGCGGGAGTAGCTCAGTTGGTAGAGCATCAGCCTTCCAAGCTGAGGGTCGCGGGTTCGAATCTCGTCTCCCGCTCTAATAGAAAGCCGAAATTCTAGTAGGAATTTCAAACATTGTCTCAGAAAGTTGAGGCTGTTCCTGAGAATATCGTTTTTAGCCGATGTAGCTCAGGGGTAGAGCGCATCCTTGGTAAGGATGAGGTCACGGGTTCAATTCCCGTCATTGGCTCAAGAAGAAATTGTGAGAGAGAAAGGACTGTGAAGCATATTGTAAGCACTGTCAATAGAATAAGTAGATTAATTAATTAAGATAAAGAATAACTAAAATTTAAATTATGGCTAAAGAAACATTCGACCGTTCCAAGCCGCACGTTAACATCGGTACTATCGGGCACGTAGATCATGGTAAAACCACTTTAACTGCAGCTATTACTACGGTACTAGCTAACCTGGGACTTTCTGAAAAGAAAGATTTCGATGCAATTGATAATGCACCAGAAGA
>JABDKJ010000033.1 GCA_013002285.1 Flavobacteriales bacterium
CTGTTAACCAATAGGCCTGACCTGAATGGCCAGCAGGAAAGATCGCGCCCCTATCTTTCAAAGAAAAACCGATCGACTTGCTTTTAAAATTCTGGTATAAATTGATCTCATCCCCGATAGTAGTTGTTTGCATTCTAATGGGCGACATATTGCCTTGACCACCTACGCCTTCATTTGAGGGATCAGAAGCACAATAATACTCTTGCTTCAGATATCTGTCATAGCTGTCATTGTCCACTACGCCATGAATGGATGGATAGGCTCCTGTGAATATGGAAGCATGTCCGGGCCCTGTATTCGTTGGCACATAGTCGAAAAAAGTGCTTCGACAATTGTATCCTTCATTCACCATTCGTTTGAACCCCTCTTCCCCATAATTATCCCAAAACTTATCGAGGTAATCAGCTCGCATTTGATCCACGACTATCCCTACGACCAATTTAGGTCGTTCATTTTGTGCATTTATGGAAAATGAGATCGAAAAAAGGAAAAAGAGGAGTAAAGTATTTTTCATTCGTAGCATATTATACGTCCATAGAAACATTCTTCAGAATGATCCAAATTACAAATAAACACAGCAATACCGATACCAAAATGTTCAATACTGCGAATAAATTCTGGCCTTGCTTCAAGAGCTGGAAAGTTTCCAGAGAAAAAGTAGAAAATGTGCTGAAGCCCCCGCAGAACCCAATGAACAGAAAATATTTTTGCCAGGCTGCATCCACCTTTCCTAAGAAATATTGCAGTCCAATGGCTAAAACTATGCAGCTCAGCACATTAGCCAGGAGTGTGGCATACGGAAAAAGGGAATTAGAAAATGACATCACTGCTTTGGACACACCAAATCGCGCCATACTTCCAAGTCCTCCTCCTATAAATACCGCTAACCAATTCATTCTTTGGCCATATTAAAGGTGACAATGATATTCTTAAAAAAACGATGGACAAGCCATCCAATGAATATTCCCAATAAGGCACCTGAAAGTATATCGACCGGGTAATGTACACCCAAGTATATTCTGCTATAAGCTATTAAAGCAGCCCACAACATTAAGACCGGCACGATAAGTCTTATATGATCTTTAAGCAACCAAATGAAGAAAGTAGCCAAAGCAAAGAAATTGGTTGCATGTCCCGAAACGAAAGTATAGAGCCCTCCGCATCCTTCTTTCAATAAATGAATGTAGGAGGAGATCTCTGCATTGTGACATGGTCTGTAGCGCTTAAAGCCTTCTTTGAAAATACGTGTTGAGATGCCATCGGCTAAGAATACAACTAAACTTACCGCCAAGATGCTCCATAAAGCAACCTTCCATCCAAACTTGGTTTGAATTAAAAAGAACGCCACGATATACACAGGAATGGAATATAGAGGGTTACTCAACCCGATCATGATCGGGTCCAACCAATCTACATGAAGTCCATTCAGGAATAAAAATAGCTCTTGATCTAACTTTTCTAGGCGCTCTAACATAGCAAGGCACGCAAGATAATTTCATTTTTTTAGATAACCATCTCTATAGAGAATTATCGAATTTCTTCGATATTCGCGGCCTGTATTCAAAAAAGGTGCAAAAAGAAGTTTTCAATAGCGAATTAAATGGTGATCTGAAGGCCAACCCTTCTAAAAGTCACATGCAAAGAGTGGTTGCTGCAGCCTATTTGGCTGAAGGAAAAAGCATAATACATGATGCAGACCCATCTGATGACAGCCAAGCCGCATTGAAGATCATTGAAGATATGGGCGCTACAGTAGAGAAAGGAGATGTGATAGAGATAGAATCTTCAGGGATTGGCGTGGAGAGTACAAAATTGAATTGTGGAGAGTCTGGTCTTGGCTTACGTATGTTCAGCCCTATTGCCAGTCTTTCAGAAAAGGAAGTGACCTTCGATGGAAATGGAACCCTGAAGAACAGACCCATAGATTTCATGGAAGAGGTCTTTCCAAGGGTGGACGTAGAGTGCAGCACCAAAAACGGTAGGATCCCTATGAAAATAAAGGGACCGTTGAAAGGAGGCAAATTCAGTTTTGACGGCACTCATACCTCTCAATTCCTTACCGGTCTTTTGATGGCTTTGCCAAAAGCCAAGGAAGACTCTATCGTCATCGTCAATAATTTGCGAAGCAAGGGATACGTGGACCTTACCTTAGAAGTACTTAGAGACTTTGGGGTAAAGGTCTCTAACGAGCGTTATCAATTGTTCAGGATCGAGGGCGGACAAAGTTACAGAGCAAAGGAAGTGCATATTGAAGGAGATTGGAGTGGTGGGGCATTCCTACTGGTGGCAGGTGCAATTGCTGGGCGCGTAAAGGTGAAAGGCCTGACCATTCAATCATGTCAACCAGACCATGCAGTAATTGAAGTTCTGGAAAAAGCCGGTGCTGACATCCTGTTCTCCATGTCATCGATCGTATCGGAGAAAAACCAATTGAAAGCATTTGAATTTGATGCAACGAATTGTCCTGATCTTTTTCCTCCTCTGGCAGCTTTGGCTGCAAATTGCAAAGGCACTTCTTATATAAAAGGAACACATCGATTGGAATTTAAGGAAAGCAACCGTACCCAAACGATCATGGAAGCTTTGAAAAAAGTAGGGATCTTTTCCAAAGAGAACAATGACCGACTGATCATCAATGGCGGCCCAATTAGTTCTGGAACCATTGATAGCAAAGGAGATCATAGAATAGCAATGATGGCTGCAATACTAGGATTGAACTCTGAAGGTTCTGTGAAGATCAAAAATGCCGAATGTGTTTCGAAATCTTACCCCGCTTTTTTCGATGACCTGGCCAGTTTAGGAGCTAAGATCTCTTAAATAAAAACTGCTGCCAAAGCATATCCTTCAACTCTTTTAGATTCTCACCACTTACGGAAGACATGAATATATATGGGATGTCCGGAAGGTCCTTGGCCAATTCCTCTTTTAACTCATCATCCAAAAGGTCTGATTTAGAGATCGCCAAGATCCTATTTTTGTCTAAAAGGTCTGGATTGTATTTCTCTAGTTCATTCAGAAGGGTCTTGTATTCTTGATGAATGTCAGGGCTTTCGCATGAGATAACGAAAAGTAGAACAGCATTTCGTTCTATGTGCCTCAAAAACCTGGTTCCTAGTCCTTTGCCCAAGTGTGCATTTTCAATGATCCCCGGAATATCAGCCATTATAAAGGACTGGTGATCGTAGTAAGGTACGATCCCTAAATTTGGTGTAAGTGTTGTAAATGCGTAATTGGCGATCTTCGGTTTTGCAGCAGAGATCGCGGCTAGCAATGACGATTTTCCAGCATTCGGAAAGCCAACCAAGCCGACATCTGCAAGTACTTTTAGTTCAAGGATCTTCCAACCCTCTACTCCTTCTTCACCGGGTTGAGCGTACCTCGGTGTTTGGTTAGTGGACGATTTGAAATGCACATTTCCCTGTCCACCTCTTCCACCTTTCATGATCGTCTGTTCTTCGCCATGTTCTGTGATCTCAAAAAGGATCTCTCCTGTTTCAGCATCCTTTGCAACTGTCCCCAATGGCACTTTTAGTATCACATCTTCTCCATCGGCCCCTGTTTTCATGCCACCAGAGCCTTGTCCACCGTGTTTGGCTTTTATATGCTTTCTGTATTTGAGATGCAGGAGTGTCCATAGTTGTTGGTCTCCTTTGAGTATGATGTGTCCTCCACGACCACCATCTCCACCATCTGGACCACCTTTTGTGGTTAATTTATCCCTATAAAGATGGGTAGACCCAGCCCCGCCATTGCCAGAACTAAGATGGATCTTTACGTAGTCTACAAAATTCTGCTGAGCCATTTATTTTAGGGATAAGAAATAAAAAAAAGGGAGGTGGAACTATTGGTCTATAACCCCACAAATACGTTCTTGGATCTCATCTATTGACCCTATTCCATTTATTGAAAAAAACTTGTCTTGAGCTCTATAGAATTGAGCAACAGGAGCAGTTTGATCATTGTAAACATTGATCCTGTTCTGAATAATATCAGGATCCGCATCGTCTGGCCTTCCGCTTGTCTTAGCCCGTTCCATCAAGCGGGTTTTCAATTCTCCTTCTTCAACTTCTAAGGCCACCATTTTGGAAATTGAAGTACTTCTGCTATTTAAAAGCTCATCCAAAGCGCCAGCCTGGGCTTCGGTCCTTGGGAAACCATCAAAAATGAAACCATTCGCATCTGCATGCTTATCCAGTTCTGCATCCAACATTTTAATGGTCACTTCATCAGGCACCAGATCTCCCTGGTCCATATAGCTCTTCGCTAAAGTTCCCAATTCAGTTTCGTTCTTTATGTTGTATCTGAAAATATCGCCAGTGCTCAAATGAACAAGGTTATATTTATCGATCAATTTTGCAGATTGCGTTCCTTTTCCCGCACCGGGAGGTCCAAACAATACAAGATTTAGCATCTCTTTTTTATTAGATAGTTTATAAATGGCATTCAAGTGCCTTCCCTTTTCGTCATAGTCCAATCCGTAGCCTACCACAAAATCATTGGGTATCTCAAAGCCTGAATAATCCACTTTATGAGACCCTTGATATTGCCTAGGTTTATAAAGCAATGTCAGTACTTTCAATGATCGCACAGAAAACAATTCGATGTTGTTCATAAGGTGGTCCAGTGTTAAACCTGTATCCACAATATCCTCAACGATCAATACGTGTTTACCTTCCAACCTATCGCTTGGCAAGAAAAAAGTCTTTACCATTCCCGTGCTTTCGACTCCCTCATAGCTAGACACTTTAGCAAATTCCACTTCTACATCCAGATCTAAATAATTTGAAAGATCTGCAATGAAACGGTAGCTACCATTGAGGATACCCAAAAGTACAAGGTCCTTATCCTTATAATCTCGGTTTATCAATTCTCCGATCTCTTTGATCCTCTCCTGAATTTTTTCAGAAGAAAGATAAAGGTCGAAAGTCTTGTCTATGAGAGTTACTTGGCTCATTTTTAAAGGGATGCGAAAATAGCTAAGAAAGATGTGAACGACAAATAGATATGTCCAATAGAAGATGACGTAAAAAGCGCAACATATTTGAAGCTATTTGTAAGTTTGCAGCGTGTTAGGAAATGGCGAAAAGATCGGAGTACTTGGAGGTGGTCAGTTGGGCTTGATGCTCAAAGAAGCAGCCACTGAGTTCAACGTGGAACTCTTTTTTATGGACCCTGATCCAGATGCGCCATGTTCTCAATTCAAAGAGCATTTTACCATCGGTGATTTCAAGAATGAACAAGATGTCCTGTCATTTGCCAAGGGCAAAGACATCATTACTATTGAGATCGAGAATGTGAATACTACAGCTCTCAGAAAGATCAAGGATATGGGCCTCATTGTATTCCCAGATCCTTCGCTTATTGAAACGATCAAGGACAAGGGTGCTCAAAAGGAGTTTTATCACAGTCACAACATCCCTACCTCTCCATTTATCTTGGTGGCCAAGGCAGATCCATTGAATGCTTTGATCAACGACTACCCGATAGTTCAGAAACTAAGGACAGGTGGCTATGATGGCAGGGGTGTTCAGGTTTTGAAAAATGAACAGGATCTGTCAAGAGCGTTTTCAGAAGATTCCATTTTAGAACATTTTGTGCCTTTCGAACAAGAAATATCCGTGCTTGTAGCTAGAAATTCCGATGGAGAAGTCAGCAGCTATCCTCCTGTAGGAATGAAATTCAATGAAGAAGCCAATCTTGTCGAATTTCTATATTCTCCTGCCAACCTGCATCTGGATCTGCAGAAAAAGGCAAAAGATATTGCTGAACAATTAGCTGATGAATTAGAACTTGTGGGCATTATGGCCGTTGAGATGTTCCATACCAAAGAAGACCTTCTTTTAGTGAACGAAGTCGCCCCTAGACCCCATAATTCAGGCCACCAAAGTATTGAGGGAAATACGACCTCTCAATATGCACAACACTTAAGAGCTATATTGGGCCTTCCTTTAGGAGACACTTCGATCGTAAAACCTTCTGTTATGGTGAATCTTTTGGGTGCCAAACAAAATGAAGGTGATGTGAATTACCAAGGCCTGGAAGCAGTGCAAAACGACCCCAACATATATGTGCACCTTTACGGAAAGAAAAAGACCAAGCCATTCCGTAAAATGGGGCATGTGACCATCTTGGACGATAGTTTGGATGCAGCTATTGAGAAAGCGGAAAAGGTGAAAGAAAGCATTTCATGTGTCAGCCTAAGTGCATGACCTAAAATGACTTAGTGCTCTCACCTATTTTATTATTTTTGATAAAGTTTATTTATGGCAGATGTAGGGATAATAATGGGATCAAAGTCTGATCTTAAAGTGATGCAGCTCGCAGCGGACGTGTTGGACGACTTGGGTGTAGACTTTGAAATGACCGTAGTTTCTGCTCATAGAACTCCAGAACGAATGGTTGACTATGCTAGCTCTGCTGTTGATAGAGGGTTAAAAGTGATCATTGCAGGAGCGGGTGGAGCAGCGCACCTTCCAGGAATGACCGCTTCGCTTACGCCTCTTCCGGTGATCGGTGTTCCCATAAAAAGCAGCAATTCCATAGATGGCTGGGATTCTGTGCTTAGCATTTTACAGATGCCCTCTGGAGTACCTGTTGCGACAGTAGCTTTAGATGGCGCAAGGAATGCCGGGATCTTAGCAACTCAGATCATTGCACTTACGAACCCGATCGTAATGGATAAACTGAAAAATTTCAAAGAAGACCTAAAACAAAAAGTATTCAATTCTCTGGACGAAGTAGAGAATGCAAGAAAAAAAGTCTGAATGAGATCCATCGCCTGCATAGCGGCTCTGTTGTTTTATTTGCATTCTTATGCGGTCAATGACAATGATCCCGTAGGTGCTCGAAGTGGCGGGCTTGGTCATGCATCAGTTTCCATTTCTGATTTTTGGTCTTTGTATAACAATCAGGCAGGCCTCGCTTTCTTAGAGAGTCCCTTTGCTGGAATTTCATACGAGAACAGATTCCTAAGACCTGAACTAGGAAGGAATTTCATTGGTGTGGCTATTCCTACAAATTCTGGAACAGTAGCATTTAGCTTAAAAAGTTTTGGTGTTCACAGCTATTCTGAAGGGAAATACGGTTTTTCATATGCCAGGAAACTGGCTGAAAAAATGGCCTTGGGTGTTCAGCTCAATTACATGACCATCACCCAAAGAGGCGACCTTGGCAATAAGAATAGCATCACTGCGGAGATCGGATTTCAAGCTGAAATTATGGAAGACCTGGACATAGGCGTTCATGTTTTTAATCCTACAGTATCTGGCCTTACAGATGAACCTGTTGAGAATATCCCAACCGTTTTTAGAGTAGGGGCTAAGTACACGATATCCGACAAGGTCTTTGTTGTTGCTGAATCTGAGAAAGACACGCAAAGACCGGCATTCTTTAAAACCGGACTTGAATATCACGTTCATGACAAACTATACTTGCGTGGCGGAGTTTCAACGAACCCCACGCAATCTAGTTTTGGTTTTGGCTTGAACCTAAAGAACGTTAGAGTAGATTTTGCAGCCAGCTATCACCAAACATTGCATTACATACCACAATTCTCACTTTCTTATCAATTTAATAAAGAGTGAAATGCGAGCGATCGTTCGTACTACCCTAGGTATTCTTCTCTGTGTTTTTATAGCACAGGATATTCACAGCCAAAAAATAAGCGAAGAAGAAAAGAACCGCATTCTTGAGCAAAGAATAGAACTCATTGCAGAACTCAACGAAGAGGATGAACTAGACTACAGCCATTTGACAGACGTGCTAGACCAATATTTTGATGAACCTTTGGACCTCAACAAAGCGAGTAGAGATGACCTTCTGGAACTGGAATTGATCTCCGAAGCGCAGATCACGGCCCTTGAAAAGCATCGTGAAAAGTTCGGTGACCTTCTTTCTATCTATGAATTACAGACCATAGAGGGATTCACACTTTATGATCTTGAACTCTTAAGACCTTTCATTGATGTCTCTAGAGAATTGGACCAGAGCACCATTACACCCAGGGCAATTTTGCAGAATGGAAAACATGAATTTTTTGTCATGCATACCTCGATTCTTGAACAGCAATTGGGTTTTACTTACGCAGAAGACGGTGAAAGCACACGCTATCTAGGTTCTGCTCACAGACTTTATTCGCGCTACAGATTCAGATATAAAAACAACTTGAGCATTGGTTTAACAGGTGAGAAAGATGCAGGCGAAGAATTCTTTCGTGGCTCTCAGTCTGGCTTCGACTTTTACTCTGGCCATGCTTTTTGGAAATATCCTGGAAAGATCAATAAAGTGGCGATAGGTGATTTCCAGGCACAATTCGGACAGGGTCTTACGATCTGGTCTGGTCTAGCATTTGGAAAATCTAGCGAGATAGCCAGCATGAAAAGGAATGCAAGGGGCATTACCCCATATGCATCGGCAGATGAGAACAATTTCATGCGTGGTGTTTCAGTTGGCGGAAAACTGGATGACTTTGAATGGACCCTTTTTGCTGCAAGCAAAAAAATAGACGCCAATTTGGCTGCTACAGACACAAGCGATAGTGGCGAACCAGAATTGGTTTTCACTAGTTTCCAAACTAGTGGTTTTCACAGAACTGAAAATGAACTTCTTGACAAAGATGCTATTCGAGAAACACATCTTGGCGCAAATATCTCCTTCAAAAAACCTGGACTCAAGATCGGTCTCTCTGCTTTAAAGAATTCTTATGAAGGGAATCTAAAAAGAAACTTGCAACTTTACAATCAGTTCGAATTCAATGACAATGAGAATTCTGTTTTAGGCTTGAACTACGATTGGACTTATCAGAATTTCAATTTTTTTGGTGAGGTTGCTCGAAGTGAAAATGGAAATTTCGCTACAGTGAACGGTGTCCTAATGGCCTTGGACCCCAGCCTTTCAGTGGTACTTTATTACAGGAACCTAGCGAAAGATTTTCATTCGATCATATCAACCGTCCCTATAGAAAATTCCAGAAGCATCAACGAAAAAGGACTTTTGTTTGGTATAGATTACCATCCTTCACGCGAATGGAAATTGAGTGCTTACATGGACCGCTTTGAATTTCCATGGTTGCGCTTTCAAACTGAAGCTCCTAGTACAGGGTATGACGCTTTCGTGCAATTGCAATGGCGACCTTCAAGGGCCTTCAAGTCCTACCTAAGGTATCGCGTAAGGAGCAAAGCCGAGAATATAAATGACGAGATAGCTCCTATTGACTACGAGTCCAATGTGGAGAGGGTGAATGTAAGGTGGAACCTTGACTATAAGATCTCATCTTCATTCAGACTTAAAAATAGGATCGAATGGATCAAGAGGACAGAGGAATTAAAAGAAGTGGAAAACGGATTTTTGATCTACCAAGACCTACTATTCCAGCCACTTCAATCGCCACTTAGCGTTAAACTTCGCTACGCCATTTTCGACACGGACTCATATGATTCAAGGCTTTATGCATATGAAAGTGACCTGATCTATACTTTTTCTATTCCGGCATATTACAGAACAGGAACAAGGTGGTACGCAATGGTTCGTTATAAATTCAACCGAAATGCAGAAATATGGGCTCGACTCTCACAATTCTATTATCCAGAAGAGACAACGGTTCTCAGCGGTTTGAATGAGATCACTGGCAATACGAGAACGGATCTGAAACTCTTATTTAGACTTCGATTTTAGATCTTCTTTGAACAAGAAATCAAGTGCTGAAGTGATCTGATCACTCGAGACATTGATGTCAATTCGAGGTTGCCCTATTCCCTTCAACAAAGTCATACTCATTCCTTTTCCCCTCAATTTCTTGTCATTCTTCATTATCTGAATGACCCTGTGATATTCTACATTGTCAAATTTAGGGAACTTATAAAGAGGTCTAATATAGTTTGAGATCTCCATCAGTAGATCTTTCTTGATGAAGCGTTTTTTATAGGATATATAGGTTTCAGCTATCATACCCAGGGCAACAGCCTCTCCATGCAATAGACTTCCTTCTCTTCCTTCGAGCGAATAGGTTTCTAATGCATGACCAATGGTATGTCCAAAGTTCAGGCACTTTCTTTGATCACTTTCTTCAGGGTCGTCCAAAATGAATTTGTTCTTTATTCGAATTGAAGCTGGAATGGAATTTATGAGCCTATCTAAATTATCCAGTTTGTTTGCTTTGATCTTTTCCCAATATCCCGATTCGGAGATCAATGCATGTTTGATCATTTCGGCATATCCTGCAAGGATATGTCTTCTGGAAAGTGTATTGAGAAATTCCGGGAAAATAAATACTCCACTAGGCCAAGAAAACGTTCCCACCTGATTCTTATAAAGGTTTAGGTCAATTCCCGTTTTTCCTCCAAAACTCGCATCTACCTGCCCTAAGAGGGTTGTGGGAATATTAATGAATTCTATCCCACGCTTGAAGGTACTTGCCGCAAATCCACCGAGATCCGTGATAACACCACCTCCCAAATTGATCAAAATACTCCCACGCATTGCTTCCAGATCCGTAAGTATGCGCCAAATATTAGCCGTTACTTCTATGTTCTTATTCTCTTCCCCACTCTTTGTCTCAATAACACGAATAGAATCGAACTTTGGAATACTTGCTGCCAACATTGGCCAGCAAAGGCGTAGCGTATTCTCATCTGCCAAAACGAATTTCTGTCGATTTCTGTTCTTGGGAGAAAAAAGGGCTTCCTGCAAATGCTTCTTTGCGTCTTTCCCAATGTAAATACTATGCCCAATGCTTTTGATGATCAAGGTGAACAAATGTAAAATAACCCTTGGAATATTTATCCAAAGGCGCGTCCTTTAAGGAACTTTATTTGAGATGCGATCAAAGCATCATTCTCTCAACGAAGAAATCGCTTGACCAAACACTAATATTGAGTTGATAAAATTGTTGAAAGTCCTATATTTACTAGGTATTTAGGCTGTAGGTCTTTTGCTAATTTTACATTCCAATTGAATGGAACTGAATTGACTACGAAGACCTATATAGTGTTGATCTTTTGCATGAGCTTTATCTGCTCGTCCATTTTTTCTATGAATGGACCTAGGTTCGTTGAGCAGATCAATACAACTTCCTCTAATAAAGATGAAGTGCTGAATATCCTCATTGGGCAATTAGAAAACTACCTGGACAACAGCTATGATGTAAAAGGAACAGGCATCTCTTACAAAAAGGGTGTGAACAAGATCATGAAAGATATGCATGCCCTTGTAATCGATACCTTGAACCCTTATCAGGTTTATGTGAAAAAAGACTTTGAAGGGTTCTCTGATGATATCAGGAGTAAGCTGGAATTCTTAGGAAAAGTAAATTGGAAAAGCACAAAAACCGGAGACGTCTTTGTGGATTCTGACCTAGTAGGTCAAGATTACATAAGGGCAAGAATGAATGAGCTCAAAGAACAGATCAAGACAGAATTGCTACTTTATTCGCATTTACACTTGGATGATTTTGGTGATGTAGACCCTGAAACGAAGCTTCCAGAAGATACCGTATTGACCTTTGACCCTAATGAAGTCTTAATTCCCTTGGACGATGAATTGATCGAAATGCCTGAGTCAGACATGATGCTGACAGTTGCTGAAGTAGATGTTACGGGTACCATGCCAGTGAATGTTGGAAACACCGTTTCTCAACGCATCGACCCCGATCTCGCAGAACGCATATTACAGATCATGTCCAGCAACAATCAATTGATCGAAAAGATAAGTGAAGAAATGTCCCTAATGCGTTTGACAATGGAAGATATGCGCAGAGAAGGTGAAGAGCGCGATCGTGCTATGTACAACGACCTTAATAATAAATATCTGGGACTAAAAGACGCCATTGCTCAATTACAAAAGGATGGAAGTATAGATCTGAATTTCGCCAGTGCTCAACCGATTGAGAATAAGTCCAATGTGGAGATCAAATTCGGATATGGATCCGTTTATCTATCGGCCACTAATAAAGTAAAGTTGAACACTGTCTTTTCTGACATGCTAAGAAATCCGAGGTATAAATTGATCATCACTGGATACGCTGACAGCAGTGGTAACCGTGAACAGAATATCCTGCTTTCTCAGAAAAGGGCCAATGCCGTTAAATTCCATTTAAGGAAAATGGGTGTGAGTGAAAACCGGATGGTCATGAATTATCTGGGAGACACAGGCTCTGAAAGCTATGATCCAGATGATAGGAAAGTTGTGATAGAATGGTTAGAAGAAATAGACCTTGGAAATTCTATATTTCCTGAATAGCTTTGTTCACTTTTTCAACATCCTCTTCACTGATATCCAGATGTAATACAAATCGAATGGCCTGTGCTCCGATCGCGAAACTTAAAATGCCTTTCTCTTCAAGTTTAGATACAAATCCATTTGTTTCTTGGCCCTTTTTCAAATGAAAGATCACTATGTTGGTATCAACAGGGTTTACGCTTTCCACCCAAGGATGTGACTTAAGAGTGCTACCTATACTTTGGGCCTTGGCATGATCTTCCGCGAGTCGTTCTATATGATGATCAAGTGCATAGATCCCTGCTGCTGCAATGATACCAGCCTGTCGCATTCCTCCACCAAATACTTTTCTAACCCTACGCGCTTTTCTTATAAATTCTTTGGTTCCCACAAGCACTGAACCTACTGGTGCGCCTAACCCTTTGCTCAAGCATAAAGACATGGAATCGAAATTCTTACCATATGCTTTGTTATCAGTTTTATTAGCAACTAAACGATTAAAAAGTCGAGCGCCATCAAGATGAAATGGAATGCTATTGTTCCTGCAAACTTTGCTGACTTCCCTAATATTATTCAAGTCCAAGATCGCACCACCAGCTTTGTTGCAAGTATCTTCCACCGAAACCAAAGAAGTGATCGGATTATGCACGTCATCTGGATTGATATTGGACAAAACATCTTTGGCAGTGATATTTCCCCTGTTGCCTTCTATCAGACGAACTGATGCCCCTGAATTAAAGGCAATACCGCCTCCTTCATAATTGTAGATATGAGATAGTCTGTGACAGATCACCTCATCACCTGGTTGTGTATGGACTTTAATAGCGATCTGATTTGTCATGGTACCGGAGGAGCAATAGATCCCTGCTTCCTTACCGAACATTGCCGCTACTTTTTCTTCAAGAGCGTTTATGGTCGGATCTTCAGAAAATACATCATCACCCAATTCGGCTTGCATCATGAATTCTTTCATGGCCTCAGTCGGCTTAGTAACTGTGTCGCTTCTGAGATCTATCATTTCTTTCTAATTACGCTTAAACCATCTCTTACGGATAGTAGAACCACTTCTACCCTCTTATCTTGTACCACGAATTTATTGAACTTATCTAAAGCCAAAGTATCAGCATCTTCAGGATCTATAACTCCGGCAACCTTTCCATACCAAAGCACATTGTCAGCGAGCAAGAACGAGTTCGATCGCATATTTGGGATCAATAGATCATAATAAGTCTGATAATTGGTTTTGTCCGCATCTATAAAAACCAGATCCCAATCTTCTTTCAATGAGGGTATGATCTCCCTGGCATCGCCTATATGTCCAATGATCTGATCCTTATAAGGCGAGGCATCCCAGTGTTCTTTCTGTATATGCTGCAGTTCCTCGTTCTTGTCTATAGTATGGAGTGATCCATCATCTGCAAGTCCTTCTGCAAGGCAAAGTGCCGAGTAACCCGTGTAGGTACCGATCTCCAATATCCTTTTTGGCCGGATCATATGTGAGGCCATACTTAAGAATCTACCTTGCAAATGACCAGAGAGCATTGCCGGAATAAGCACTTTCAAATGCGTGTCTCGATAAAGCTTTTTTAAAAGCTCTGAGTCTGCGGTGGTATGCTCGTCTGCATATTCCTCAATATACTTAGGAATAAAGTCCATTATATGAATGTTAAGGAACTCAATTTGTTTTCATTAAAAACTATGTTGGCCGTTTCCAGCAGATCATTGGCATTGATGGCCTCTATCCGTTCAAGGATCTCCTTGGTAGAAGATATCTTATTGTAGAGCAAGAGGCTTTTCGCAAAGGACAGACAAATATTCAATCCACTGTCCTGAGCGAGGGCGACATGTCCGATCAACTGCTTTTTCGCGCTGTTCAATTGCACCATTCCCAATTTCTTTTCCCTTAAAACCTTTAGCTCCTTCATTACTAGGTCGCGGGCTTTGTCTATCTGCGATTTATCCGTTCCCATATAAATAGTGAAGAGACCTGTATCTGAGTAGCTCGTATAACCTGACTCTATGTAGTAAGCAATGCCATGTTTTTCGCGCACCTTCAAGCTTAGGATACTGTTCATAGCAGGTCCGCCTAAATAGTTATTCAGAAAAATGAGCTCGTGCCTTTTTTCATGCATTGCATCAAAACCGATATTACCAATGAGAGTATGAGCCTGATGCAAATTGCGTTCTTCAACAATATGCTTTGGCTTATAGGTCCTAAATCTATCGCGCTTGTTCTTGTTCTTTTTCTTAGGAATGGAACCGAGCTCCTTTTCCACCTCTTTTCTGAATTTTGAAAAAGGAAGTGAGCCCACAAAGGAGAATACTATCTGGTCTCCACTATAGGACCTATCAATGAACTTAAAAATAGAGGACTGAGAGAGTTTACCAACCGAATTTCGGGTTCCCAAAATATTTCTGCCGATGGCATGCCCATTAAATACCTGTTCTTCGAAATCATCGAAAATGGCTTCGCCCGGATTGTCGAGATATGAATTGATCTCATCAAAGATCACGTCTTTTTCTTTGAGCATTTCTTTTTCTGGAAATGTAGAGCGAAAAGTGATATCGGTGATCAGATCTAACGCTCTAGGAAAGTATTCATTCAGAAATGATGCGTATACGCTGGTATCTTCCTTGGTTGTGCTGGCATTGATCTCCCCACCTACGGAATCCAATCTATTCAGAATATGAAAAGCCTTTCTTTTTTGAGTACCCTTGAATAAACCATGTTCAATAAAGTGAGCCAACCCTTGCTCACTCTTCTTTTCATCCCTTGAACCAGCATTGATCATTAGACAGCAATGAGAGATCAATGAATGTTCTCTATGCTGATAAACCACTCGAATACCGTTAGATAGCGTAAATATTTTCGGACTTAGTTCAGTCATTTTTTATGGATCACAAAGAAACGATTTTCAGATGGATGCCAGCCCGCTATCTGACAAGTATTTGCGGATCTTTGCTGCCAATTCTTCCATTCTCTCTACTTCACTTCTCTTGCTCGAACGCCTTCTCCATTTTTTAAAGTGGAATGCAAAGCGCTCTAATACCTCCTTATTCTTAGCGTAGACATAAAGAAGCAATATCACTATCAAAAAATAATAGGCAGGAAGGAATTGAACGAAAATGTAGAATAGTAGAAACACATAAAAAGGCAATAGCACTAACGAAAAACCAAACGTCATGGAGAATTTGAATTCTTTCTGACGATTTATCCGTTTTGAAAGCCAACGCACCAAAGTCCTGAAGGGCATGATCGGCAAATAGATAATTCCAACGATCATAACTTTGAGCCAGTCTGCGATCGATAATTTATCGTGCCAAGGGAGCAAGCCATTTGTGAATGACAAATGTCTCCATTCAGAAACATTGGCGAGGAACTGCTCTGGATACCGATGAATTAACATTTCCCTCTCTTCTTGTATTCCCTTCAGAGTATATGGATGTTCATTGAGCCAAGAACTCTCCGACAACATTTGAAGATCATAGTTCTGTATGTTCTGGAATAAGGGAAGCATCCTTTCTGTGAGGAGATTTTTTTCCTGCAGATATCCATTGGATAATGGGAATTGAAAAGGTACTGGTTCGCCATACTCCAAAACCAAATTAAATCCGGATCGAGTGTGGCTCTCAAAGTTTATTCCTACGGGCACTACTTGTGGTATTTCTTTGTTGTCCTTACATAGGTCCAATATTCTGAAAACACCTTTTTTCAATGGTCTTAAATGACGAATGAATTTTTGGTTTCCCTCTGGGAAGATCAAGATGGACTTTCCTTTATCTAATCTTTCTTTTACCGCTTTGAATGACCCATAGTTGTTCTCCATGTTACTTGCCCCATCTCTCATGCGATAGACTGGTACGATCTTGAAAAAGAGAAGAATGGGCTTTAGGATCTTTATGTTAAATACATCTGCTCGAGCAAGAAAAGAAACGTTCTTTCTTCCCAAACAAGAGGTTAGTATGCCATCTAAAAATGCATTTTGATGATTGGGTGTGAAAATGACAGGGCCTTTTGGGATATGGTGCTTGCCTTTAACCTCAACTTTTCTGAAGAACAAGCCAATACACAATGTGGTGTATTCTTTTACAAGCGCATATGCAATACGGTATAACATGAGATCACCTCAGTACTGCACCGAGGTCTTTTTCCAATGCTTTTCTGATGTCTTCCATCAATCCATCAACGATGTCATCTTTGAGTGTGGATTTTCTATCGAGCCAAATGAACTTAACAGCATAAGACCGTTTGCCTTCCGGTAAATTCTTGCCTTCATATACATCGAAGAGATCTACATCTTGCAACAAATGACCACCTTTCTGAGCTGCGATCTTTTGGATATCACTGAAGCTTACCGACTTATCTAAAAGCAAAGAAAAGTCCCTTCTTACTTCAGGGAATTTAGGGATATCCCTAAAGGAGATCCCTCTTGGATCGACCATGGAAAGCATTACATCCCAATTGAGCACAGCTATATAAACTGGTTTATTGATGTCGAGATCCTTTTGGGTCTTGGTGTCCAAAACCCCTACTACACCTACATCCTTTTTACTGAGTTTTATGCTTGTAGCATTGCTTAACAAAGGATGTTGGCTAGCTTCCAGCTTGTATTTCTTAAATATCCCTAGTTTCTTGAAAATGCTCTGCGAAATATCTGTGATCGTTCCCTCGAACTGAAGATCATTTCCATTGGCCCAATTCTCTGGTTGTTGACGTCCTGTTGCAAACAGGGCAACTTGCTTTGACTCATCATAGCCACTTTCAGTTTTGAAATAGGTCTTCCCGAATTCGAACAAAGCAAGGTCTTCTCGCTGCCTGTTCTGGTTATGGACTATAGCCTCTAGCCCATTAAAAATGAGAGATTGACGCATGATGTCCAACTCATTACTAAGTGGATTCAAAATAGGAACGAAAGTCTCTTTTTTGATATTCTCTGCATAAGCAGATCTGGTCAATGAGTTAGACATGATCTCTGTAAATCCTTTGGCCGAGAGAAGATCTGCAACCCCATTTTGGTATTTATCAGCATCCAATTCATCTGAATGTACCAATGCAACTTTCATTTGAGCTGGTAATTCAATATTGTTATAACCATAGATCCTTAATACCTCTTCTACAACATCAGCTGGTCTTTGCACATCCACACGATAAGGAGGCACATACAATTTGAACATCTGTGCACTTTCAGCCCTCAATTCTATATCCAGGCTTTCCAATATTTTTTTTACTGTTTCTTTAGGGATGTCTTTTCCTATCAGCTTCTTGGCATATTCGAAAGGATAGTCCACTTCAAAGCCCTCTAATTGGTTTGGGTAAATATCAATGATCTCACCAACCAATTCTCCTCCTGCTAATTCCTGAATAAGAGCTGCTGCTCTTTTCAACGCAACTAACGTTTTCTCAGGATCCACACCTCTTTCAAACCTGAAAGAAGCATCGGTATTCAATTGATGTCTTTTTGCTGACTTCCTGATACTTACAGGATCAAAATAGGCAGACTCGAGGAATACATTTTTTGTTTTCTCAGTCACTCCAGACTTTATACCACCAAATACTCCCCCTATGCACATTCCTTCTTTTTCATCGCAGATCATAAGATCTTCAACATCCAGCTCTCGTTCTTTTTCATCAAGGGTCACAAATTTTTCTCCTCGTTTGGCCTTTCTCACAATTACATGTCCACCAGCTATTTGGTCTGCATCGAAAGCATGCAATGGTTGTCCGAGTTCATGAAGAACATAATTGGTTATGTCAACGACATTATTGATAGGGCTCAGGCCTATTGTTTGCAACCTGTCTTTAAGCCATTCCGGTGACTCGGACACAGAAATGCCTGTGATCTCAAGGCCCGCATATCTCTTGCATTTATCACTATCCTCTAGACTCACCTTTAGAGTATTTTCACCTGAAAACGAAGGCTCCTTGATCTTTATCTTTTTGGTCTTGGTCTCTTCTTTCAAGTTAAGGACCGCTGCTAGGTCTCTTGCCACCCCAAAGTGCGAAAAACCATCTGCTCGGTTTGGTGTCAATCCAATTTCTATAGCATGATCGGTCCTCACTTCATAGATCTCATTCACCAATTTCCCAGCAGAATGCTGATCATCCAATACGAGAATGCCATCATGGCTAGTGCCTAATCCGATCTCATCCTCTCCACAGATCATTCCTTGAGAAACCTCGCCTCTGATCTTTGCTTTCTGGATCTGAAAAGGCTCTCCATTTGTAGGGTGTACAATTGTGCCAACTGTCGCAACGATCACAGTCTGCCCCACAGCAACATTGGGTGCCCCACAAACTATGGGTATAGGTTCACCAACACCGACATTCACTCTTGTAAGTTTCAGCTTATCCGCATTAGGATGTTTTTGTACTTCCAAGACCTTGCCCACGAGTAATCCATGCAAACCACCTTTTATGCTCTCAACTTTGTCAACGCCCTCTACTTCGAGGCCTGAAAAGGTGAGAATGTCCGCTACTTCCTCAACATCCAGGTTGGTGTCGATAAAGTCTTTCAGCCAATTAAATGAGATCTTCATATACTATTGAAAATAAAGGGACAAAGGTATTCAAAAGATCAAATTTGATGATCAAAAAATGGATTTTCAAGCCTTTGCTAAAGTGAATGAAAAAGTGGAGCCAACCCCGACCGTGCTCCTCGCGTTGATGCTCTGTCCGTGTGCTTCTATGATATGCTTTACAATGGCCAGTCCTAGACCAGTTCCACCTTCATTTCTACTGCGACTCGCATCTACACGGTAAAATCGTTCAAACAATCTGGGCAAATGTTTTTCTTCTATTCCAGGTCCATCGTCTGCCACTTCCACTAAGATCCGCTCCGCCATATCGTGAAAACGAACGACCGTATCCCCTCCCTTTTTTCCATAGCTGATCGAATTGCTCAATAGATTTGTCATTACCTGTCCTATTCTGAATTCGTCAGCCTTTACCAATAATGGCCCTTCATATTCCTTTTCAAAACTCAAGGTCACATCCTTTTTTTGTGCAGACTCTTCGAGGTCATTGAATTGATCCTTAATGAGTTTCAAAATGTCGAGGACTTCGATCTCGAGTTCCAACCTATTCGACCCGAAATGAGAAATATCATCTAGATCTTCAATGATCCTAGTCATTCGCTCCACATTCTTAGCAGCTTTCTTGATGAATTTCTTGCTTATCACGGGATCTTCTGATGCACCTTCATGAAGGGAAAGTACATATCCTTGAATATTGAATAATGGAGTTTTCAGTTCATGGGCCAAATTACCAATAAACTCTTTTCGAAAATTGTCTTGTTCTTTGAGTGTGCGGATCTCATCGATCTTTTCTGCTGCCCAATCCTTTACATCTGAATCTACCTTGCTGAAAACATCTTCGCTCATTTCAAGATCAATATTGCTAGCACTGCTAAGCTTAAGATTGTGAATAGTTCGGTATAGGATATTTATCCGCTTATGGATGAATCTTTTGAAAACAGAATAGATGATCAAGAAAAAAGAGACAAATAGAATTAAGCCCGAGATGACAAAGATCCATTTTTGGGATCCATTAAACAAATAGATCACCGTTACAGAAATTAAGACCCCAACAAGTGATAAAAGAAATGCAAGGAACAAAGCGATCTTGCGAGGGCTATTCAAATTCATTCGCTTTCAAGTTTATAACCAACGCCTTTTACCGTCACGATCTTTTCTTCACCGATCTTTTCTCTCAATTTTCGGATGTGCACATCAATGGTCCGGTCGCCAACTACTACATCAGAACCCCATACATCAGACAAGATCTTTTCTCGGGTGAACACTTTACCCGGTTTTGAGATCAACAAGTCCAACAACTCAAATTCTTTTCTCGGAAGAACTGCCTCTTCACCATTTATTATGGCTAAATATCTTTCTCTATCCACTGTTATTCCGGAAACTTCTTTTGGCTGCTCATTTTTTTGGTTATTCCTCCTTAGTAAAGCAGCTACCCTGCTACTTAATACTCTGGGTTTAATGGGCTTTGCTATGTAATCGTCCGCACCTGCTTCAAATCCGGCAATTTGAGAATAATCTTCTCCCCTAGCTGTAAGAAAAGCAATGATCACATCTTTGAATCGCTTATTTGACCGTAATTCGCGGCATACTTCAATGCCATCCATCTCAGGCATCATAACATCAAGTAAAATGAGGTCTGGATCAAACTTGTTGACTTTTTTGATAGCATCTTTTCCATTATAAGCATACGCCACCTCATATCCTTCCTTGCTAAGGTTATATTTCAAAAACTCAATAATGTCTTTCTCATCATCGACCAATAAGATCTTTGAAGCTTTCATGAATTTTCTGTTAGGTTATATGACGGAAAAAATCTCATTCTTGTGACATCAAAATTAGTTCAATATAATGACAGGATGAAAAAATACACCACTATTAAGGCTCACAGCAAGGGATTTAACCTTTAGGTAATATTGAAATAAGGCATTCATAACCTTTGGGAAATCTCCAATTAACAGTGGAACGGTTCTTTTGTAGTGCAATTAATGAAAGAATAAAAACAAAGGATCGAGAAAGATGAAAACAAAGATCACAACCAAAACTTTACTAGCACTAAGCACACTCGCACTAACTCTGACTTTTAGCTCGTGCACAAAACAGCAAGGCTGCATGGACCCCATGGCCCTAAATTATGATGAAGGGGCGGAACAAGACTGCTGTTGTGCATATATCAATGATAACATTGGTTTAGACGAAAACAAAGTGGTGTCTGGCAATATTATCTCTAGCACTACTTGGACAAACAACAACATTTATGAATTGGCAGGAAAAGTCATTGTTGAAAATGGCGCAACACTTACTATTGAAGAAGGAACAATTGTAAAAGGAAGAACGGGAACAGGCTCTTTAGCTTCTGCACTTGTAATAGCAAAAGGCAGCAAAATAATTGCTGAAGGTACTGAAAGCAGGCCCATTATTTTCACTTCAGTTCTTGATAATATTGAACGAGGGGAATTAACTGGAACGAACCTTAACGAGGAAGATAATGCAAAATGGGGTGGATTGATCATACTCGGAAATGCACCCATTTCTGCGGAAAATGGTGATAGCAGCTCACAAATAGAAGGCATACCCGCTGATGAGGAATATGGGAGATATGGTGGAAACGACCCTGCTGACAATTCAGGGATATTGACTTATGTCTCCGTAAGACATGGAGGCGCACTGATCGGTGAAGGAAATGAGATCAATGGCATTACTCTCGGTGGTGTTGGAAATGGAACAACTATGCACCACATAGAAGTGGTCGCAAATCTAGACGATGGAATTGAGTGTTTTGGCGGCACGGTGATCATTGACAACGCTATAGTTGGGTTTCAAGGAGATGACGGAATTGATCTAGATCAAAATTACTCTGGAACGATAAATAACTTTGCGGTCATTCATGGTATAGATACAGATGAAGCACTAGAAATTGATGGCCCTGAAGGAAGTTTGACGGATGGCTTGTTCACATTGTCAAATGGTCTGATCATTTCAACAGATGGAACTGGAAGTGCCATGGATCTGAAATCTGGTGCTCAAGGCACGATCGAAGCTGTTTCTATATGGGGATATGATTCAGGCTCTGTGATCAAACTCAGATGTAGTTTTGAAGAAGATTGCGCAACAGATAAGGAAGATGCGTACACGCATTATGTCAATAATACCTCTACCCTATCAATAATTAATTCTGAGTTTGGTGAGAATAGCCTAGGAAATTCGATCTCGATCTATACAAAATCAACTGATGGATCAGGCATTGCCTGTCCTATTCCAATTAATTTTCAATTGACTGGGGAATCAGTCTTATCTGCAAATGGAAACATATTCAACGCTAGTTCTCCGTCAGTAGGAGCAGACCTTACTGAATTCAATAATTGGTCATGGTCTGCAATACACGGAAAATTCTAGGGTCAACAAAATTGTTTAGATCTGGAAACACGGATAGGCCCCTATTTCATTAGTGGGTCTATCCACATTCTAAAGAAGAAAATGAAGAAAGTATTTATAACACTCCTAGCAATTTTCATCGGACAACTATTGATGGCGCAAAAAGGAACCTTGAGAGGAACTGTGTACGATTCAGTGACCAATGAAACATTAATTGGTGCTACTATTCTAAAAGAAGGAACGACCATTGGTGTGCAGACTGATTTTGATGGCCAATTCTCATTGCAATTGGAGCCAGGCAAACACACGATCATCTTCCAATTCATTTCCTATACCACTCAAAGAGTTGAGGACGTTGAGATAATTAGCAATAAAGTGACGGTCATGAACATTAAGCTTGGCCAAAATATTGAAGAACTGGGTACAGTGGTAGTGACTGCAACAGAAGTTCGAAATAACGTTGTTGCCATGGACGCTGTAAAACGTAAAGAGACTCGAATGATCGATGGAGGAACTTCAGAGTCATTCAAAAGAATTGGTGACAATAATGCAGGAGATGCACTTAAAAGGATTACCGGAGTTGCCGTGCAGGAAGGAAAGCACGTTTTTGTAAGAGGCTTAGGGGACAGATACACAAAAACACTGTTGAATTCAATGTCCATCCCTGGTCTTGACCCAGATAAGAACTCCGTGCAAGTTGATATATTTCCTACTAACTTGGTAGATAACATTATCATCTATAAAACCTTTAGTCCTGATCTACCAGGTGATTTCACTGGCGGCCTTGTTGACGTGAAAACAAAAAATTTCCCAGATGACAAGACGATCTCTTTTGGGTATAGGACTTCATTTAATCCAGATATGAATTTGAATACGGACAATATCATGTTCGATAGTGGAAATACCTTTTCGTTCTTAGGATTCAATGGAAAACAAGGCGTTCCAATAAGCCCAACGAGGACCATACCCGACAATACCGAAGGTGATAGAACGCTGACCTATATGACCTCCAAATTTGATAAAGTGATGCGAGCCGATAAAGGTAAGAATTGGTTGAACCAAGGATTTAGCTTTAGCTATAGTGATCAGCGTGATAAGGGCAAAAATGGAAAAGCTTACAAACTAGGCTATAATGCCATGATCAATTATAGCATTGACAATTTGTATTACGACAATGTTGAATTCGGACGATACATAAAAAGAGCTGCAGCAGAAGATTTTGAACTCAACAAGGAAGAAGTGAGAAAGGGTGTGTTGGGGCAACGAGATGCTCTTCTGAGTGGGATCTTGTCTGTAGCATTAAAAAAGGATAGCTCTTCATACACACTAAACCTTTTCCAAACTCTTGGAGGAACTACTCAGGCATCTAACAGGATCTCGGAAAATTTTGAACAAACAGGAGCAACGCTCGTTGAGGATATCCTCACATATTCACAAAGATCCATGAGCAACGCGATGCTCTCAGGAAAACACAAATTCAAGAAGTGGGACCTAAACTGGTCAAATTCTATTTCTTACTCTACAATAGACGATCCAGATTTTAGATTAACCGCACTTTCAGTAGATCAATTTACGCTTGACACTGCTTTGATCCCAGGAGATGGGGCAACTATTGCACGCTATTTCAGAGAATTGAGTGAACTGAACAATACGTTCAGAGTAGATATGAAATTTCCGATCTCCTTGAAAAATGGGAATAGATCCTATGTCAAATATGGACTTCAAGAAACGTACAAGGAAAGAGATTTTCGAATTTTGTCTTACACATTTGACCATGATCTAGGAGCTATTAATTCTCAAATTCAAGGTGATCCAAATTGGTTTTTTGAAGAGGAGAACATCTGGACACCTGAAAAGGATGAAGGAACCTATTTAATAAGTAGTCCATTGGACCCGGCTAATACATATTTTGCAACTCAGTTCATTTCAGCAGGATACTTATTGAATGAGCTGCCCATTAGTAAACTGTTCAAAGCTACATATGGAATAAGAATAGAACACTCAAAAATGTTTTATACCGGACAGGACCAACAAGGAGAGCATCTATACGTTAATACAGAAACGCTGAATGAATTAAATGTTCTTCCATCATTGAACCTTATATATAACTTATCAGAAAAGTCAAATTTGAGAGCTTCGTTCAATCATACCTTGGCGAGACCCTCCTTCAAAGAAAAGTCGATCGCTCAAATATTCGACCCTATCACCAAGAGGACATTTATTGGAAATATCGATCTGGAAGAAACGAAAGTTAAGAACATAGATCTTCGCTGGGAAGCATTCCCTAAACTAGGCGAGACATTCTCTGCAACTGCATTCTATAAGCATTTTGATGGGCACATAGAGGTCGTTTCATTTGAAACTGCACCAGACAATGTACAACCCATTAATTCTGGAACAAGCGGCATGTTTGGATTAGAATTGGAATTTCGCAAAGACCTAGGGTTCCTTTCCGATGATGAGCAGAAATTCACACTTGTTTCGAACGTAACTCTCATAGAATCCAGATTGGACATGAATGAAGTTATTCTTCCTTCACAAACTGAAACAGAATTTGATATAAGAAGGGATAACGCAAGAACAGGTGAAACCATCGATCAATATCGAAAAATGAGTGGACAGCCGCCCTTTATGGTCAATGGTTCTTTGAACTATCAAAACAATAGAAGCGGTATAGATGGGAATGTAAGTTACAATGTGCAAGGTAAAAGCTTGGCTATAGTGGGAATGGGAAGAGTTCCTGATGTCTACACTCAGCCTTTTCATAGCCTTAACCTGAAGATCTCAAAGAAGATCGGAAAAGAAAACAAAAGCAAATTAAGTGTCTCGGCAACAAATATTATTGACCAGAACAGAGTAGATCTCTACGAATCTTTCAATGCGCAAGATCAGACCTATTCTAGATTTGAGATCGGAAGGAGTTTTGGGGTCAGCTATAACTACAGTTTCTGAAACCTAGTCACAGGCCAGTCTGAATTGAAATTCAATTAAGCTGATATATTTGACCAATGGAAATGGATAAAATATTGGTGCTCTGTACGGGGAACTCTTGCCGAAGCCAAATGGCTCATGGCTGGTTATTGCATTTAGCAAATCTTATGAAGTTAGACATAGAAGTTTGCAGTGCAGGAGTGGAAACTCATGGCTTGAACCCGTTGGCGGTGAAAGTGATGACAGAGTCTGGAATAGACATTAGCCAGCACACATCTAACCATATAGACGAATATTTCAGTAAAGGCATAACACATGCGCTGACTGTGTGTGATCATGCTGCCGAAGTATGTCCTATCTTTCCTGAAAAAGTGGATGTCAGTCATCATAATTTCACAGACCCATCCAAACAAAAGGGAACAGAAGAGGAAGTAATGCCAGCCTACAGAAATACCAGAAATGAAATACGTGACTACTGTCTCAAGTACCTCCAAAAGCATTTCATTAAATTGGTCGAATGAAATTTATTTGGTCATTTCTTTCTGTAATGATCTGTGCTCTTGCTCAAGGTCAGATCTCCTATGTCTTTGAAGACAATAAGACCTTTACGTATGAAGAATGCATAGATGCGTATAAACATCTGGAAGAAAAATATCTGACCGTTGAATTGAAAGAATATGGACCTTCAGATTCAGGAAGGCCCATTCACCTTTTTGTCATGGGTGATGTTGACAAAGAGAATAAGCCGACCATACTCATCAATAATGGAATTCATCCAGGAGAATCTTGTGGCATTGACGCTTCAATAAAATTCGCTGAAGACCTATTGAGTTCAGATAACACCATATTGAACCGAGTGAATATCTGTATTATTCCTGTTTACAATATTGGAGGTTGTTTGAATAGGAATACACATTCACGAGCCAATCAGAACGGTCCGGATGAACATGGTTTCCGAGGAAATGCACGCAACCTGGATCTGAACCGAGACTTTATAAAATGTGATAGTCGAAACACCGAAGCATTTTACAGGATATTTCAAGATTGGGAACCGGAGATATTTGTAGATACGCATACTTCCAACGGAGCAGACTATCAATATGTGATGACCTTGATAGCTTCACAGGTAGACAAACTAAATCCTGAACTGAGGAATTTTGTTCGAGGGAGCATGCTGCCACACATGTTTAAAAGTATGGAGGATGTCTACCCTATGACACCTTATGTGAACACAATGGGCAGAACACCAGAAGAAGGTATAGCAGATTTCATAGACAGCCCCAGATTCGCAAGTGGATATGCTGCCCTTTTCAATTCCATCGGGTTCATTACTGAAACGCACATGCTAAAACCTTATCGGGATCGTGTCCTTTCCACATATTACTTTCTAAATGAATTGACCAAATTCACAGCTGACAATGGAGAAAACCTGGTGCAACTCAAACGCAAGGCAGATAGACATACGAGGAAAAGCAAAGAGATCCAATTCAATTATCAATTGGATAGCACGCTTTACCAAATGATCGAGTTTAAAGGCTTCGAGCATTACTACGAAAAGAGCTCTGTTACATTGCAAGATCAGTTGTACTATAGTAAAAATCCTAAAACCTTTCAGGTCAAGCAATTCTCAAATTATATTCCCAGAGACACGGTCCAAGTACCTACATACTATATTATTCCTCAAGCCTGGAGAGAGGTAGTGGATCATTTGAAAATGCACAAAGTAAAAATGAAGCGTTTAAAAGAGGATGCCGAAATAGAGGCCAATTTCTACTATATAGAAGATCATGAAACCAACCGCTCACCTTATGAGGGGCATTTCCTTCATAAGGATGTGGTTACACGAGATGAAACCCAAAAAGTACTTTTCTTGAAGGGAGACTATATTGTAAAAATGGATCAAGTGAAGAACCGATATATCGCTGAAAGTCTGGAACCTAGGACGGTTGACTCCTTTTTTGTTTGGAATTATTTTGACGGCATTCTTCAGCAAAAGGAATGGTTCTCCGATTATGTATTTGACAAAGAAGCACAGGAGATCTTAGCCAACGATCCGGAACTGGAAAGAGAATTCAGGAAGATGCAGAAAGAAGATGCTGATTTCGCCAAGAACCATTGGGCACAGCTTTACTACATTTATAAAGCTTCAGAATATTTTGAAAAAAGCGTATTCCGATATCCTGTTGCAAGAGTATTTAGGGAATTGGAAGTAGGGATGGAGTGATATTAAGGCACAATAAACCCATCCGTAGTCACCTTATTGCTCAAGTTCAGGTTTCGGTCAGCGAGCTGGATCTCAAAACGAATGGTATCTCCAGAAGAAAAATCAATAGGAGGAAAGGGAGCGAGTTTCACACGAATAGATCCTTCGAGATTTTTATCCGAACCTTCGGGGTCTAGCTTTGGTGTTCGATAATACAAAGGTTGAAAATCAGGATTTGCCGGACTTGGTGTCAAGTCATACAAATTCCATTGACTATTTTCAAACTGGTAGATATCTACAAAGAAATTGTAATGGAATTTATTGAAGGGATCGATGCTGTATTCAAATTGCCCAAGCGTATCACCGGCATCAAAACCAATATTGCCATCTCCGTCTGTAAAATCGACTTCTAAGAATGCAGAATCCGTATAAACCACAAATTCTTTGTATTCAATAGCCGGGATCTCTGGAAATGAAACATCCTCTCTACACGAATTCAAGAGAACTGTACTCGCAGCAAGCAGGAATAAACTATTTTTCAGTAACCTTTGCACGGATCCAAATTTAAACATATTCATTGAATGCATCTTTTTCCATAGAAGACCTCAATAGCGATCAATTGTTCACAATTGCATCGTCCTCTCATTTTAACGATACGGCATTGGAATTATTTCGGTTTCAAGCAGAAAAATGTTCCGTTTATAGGAATTACGTGAAGGCCTTAGGCATCCAGGCTTCTGCGATCTCAGAAGTTGAAAAGATCCCATTCCTACCTATTGAGTTCTTTAAAAGTCACGATGTCATTTTAGAAGCAAGTAAAGCAGAGATCATTTTTACCAGTAGTGGAACATCAGGCCAAACTCCAAGCAGACATTTGGTTAGCGACATTTCGCTTTATAGGAAAAGCTTTACAAAAGGATTCGAATATTTCTATGGATCCGCTGAGGACTATTGCATTTTAGCGTTACTCCCTTCCTACATGGACAGAGAAGGTTCTTCATTAATAATGATGGCAAAAGAATTAATGGAACTATCAGGGCATCAGGAAAATGAATTTTATCTGAATGACTTCGATGCTTTGGTGAAGGTGCTTAAAAAACTAAAAAAGAATGGACAGAAAACACTTCTAATTGGAGTGACCTTCGGATTGCTCGACCTACTTGAAAAACATCAATTCGAATTTCCCGAACTTATCGTTATGGAAACAGGGGGAATGAAAGGTAGGAGAGAAGAATTGACTCGAAAAGAGGTTCATGCGATCATTAAAAAGGGATCTGGTATCGATAACGTTCACTCAGAATATGGAATGACTGAATTGCTTTCCCAAGCTTATTCAACTGGGGATGGCATCTTCAACTGCCCTCCTTGGATGAAAGTGTTGGCGCGAGACATCAATGACCCTTTTGCTTATACTACTACTGGTAAAACAGGAGGCCTCAATATTATCGATCTGGCAAACCTGAATTCTTGCGCATTTATTGCCACCCAAGATCTTGGAAGGGTTTTTGAAAATGGTTCTTTTGAAGTACTAGGCAGATATGACAACAGCGATGTTCGCGGATGCAACTTGATGGTAGTTTAAACCACCTTTGACAAAAAGTAATTCTTCTTTCCTCTTTGAAGAATAATATACTTTCCATTTATAAGATCATCACCGGTCAGCATTTTTTCTTCTGTGACTTTCTGTTTATTGACGGATATTGAATTCTCCTTCAAAGCTCTCTTAGCCTCTCCTTTAGACTTTAGAAAGCCCGTTTGTTCTGACAGTGCATCAACGATATTCAACCCTGACGAAAGGTCTGCTGAAGCAATTTCGCCTTGAGGTACTCCCTCAAAAACAGATAGCAGATCATCTTCGGAGATCTGGTTCAACTGTTCTAAAGTACTTTTTCCGAAAAGGATGTTGGAAGCCGCCAAAGCCGCATCTAGATCTTGTTGTCCATGTATCCTTATGGTCAATTCTTCAGCCAACGTTTTTTGCAGGATCCTTAAATGTGGTGCTTCATCATGTTCTTTTTCAAGGGCTTCTATTTCATCCTTTCCTTTCAATGAAAAAACTCTAATGAAATTCTTTATATCATCATCAGCGGCATTTAGCCAGTATTGATAGAACTTATAGGGTGATGTTTTCTTTTTATCCAACCAAACATTACCACCCTGTGACTTTCCGAACTTTGTTCCATCAGCCTTTTTAATGAGCGGAGCAGTAAGCGCAAAAGCTTCTCCTTGAGCCTTTCTTCTGATCAATTCGGTTCCGGTCACGATGTTACCCCATTGATCTGACCCACCCATTTGCACAAGGCAATCTTTCTCTTTATATAAATGATAGAAGTCGTATCCCTGGATCAATTGATAAGTGAACTCCGTAAATGAAAGGCCCGATTCCAATCTTGACTTCACCGAGTCTTTGGCCATCATATAATTTACCGTAATGTGCTTTCCAGCTTCACGAATGAATTCTAAAAAACCCATATCCTTGAACCAATCATAATTATTAATGATCTCAGCGGAATTTTCTCCGCTATCAAAATCAAGAAAATGCTCCAATTGCTTTTGTTGGCAATCCAGATTATGCTGTATCGTTTCCGTATCCAAAAATTGTCTCTCTGTAGATCTTCCACTGGGGTCACCGACCATTCCTGTGGCTCCTCCGATTAAGGCATATGGCTTGTGCCCATGTTTCTGGAAGTGTACCAAAAGCATTATCGGAACTAGATTCCCAATATGCAGTGAATCTGCAGTGGGGTCAAAGCCAACATAACCAGCTGTCATTCCCTTGGCCAATTGCTCTTCAAGCCCAGGCATTTTATCCTGCACCATTCCTCTCCAAGTAAGTTCTTCTACAAAAGACATCTTTCAATAAATTTTGGTAAAGATAAACAACCGAAACACCTGTGCCATCTCGTTCTGAATAATTTAGAACGCAATTAGATGTTCAGAAAATAAAAAGCAATTTCCTGTCGTTGCAATTAACACAGAGCTGTTGATGCGGGTAAATAGTTGGCTCGCCTTTTGCACCCTAATAACCTACCTTTCTGAATTAGCCCATCTATGTTCAAGAAGATCATAAAATATGGCCTTATTGCCTCAGTGGCATTCCTGACCCTCACGGGAATAGGTGCTTTATACGTCTATTTCAATCAAGACGAGATCAAAGCATTGGCCATGGACAAGCTGAATGACAGCATTAATGGAAGCCTTACGATCAGTAATTCAGAAGCCAGCCTGCTCAGTTCTTTTCCGAAAGTGTCCATAGATCTGGAAGATCCATACTTGATCTCTGTGGCCGATACGCTCTTGGCCTGTGAAGAATTGCGACTTAAACTCAACATTTTCGATCTCATCAAAAAAGACTACAAGATCAGCGAATTGGATATCATCAATGGGGAAATAGAATTACGTAGTCTTGAAAATGGCGACCTTAATTTTGAGGTTTGGAAGACGGACACCTCCGAACGAGAAGAAAGCATAGCTTTTAAAATAGAGGACATTAAACTGAAAAACATTACCATCAATTATTTCGATGAAAGTGTTTCTAATGCATATTCTACAGAGATCGAAGAATTAGGAGCTGCATTGGAAACAAGCGAGGAAGTCTGGAAGATCGATCTTGATGGAGACCTCACTTCATTCAACTTTTTGGAAGACACCACCCAACGTATCACTCAGCAAGGAATTGAATTAAGCGCCCAATTGACGTATGAAAATGATCAATTGACATTCAATGGTTTTAAGATCGATACTAAAAGAATAGAGATCGAAGGAAGTGGAGCACTGACAATGATCAAGGACCAGGAAGTTCTTTCACTGGAACTTGAAACAGCCACATCTCCAAATGGTCTGTTGAACATTTTTGAACATTACTATGAGTTACCGGAAAACTATAAGACAGATGGTGAGGCCAACATCCTTTCAGATCTGTACTATGCATATGGAAAAAATAAGACCCTTGAAATGAAGAACACCATTCAGATAAAAGATGGTGAATTCATTGAAACGGACTCAAAAGAGACGATCAGGAACATATCATTTCAAGGAGAATACAACATAGACAACGATCGCTCTGATATGATCATTCAAGAAATGATCTCTGAAATGGCACATGGGAATGTGGCAGTGAATGGTAAAGTATTGGACATACCCGACCCGAAGACAGACCTGAATTTTCAAGGTCAATTGGATCTAAGGGAGATCTCTCATTTCTTTTCTTTGGACAGCGTGCTTTTTGATGGGAAGATCAAATTCAATAATACACTAAAAGGAGAATTCATATCGGAGGAGCTCAATTCTGAAAAGTGGATGAACAAAGCCGAAATAGAAGGCGAAGCCTCTCTGGAAAGGGGTGAAATAGAATGGTTGGATCAAGATGTGCGAGTAAGTGACCTGTCAGGAAAAATGTTCTTTTCCAAAGACCACATTGCAGTCCAGGATCTTTCCGGGGACATGGAAAGTACCACCTTTAATTTGAATGGCACTTTAAGTAACACACTCAATTACTTCATAAAAGAAGACGAGAAACTTGTGATAGAAGCTTTTTTGGAAGCGGACAGAGTTGACTTGAAAGAGTTCATCATTAGTACAGAAAATGAAGAGAACAGATCTCAACTCTCTCTACCAGAAAATGTTGAATTTAAGCTCAATTCCAATATTCAGGATCTGGTATTCAATGAATTCAAAGCAAAAAAACTAAAAGGACTATTATCCTATAAGAACAAACGTTTTGATGCCAATGACATTTCATTTAACAGTTGCCAAGGGGAAGTAAGCGGAAGATTGAGCATTACTGAAAAAGCAGAAGACAAATTCCTGGTTACGTGTGAGACTAGTGCAAAAGACCTCGATATTAAACAAGTATTCCAAGGTTTTGCAAACTTCGACCAGGATTTCCTTACGGCCGAGCACCTTTCAGGAATAACCAGTTCAGATGTATATTTTCAAGGGATAATGGACCAATATCTGGATTTTAGGAAAAACACCATCGAGACTATCGCTGATATAAACTTAAAAGATGGTGAACTGATACAGCATCCGGCTATGAAAGAGATCGCTGCTTATTTGAGAAAGAAAAAACTGCTTAACCCTTTTTTAAAGATCGATGAATTTGAAGAGAATGTAAGGCATCTCTCTTTTTCAGAATTGGAAAATCGTATAGAGATCAAAGACTCAAAAATAAAGATCCCAAAAATGGAGATCAAGTCCAATGCCATGGATGCGAATATAAGCGGAGTCCATGGCTTTGATAATGAAGTAGATTATCGTATTGATTTCAGGATGCGCGAAATGTTGAAGCAACACGAAGAAGAGATAGAAGAGATCTATGTAGAAGATGACGGTACCGGCTCGCGCATCTTCATAGCCATGAAGGGCCAGGTAGATGATATGGACATTTCTTTCGACAAAGAAAGTGCTCGAGCTAAAAGAAAGTCTGACCTTAAGAAAGCCAAAGAAGACCTCTTTAACATATTCAAAAAGCAAGACCCTGAAGAAAAGAAAGAGGAGAAGATCGAGATAAAATTAGAAGACCAGATCGTTCAGGACAAAAAGAAAAAGAAAAAAGGATTCGGCAAATTATTCGAAAAAGAAGAGGACGAACATGAGGCGATAGACTATGAGATCATAGACGATGAAGAGTGATATCTGTTGCATTTCCCCCTGAAAATCCCTTTATTTAGAGTCAAATTGCCGCCTATACCCGACTTCTACATTGTAGTTTATTAAATGAGTATTTATTCCAAAAAGCAACGCTGGAAGATCATCCTGCTTATACTTGCTTTGCTCATCATAGTGGCATCTCTATGGTATGGCAGTTCAATTGTAAACAAGGTTAGGTCTGAGGAAAAAGAAAAGGTAGAACTTTGGAGCGAGGCCATTCAGAAAAAGAGTGAGTTGGTCCGCTATTACGAAGTGCTGTTCAAAGATCTTAGGGAAGAAGAGCGAAAAAAAGTAGAACTCTGGAGAGACGCCATGAAAATAAGTGTCAATCCAAACGTCATTGACATCCCTCCCATTACTACAAAAATATTATTAGGCAATAAGTCCATCCCGACCATTATAACAGAAGCGGATAAAAAGACCATCAACACCTACGGTAATTTGGACCCTTCGAGAGAGAATGACCCTAAATATCTCAAAGAGCAGTTGAACATCATGAAAGGTCAATATGAGCCATTGGAGATCAATGAGTATGGTATTCATCAGTATGTTTTCTATAAAGATTCCCGGATCATCACAGAACTTGAAGAAAAGATGGATGCCCTGATCAATTCATTCATTTCTGAAACAGTCATCAATTCTGCATCTGTGCCTGTTATCCTCACCGGACCGAACGGTGAAAACGTTAGAAGTTTTGGAAATGTAGACTCCCTTGTCGTGAATGATCCAGCTCAATTGCAGCTAAAGCTCAAGTCTATGGCTGCTGAAAATACACCTATAGAGGTCGATCTGGGAGAAGGAGATCTATCATATATCTATTATGCTGAATCACTTGTGCTAAAGCAGCTTAAATTCTTCCCTCTTGTGCAGTTCATTATCATTGGACTTTTCCTTTTGATCGCCTATCTGATCTGGAGTACATTCAGAAAAGCAGAACAAGACCAAGTTTGGGTGGGTCTTGCAAAAGAAACAGCCCATCAATTGGGCACACCCCTTTCCTCTTTAATGGCTTGGGTCCAACTAATGGAGGCAAAAGATGTGGAACCAAGCATGGTTTCTGAACTCAACAAAGATGTTATGCGTTTAGAGACCATCACTGATCGGTTTTCTAAGATCGGTTCAATGCCCGAACTAGATAAGGAGAATGTCTTTTCAGTACTTAGATCAACGATCAATTATCTGCAACCTCGCGTAAGTTCAAAGATCAATTTCAGTCTGAACGATGAGGACGGTTTTGACGCCATTGCAAAATTGAACAAACCACTGTTCAGTTGGGTCATAGAAAATATCTGTAAGAATGCGATAGACGCCATGAATGGTGAAGGCAGTATAGAGGTGAACGTGATAGACGAGATACAGGTCACTTATATCGACATCAGTGATACGGGGAAAGGCCTCCCTTCCAATTTACATAAACGCGTTTTTCAGCCTGGTTTCACAACTAAGAAAAGAGGCTGGGGACTTGGGCTCTCTCTTTCTAAAAGGATCATTGAGAATTACCATGAGGGCAAGATCTTCGTTAAGCGCTCAGAAGTCGGAAAAGGCACTACCTTTAGGATAGTCCTCAACAAATAATTTGGCCGGTATTTACATTCATATACCCTACTGCAAGCAAGCTTGTAACTATTGCGACTTTCATTTTTCAACCCAGAAAAACAGCATGGAAGAAATGCAGCAAGCCATGCTCAAAGAATTGGAAATGCGTAAAGCTTTTCTTGGAAAAGATCCTGTAGAAACGATCTATTTTGGAGGTGGTTCTCCGAGTCTTTTGCCAAAAACATATCTAGAAGCCTTTCTCAATTCTATTGAGAAAATGGCACCTGGAACTGCAGAAAGAGAAGTCACTCTAGAAGCAAATCCAGACGATATGGACCTAGAGACTTTAATGGATTGGCGATCGATCGGAATAAACAGGCTATCAGTAGGTATCCAGTCTTTCCATGACCAAGACCTGAAATGGATGAACAGAGCGCACAATGCAGATGAAGCAAAGCTTTGTATAAAAAGGGCAAAGCAAGCTGGCTTTGAAAATATCTCGATAGATCTGATATATGGCATTCCAGACCAAGACATGAATACTTGGAAAGAAAACGTGCAATTGGCCATCGCGTCTCACATCCAACATATTTCGGCCTATTGTCTGACCATCGAAAAGAATACCGTTTTCGGCAATTGGAAAGCTCACAACAAACTAAGTGAAGCACCTGACGAAAAAGTGGAAGAAGAGTTCCTATTTCTAAGGAACCAACTATCCGATTCAGGTTTTGAGCATTACGAGATCTCCAATTTTGCCAAAGCAGGATCTATTTCTAAACATAATTCGGCTTATTGGAAGGGAAGTAATTATATGGGCATTGGCCCATCTGCTCATTCTTTTGACGGAAAACAAAGACTCTGGAATGTAAGGAACAATCCGCAATATATCAGATCCCTTGGTCTGAACGAATTGGCCATTGAAGCTGAAGTACTAAGCGAGAAAGATCGTTTTAACGAAGTCGTTCTCACTGGCCTGCGTACCATTTGGGGAGTAGATCTCGATCATCTTCAAGAAGAGTTTGGAGTAGACCTCTTGGAAAAGGAAAAGAAAGTGATTTATCAATTCAAGGAGGAGCTTAGAATTGAGGATCAACACTTGAAACTGAAGAAAAAGGGACTCTTGTTGGCAGATCGCATTGCATCTGACTTATTTTGGGTGTAATATTTGTAGTACATGTAACCAGATGAAAACGAGCTTTACATATTTCCTTTTCCTTGTCTTGGCAGGACTGATCATGGCCTGTTCATCTCAGCAAGACCAGGTGGCCTTAAAAGAATTGCCAGAGGCTGTTATTGAACAGGTAAACAACTCTTCTCATGACACCATATTTTCACAGGAAGATCTGTTTGATGGGAATAAGATCGTCCGGTCTGCCGATGACACCTACAGTATACATGACAAAAATGGAAACCTAAGGTTTTCCGACCTGCGTTTTGCGAAAAGCATCAGTTGGGAATTTGCTCAAATATTAGATCAACAAGGCAAGATCAAATTATTGAATGGAGAGCTAGAGCAAGTCGAAAAAGCAGAAACTCCCTACGGCTTTTGTGGAACAGTTCCGCATTACACAATGGCCATTATTGAAGACGGAAATGATTGGGTTATAACTGCAGACGAGACTTTCTTTGATCATGACCAAAAAATACCACCGAAGGAGATCGGTAGATACAGCAAAGAAAATGTCGATCACTTAGAATTCATTTCTGGCACTCATGAATTCAGATATGACAGCAATTTTGGGATCGGAGCTACTATTCCACTAGAACCCAGGACTGTGCTCGCTAGAAAAAATGACAAATGGGCTATACCAAACTATTCTCGGGAGTATTCAGATGAGCAATTCAAAGAGTTTCACTCAAATGAGCTCTCTTTCATTTTCGATTCAGTGTCTATTTTATCCAATGCTATTCAAACGAAAATTGGTGATCTATACGGTTATCATGGAATTTGCACTCCCAAATATACAGTTCTGTCTCCATTCGATCATCACTTAGCCCGTTTTGAATTGCCTAACGGCCTGACGGGTTTCATAAGTACCGATGGTATCGAGTATTTGGATCAAGATCTGTAATTTTTTTTTATACCTTCAGATACATGACGATTAAAGCAGAAACAGTAAAAGAGTATTTAGATCAATTGCCAGACGACCGAAAGAAAGTATTGACCAAGATACGGAAGACCCTAAAAACCAATCTGCCAAAAGGGTTTAAAGAAACGATCCAATATAATATGCCCGGATTTGTTGTTCCACATAGCATTTATCCGGATGGATATCATGTGAATCCAAAAGAACCTCTTCCATTTATAAATTATGCATCTCAGAAGAATTTTGTAGCGCTTTATCATTCCGGAGTATATGGCGACCCCAAACTAAATAAATGGTTTACAAGTGAATATCCGAAACATTGCAAGACCAAATTAGACATGGGGAAGAGCTGTGTAAGGTTCAAAAAAATGGAAGATATTCCTTATGCATTGATAGGTGAATTAGCAAAAAAGATCACTGTAGAGGATTACATCTCTTTGTATGAACAAAACCTGAAGAATAGCCGGAAAAAGGGTTGAAAGAATAAATTATTTGAAAAAACCATTCTACGCATTTTGGATACTGATCGGAAGCACTGGTGTTTTGCACACCCAGTATATTCCTACTTATGAATATGAGTTCAACCAAAAGCTTAGGGACAACATTGACAAAGTGATACTTGAAGGTGTTGATGATACCTGCGGTGTAATAAACTTTTTCTATCCAATTGAACTAAGTTCTGAGGGGTATAGAGGGTCTAATGTACTCCAATTTCAAGTGGAAAATGATTGCTCGAAATTCATTGATCTCACAAAAAAACAAAAAGGATTCTTCTTGGAGATCATAGTAACTGACAACTACAACCTACTTATGAATTTGAATGATGTCAAAGAGAGTGATATTGAAAATGCTTCTGAGCGTTTTTTCACAGATTACCTTGTCAATAAAGAAGGGATCACTTCTCTGCCAACTATCTCTCTTAGGGTGAGTAGAGAATGTAAAAACAAAAAAAGGGTTGATACCATTCTTGATACGATCCATCGAGGCTTTTTTACTGCGGCAAAAAGGTCTGTTGAACTTCGAAAAACACCCCTAAGATTTCACCTTGGCAAGAGTTCAAGGGCTGAGCCACCCCGCATAGAACTGTTCGGCCAATAAGTCTTTGCCAGATAAATATTTTCTCAAAAGATCCATATCAGAGATCTAAATTCTACTTGTTTTCCTATTTTGAAGCCTGAATTAAACTAAGTGAACAACTATAAAAAGATCTGGTCTCTCATTCCATTGGTCATTATTGTGTCCTATGGACTGATACCTCTTATTGGTGATGGCGGACCTGAAAATTGGTTCTTGGGTAAACGAACTATTCTCGTTTTCCTTATGTGCGGTTTCATTTTTATTTCTGGTATCGGATATTATGTAAACAGGAAAAAGCTATTTGGTAAAAAGTTGATAAGCACTCACATTTGGACTACATTCATTGGTTTCGCAGCCATATTGATATCCATTTTGGGTTACTATTATTATGACGTCTCTATTTTTCAAAATGGTTTAGAAGCCGAACATTTTCATAACCAACAGACAAACTTTGTCATATTGGTTTTTCTCGCTGCAGCCCTTATCGTTGTTGGTCTTTGTGTTTACATGATCAACCTAGTTATGTCAAACTTCTCAGAAGATATTGAAGAATGATCGCAGAAATAGAACATAATGGCAAGAGATACGAAGTAGACCTTGACAAGCCAATAGACATCTCTATTCCGCTGAGAGCGGAAGACGACAATCCTAAAGCTTGGTATGTAGATAAACCTACGATAACCCCTGTACAGGGAGATAGTTTTGTTGGCTCCGTTGAAAAAGGAGGGTCAGTAAATTTTAGGGACATTACTTTCAATCCGCATGGTCACGGAACGCATACAGAATGCGTTGGGCATATTTCAAGTGAAGTATTCTCAATAAACAGACATTTAAAGAAATTCTTTGTTATCGCCAAAGTCATTACGATCGAGCCGGAAATATTAGGAAATGATGAAGGTGAACACAGAAAAAAAGGTGATAGGGTTATTACGCGACATCAAGTGGAAAAGGTATTTAATGGAGACAAATTTGAAGCTGTGATCATTCGCACTTTGCCCAACGATGCAAGTAAATTGATCCGCCAATATTCTTCAACAAATTTTCCTTACATGAATGAAAATGCTGCAGCAATTTTAAAGGAACACGATATCAAACATCTTTTGATAGATCTTCCTTCGATCGACAGAGAAGAAGATGGAGGAAAGTTACTGGCGCATCATGCATTTTGGAATTATCCGGAACATGCCAGAATGGATGCAACGATCACAGAATTCATTTATGTGAAAGATGACATTGAAGACGGAACCTATCTACTCAATATACAGATCGCGCCATTTGTAAATGACGCTACGCCTAGTAAGCCCATACTTTATGCTATGCAATGAATATTGAGGAATTAAGGACATATTGTATCTCAAAGGAATTTGCCACTGAATCATTTCCTTTTGACGAAAGCACGCTTGTTTTCAAGGTAGTCAAGATGTTTGCTTTGGTAAATATAGAAAAGAAGGAATTCATCAATCTAAAGAACGACCCTGATGAGAATTTAGAATTGAGAGCATCTTATGAAGGGATAAAACCTGGTTATCACATGAGCAAAAAGCATTGGAACAGTGTCTATTTCAATCATGATGTAGATGACGAACTATTAAAGAAATTGATCGATACTTCTTATGAAATGATCCGGGCATCATTGACAAAAAAAGAAAGAGAAAACTTGAAATAAGAAGTTATCTCCGGTTGAAAAAAGACCTACCTTTAAGCAATGCAATCGATCCTTAATTTCTTCAAGAAATATTTCCTAAGAGGGCTGCTATATACACTTCCAGTGGTAATAACGGTTTATACCGTGTATCTGGTTTTCGATTTCCTAGGCGGTCTCATCCCTGGAGGATACAAGATCTTGAATGTGATCATATTACTTGCATTTGTTACGTTCATGGGATTCTTGGGATCTTCACTTGTTGCTGAACCTATAAAGGATTATTTCCGGAATTTATTGGATCGAGCACCTCTATTGAAAACTATTTATGCGGCCATAAGAGATCTTTTGTCTGCATTTGTAGGAGATAAGAAACGATTCGACAAACCTGTTTTAGTCAAAGTGAACAAGAATTCTGATCTGGAAAAACTAGGTTTCATTACAGGAGAAGACCTATCACATCTTGGCATTGCTAGTGGTAAGGTTGCCGTATACCTTCCTCACTCTTATAACTTTTCCGGGAATTTGTTCATCGTTCCGATAGAGAACGTCACACCCATTGACAAGCCGGCTTCAGAGGTTATGAAATACATTGTTTCCGGTGGAGTTGCAGATGTAGGCAATGAGTAAGAAGCTAAAGAATTTATTAATTCTTCATGGAACTGTTATCATTTTCGGATACACTGGAATATGGGGAAAGCTTATTTCCATAGAAGCCATTCCTTTGGTTTGGTGGCGGATCCTCATAGCTATTGCAAGCATATTTCTTTTTTTAGTTCTGAGTAAGAAATTAGGTATTCCTGACAGAAAAATGCTCGTTAAATTTTGTCTAGTCGGAGGAGCGATCGCTGTACATTGGATCACCTTTTTCGCAGCCATAAAAGTCTCTAACGTCTCTGTAGCACTGGCTGTTATGGCAAGCGCAGCATTTTTTACCTCAGTTCTAGACCCTTTGATATCAGGGAAAAAATTCATTCGATATGAAGCGATCCTAGGGCTGATAACGATCTTTGGGATCACGATCATTTTTGGTTTTGAGTTCAGATACTTCATGGGCATCTTGTTAGCTCTTTGCTCTGCTTTCCTAGCTGCCTTATTCACCGTAATAAATGGTCAATTCATTCAAAAGAATGATAGCTACACCATTACCTTTTGGGAAATGATAGGGGGCTTCGTAGCAGTCAGTATATTTCTGTTTGCTCAGGATGGCTACACCGCTGATCTCTTTAAACTCTCCTTGTCAGATCTTAAATACTTGTTATTACTAGGTGTTTTAGCAACGACTATAGGTTTCATAGCAAGTGTAAAAGTGATGGAGGTATTGTCACCTTTCACAGTAGCATTGACGGTTAACTTGGAACCTGTTTATGCTATCATTCTTGCACTTATCTATTTTGGGGATAGCGAAAGTATGTCTTGGCAATTCTATGTTGGAACGATCATTATTCTTGGAACGATCTTCCTGAACACATATTTGAAACGGAAAAAAGAAGCTAAAACAGGAATTAAAAGTCAGGTCTGACCGGAACATTGTCCAAGATCTCATCGATCTTTTCCATTACCTGTTCATCAAGTTTATCTACAACTTCAATGGCTTTTAAATTCTCTTCCAACTGTGAAGTTTTCGAAGCTCCTAGAATAACCGTACTTACATTCTCGTTTTTCAAGCACCAGGCCAAGGCAAGTAACGGCATTGTTGTACCGATATCGCCAGCTAAGGCTGTGAGCTTCTTGACTTTCTCTACTCGTTCTTCAAAAAGGTTTTTGTCCTTAAGCCATTCAAGTCCTTCCATGGTCAAACGGGTCTCTTCCTTTATCCCATCGTTATACTTCCCCGAAAGAACTCCTGAAGCCAATGGCGACCAAATGGTTGTTCCCATGCCTACTGTTTTAAAGATCTGATCATACTCTACTTCCAACTTGTCTCGCCTGAACATATTATATTCAGGCTGCTCCATGACAGGTCCGATCAAATGGTTCTTTTCTGCGTACATATGTGCCTCCATGATCTCCTGTGCACTCCATTCTGAGGTTCCCCAATAGAGGATCTTCCCCTGTTGAATGAGATTATGCATGGTCCAAACGGTTTCTTCTATTGGAGTGTTCTTGTCTGGTCTATGACAGAAATAGAGGTCTAAATAATCAACGTTCAACCTTTTCATTGCTGCCTCACAAGCTTCAACTACGTGCTTTCTATGCAGACCAACTTGAGTTGGAAGTTTTCCTCCTGCACCCCAAAAGACCTTAGATGAAACGATGTAAGTATCTCTTGCCCATCCCTTCTTCTTTAGGATATTTCCCATAACACGTTCAGATTCTCCGCGGGAATAGATCTCTGCATTGTCAAAAAAATTGATGCCATTTTCATATGCGATATCCATCAGTTTTTCTGAGATATCATCACCAATTTGCTTTCCGAAAGTAAGCCAGGAACCAAGAGATAAACGACTTACTTGCAAACCCGCTTTTCCTAATCGTTGATAGATCATTGTTCTAATTTTATAATGGCAAATCTAAACATCTTCTTCAATGAACAATTGATATATTTAAGCCATGGCAATGATCAAATACTTAGGGAAACATAAACCCCAGATCGGTAAAAATACTTGGCTTGCAGAAACAGCAACAGTAATTGGTGAAGTAGAGATCGGAAAGGATTGTGGAGTTTGGTATGGAGCTGTTCTGCGCGGTGATGTTGGTCTCATTAAGATCGGCAATAGAACGAATATTCAAGACAATGCCGTATTGCATGGAACGGACAAAAAGTCTCTAACTGTGGTCGGTAACAATGTCACGATCGGACACAGAGCAATAGTTCATGGTTGCAAGATCGGTAACAATGTCCTGATAGGAATGGGTGCAATAGTTCTAGACAATGCTGTGATCGAAGACAATTCCATTGTAGCTGCCGGAGCCGTTGTACTTGAAAAAACTGTTATAAAAAGCGGAACTATATACGCTGGCGTACCAGCCAAAGAGGTTAAAAAACTATATATTTCTGAAGTGCGCGAAATGAACCAAATGTCTGCTTCCCATTATGTTCTCAAAAAAGAAGAACACCGTTAATTATTTCCAAAGATCCAACTTCTTTAAGGATATGCCTTGTTTAAAAAAGACTTTTGTGCTCTTATCGAAAGACTCGGTGAGGTCCGAAACATAAAAGCTATCTTTTGCAGAGGATCTTTTCGAAAGAAGGCCATTCTCACTCAAATAAGACTTCACTTTCTCAGCGGTTTTCTGAGCTGAATCAATGACCTCGATATCGTCATTGTATACTTCCTTGATCTCTCTTTTTATCAAAGGATAATGGGTACACCCTAGGATGATCGCATCAATATTCTGGAAGGTCTTTTTATCCAAATAAGCTCTAATGATCGTCTTTGAAATATTATTATTAAAAAAGCCTTCTTCGACCATAGGTGCTAAAAGAGGAGTAGCATTGGAAGTAACTTTGAGTTTCGGATTCAGCTTTTCTATTCGCTTTACGTATACTCTTGAATTTATGGTTCCCTTAGTACCAATAACTCCTACTTTCCCTTTCTTGAATTTTTTTGCTACGTATTCAGCTGTAGGGTTGATCACATCTATAACCTCTACCCTGCCTTTCAAATGAGCCCTTAAACTCGCATAAGCATGTGCAGAAGCCGTATTGCAAGCAATAACGATCAACTTCACCTTTTTCTTCAAGAGCATTTCTGCTATCGTCTTACTCCAATTTCTAATTGCTACGGGAGACTTATCACCATAGGGTAAGTGAGCCGTATCCCCGAAATATATAAGGCGCTCCAATGGTAATAGCTTACGAATTGCTTTGGCAACGGTAAGTCCTCCGATACCCGAATCAAAAATCCCTATAGCATGTTTTGAGTTCATTGCATAAAAAAAGTCATTCCAAAAATAGATCTTGAAATGACTTTTACAATTTTATATTAGCTTTCCTTTACTCCAAGCCTAGGTTGGCTTTCACCAAAGGAGCAATATCTTCTCCACCATCAAAATAGACCACAACACCAGTGCTTGTGTCCAAAATGTATGAAAAACCATTCGCCTTTGCCACAGCATTTATTGCATCTTGAACCTGAGTTAACATTGGGGTAATAAGCTCTTGCTCCATTGCAGCAATGTCTTGTCTTGCTTGGTTCTCTGCATTTTGGATCCTTCCTTCCATTTCCAAGATCTGGGTTTGCAATGAAGACCTTTCAGTTTGAGTTGCATCACTAGGTAGATCCTGATATTTCTGAGCAGAAGATTGATATTCTGCGTACATCGCTTCTATCATTTTCTGCTTTTCAGCAGCAAAATCCTGTGCTTTTTTCTCAGCATCGATTCTTGCTGGTAATGCAGCTAGGATCTCCTGACTGTTAATGTGACCAAGCTTCGATTGCGCGATAGCTGCGGTACTAAATGTGCTTATTAAAGCAAAAAGTAAAAATATGCGTTTCATGTTCAAATGTAATTTCAATGTTATTTTCTTCTTTCTATTGAGTTGTTCCCACCTCTATCTCCACCGCCATCAGTTGACCTGTCTTCAGTTTTGCTTTCGGTAGAACTTTTTTCCTCTTTTTTATCATCTCCTTGACCAGGTTTATCACCTGGTCTCAGACCTAATTTTCTTAATATCTTATCGCTTTTGTCATACTTCACATTCGCGTATAGTACGTTGGATTTACCTGCAGCTTTGTCGAAAACGAACATATATCCACCTTCACTTGCATATTCTCTGATGGCATCAAAGATCTGTTGTTGAACTGGCTGTATTAGTTGCTGTCTTTTCTTAAAAAGGTCTCCCTCTACACCAAATCTTTGTTGTTGCAACATCCTAGCGTCTTGTTTCTGCTTTTCTATCTCTTCTTCTCTGCTTCGCTTCATCTCTTCTGTAAGCAATACCGCTTCAGCTTGGTATGCAGCTACAAGTCTTTCAATAGTTGCGTATTTCACCTCTATCTCCTCTTGCCATTCTCCAGAGACTCTGTCTAACTCCTCTTGAGCATCAATATACTCTTGCATGTGTTCAAGGATATATTTGGTGTCAACAGCACAATATTTTTGAGCATTCATACCAAAAGCAGTGAATAGGGCTATAAAGGCTATTACAAGACTTCTTTTCATAAGTGATTTCTAAAGGGACAGCGAATTTATCATTTTTCGACTACAGTTCTCCAAGATTCGTGCCAATAGTAAAGTGGAACTGGCTTCTAGGCATCCCTAAATTGGTAGGGATATCATCGAATCTCCATCCGTAGTCAAGCCCTAAAAGACCGAACATTGGCAGGAAGATCCTCATTCCAAAACCTGCAGACTTATTAAGCTCAAACGGATTATAACTGTCAAAATTGCTCCAAGTATTTCCAGCCTCTGCAAATCCTAACATGTATATAGTTGCATTAGGATTCAATGACAATGGATACCTCAACTCAGTCGTATATTTAGAGATGAAAGTTGATCCTGTAGTCGGTGAAATTGAATTGTCATCATATCCTCTGAGGGCAATGATCTCCCTTCCATCTAATTGAAATCCTGTAAGGGCACTTCCTCCCAAATAAAACCTTTCGAAAGGTGAATCTCCAATATCTCTATTGTAATGACCTAAATAACCATGTCCAGTTTTAGCATAAAGGACCAAAGACCTGCTTGCTTTATCGCTATAAGAATCATCTCCACTTCCCGCAAGCGTGGTATACCATGCGGAAGTAAATTTCCATTTGTGATATTCAAGCCACTTGAATTTCTCTTGATCTGTAGCATTGGCAAAATCTTTATTTGGGCTAAATAAGGCTGAATAGGGTAATGTTGCTTTAAGTGACAACGAAACGTCAGACCCATAGGTTGGGAATATTGGTGCACTTACAGAATTTCTCGAAAGAGATAATTGGATCGATGCATTGTTTGAAACACCTGAAGCGAAAGTGAATACATTGCCAAAATTGTTGAGATCATAATATTGATAAGCAGCTGCTGCACGAAATACAAACCAGTCATCGGGTCTTTGCCATCTTTGTCCAAAACCAACAGTTAATCCGGTAATACTTAGATCTCTTCTATCCGGATTTGGAATAGTTCCATCAGAAGTGTTCAAGTTTTTTGACACACCATTTGTTTGAACTGAATGTTGTAGGGATACTGAAAAAGAATTTGGCTTCTTTCCGCCTAGCCATGGTTCAACGAAAGACAGAGTATATGCCTGGTAAAATTGACCATTCGATTGAGCTCTTATCGAAAGCCTTTGCCCATCACCTTTAGGCACAGGTCTCCATGCGCCTTTGGTAAACATATTCCTAAGGCTAAAATTATTGAATGAAAGCCCGAGGGTTCCTACCACTCTCCCTGCTCCCCAACCACCGGAAAGCTCTATTTGATCAGAAGGACGTTCAACAACAGTATATTCAATATCGACCGTTCCGTCCTGCGGGTTTTGTTTAGGGTTCACCCCAAATTGTTCGGGATCAAAATAACCGAGATTTGAAAGTTCTCGCTGAGTCCTGATGATCGCACTTCGATTAAATAGATCACCAGGTTTGGTCCTGATTTCACGCATGATCACGTGATCATTTGTGATGGTATTTCCAGCAATTGTGACATTTCTAATTCGGTACTGTTTCCCTTCATATATCCTTACTTCTATGTCAATGGAATCGCCATCTACCTGCACTTCTACGGGCGTTGCATTGAAGGATAAATATCCATTATCGAGATACAATGAACTCACATCTCCCCCGGTTGGGCTTTGGAACAATCGCTGCTGTAGTTTTGTCTCATTGTAGATCTCGCCATAAGCGATACCTAGTCGCTGGTTCAACTGATCATCTGTATAAATAGAATTTCCTAACCATGAGATATCTCTGAAATAGAACTGCTTATCCTCAAGGATCGAAAGTCGAATATTTATGGTCTCTTCATCATGATCCCAAATGGTATCGGATAGGATCTTCACATTTCGATAACCGTTCTTATTGAACATGGCGATCAGACTTTGCTTATCTTCTTTAAAATTACCCTCAGTGAACTTTGATCTTTTAAAAACCCTGTACCACTTCTTTTCCTTGGTATTGGACATCGTTCGCTTTAGCTTTACGTCTGAAAATGCTTCTATACCCAGGAAACTGATGTCGTTGATCTTGATCTTGTTTCCTTTCTTGACATAGAAATCCAACACATCGCCAAAAGCATTTTGCGCAATGGTGTCTTTCCACTGTTCAGTCCTTACAGTAGTGTTCAAATAGCCCTTGGCTATGTAGTAATTACGAACAGTATTCTTCGCTCTGGCAATGAGGTCTTCATTAATGATCTTTCCTCTAACAAGGGTCAATTGCTCTCTTAAACTCTCGACATCAGACTTGCTAATTCCCTTAAAACCATACCGAGAAAGCCTTTCTCTCTCCGTTACTTTTATTGCTAGGAATATATCTTCTCCCCTTACATCCGCAGAAAAGACTTCAACATTTGCGAAAAGATCTTGCTTCCATAGATTGCGTATTGCAGCACTGATCTTTTCTCCAGGAACCGTTATTTTCTCACCAACAGAAAGTCCAGAGAAGAGCTTTATGGCCTGCACATCTGTAGTTTCTGCACCGATCACAGAAATTCCACCTATAACGTATTCCTTTGGTGTTTTGAAATCGCTCTCTCCACCTAAAATGATCTGTGATGAGATCGTAAAGGAGATAAACAGAAGTGTAAAAAGGCTAAGTAGTTTTTTCAATTCTCTATTATTTGTTCGCTGGTCTTTCCGAATCTTCTTTCTCTGTTCTGATAAGAGATAACCGCTTTGTAAAATTCATTTTTCCTGAACTCAGGCCAGAATGTTTCCGTGAAATAGAGTTCCGCATATGCGATCTGCCAAAGCAAGAAATTGGAAATACGATTTTCACCACTCGTCCTAATTAGTAGATCAGGATCTGGAAAGTTCTTTGTAGTCAAATGATCTGAAATGACTTTATCATTGATATCATTCGGTTCCAAAATACCCTTTTTCACCTTTTCTGAAATGCTTTTTATAGCATTGGTGATCTCCCATCTGGAACTATAACTCAACGCAAGTATCAGAGTAATATTATCGTTCTGTTTCGTCTTTTCTATTCCCTTTTTGAGAGCGGTTTGGCACTTTTCAGGAAGGTTCTCAATATCACCTATGGCTTCTAGTCGAACAGAATTTTCATGAAGTTCTTCAATTTCATTAATGATCGTTTCTACTAAAAGGTCCATTAAAGCATCTACTTCTTCTTTCGGTCTGTTCCAATTTTCAGTAGAAAATGCATATAGGGTCAAGTACTTAACTCCTAGTTCCCGGGCAGTTTTTAACGACTCCCGAACTGAATCCACTCCATTTAAATGACCAAAAACCCGGTCTTCGCCCCTGCTCTTAGCCCATCTTCCATTGCCATCCATAATAATGGCAACATGCTGGGGTATATTGTTCTTGTCTATTTGATGTTTTAACTCCATGAATTGACCAAATGCTCAGCAAAATTAGGATAATCTACTGCTGATAAAACTATTTTAAGGTAAAAATGAGTTAAAGGTTGTTAAGTAGGTCACTTCCAGCAACCGTTGTCTGGTGGGCCTAGCTTAATTGCTATAGAAGCTTGTGTAATGAAGTACCAATCTTTGTTGTTCGGGTCGCCTCTTTCCAAGCCTTCATTCGTGCCATTTGGCCTTACTTCGATCAAACTTCTGTCTGCAAGTAAAACAGCTAACAAACCATTGTCTTCTCTCAAAAGATCTTCATTGGCGTAAACTGTTGAAACATCGTCTAAATAGTCAGTGAAGAGTTTCCTTACGCCATATTCCATATTGAATGCAAATCGACCACCCATATTGACTTTGAACCCTAACCCAATAGGGACAGCCAATTGGTTTAATTTATAAGGTTCGCCCATGAGTACCGAACCTTGTCCTTCTGTATTCAGGCTATTCAATTCAAACCAGGCTCCTTCAATCTCTGCTTCTGGATTAAAACTAAAATAGGTCAAACCGCTCCATAAATATGGTGTGATGTTGTCTTGTTTTTTACCAATGGCGTATTCATAGAAATTGATCTCCAAGCCTGCTCCTATCTCCAATATCTTAGTCCTAAAGTGCAAGTTCCTGTTTACGAGGTCTGGATTTTTGTTGTCGCTATCATAGGCCTCAAGGGAAGTACGAAGGCCGTACAACTTCAATGCATGTCTCCTTGTTGGGTTCCATTTGTAACTAAAACCAAACATAAAGTTGTTATGCTCGAAATGCTGGAATGGATTGAGATCGCCTATGTAATAAGAGGTGCCAAAGTTGAGCCCTATTTCGCCATAGGGCTTGTGTGTCTTACTAAGTATCCTTTGAGAATTTCCTTGGAAAAATGCGAAAACAAATAATATGATGATCAGTTTTTTCAATGCTCTTCACCTATTAATGCAATTAATGGTCAAATATTGTACGAATATCTGACATCTTGGTTAATTCCTTTTATCCATTCCCCAAAGAAGTTTATTCTTCATTGTTGATAGGAAGGTGTGTCCTTCAGGGATCACTAGGTTTATTTTAAAGGGTGCTTTCTTAATGATAAGCTCTTGATCTGAGCGAATAACTGCCGAACGCGAGTCTAAAGTTATAAGAAATTGGTCATCCCTTCCATCAGCTTTGAGTTTAAGGCATACATCATCAGGTACGATCATCGGTCTCACATTCAAATGGTGTGGTGCAATTGGATTAATGATCAGACTATTGGTCTCTGGATGCACTATTGGACCTGAACAGCTCAATGAGTATGCAGTTGAACCTGTGGGAGTTGCGATCAACAGACCATCAGCCCAATAACTGTGGAGATATTCATCGTCAACTTCGCAATGGATAACGATCATACTTGAAGAATCTCTCTTAATAATTGCGATCTCATTCAAGGCATAATTGACCTCTCCAAATGGGTTATCATCAATATCCAAAGTAACCAATCCTCTTTCTTGAATTGCGTATCGTCCAGTGAGAACAAGGTCTAAGCTCTCTTCAATTCCGGGAACGGCAACGGTGGAAAGAAAACCCAGTCTTCCCGTATTTATTCCCAAGATGGGTATTCCGGAATCACGGATCAGAGAAATTGTACTTAAAAAAGTGCCATCCCCGCCTATACTGAACAATAGATCCAATTCCTCCTTAACTTGATAATGGTCCGAGAATTCTGGAAGGTCGATATTAAAACTCATCTTACTTAATAAATGAGCTTTAAAAGGCGAATAGACTTTTACGTTTACTGAGCGGTCCAACAGACTTTCTATGAGGTCCTTGATCCCATCATTGAATTCGTCTTTGAATTCTGTTCCGTATATACCAATGGTCATGTGATCCTCTGTTTATATGGATTTCTTGTATTGCAAAAACAAACCGTGCTCGTTTATATTGTTAAAGGCATACTCCAATCTGAAAACCCGATTAAAAATTGTTACAAGATCTAAACCTAGACCTGAGCCAACCAATAATTTATTATCTAAAAAATTATTCTCCGAATATAAGCCATCTTTCACGTATCCTAAGTCAATAAATCCATTCAAATAAAAAGCGTACTTAAACTTATTGATCCTCTGATTTCGAATAGGTAATGTAAGCTGATCTGGTTTTACAATATTGTACTTGAGATTATTGCGCAGCAGAGCATATGCCTGGCCATCTACAAGGTAATATCCATAGCCTCTTACTTGTGCGTCTGAGTAGCCCAAGCCTCGCTGCAGTGCATAAGGCAACTCTCTGAAGAATGAGTATTTGCTTTTGAAACCATTTTGCACAACCCATCTTTCAGCGATCTTATTGTGAACGGTGAATTGCAAAAAGATATTTGCAAATAGGTCTTGCGGCCTTGCTCCAATACCTTTCAATTGCGATTCGAAAAACCAAGTATGTCCTTTTTGAGGATAAGCAATGAAATCTACATTTTTGTGGTCGATCAAATAGGAGAGTTCCAAAAAATTCAGGTCTTGTTGACCATTTAGATGATCTGAAAAGTTTAAGGCTAGGGAATCTGAAAGCGAATGAGAATTCCATCCTAGATAGATCCGTTGCATTAAATTGAATCCTGGCCTATGGTCTAAACCTATTCCGAACTGCAATAATTCCTTCGTATTCCCTGAAAGGTCATCATAGAAAACCCTCTTATTGTCTTGAGTTCCTACGGTTACTTCGGCAAATTGTCTGTAGCCACCAAAAAAGACCATTCCCAATGTGCGCTTTTTGTTGATCCCTGGTACTTTGTAGCTCAATGCAAATTGCTTTGAATAACCTGTTTGCGCCCTCAGAGAAAGGCGTTCATTCCTTCCTCGAAAATTCTTTTGTAAATAGCTGAGTCCATAATTTACTCTGGAAAAGTCCTTAGTATTCCACCAAATATTGAAATTTGGATCTGCTAATCTGAAAATGATGCTTGGAAAAATATACCAGAGCTCTTTTAATTCAATCAGTATGATGAGATCGCCTTTAAACCCAGGGATAGGAGTGATCCTTATTTCATTGAATAACTCGGTGTTTCGCAGATTCTGCTCTGCTATAGCTATTAATTGGTCTATTCGCTGACCATCGATCACATCTCCTTTTGCAAATGGCAATTCCCTGAGAACAATGAAGTCTTTTGTGACTTTTGTGCCATCTATTACAATATCATTTATCGGAATATTCTGCCCGAGACATGAAGATGAGAGGATAAGTAAGAGTAAAATTGATCGAAAGACGTTCGCCAAGGTCTACATGTTTATGTACTTCATCAACTCTTCGAACCTATTCTTAAGGTCTTCATGAAATTGATCTTTATCGTAGGAAGCAGTAACATTATATTCGTAGCGATGAAAGCTTTGTAAAAGGCCACTGTTATCCTCTGTTTTTATGGAAAGCACCACAGAGATGCCTTTCTCATCCAATTCTGGAAATACCTGTACTGCAAATATTTTGGCATTATTCCCTTCTGCGATCTGGGCTATTTCTCCTAGAGAATAATCATTCCTGTTCATTCTTAAAACGAATACCGAACATCCATGCTCTATAGCAAGTGTTTTTCCATAATAATCAACAATAGCTCTTGGTGTAATGGATCCCAAGTATTTCCTTTCATTATTGATGACTGGCACAAGGACTAAATCATGTTCTTTTAGCACTTTAACCACATCATGCACCAGTTGTTGCTCATTGATCATGTATTCAAGGAACTCATTCTTGTACATCTCGATGGCCGTTCCTTTTGGCCTATCGTCTATATCGGTGTCTGTCACTATCCCAATAAGATCGCCTCTTTCAACCACGGGTAATTGGCTGGTTTTATATTCCGTCATGATCTCTAAAACCTCGTCAACTGTGGTATCACAACTAACAACCGGAACATCTTCTTCAATAAGATCTGTTGCAAGCATTAATTAATATTTTTGCACTTTAAATGTAAATATTTTAATGACCCGACTTAGCGTAAACATCAATAAAATAGGAACACTTAGAAATGCTCGAGGTGGCAACAGACCAGACCTTGTCGAAGCAGCAGTTCGTATTCAAGAGTTTGGAGCCGATGGGATAACTATTCATCCAAGGCCAGATCAAAGACATATAAGGTATAGTGATGTAGATAGACTTAAAGAAGTCATTCACACAGAATATAATATAGAAGGATATCCATCCGAAGAATTCATTGCGCTTGTTTTGAAAACCAAGCCAGACCAGGTAACGCTTGTTCCAGACCCTCCAGGTGTGCTCACTTCCAATGCTGGGTGGGATGTAAAAGGTCGGAAAGATCTCCTGCAAGATGTCATTGCACAATTCAAAGAAGCTGAAATAAGAACGTCTTTATTCATGGAAACAGATCTAGACCAGATCGAAAGTGCAAAGGAAACAGGTGCGGATAGAATTGAGTTATATACGGGGCCTTACGCAGAAAACTATTCCAAGAACCCAGAAAATGCGGTAGCGCCATTTATTAAAGCTGCATTGCATGCTCAAAATATCGGATTGGAGCTAAACGCAGGTCATGACCTTGACATGGACAATCTGAATTTCTTTGTTTCAAAGATCCCTATCATCAAGGAGGTTTCTATCGGACATGCTTTAATATCGGACGCTTTATACTTTGGATTAGAGAATATAGTGAACATGTATAAACGACAATTACTAGTTCATGAAACTGAATTATAAGCTCCTTGGTGAAGGAGAGCCATTGATCATCGCTCATGGCCTATTTGGTTCATTGGATAATTGGATGAGCATGGCTAAAAGACTAGCAGAAAACTTCCAAGTCTATTTGATCGACCATAGGAATCACGGCAAGTCACCTCATAGCGATGAAATGAGCTACGACTTAATGGCTGAAGACTTGCATGAATTCATTGAAGAACATGAACTGATCAGTCCTTCAATTATTGGCCATTCAATGGGTGGTAAGGCAGCAATGGCCTTGGACAATAAATATCCTGGCAGTCTGAATAAGCTTGTGGTTATAGATATTGGAATAAAAGAATATCCACCTCACCACCAAAAGATATTAGCTGGTTTGAACAACCTTGATCTCCCATCTCTAAGATCAAGATCACAAGCAGATGGTCGTTTGGAAGAGTTTGTAGAAGAATCTGGTGTAAGACAGTTCTTGCTTAAGGGCTTGTATAGAAATAAAGAAGGCACATATAGCCTCAGATATAATTTGGGAACAATTCAAGAGAGAATGGACAATATATTGTCTGAGCTGAATATTGAGGGAAGTGAAACTAAAACGCTTTTTATTAGAGGAGAGTTGTCTGGTTATTTATTAGATGAAGATATACTAGGCCTGCAAAAAGTATTTAAGAATTCTGACGTAGCAACCATCCCTGAAAGTGGTCATTGGGTGCATGCTGAAAAACCAAATGAGCTTTTCGATACTTTAAGCGATTTTTTAAGGTAAACGGCCTTAAAGCCAATTTTCCTATAGGATCGAGAATTGATCTTAATACAACCTTTACCTCAGTTCCAAGTTTGACTATCAATTAGGCATTTGTTCTAAGTGATGGAAACCTTTATTCATGGATTCAGTAAAATACTATTGTTGCTACCATATGAAACCTGATGAATTTTGAGAATGATTAGACATCAATTCGTAACAATTCTAAAAGCATTTCGTAGGAACTTAAAACATTTTAACCGATACATACCGCGTGACGGCAAAAAACCATATTATACTATTCATATGCCTTTTGGCATCCTCATTAGCTTTCGGTCAACAGGAAGCATTGGAGAAAGCTAGAGAATATGAGGCTATCAAGGCTTATGTTCAGGCTATAGATGAATACGAAAAAGCGGTAAAGCAAGGGGCAACCACTCCAGAAGTCTATAGGAAATTAGCTAATTACAATCTTCAAATGCGTAGGCCGGAAGAAAGCCATAAATGGTTTGAAAAATTATTGGAAACACGCGATTATTCAACTGAAGATCAACTTCTATTTGCCGAAGTATTAAGACAAAACGAAAAATATTTTGAGGCTACTATATGGTCTGCCCAATATTTCATGGCTACTGGCGATGAGCATTATGAGCAATTCGTAGTTTCTGAAGATTACTATGAACGATTTAAGTTAGATTCTGCGAAGATCACAATTGTCAATTTAGACAAAGTGAATTCTGAATTCAATGAGATTTGTCCTACAATTAAGGATGATGTCATGTATTTCTCATCAAATATGGACTTTGAGTTTGGGATCAGACACGTAGATGTCTATACAAATTCAAATTTTTTGAATCTATATCAAGTTTCACTAGAAGGAATTCAACCTACCGGAAAAGTTAAGCCTTTCAGCTCTACTATTAATGGGGTTTTTCATGAGAGTAATTTAGCATTTGATGGTGAAGACGAAGTCTATTTCACAAGAAATCAGAAGAAAGTCTATAAGGACGTTAATACAGGTGATGAATTAAGGAATTTAATGATCGTCAGAGCACGAAAAACAGGAATAGGCTGGAACGTGGTTGATGATTTTCCATACAATTCAGAAAAATATTCCGTTGGTCATCCTACTATAAGTGATGATGGAGAAATGATGGTCTTTATTTCAGACATGCCAGGAGGTTTTGGAGGTACTGACCTATATATGTGTATTAAGAATGAGCTTGGCATATGGGGATCACCAGTAAATCTGGGAGAAACGGTGAATTCATTAGGAAATGAGAAATATCCTTATTTGCATGATGACAATTCTTTGTATTTCTCTTCAAACGGATTGCACGGACTTGGTGGGCAAGACATTCATGTTTGTCCATATTTGAACGGGAAATTTTTAACGCCTCAGAATTTAGGCTACCCTATTAACTCATCTCGAGATGATTTTGGTTTTTACTATGATGCTGAAAAGCATAGAGGCTTTTTCACTTCGAACAGAAAGAATGGAAAAGGGTCTGATGACATTTTTGCATATGAATTGAACGACACCATCAACTACCTGGTTAAAGGTAGAGTATTGGATGTAAAGTCTAAGAAACGAGTCGGTAAATTAAGAGCCAAATTAATGGATCTCGATGACAACGTGATCGAAGAAGTAGTAATAAATGATGATGGAACTTTCCTTTTCAATAATGAAGCTTTCAGAAATGCTGGATTCAAAGTGGTAATTGAAGATGACAAAGGTGTATATGACACGATCGATTCAGGTTACCTGAAAGGAACAGGCATCAATAGTGGTCTTGACCTTGGCATCATGTATACAGAAAAACTTCCGATCATTTTGGCCGGTTCACTCGCAAGTCATAAAACGGAATTAGGATTACATGGTGTTAAATTGTCTGTATTCAATAAAGATACTGGAGAGAAAGTAGGTGAGTATTTCACTACGGACGCTGGTAATTTCCGATTTGAATTAGATGAATACACGAAATATACCATCAAAATGGAAAAAGATGGTTACTTCACTAGAACCGTGGATTTTGAGACATCTTGGGAAAGATATATTGACTTTGCAGATCTTGATTGGGGCTTCATGGAAGCTATAGAACCAGACATACCTGTCATATTAGATGAGTACAGTGAGATCAATTTTGATTATGATAGCTATGAAATATTACCTAGTGCAGAACCAGCATTGAACTATTTGGCTATACTTACTCTTGAAAATCCTTATGTATTTATTGAATTAAGTGCACATACAGATTGTACAGGTGAAAAAGCATATAATCAACAGCTTTCAGAAAAAAGAGCAAATGCTGCATATGAATATTTGGTTATCCGTGCAGGTATTAACCATGAACAAGTAGTAACGAAAGGATATGGCGAATCACAACCATTAGTGAAGTGTGGACGCAGATGCAACAAATGCACTATGGCAGATCACGCATTGAACAGAAGACTAGAATTCAAAGTCCTTAGTACTGACTTTTCACAAATCCCTGAAGAAAAGTCTGATGATCAGGAAGAGACACCTTCAGAAGATAAAGAGCAGCAGGAAGAGAAGTGATATCTATTTCTCCCCTTTCATTCGCTATCAAGCCTCCCGAATGTATTGTTTGCCCACTCAAGGAAATGATGTCATAAGACATGTTCTCTTTTACCCCATCTATATACAACATATTGCTAGCCGGGTTTGGATAAAGGGTTAATCCGATAGCACTCAATTCATCTAGGCCTACTAATTCTGCCCACCTCGCTTCAAATTCCTGGAAATACATGTTAGCAATGGTTGCATCATGAATGATCAATGTATTCTCATCATTTACAGATTCTGCAGAAGAACTCCAATTATGTGACCCAGTGATAACCTGTGGATCTGAACCAGGATTTGCCTGATCTACAATAGCTAACTTATGGTGCAGTAAGCCGGGCACTCCTTCATGAGATTGAACATCAACACCAGCGGCTAATAGTGCATCATAGTCGGAACCAGTTGTACTCGTATTGTCAATGATCCCTCTTGGGGTAACAAAGAAAAGATCATTAACTTCCAAGACGGCATCTCTAAGTTCATTGTTCGTGAACACAAAAAGGTTGAATTCAAATGATGCATCTGAAGAAAGAACAGACTTTTTAATGGCCGCTGTGGTCCCATCAGACGGTGAAAAATACATTTCCACTGGTCTCCCACCTATGATGAAATTATGTGGAGTATTGTTGGCCTTATCTGGTCCAAACCTTGAATTTGAAAGGTTTGGAACAGGCCCGTCAGAACCCCACATTTCATTGAACTCTAATTGATAAGCTTTTGCCAAAGACTGATCCTGAGTAATGATAATGTTATTGTAATCTTGGAACATATCAGTATTGGTCATATTCATTGAGCCTTGGATCACAAATGAATTATCCACGGAATTCGGATCGACAATAAAAAACTTGTTGTGCATTCCAGAACCCATTCCGTCTGTTCTTTCGACTATAGTAATTCCAGGATCCAAAGAAGACAAACTGATGTTATTGTTTGACCCTTCTGTGATCACTCTCACTTGTATTCCTGAATTATGTGCATCGTTCAGAGCCCCTACAATATTCAGATTGTTGTTGCTATATACTGCCATATCAATAGAAATCTCAGCCATATCCAAATACTTGATTATCGTATCGTGAATATTGCTAGTCCAGACAGCATCTACTCCAGTAGATACTGAAACATCTACAGTATTGTTAAAGAACACATCCATTGTACCAGACGAGTTTGAAACTGTCGCATAGGCCCCTATGTTCGATTCTATCGTATCTGTTCCTAAGACTGAACAAACAGTGGCGTAAATGATCGTGCCTGCATCTAAACCAGAAATACTAAGAGTGTGGTCTGTAGTCTGGGTGTTATCATCAATTACGTTGTCCAAAGCATCTGGAGAAAAACCCCATTTAATGATGGAATTTGAACTCGCATCAGTTAACCAATTAAGTTCAAAACCCGATGTAGTCAAATTTGTTTGTGAAACAGGAGAAACAAAATTAACAGGAGAATCTGAAATGATGTCAGCCATCGTTCTTGGCAAAAGTTGATAACCGTCATTTGCAGGAACATTAAATGTGAATTGAGATGAGATCGCAGTGAGTGTGACAGGCCCACCAGGAACTAACTCTCCTATAATGGGATTTCCAGATCTCAAGTAAATAACCCCTGATTCTCCGTTAGAATTAAATTCCCAAGTGGTACTTGTAAAGCTTTGTCCAGCATTCACGAATACCGCATTCTCGATGGTTACCAATTCTGCTTCAACATTTTCATTTATTTGTGCTGGTGTAATGATCTGAGGAGTCGGAAGGTCATTCCCTTGACTATCAATACTTACAGCTGTTATGGGGTCTATCTCTAAAAGACCATTGTAGTCCTTTAAAACTCCAGTAATGGTTACCTCATCTCCAGGAATGGGTTCAGTCCAAGATGACCAATCTGCTCCGGGATAAGCAGCTATGCCCGCGGTTCCATCTTCAACATATCTTATAGACCCGAATTCGTTACCATTGGTTACAATTCCCGTTACCGTTACCGTTGTCCCAATGGCTAAAGACCTCGCTTCAGCAATATCTGCTTGCCCTTTGAATGTTAAGGCAATTAAAGAACACATTGAAAGAAGGATAAATTTTTTCATTTTCTAAAAAGTTAAAGTGAGTGAGGTATTGAACCTCCGGCCTTGACCGAAATAGACTCCGGCAGACTGTGCATCAAAATTTGTAGCAGATGTGGTGCGTGCAAAACGAACATTATTATCAGCATCACTTACATAAGTTGCATCAAAGGCATTCAATACACTTAATCTAAATGAGAACTTATACTTGTCAACCTTGAATTTGTATCCGGCATGTATATCTCCAAATCCATATGCTGGAATTTGCCATGATTCTCTGCCTTCATCGTCTCCAACCAATGTACTAGGGTCAAAATCTGAGAAGTATCTATCGAAATAAGTGTATCTGAATTTGATATAGGCCCTTTTACTGATGTCATATTTAATGCTTGAACCAAATTGTGTCTGGGCAGCATCTCCAACATGCACCCCTTCTGCATCAAAAGTGATGTTATATCTACTTCCATCCGCGTTGTATACGGGTTGACCATTTGGCCTATTGAAAAAGACAGTCTTTTTACTATCCCAAATCCAATCTCCAATAGAAACGACACCTTGGATCTCAAGATCTTTAACCGGCTTGTAAACAAAATCCCATTCAACCCCTAAATGCTTTGCGTTCATTCCAGCAATGTTCACCGTTATCCTACTCTGTGGGTCTTCCGGGTCAGAGATGGTCAAGCCACCTGGAAGCGGTCTATTTTTCCAAAAGGTGTAGTATGCATTTATATTCGAACTGAATTTCTGGCTTTTATAAGACCAACCCATTTCAACGGCACTTACCTTTGAATTCTTTATGTCGGTCAACAGCGTATTGCCAAAATCGAATATGTTATTGAAGTAGGGATTCCTAGAGAGATAACCAAGATTTACAAATCCATTCACCCTTTCAGTGAAATTATAATTGAATCCCATTTTTACTGTGGCTCCCCATTTAGAGAACCAATCTAACTGCTGATATTCTGAGCCAGGTGTTTCTGGAGTATACCACATTCCTTCATAAAAAACCGAATCTGTGGTTTCTGGTAAAAGACCGTAATCATAAAAAGGTGCAATAGTCGTATCTCCAAGATCGAAGATCTTTGGTAAATGGTAATCAATACGCTTGTATTGAGACAATGCTCCGGACACATTTACAAATGCAGACCAGTTGTCTTGGGATAATTCAGCCTGAGTATATCCCCCAAACCATCTTACAAATGAGTCGTTATGATAACCAAACTTATCTCCCTCACGCAGCACTCTGTTATTAATATTCAAATTCCCATCATCGGTTCCCACTTTGTAATAATCAGCACCAAAAAGATCATGTACTTCTGCATAGTGCTCACCTCTATACCTTCTATAATCAAGCCCAGCAGAAAGGTCTAGACCCTCCTTTACTGACCAAGATAATTTTGAAAGTACTCCGTACCAATCATGATTGTTAACAGACCTTCTTAAGAAGGTATCGTCAAAAGCAAAATGCTCCGTGGGATGAATAGCTGGATCAATATTGGGTCCGACAAAAGGATTGAATTCCAGACCTGTATTAATATCGTATAATTCCTGATAATTCGGTGACCCATCGGGATAATAAGAACGTGGCGTAAAACCGTTCAATCGTACTCCTCCACCCCTTCCAATGGAAAGATAAGCAATATTGGTAAGTGCCATTTTATCGTTGATCCTCCAGTAATCCCTAAGGTTGAATTGGGGTTTGTGGTACTCATTCTGCCTATCATTAAACTCTACCGACTTTATATTCTGTTTCATATTGGAGTCATCTAAAGTATAGGTCTCCAATTCACCATAATGAGCATTAAAATCGATCCCTAAAGGACCGTCATAATTCAAAACTATACTTGTATCCACGCCATTTTCGATAGCATAATTTGCATCGTAAAGGGCCATGTTTTCCTTTTGACTTCTTTGTCCATGTTTTTGTGGAGCTCCATAACCATAAAAGCTTATAAGGTGATCTCCTAATTCTTTTTGGACCTTCCCGTAATAGAAATATCCTTCTGTATCTAATCCATCAACCCAACCATTTCCTCTTTTGTAAGAACCAGCAACGGAGTAGCCCCAGCCATTTTTCAAACGTCCACTATTGTAACCGAGTGTAGTTCTTAAAAACCCATTATTTCCAACCTCTTGTTTGAATTTGGTGAATTTCTTTTGGCCGATACCGTCCGTTAAAATATTGATCGTACCCCCAACCGAAGGGATAGCGACCTTAGAAGCACCCAGTCCTCTTTGCACTTGCATTGAACTTTGAATAACATCCAGACCAAACCAGTTTGACCAATATACCCAGCCATTTTCCATATCATTGACAGGTACTCCATCTATCATTACCGCAATGTCTCTTTGCTTGAACCCACGGATCGAAACTCGTGCGTCTCCGTCTCCTCCACCTTGCTGGGTCGCTTGAATACCTGGTGTGGAGTTCAAAACCATCGGTAAGTCTTGGGACCCAAGTTCCTCTTCTATGAGCTGGATAGGTACATTTGTAAAAGCAACAGGGGTCTTACGAGCTATTGCTCTATCACCTACCACCTCGATCTCTGCAAGGGTCTCAAAATTCATGTTGAACGAAACTCTTGCCTCAGGGGAAGACTCTGAGAGGGTAACAACTTTTATCACTTCTAAATATCCGATATAGGAAACAGACAACTCATATGTCCCGTATGGCAACTCCAAAGAGAAACGTCCATCAAAATCTGTGGGAACACCTTTTCCTGGTGCATATACTACGTTCGCACCTATCAATGATTCACCTGTAACCTCATCTAAGACGACACCAGAAACAACTCCGACCTGTGCACTTAGAAATGAGCATGAGAAAAGTAAAAGCGATACGATTGTCGTCCTCAGCATAAGTATTATTTGGGAGAAATTATTTTATGATCAAACGCTTAGTGCTTACCACATTCTCATTTGTTCTGACATTCACCAAATAAATACCTCGCTTCCAATCAGTAGTTTCAATTCTATAATTGCTATTCAGATCAGATGGGTCTTTCTCAAACACTTTTTCGCCAGTTATGGCATATATCACAACTTCTGAGATCAGTCCTTCTGAAGAAACCTCAAAGTATCCATTTTCAGATGGATTAGGGAACAATTCAATTGCCGCGTTGCTATTTATCTCTTCTAATCCTACAGAAGGATCGCAAATGCAACTGTGCGAACCAAGGTTTTCGAAAGTGTTCGCAGGAAGTGTGTCCCACTCAGCAGTAAGGTCGAATAGAACTGGATTTGTAGCAACACCTAGAGTAACATTCTGCTTTCTGATCAATGTATGATTTGCAGACATAAATACCGGCTCATTCATTGAGTTCAGGTATGGCCCCCAACCGTCAGGAAAATCGCTATCTCCTACCTTTCCAAAAAGATCGTAAACGACTAGACCTGCCTGTTGAACATCTAGAAGCATTACTGCATCGTTGCCATTAAAATACATACATTCTGCACCGTCATTATAATCTGGGTTAGCAAATGTATCTGTTACCAATTGCAACTCGTCCCAAACTGGTGCATCGAAACCAGTTCCTGTTGAATCTCTTTTGTCCAATACAACCACGTAAGTATCATAAGGCATCAAAGTACCTTGAAGATCTACAGCATTACTCGGATTTTGATCTTGATTTGCAAATCTCACTAAACCGTATGGAGCCATGTCTATGGGGTTTGGGCTTGCGTTATATACCTCAATCGCCTTATTATTTGACCATCCTTCCACGTATTCTGAAATGATGATGCCATCACAGCCTTGAGCAGTTAAAACAGCAGAAAAAGAAAGGGTTACAATAGAGAGTAATAGTGTTTTCATGTCTTTATAAATTAGACCACAAATTTACAATTAAATAAGTCTATTAAGTGTTAATTTAGAATTAAATAAGTCCATAGTTCAAAACCATTTTAGGTCTATGTTGATATTCCAAAGAGAGACCTCAAATGTTTTGATCTGTTATATTAGCCCACCATTTAACAAAGATTGAACGACTCACTGGTCATCATACCTACTTACAACGAAAAAGAGAATATCGAAAAGATCATTCGAAAGGTTATTTCCATGGATGAAAAGTTCGACATTCTAGTCGTAGACGATGGCTCTCCAGATGGCACCGGGAATATCGTCAAAACACTGCAAGAAGAATTCTCTGAGCTCAACATTCTTGAACGAACTGAAAAAAATGGCTTGGGCTCGGCATATATCGCTGGTTTTAAATGGGCCCTTGAAAAAGGCTACAAATACATTTTTGAAATGGATGCCGATTTTTCACATGACCCCGAAGATCTTAAACGACTACGACAAGCATGTAAAGATGGTGCAGACATGAGCATAGGATCTAGGTATGTGAAGGGAGGTAGTATCTCAAATTGGCCCTTGATCAGGTTGATGATCAGTTATTTTGGGTCGATGTATGCCCGATCGGTCTTATGGATGGGCATAAAAGATACTACTGCTGGTTTCAAATGTTACACCAATAAAGTATTGAGCGCCATATCTTTAGACAAAGTGAAATTCGTTGGCTACGCATTTCAAATAGAGATGAAATATAGAGCTTATAAAAAGGGATTCAAGATCGTAGAAGTTCCGATCACATTCAAGGATAGGACTGAAGGACGATCGAAAATGGGAGCAGGTATAATGAAAGAAGGATTTCTAGGGGTCCTGAAACTGAGAATTTCAAATTTGGGTTGATATGGGAACAGTCATAAAAAATGCAAGGATCATCAATGAAGGAGAAGACTTCAAGGGATCTGTTCTGATTGAGAATGATAGGATCAAAAAGATCTATACCGATGAGGAATTACCAAGTGGGCATCAAGAAATAAATGCCGAAGGAAAAATTTTAATGCCCGGAGTTATAGATGATCAGGTCCATTTTCGTGAACCTGGCTTAACGCATAAAGGAGAGATCTATACAGAAGCAAAAGCAGCTGTAGCTGGGGGGTGCACTACGTTTATGGAGATGCCGAACACTATTCCTCAAACGCTGGACCAAGGTCTCCTAGAGCAAAAGTATGAGCGCGCAAGCGAAGTATCTCTGGCTAATTTCTCTTTTTATATGGGTGCTTCAAATGATAATTTAGATGAGGTACTCAAGACCAATGGAAAGAATGTTTGTGGCGTAAAGGTCTTTATGGGCAGCTCAACGGGAAATATGCTTGTGGATGAACCAAAGACCCTTGAAGGCCTTTTTAAAGAATGCCCACTGATCATCGCTTCGCATTGCGAACATGAACCTAGCATTCGAAAAAACCTTGCCGACCATGTAGCAAAATACGGTGATGACATTCCTATTGAATTGCACCCTGTTATTCGAGATACTGAAGCGTGTTATAGATCAAGTTCTACTGCGGCAGAATTAGCTTCAAAGTTCGGAGCTCGCATTCACATCTTGCACATCAGCACAGCCAAGGAAGTTGGAATATTTGAAAAAGGAACAAATTACAAGGATAAAAAGATCACGGCCGAAGCTTGTGTTCATCACCTAACATTCACTGATGCCGAATACGCTACGAAAAAAACTTTCATAAAATGGAATCCCGCTGTAAAAAGCCAAGCTGATCAAGATGCCATTTGGGAAGGTTTACTTGAAGACAGAATTGATGTTGTGGCAACTGACCATGCACCACATACCATTGAAGAAAAAACTAATGTGTATACCAAAGCCCCTTCAGGTGGACCACTCATTCAACATAGTTTGGCAGCAATGATGCAGCATGTGAAGAACAACAAACTCAGCATGGAACAATTGGTAACGAAAATGTGTCACAGACCTGCAGAACTCTTTCAAATAAAAGAAAGGGGTTTTATTCGAGAGGGATATTTCGCTGATCTGGTATTAGTGGAAGAAGCTGTATGGAAAGTTAGTAAAGACAACATTTTATATAAGTGTGGCTGGTCTCCATTCGAAGAACACAATTTCGAACATCGCGTTAGCCACACTTTTGTCAATGGACATCTCGTTTATAACAATGGCGAATTTGATCAAAGGAAAAAAGGAGAGCGCGTGCTATTCGAAAGATGAAAAAAGTCATATACATAATTGCACTGATCTTGATTTCTTGTGGAGACAACAATAAGATCCCTCCCGAAGTGATCCCCAAAGACAAATTCACAGATATCCTTTTCGATATAGAGATCATAGATGCCATACATACTCAGAAAAATGCAGGAGTTGCGAAAAATGATATTGAGAGTTTGGAGCGATACAATCTTGTATTTGAAACCAATAAAGTGAGCCAAAAGGAATTTCAAGACTCCTTTGAATTCTATCAAAAAGAGCCAAATCATATGATGGAAATATCTGATTCTCTTATCGCACGTCTTATCAGAGAAGAAGCAAAAGTGAGTGAGGAATTAAGAAAGAAAAGGTGGCGTACTAAAAGTGAAAAGACTCAATAAAGGATCTGTTTATAAAATTCTGCAAAGTATTGAATTGATCTTGCGGCAGTTGGATACTCGATGTCAATATATCTTGAAAGCTTGGAGTTATCGTATTCAAATTCTGCTTGTGCACTTTTCATGTTTTCTTTGCTTACAAAAGTCTTAATTCCAATTGCTGATAGGACTTCCGAAACATTTCCGATCAAATTCATCATCCATTTATTTGCCTCTTTTTGAGGAGCCTTTTCATTCATGGCAGTTGCTATTTTCGTAAATATCTCTTTGTAAGTCAGATTCTCAGCAGAAAGGATAAATCGCTCTTTCCAGACTTCCTTTTGCATCAATAAAAGAGCAGCTTCTGAGATAGTCCTTACATCTACGATAGCATTTTTACCTGGGCCATAATACTTCATGCCCTTCTTCACCTGATAGAAAAACTGCCCCGTGCTTTCGTATGGCCTTCCCGCTCCAATAATGAGAGACGGGCAAAGGATCACAGCATTCAACCCCTCTTCGATACCCCGCCATACTTCCATTTCTGCAAAATATTTTGAACTGCCATAGTTATTGCTTTGTTCTTCTTCACTTCTTTCACTTTCCTCAGTGGTTGGACCATCAGAAGCAGATCTGCCCAAAGTGGCTACAGAGCTGATGTAACAAAACCTTTCGACCCCCTCGTCTAGAGCTGCATTGACTATATTGGCTGTTCCTTCGACATTGGTCTCCATGAGTAGCTCACGATCTTCCTTTTTAAATGAAACCAACGCTCCAGCATGGTACAACTCACTGCAACCTCTCATTCCATCTTTGAGGCTAACTATATCTCTTAAGTCTCCTTCAACCCAAGTGATCTTTTTGAAAAGTGTGTCCCCTTCATTTTCATTATAAAACTGAAATACTTTTCGTGGGATCTCAAGATCACTTGTACTCCTTTTCAAAGCTCGAACATCCCTACCCTTTTTTAGAAGATCGTAAAGGATCCGAATTCCAACTATACCTGTTCCTCCTGTAACAAAGATCATGAACGAATGTACATAATTGAGTATGTCATCAAAAAATCTTATTCCAATATTAAACTATGCGGTATCTAATTTTGTATCTTCATTTTTTGGCAACTAACAATACATGATAACAAGTAAAGACGCTTTAAGATCTTTAGCCCAAGAAGCAGCATTGATGCCCCAAGAAGAGATGCTGGAGGTAGGCAGAAGAAAAAAACAACTCTTTATTGGCATTCCAAAAGAAACTTCTTTTCAAGAAAATAGAGTTGCCTTGACACCAGAGGCCGTGAAGCTCCTCACCAGCAACGGCAATACAATTCTCATTGAAAGCGAGGCTGGAAAAAAAGCAAACTTCACGGACACAGATTATTCCGAAGCCGGAGCTCAGATCGTAGATGTCACTAAGGTGTACGAAGCTGATATCATTTTGAAAGTCGCCCCTCCTTTCAAGAAGGAGATCAAAATGATGAAGACCCATCAAACACTACTTTCTGCTTTACAACTCACGGTCCACCCCAAGGATACTTTAGAATTGTTAATGCAAAAAAAGGTAACGGCTGTTGCTTGGGATTTTATTAAAGATGAAGAAGGTATTTACCCTGTTGTGCGGACTATGGGAGAGATAGCGGGAAACACTTCAATTTTGATCGCAGCTGAGTACTTGAGCAATATCAATGAGGGAAAAGGAATGATGTTCGGTGGTATTGCGGGTGTTAAGCCTAGCGAGGTCATTATTTTGGGTGCTGGAACAGTAGGCGAAAATGCGGCTCAAGCTGCCATTGGTTTGGGTGCGGAAGTGAAAGTATTTGATAATTCTATCGCAAAACTAAGAAGGCTGCAACAGATCATAGGTCATAAGGTATATACTTCTACAGTACAACCTGATATTCTTACCGAAGAGCTGAGGTCTGCAGATGTAGTGATCGGTGCGATCCGTGGTTCTAAAGGAAGAACGCCTTGTATTATCACCGATGAAATGGTCCAGGGAATGAAAGAAGGAGCTGTAATTGTAGATGTGAGTATAGATCGAGGAGGTTGTTTCGAAACTTCTGAGGTTACAAACCATGACCATCCTGTTTTTACAAAACATGGAGTGATCCACTACTGTGTTCCAAATATCGCTTCTCGCGTTTCCAGGACAGCATCAGAAGCCTTGAGCCATGTATTCGGCCCATTGATCAACGAAATGGGAAATGAAGGAGGCTGCACGAATTATTTAAAGAATGACCCAGGTTTCAGGAACGGTATATACATCTTCAAAGGCACCTTAACGAATGAGACGCTCGGTAAGGCTTTCAACATTCCTTTCAAAGATCTTGACCTCCTATTTTCTGCATTTGGCGCATAAACATGGTCCGTAGATTTAAATTATTTTTGATAGGAATGTTCTTGGGCACTCTTGCCGTTATTTTCTTTTTTGGTGACAGGTTGGACTTGTTTTCTTCATGGATGCCTAATGAACGTGTATTGCTTCGTTTAAGGCAAACTGAATTAAAAATGACCGAAAAAGCAAAGTGCCTTATGGATTGCTATGAGATAGAAAGGAACGATATAAACACATTGATGATAGAGGGAGATGTGGATTTCAAGAACAGCAAAACACAGGAAGACCCTCTGATATATCTAGTTCATGGTTCTAAGAAAAATTTGAAAAAATACAGCCTGACTTTTGCCGCAAAAGACTCTACATCTACTATAATAAATGCTGAAAGGACCGACATTTCGCGTTCATGTGAATGCCCTTAATAATCGTATACTTCGGCTTCCTCCAGGATATAGTTCATCTTATAGATGTCATCAGTATTGAGTCGAAGAATGCCTTTGAAAGTTAATCTCTGGTCAGTTGTATAGCTGTCATCTTCCTCTTTTAGTTCTAATTCCACGACCGTCTCAGGACCTGCATTTCCACAGAAAAAGCAAGATGCATAAGGGTTTGCAGAAAGAATGTAATAGTTCGATTCATAATCCACAGGAATAACGTAACCAGTAATAGCGATCTCTTCTCCTTCTAATGCGACAACCTTTTCTCCAAATGTCGGATACCAATGGTATGCATCAAGGTCAGGCAAATACTTGTCTTCGAAGGTTACATCGGAGAGTTCTCGCCAATTCACATCTAATTGACCAAAAGCAACTGAAGTCAAAAAGAGAAAAACTATGGTAATGCCTTTATTCATATCATTTTTGTGCGAAGACCTTGGATATGTTGATCCTACCTGCCCTATATGCAGGCAAAAAGCTTGCCAATAAGACTATAGCGAAAGTAGCGATGATCAGCATTAACTCTTCTCTTTCGAGACCCAATGATGTTAATTGATATTTGTATTGTTTTTCTGTGACCTCAGACACTACAACCATTACTCCCCTGCTAATTACCAAACCCAGAATGACACCTATAGAACCTAAAATAGTAGACTCAAGCAATAGTAAGAAAAACAACTTTAGTCTGGAAGCACCCATGCTTTTCATTAAGGCTAATTCAAATTTTCTGGCCGTCAAAGCTTGCAACATAGAAATAAAAATACTGGAACCACTTATGATCATTAGCACTAGTGCAATAGCCCTGAGCGTGGAAAAACCAAACCCTAAAAGTGAGAATAATCTATCGATCTCAATTGCCGGAAGAGCTGCTTGAGTTGTGCTTTGATCATTGACCATTCGAGGCAACATCATATTCGCATTCTTATTCCTGAAGGAAATGAGCATTGCGGTGATCTCCTTTTCCTCCTCTTCATGCACATGGCCATCTCCCTCTTCATGTTCATGATCATGGCCATGATCATGAACGTGCCAAATATCCTTAAGATCGCAAATGATCAATTCGTCTGCAATAGTATTCGACCGTTCGAAGATCCCTACAACTTTGAACGGATCAGATGTATGTTGTTCTGCGTTTTCATCCATCCCATGCTGACTAAAAAATTCATCTCCTTGTTTTAGATCAAATTTCTCCGCTACTGAGGAACCAATACAAACTTCAAATGCAGATGAAAACATTTTTCCCTCTTTTATCTTTAATTCGTAGTGATGAACAAAAGAAATATCTGTTCCAACTATTCTAGTTCCTTTATAACTATCGCCATAGGACAGAGGAACAGCGCTCTTCACAAGAAAATGCTTTGCTATTTTATTTGCTTCATTCAATGAAATGTTGCCTGTCGGAGCATCTATATGATATAGAGAAGAAAGAATGATCTGCAATGGAGAACCTTTGGCACCGATCACCATATTCACCCCTTTGATGTTTTTTTTCAGGTTTTCATCTAAATTTTTGCTCATCAGTATTGTAATAGAAATAAGGGCAACACCAAGAGTCAAAAGCAGGATGCTCAACAATGCATTCAAGGGTTTAGCTACAATATTTTTCCAGGCAAGTTTCAGCAGGCTCATAAGGCTACGGTATTTTTAAATTGACTCTTCAATCTCTGATCATGCGTAACTATGATCAGTGCCGCATTATTCTCTTTAGCTTGTTCCTTGATCATACGAATAACGCGTTCGCAATTATTGTCGTCCAAACTTGAAGTAGGTTCATCAGCGAGAAGTACTTTGGGAGAATTGACCAATGATCGTACAATGCTCGCTCTCTGCTTTTCTCCTCTACTCAGATCACTCGGTTGCTTATTCAATAAATCTCCTATTTCCAATTGAGATGCCAGCGAAATGATCTTTTCTGTGTCCTTTTTATTTCCAGCTAAAGTTTGTGCTAATACCAGATTCTGGAAAAGTGAAATTGAATTGATGAAATAATTGTCCTGATATACAAAGCCTATATTATTCGCTCTGAATTTGTCCCTTTCATTTCCTTTCAATTTACTGAATTCGTTACCTGAAACTTCGACCGCTCCTTTTTGAGGTGTCAAGAACCCCGCTAATAAATGAAGGAGGGTTGTTTTACCAATACCCGAAGCACCTAAGATCAGTAACTCATCGGAGGCCTCACAATCTATTGTCGGGAAGCTAAACCGTGTCTTTCTATTATATGCAAATTGAAGTCCCTCTGCTTTGATCAATCTCTTGATTTTTGGCTAAGGTACTAAAACAAAAAAAGCGGCCCACCCAGAGAGGTGGACCGCTTTCGAACTAACCTTAACCAAACAACTATGAAATCTTTATTGTCTTTTTCAAAGTACTGTCGTCTTTGTGCATTTTTGGAATATTCACTGAAAGAACGCCAGCCTTATAGCTTGCATTTATCTTATTTGCATCAATTTCTTTAGGCAACTTAAAAGACCTTTTGAATGAAGAATAATTGAACTCTCTCATCTTATACTCTTCAACAGTATTCTCCGAGGATTGTTCAGATGAAACTGTAAGAATATTTTCATTCAGATCGATATTCAAGTCATTTTTTTCGAAGCCAGGTATTGCCATATCAATGAAATACTGATCCTCATCTTCTCTAACATTTGCAGATGGAATACTGTTCCCAAATTCTCTCCTTTCTGAAAATGGTCTGAAAAAACTATTATCGAAAAGGTCACTGAATAAATTGTCTAGAGGATTTAGTCTGTTATTATATTTTACCAATGTCATTTTGAATATTTTTTTGATTCGCTAAGACATCTTCAAACAAGATACCAAATGAAAAAAGGCGCCAGAAGCGCCTCAATTCTCTAAAATTTATGTCTTTATGGCAGTTTTTTTAAACCAAGCCTGCCGATATGTCTTGTTTAATCAATGAACACTTTTTCTACTTGAGTGAATTCTTCGTTATAAACTTTGACGATATAAGTTCCTTGATTCAATTGCTTATTTATTCTTATGAATGAAGCCTTATTGCTGAATGGGTTATCGTAAACCCTTTGTCCTAAAGCAGAGAATACTTCAACTTGGTAATTTCCTTCTTCCAATACGTTTATGACAATGTCGTCATTATCAGAGAAGATATCTGCCAGCGTTGTTCCAACTGCACCCATATTCTTGAATCCAAAATGCAAGATGAACCTGTGCTCTTTGGAATTATTGCCAATTTCTACTGTTACTGGTCCGTCACTTAGATTGTGGACCTTACCCGTATACTTATCTTCAAGAAAAACATTTTCTCTATTGGCAAAATTTATCATTTCTGAAGTGGCAAATGTGTATTCTCCGTTATTTGGAAAATTCGTATAAAGCGGAATAGACTTATGTGTACCGTTCAATTCAGGAATTGTATTTATCGCAAAATATTCCCCTGAAGGATTTATTGTTGCTAAGCTTATTGCCTCTGGGTTTAAAGTCATCATCTTCAAAGCATCTAACTCGCCTTGGAAATCATCTTTTCCAAACATTGAAAAAAGCAAGACTGATTCATCTCTGTAGTTCTCCCCTTCAACTTTGAGTCTATATAAAGGCATAGTCCAAACTTGCTGTTGATCTTCTTCGAAAACCTCTTCAGGTATTATCGCTGCTTCAACATATTCTACTTTTACATCGGTATTCTCTCCTGTATGCACAAAGAATCCTTCCATCGGTTGGATGTACCTATCTGCATCGAATGTCCTTAGGTCATTCAAATAAACCTCGAATTGTTGTTCTTTATTATTCCAAAAATAAATGGCATTATCTAGGCTATTGGCACCTTCTATGCTCTCCCAATCGAGAATAGATGGGTATGGATTTCCCAATAAATGCCACCCGCTATTCATTAAACTGGAAGCAGAAGTAAATGTCGCATTGATCAAATTTGTTTCACTGCTTACTTCACCATCAAAAGCCAATGTGGCTCCACCGGGAAAATTAGCCGCGTAACCCAGTCCTTTTCTCAATGGTGCATCTGATGAAGTATGCACGATCCAACCATTATCAAATCTCATTTGCCCCATTGATTCATCGTATGATCTAATTGAAAGTTGATTCAATGAGCGTTCTCCTGGCTTATCGGCTTCTGTGACAGCAATATCTCCCAAAATAGCATCTTCGACTGGAGAAGAAATAAGTCTTACACCGGCATCTTTATCATATTTCCTTTCAATAATTATGTCACCCATGATGTTATTGTCCGGATAATAGACATGGCCTTTAGTTTCGTCATTTTTATGGACCTTAAGATTGGACCCCATATTCATTAAATACCCGCTGGAAAGATCCAATAGGTCAGTTACCATAACTGGTTCTGTCAGAAATACAGTGTTGTTGATCTTAAGGTGGCTGAACTCGTTATCTCCCAGGATCTCTGCCTGGCTGTTTTGGTTAATAATGTTCACCATTCCATGGAATTCTGCTGTTCCATAATTCATAATGGTATGGAATACTTTTAATTCTTGATCATGATCCAGAACTAACGATCCACCATCAAAGATCTGTAAGCTTTTCACCTCTGCGTCTGACCCAATAATTGGCACATAGTTATCCGTAAGAAGAGGAATTGTAGCCACGCTGTACTGATCTGGAACAGCATTCAATGACCAATTCACAGGATCGTGCCAATCTGAACTAACCAGACCGATCCAAATATTTTCTGGAGATACTGGATCAAAGTGCGCCTTGAAGTTAAAATCGTATGTAGGTTGATTTACAGGGTCCCAGTACATTGAGCCTCCAGAATAAAGGTCATTAAATGCAGCCCACCAGCCGCAATAATGCCCTTTGAAGTCAACGGCTATCGTATATACCTGATCTTCAAGAACAGGAATTGTCTGAGAAAGTGGATAAACATGGAACTCATCCCAAGGATGCTCTACCAGAATTTCCTGTTCCAAAAGGATCTGACCATCATAACCATCTCCTTCTAAAATCGAAAGGGTTGCAGTGGCAGTTCCAGGATTAAAAGTATGTATGGGAAGGTCCAATTGATACAATTCACCACTTAAACAGGGCGTAAAACTTTGGCCAAAAACATTGTTGGAATTAAAGTTGCTCGTCATTTGAACTACGTCAACAGAACATTGAGCAAAGGAAAATTCGCTTATGATCAAACATAAGACCAAGCACGAAGCTTTGAGATAATTTGGTACAAGTGATGTCATCTACGTAAAGGTTTTGTATTCCTATTTTACGCATGACAAGCGTATAAGTTTCCCTATAGACCTTTCTTTAGAAGATATATGGATGTATCCCTGAACAAATATTCGAGACAAATTGCTTGAAACGAGGCTAGAAAGACTGAAATATAAGGAAAAGGCCCGTTTTACTGGGCCCCTCCTTTCACCTTAAACTAAACCATCTACACTATCCAACCTAACACTATTAATCTCATCATCTCATCCATCTGCACACTAGTTCAAGCCTTTTTCTTTGATCAGTTACTTTAAGGAACTAATTAGTTGATGGGTCAATACAGAAAGTTCGTCTTTTAAAAAATGTCTTTTCGTTTAAAGACTTATCTATTTACGACCAACTTCCTTATTAGTTACATGAACTTTATCTTTTTTATGTCTTACTGCTAATTAGTATCGATGAAATGATTGTTTCGTAAGCAACTTTAGGAGTTGTTTTCAAATTGAACTCAGGAAAGAAAAGTCTATAAATAAGAAAAGGCCCGTTTTACTGGGCCCCTCCTTTCACCTTAAACTAAACCATCTACACTATCCAACCTAACGCTATTAATCTCATCATCTCATCCATCTACACACTAGTTCAAGCCTTTTTCTTTGATCAGTTACTTTAAGGAACTAATTTATTGATGGGTCAATACTGAATGTTTGTCTTTAAAAAATGTCTTTTCGTTTAAAGACTTATCTATTTACGACCAACTTCCTTTTTAGTTACATGAACTTTGTCCTTTTTATGTCTTACTGCTAATTAGTATCGATGAATAGATTAATATCTCGATGAAATGATTGTTTCGTTAAGTAACTCTAGAGGTGTTTTCAAATTGTAATCAAGAAAGAAAAGTCTATAAATAAGAAAAGGCCCGTTTTATTGGGCCCCTCCTTTCACCTTAAACTAAACCATCTACACTATCCAACCTAACTCATTCAGTATTTTTTCATTTATCAAAACGCAAATGATATAATGAATTAAACAAGAAGATCGTTTTTGCAAACGGTTTACATTCTGTTGAGAATGTGCCTTCGCTTTCGAAGACAGATACATTTACGACAGACGAATTAAAAAGTTATACATATTGCCAAAAAACTTCGATTAAAAAATGGCTTATATTCGCGAAAATCTATTAAAGTCAAGCATTTATGGTGGATAGGGAAGAAATAATAACAAGGGCAAAATCTTGGTTAGACCCTTCTTTTGACGATGAAACACGAAAAATTGTCCATGACCTGATCGAAAACAACCTCGCAGAGTTAGAAGAAAGCTTTTATAAAGACCTCGAATTTGGCACTGGTGGCCTCCGCGGAATCATGGGCGTAGGCACCAATCGCATGAATATCTATACCGTAGCCATGTCTACTCAAGGTTTGGCCAATTACTTAAAGAAGTGCTTTCCAGATGAGAAAATTAAAGTCGCAATAGCATTTGACTCTAGGAACAAAAGTGCCCTGTTTGCTAAAAGAGCAGCTGATATTCTAAGTGCCAATGGAATAATGGTTTGCTTGTTTGATCAATTAAGACCTACTCCGGAACTAAGTTTTGCTGTAAGAAAATTGAATTGCCATTCTGGTATTGTGATCACTGCTTCACATAACCCTAAGGAATTCAATGGATATAAAGTCTATTGGCAAGACGGAGGACAATTGGTTCCTCCTCACGATAAGAACATCATTGCTGAAGTGAGGAAGATACAGTCGATGAAGGATGTAAAGCAAGTAGTGATCAAGGATAATTTAAAAGCTATTTCAAAGGAAATGGATAGCGCCTATCGCGAGGCGGTGATCGAACAATGCGTAAACAAAGAGCTGATCCAGAATTCTGACCTAAAAATAGTTTACACCTCTATACATGGAACAGGAATTACAATGGTTCCTGACGTGTTAAGAGAGGCTGGTTTTAGTGATGTGCATGTATTGGAAGAACAAGCAGAACCAAACGGTGATTTTCCAACTGTTGAGAGCCCAAATCCTGAGGAGTCTTCTGCCATGTCTCTTGGCCTTGCAAAAGCAATGGAGATAAATGCGGATATACTACTTGGCACAGACCCTGATGCTGATAGAGTCGGCTTGGCTGTTTTGAATGACGAAGGAAAAATGGAGCTTTTAAATGGAAACCAGGCAGCTACACTGATCATATATTATATTTTGGAAGGATTGAAACAGGCTAATTCACTAAAAGGGAACGAATTTGTAGCCAAAACCATTGTAACTACCCAACTGATAGATGAGATCTGTATGTCTTATGGGGTGAACTGCTACAATACTCTTACCGGATTCAAATACATAGCGGAACAAATAAGGCTTAGAGAAGGAAAGGAACGTTTTGTTGCTGGAGGCGAAGAAAGCTATGGATATTTAATAGGAGACTATACAAGAGATAAAGATGCCATTGTTTCCAGCCTACTTCTCTGCGAGATAGCAGCTTGGGCAAAAAAGGGGAACAAAACACTAAATGATATCCTTGCAGACATCTATGTTCAATATGGATTTTACAAAGAATCTCTCGTATCGCTTACCAAGAAAGGACGAAGAGGAGCAGAAGAGATCTCTCAAATGATGGAGGGTCTTAAAAAAGAACCAAGAAAAGAATTGCTTGGAAAAAAGCTATTGAAAACGTGGGACCTTAATGAAGGAATTGAAAAATCCATGATATCTGGAAACATTGCGGTGCTCGACCTGCCTAAGTCAAATGTATTTCAAATGTTCTATGAAGATGGATACGTGGTTACTGCCCGACCTTCTGGTACCGAACCTAAAATTAAATTCTATCTTGGTGTAAGAGAAAAACTGCAAAAACCATCTGAACTGAATGCCGTTAATGAACGTTTGACAATGGTATTACACAACATTAAAAAAGAATTTGGTATTGCTTAAATACATTTGCATTTGTTCAATTTTTACTTTTTCATTGATTTCGACTTTCGGACAGTCTGAAGAGTTGAACAGTGACTATAGTGCCGATCAATCTGAAGCTCGAGACCGTGTAGTTCTTGAGATCACTAATGACGGTTGGCTGGACATACCTGACGATATTGACTACAGGAGGCTTTCATTGGGAATAAATGCATACGTGATCCATGACATTTTCAGGCAAATAGATAAGCCATTTTCTATCGGATTGGGATACGGCATCAGTTCTCATAACGTACATACTGACGGTGTGTTTACCGTTGTGGATTCTTTAGAGTCGAGTTATGCATTCTATAATAAGATAGAAGATGATGCCAATTTGAAAAAGAATAAATACACCATAAACTACTTGGAATTTCCAGTCGAACTTAGAATGATCCAAGACAATGGAGCCGGTTTTAAAGTTCATTTAGGCGGGAAATTCGCCTACAAATTAGGAGATTATTCTAAACGTGTAGATGGCTTTGGCAAACGCAAATCTTATAAGACTGCAGGCATCCATGACTTCAGGTATAGTCTGCATGCTCGAATAGGATACGGCCGACTGACCGCTGTAGGGTCCTATAGTTTAAATCCCTTGTTCAAGAAAAACAGAGGGCCACAGCTAACCCAATACTCTGTAGGTATCGCTTTTATTATTCTTTAGGCTTTAAAACAGGCACTGCAGAATGCAGTATAGCCTCTACTTCCCTCACAAAATCGCGTTTATCAAATTTTGGCGAGAATACGTATCCATCAATACCAATGGCATATCCATTTTCTTCATGAAAGAAACTTACATTGACAAATGGACCTCCCATTATGGGACTATCAAATCGCCAAAGGCCTCTCATTTTTGTGGCAAAAACTCCGTTAAGGTCTATTTCTTCCAACATTGGATCCCTCAGAGGTTCCACCTTCATTGGTGCCTCATTAGCACTCACCACATTTAATCCTAGAATTGAGTCTCTTATTTCTATTTGTCTTTTTAATGTAAAGGTCGAATCTGAATTATGGTTGTATCGGTAAATAACGATCCCATCTGAAATATCATGTGACCTGACGCCCAGATCGCGGATCCTTAAAGCCTTATCTCGGTATCTCTTAAGAACTGTCACGTTCTCACTTTCAGAAGAAACCCTGAAGCCCTTTGGAATTGAAATGTCCACATTGAATTTTTCCATCACTTTTTTATTGATGGCCAGGTCTTCCAATGTTTGGTGACGATCGATCCCACGGGCGATCGTCCTTTTTTCCAGATCGTACAGTATCTGATGTTTCAATTCATTGAATGTAGGCACAAAGGATCGACCATCAAGGGCATAGAACGTATAGATCTTTTGGCCCTTTGCATAAATGTCTTCTGATTGAGTGATCCTGGCATCCCTGTTTTGTTCTTTATCTCCAATACTGAGCCTAAATATATGAGCTTGCCTTTTTTCGTAATCCACAAACTGCAAAGGAGTTATAAATCGTAAGTCGTACATACCTTCTCCTTGTGGCAATTTCGGATAGGGTTGATCAAAGAATGCCCTTAAGGTATCTCCCACCATTCCATTCCAATGTTCCTTTTCACCAACAACAAGGATCTCGCTTACATCACCTACGGTTGCAGGTAAGATCTTTTCCTCTTCGTCAGAATTACAAGCAAAAAGAACAAGGATAAATGAAAATGATATGATCAGTCTTAACATCTACTTTTTTACAATAATACGCTGTCCGGGCTTCATTTTTTTGAAATTGATGTGGCTATTCCATCTTTCAAGATCATAAACCGAAACTCCATTATACAGTTTTGCGATGTCCCATAAGGTATCTCCCTTTCTAACGGTGTGATATAGTTTTCCAGTATTGCTAGCAAAGGTTTCTTTAGTGCTAGTTTTAGCAACTGTCGTTTTTGAAGAAGAAGAGGGTAGTTTATTGTAATAAATGGTCAACTTTTGTCCAGGATAAATGCGAGATCCTCTTATGTTATTCCAAGCCCTTAACTGACTCAGGCCTACACCATATCTTTCGGCAATGGTCCCCAAGACATCCCCGCTGCACACTCTGTAATAAGTAACATCTCTTTTGGTGTTCGTATTTTTGCTGCTATTGGCATTCTTGTAGTTGGTTGTCAATTGCTCAACAACTGGCTCCTTAGCAATGGCGTCCTCTGCTGCAAAGTATTTGTCTAAGTGCTTCTTTGGTAGCCTCAATACATTTCCTTGCCTGTTCATTGGGATCAGGTTCTTCTTGTATTCAGGATTTAATAATTCCAATTCTGAAACTGTAATTCCAGTATGACGTGCCACATTGGCGAAACTGACTTGTTTTTTAACAATGATAGTATCTGTTTCGTAAAATGCAATAGGATATGGAAGAGCTCTTAGACCATGTTCTTTAGCATATTCGAATGCATAGGCCATGGCAAGAAAATTGGGCACATACGATCTCGTTTCTCTTGGCAGATATCTTCGTATTTGCCAATAGTCCCTTTTACCACCAGACCTTCTGATAGCTTTATTCACATTGCCCGGACCAGCATTATATGCAGCCAATGCCAAATTCCAATCATTATACAAGCCATGCAGATATTTTAAATACTTACATGCAGCACGCGTGGACTTTTCTGGGTCCATTCGCTCGTCTACATATGAGTTGATATCTAAACCATATGCTTTTCCTGTCGCATACATAAATTGCCAAAGGCCTTTGGCCCCCATGCGAGAATGAGCATCTGGACGCAAGGCAGACTCTATAACTGAAAGGTATTTCAGTTCATATGGCATTTCATTTTCATCCAATATCTGTTCATACAAGGGAAAATACATCTTAGATCTACCTAAAGTCAGAGCCGTTTGGTGTTTTTGTCTATTCACAAAAACATTGATCATCGTTCGCACAGAATTATTGTTTGCGAAATAGATCGGAGACTTCTGGTCCATGTCGAACAGTCTTTCTGCATAGGTTGAATCCGAAACCTGAATATTAGTCGAACTTTTTATCCATGCGCTGTCTGCTTCATCATATTCATAGAGTTTTTTAAGTGGGTCATTCAGTAGGTCGTCCCAAAGATCTATTGTTCGGTTGTCAACCAATACATCCGCATCTTCTTCAAAAGGGAGCACAGGAATTTGCATTTCCTCTGAAGCCCTCTTGAACTCCCCGATCGGCTCTATTTTCATTATAATAGGGTCAACCACAATTTCATTTGACAAGCTGTCTAATTGAGACAACAAAGACAAAGAGATGACACACGAAAAAAGGATCAAAAAAACCTGTTTCATTAATGTTTTATTTATCAGTAAAAATGAAAAATTCTATTTGAGGTCCATTCAAGATCTCGACAAATCTATCGATCATAAGGTTGAAACGACAGATCACTTATTAAACGGATAATTTCGGCAAGAGATACTGCTAAAAGTGTTAAAGAAGTGCAACATCAAGAAGTTTCGTTCTCGTCTTCTCCTTTAGTCGCATCCTTAAACTCCTTCATTCCTTTACCTAAACCTTTCATTAGTTCAGGGATCTTTTTACCACCAAACAACAAAAGTACGACCAATACGATAAGTATTATTTGCCAAGGACCTGTTATACCTAGTAAGACTGAAAACATTCTTTTAGATTATAATTATATGACCAAAGATAGCCTTTTCAAGTTTAATTCGCTATCCATCTAATAGGATCCAATTTTCTCATGCCTCCGCTGGAATGCATCCAAAATTCAATGTGAGCTTTGGATGTACTACCTTCTTGTAATAAGGTTCCAATAGATTCTTTCGTGTCAACAGTTTCCCCCTTACTCACAAATACTTGAGCCAGATTGGAATAAACTGTCCAGTAACTTCCATGCTTTACCATTACTGCTTGTCCTGCGCCTGGAATATTAATAAGGCCTGTTACCGTGCCTTTAAAAACTGTTCTTACCATTGCGCCCTTCTCAGTGCTGATATCAATTCCATTATTGGTAACAACGATCCCTTTTAATTCCGGGTGAGGATGTGACCCAAACCTTCCTGTAATAACACCTCTTTCTACAGGCCAAGGCAACTTCCCTTTATTCTTCACAAAGTTGCCACCGATCAGTTTTTCTTCCGGTGTAAGGCTGAACTCGACTTTTCCGCTCTTTGGTTTCATTTCCGCAGCGATCAAGCGCTCGATCTCTTTCGCAAGCCTTTTCCTCTGCTCTTCTTTCTTCTTGAGCTTTGCTCTTAGATCTTGTTCGTTACCTTTTATGTTGGATAATTGGAATTCCTTAGTGTTTTTGTCTCTGTCCAACTCCTTTTTCTCAGATTGCTCTTTTATCAGTAGTTGTTTTTTACTGTCTTTTTGACTTATGAGCACCGCATTCTTTTCTTGTATTTGAGACTTGGACAATTCGATAAGTGCTGCTTGCCTTTCCCTTAGTTTCGAGATCTCTTTTAAATATCTGGTCCTTTTGTTTGCTTGCGCCAGATCTTCAGATGCAAATACATACATTAACCAAGATTGGGTGTTCTTTGTTTTGTAAGATAATTCGATCAGCGAAGCATAGTCCTCTTTCAGAACAGCAAGTTCAAACTCTAACTCTGTTATCTTTTTCTGATTTTTGTTGATGCCCTTATTGAGTTCCCTTAACTCCCGCGAAATGGTCTGGATCATTTTTTTTCGCAGGCTTATCTTCTTATCCAATAAACTGATCTCGTCAAGGGTCATAGCCCCCTGCTTCTTTACTTCACTTAGCAATTTATTAGTATATGCAATTTCACTAGAGATCTTTTTCTTTTGATCTTCTAGTGCTTTACGGTCTTGTGAATAGGTTATAGAAATATTTATAAAACAGCTGAAAAAAAGTCCGGTTAACAGCGCTTTTCTCATTGTATCCTTTCAAATTTTTCTGGTATTACGAACGGAAATTTTAGCGATTTATTGACCCTCACCCTAGAATGTTCCATTTGCACTTTAGTAGTATTGTCATCATCTTCCAATAAGATCTCCGTCTCATCTGGAAACTCCATCAATGCTACTTTATCATATTTCAAGTACTCCACTTTAAACGTCCTATTGTAGTAGATGTCTCTTATAATGGTCTTATCAAGTTTATATGATCCGGGGTTTATCCAATATCGCTTAACGATGAGATCTTCCTCATCTTCTTTAGTGATCGCTTTCCTTAGTTTTCGAGTATCTACATTGAACCTCAAAGTGTCCTTCTCTGTCTCAGATTCGTCTTTTAACAGGTTCTTATCCAATCCCAAAGCTTTTCTCACTTTCCTTTTATTCTTAGAAGTTAGGATGTAATCCTTATGATCTTTGGTGGCAACGAATTTTTCCTTAGGGTCATACATTACCGGGTTCGCCACCATAAGGTCCTGTAGCATCTTGAAATCAAAGTCGGCATCAAAAATGTCATTTATGTAGTCGTAATTTCCAAGATAATATTGGTCATTCCATTTATCGACCAATTTAATGCTGTCTTCAGTTAAGATCACTCGAGCAACCTCAATCCCTAAGGCTGGAGAGATGGACATCCAAATAGCTGAATCTTTTTGCATTCTGACATTTGCCTTGAAAGATCTTTTCTCATCTTTCATACGAATGGACACATCTGTTTTGAAGCTTATACTTTCGTATTCAAAAAGGCTCTTTTCCATACGTTTTGTTAGGAAAGAAGGGCTCCGATCTTTGATGGGTTTCACCAAAGCTTTATTGGTCCTACACCCCAATGCAATGGTAAGGATAGATCCCAAAATAGCTAAACGAATGATATTAAATGTATTATTCGTAATACTTTTTGTCTTTTAGTTTTTTGCTGAGGGCATCGGAAGTATCTCCCAAAGTTTGGGCTATTTTCCATTGCTCCACGGCCTTAGCTTCGTCTCCCAATTTGAATAAAATATCTCCATAATGTTCTAGGACAGCCCCAGAATTTCCTCCTCCCTTTGCCATGGCCAATTCTATCTGTGTCTTTGCCTCTTCGTAATTCCCTGTTTTAAACAATACCCATGCATAAGTATCCAGATAAGACGGATTACCAGGGGCAATTGCCAAGGCTTGTTTGATCATTTCCTCTGCTCGCTCCAACCTTTCTCCACGAAGTGACAAGTAATAGCTGTAGTTGTTCAGGATGAGTGCATTATCTGCTTGTAAGGTCAGTGCCTTTTCAAAAGCCTTATCAGAATTCTTAAAATCTTTATGATAATTGTAGGACTCTCCAAGCAATGTCAGAAAATCCGTTTTCAAGATGGTATTATCAAAGACCAATTCCTTTCCGCTATTCAGAATTGAGATCGCTTCTTCGTATTCACCCGTTCTATTTAATGCTAAACCATTGAAATAATAGAATTCTGGATTGGTAGGATATAATTCTAGACATTCATTTGTATGTTCCACCATTTGAGAAAACTCGCGCAATTCAAAGTCTATAGCTAAGATCTGAGACCATATCGCTCCTTTATCCGGAGAAAGTTCGACAGCCTTTAGAAATTCTTCTCTTGCTTCAATGATCTTCCCCTGCTGCATTAGGAAATCACCATTGATCGCATGAGACTTGGCTTCATTGGGGTGCTTATCAATGAGTATATCGACTAATTCTAAAGCTTCAGGCATTAAAGACCTATCCAATTCAGTTATTGAATAGTAGTTGAGCAGTATGTTCATTTTCATGTCAATATTCAACTCATCACTAGCCATAGCTTGTTTTAAATGTCCTATTGCTTCAGTTCTATTTTCCTCATTCAAATGATATTCGTAAAGGGCCAGATGCGCCATTCCGTTTCCGGGGTCATCCTTTAAGATCTGATAAAATCGGTCTTTTCCCTTTTCAACATCGCCACTTCGGTGATAGTACTCTGAAAGCATACCACTATAAAATGGGTTCTGTGGCTGTTTTTCAGAAAGGTCTTCAAGCATTTTAACGGCTTCATCTGTTTTACCCATCTGATCATAGAGATTTAATTTCTCCCTAACAATATCTTCATTCACACCATAATTATTCTCAATTTCATTAAATGTCTCAAGCGCTTCTTTGTAATTCCTCAAATAGAGATTAATGTTGGCTATCTCAAAAAGATAATCTGTTTTGTCCGGATGTTTTTTAATGATGTCCTGGTAGATCTTTAATGCTTCGGTCATCTTATTTTGAGCAGTATACGTTTGAGCTAGAAGTGAACTATACCACTCATTACCTGCATCGGCCTTTACAGCTTCAAGCATCAGGCTTTGACAATCGTCTACGCGTTGTTGGTCGAAATAGATCCGAGCTATTTCATACTTGGCGGCTGCATTGCTAGGAATGACCTTCAAAGCTTTTTCAAAATAGTCTAAAGCCTCTTTTTGGTTTTCGATCATTTTGTTCTTTTGACCCTTCATGAAAAGGTTTGAGAATTCAATTCTCTGAGCTTCAGTAACTGCTCCTTTCTTTCCTTTCTTTTTTTGGGCATCAGCCGGCAAAACCATTAATACAATGGCCAGCGATAGGGAACATACCTGCACTATCTTTCTAAATGTCTTCACTTATTCTTTTTGAATGTCTCATAGTGCAATTGCAATAACTGCACCAATCTTTAACGGTCAAAAGTACCAATTAATATGGTCTGCCTGGAAGAATGGCGGTATATAACCAACATTAGATCGGTGAATGATCACGTCTTGAAAAACATCGGATCTTGTTCAGCATTGATGAATTATATTCTTTTTTTTGTGGCGTAAATCAAGATGAATGGCCAAGGCTAGCATAGCAGAACTATTAAGATCAAAAGAACAGGGCAATGATGTTATTGTTGAAGGATGGGTGAAAGCATTCAGGAACGACCAATTCGTACAATTGAATGATGGAAGTTGCCAGGAGAATATCCAGGCAGTGATCAATAAGGAGAACTCTTCAGCAGAGAAATTGAACAAAATTGGTGTAGGTGCCGCTATTAGAATTGAGGGAAAACTAGTTGAGTCACAAGGTTCTGGTCAAAGCGTGGAAATACAAGTAGCTGAATTCGAGGTACTGGGAGAAGCTCCTTCTGAATTGGTTCAAGGAACAATCCTACAGCCCAAAAGACATAGTTTGGAAAAACTTAGAGAACAGGCTCATCTTAGATTCAGGACCAATACATTTGGAGCCGTTTTCAGGATCCGACATCATGTCAGCTATGCTATTCACAAGTATTTCCACGAAAGTGGATTCTATTATTTGCATGCTCCTATAATTACAGGAAGCGATGCTGAAGGTGCCGGAGAAATGTTCCACGTAACCAATTTTGATCTAGATAACATTCCTAAAACTGATGACGGCAATGTAGACTTTGCAAATGATTTTTTCGGAAAGGAAACTAACCTGACGGTTTCTGGTCAATTGGAAGCAGAATTGGGAGCCTTGGCTCTTGGAAAGGTCTATACATTTGGCCCTACGTTCCGAGCAGAAAACTCAAATACATCCAGGCATTTAGCTGAATTTTGGATGATCGAACCAGAGGTCGCCTTTGCTGACAATACGGACAACCAAAACCTCGCAGAAGACATGATGAAGTCTGTCATTGGTCATGTTATGGAGAATTGTAAAAGTGAGTTGGCCTTTTTGGAAAACAGAGAACAGCAAGCTGAAAAGCAAATGCCTCAGAACGAAAGAAATGAAATGTCATTGACTGAACGATTGAATTTTGTTTTGACCAATGATTTTGAAAGGATAACTTACACAGAGGCGATCGACATTCTTAAAAATTCAAAACCATACAAAAAGAAAAAATTCCAGTACGATGTTGATTGGGGCATAGACTTGCAAAGCGAACATGAGCGTTTCCTAGTCGAAAAGCACTTCAAAAAACCTGTGATCATTCGGGATTACCCGTCAAAGATCAAGGCCTTTTACATGCGACAGAACGATGACGGTAAAACCGTAGCCGCAATGGATGTATTGTTCCCTGGAATTGGAGAGGTTATCGGTGGTTCTCAAAGAGAAGAAAGGTTGGATATATTATTGGAAAAATGCAAGGAATTCAACATTCCTAACGAACATGTATGGTGGTATTTGGAAACTCGAAAGATTGGTTCTTGTAAACATGCTGGATTTGGCCTGGGACTCGAACGAATGATCATGTTCGTCACGGGAATGACTAATGTCCGTGATGTTATTCCATTCCCAAGAACGCCTAAGAACGCTGAGTTTTAAGCTTATTCTATGATCACTTTCTTTCTAGCGATCACTTTGCTATTCTGATAGATCTCAAGAAAATATATCCCTGAAGAAAATGTGTTTTCTATAGTAATGTTCCTCTGAATTGACGTCTCTCGAAATACGATCTTTCCTTCGGTATTAATTAGATTCAAATGCAGATCTTTTAACCCTTCAGGAATATCTATTTGAAATGAGCCATTGCTTGGATTTGGGAATATATCTATTTCGATCAGTTCTAATTCTTCCAATTGAAGTGGAGTGCCTTCCCCTTCTACTAAAGTGATGAATGAATTTGCATCGAAAGCACCGAAATTCTCGACTATTCCAGAAGGCCATTGAACCTTTACATTTTCAACTGTGGTTGCTGCGCCTAAACCAAAATTCTGGTTCAGAGAACACATGATCCCATAGCTCTCACCGCTCTTTACATCTCTTATTTGCTCTCCCCAATCCCCACTTATAGTAATTCTTGCACCGATCCCATTGGGATTGGAAACAGTTCCTTCCAATTCTACCTTTAAATAATTGTTGCTGTTCGAAGTGGTATTGATGTAGATCCTGTCATCTTGAGGGTTCATATTGTCACCACCATATCCACCTTGTATAGCATACATATCGACCCTTCCATCATGGTTCAGGTCTCCTAAAGAATATGAATTTGTACTAAAGTCAATTACATCTTCAAGAATTGTGAATGTTCCATCTCCATTATTCATGCAAAATGAATTATTGGATCCGCCACTGATGATGATATCAATAAAACCATCGTTGTCCATATCTTGAAAAGAAGATTGTGTGGTGGTAAACGTATAAGCGTCCTCTAATCCCGCTTGTGAAGTCCTATCTTCAAAGTTGCCAGTCCCGTCATTTTCCATGAACACAGCCAACTGGTCGTGGTTGGTCATAAACAGGTCCATGTCGCCATCATTGTCAACATCCCCCAGATCTGCACTCCAGGTTTGCCAACCGATATCCGCTCCCGATGTCTCGCCATTGCTTACCCAGCCTCCATTGCCATCATTGAGGTATAGTAGGTTTATTCTCCTGGGGTCATTCGGGTTATTCACCCCTTGTCTGCATTTGGCGATGTAAAGGTCTGCATGACCGCTATTGTCAACATCAATAAAGCAAGATCCATAGTTTCCGGAATTATCACTCGGAGTATCTGATTCAGCTTGAAGAATATCCAAGGTTTGAACAAATGTTCCTGTTCCGTCATTTAATAAGACTTTGCTTATCCCATCATCATTACAGGCGAAAATGTCTATGAAACCATCATTGTTCACATCGAAACAATTCATTCCCTGAACGAAAATATCTTCACCGTCTGCTATATTCATCCAAAATCCACTGTTATTGGTTGCTTGTGTTAGGATCTTCATTTCATTGTATTTACCTCCGATAGTGATGTCATTCATACCATCGCCATTGAAATCAGCAACCGCCATTCCCCACGTACGCGTATCATCTCCGATGAAAACACCATCATAAGGATGAGAACCAAACGTTCCTCCATTCATGCTTTGAAAGAACATGGTCAAATTGCCTTCTTCAGAAACCCTGACGATGTCATCCATTCCATCATTATTAAGATCTACAACAGCGCTAGCTATAAAACTACGGGCACTATTTGGCAGTAAAGAGCTTTGATCTTCAAAAGTGATCTGACCCTGTGCAAAGAGTGAAGAAAAAAGGAATAAAATAAGGATGTATTTAATGCTCATGCTTGCATATTAAATTAGATAGCGAATTTAAATAAATAGCGCTAAAAGCCGTTAAATAATTGGATCAGAGGTATTTTAAACTCCGGCAATTATTTGATATCCCAGATCGGCACGATCATTTCATTACATGATAAAAGAAAGTTTAAATTTACCCCGAGAAATAGAAGCGAATGCTCAAACAGAACCTACAACATAAGTTATTACAGAAACTGTCTCCACAGCAAATACAACTGATGAAGTTGTTGCAGGTACCTACCGTGGAACTTGAGCAAAGGATCAAGGAAGAAATAGAGACGAACCCTGCTTTAGAGGAAGGGAGAGAAGAAAATGATGAATTTGAAGAGCAAGAGGAAAGAGAGAGTGAAAGGGATGACAATGAAGACATAGACATAACAGATTATATGGATGAAGGAGATGTGCCTAGTTATAAACTAAACACCTCCAACCGCAGTCCGGATGATGATGACAAAAATATCCCATTTGCTTCTGGAAAGTCTTTTCAGGATTATTTAGAGGATCAAATAGGACTCAAAAGGCTCACGGAGAAACAAGTGACCATAGCCAAAACGATCATTGGTAATCTTGACGAATCGGGTTATTTAAGAAGAGAGTTAGAGAACATTGTCAATGACCTTGCTTTTTCTCAGAATGTCATGACAGATGTAGATGAGATCGAAGAGGTATTAACCGTAGTTCAAGATCTCGACCCTGCCGGCATTGCTGCTCGAGACTTGAAAGAATGCCTTTTGCTGCAGATCGAAAGAAAAGACGATGCATATCCTTCAATTGCGATAGCAAAAGAAGTTTTAGAAAACCACTTTGAAGCCTTTACTAAAAAGCATTACGACAAGATCTTGCGAAAGCTTGATATTGATGATGAGGATCTTAAGCTAGGTATACAGGAGATCACACGACTGAATCCTAAGCCCGGGAATTCTGTAAAAGAATCCAATAAAGCTTTGCAACAGGTAATTCCAGATTTCATTATTTCTTCAAATAATGAAGGAGAATTGCAACTCACATTGAACAGGAGAAATGCTCCTGAATTGAAAGTGAGCAGATCTTTTCACGAAATGTTGTCTACTTACAATAGTAAGGACAAGACCAAGAAAGACAAGGAAGCCATTATGTTCGTGAAGCAAAAGATAGACAGCGCTAAATGGTTTATTGATGCAATAAAACAGAGACAGCAGACCCTTTTACTTACAATGAACGCTATCATGGAATACCAAAAGGAGTATTTTCAGACTGGTGATGAAACTAAGATAAAACCCATGATCTTGAAAGACATTGCAGAGATCGTGAAAATGGATATTTCCACTATTTCAAGAGTTGCCAACAGCAAATATGCTCAAACGGATTATGGCACTTTCCTTTTGAAAACATTTTTCTCTGAGTCGCTCTCCACTGAATCGGGTGAGGAAGTCTCTACTAGAGAAGTGAAGAAGATCCTTCAAGATAGTATAGAAAACGAAGACAAGAAAAAGCCACTGACAGATGAGCGACTTGCCAAAGTCTTGAAGGAAAAAGGCTATAACATCGCTCGCAGAACTGTAGCCAAATATCGAGAACAGCTGAACATACCAGTAGCCCGTCTTAGAAAGCAATTATAATTTTGATCAGGTCCATAGCTCAAGTCATTTCTTATCTATTTCACCCTTTAGCGCTGCCTATCTATGCGATCTTTCTCTTTTCGGCCACAAATTCTGCTTTTCAACTTTATCTAGATCCAGAGAAAACCGGGAAATTAGCTCTCATTTTTATTGGGATCTCTTTTGTGGCTCCACTCGTTTATATTTTTTATTTGAAACAAACAGGGGCCATAGACAATGTTTCTGACCCGAATAGAAAAAGCCGACTTATAGTATCGATCGTGGTTCTCGTTTTTTATGCGATCACATATTTTCTGTTCAAACGAATACAATTGAATGATGTGTTCTATGACCTCTTTTTTGGCGTTATCGTAGCCATTGCTATCGCCACTATCATTTCATTTTGGTATAAAATAAGCATGCATGGGCTGAGTGTTGGAGGCTTGCTTGGAGCTCAATGTGCTTTATTCTTTTTGCACAATTATTTAAGAATGGATATCCTTTTGCTACTTATACTCTTAATTGGTTTGGTAGGCACGAGCAGAGCAATAGTCAAAGCACACACAAATGATCAGATCTATAGTGGAGTGCTTCTAGGAGCGACAGTGGTCGCAGCCTATCTTATTTATGGAACTTCTTTCTAGGGTTATTCCTGCCCTTCTTTGCGTTCCATTTTTTTTCTGAGAGCATAACGCAATGTAAAGATCCCAAAGCCCAACAAAGCCAGATAAACAAAAGGTCTTGCTTGAGAAAGTGTTTGAGTGTACCCCAAGTATATCGCATAAATACCTGAAAATATTCCAATAGAAAGCCAGACTTTCTCAGCGATCTTTGATAGTGTATTAAGGTTCATCTTCTTCCGGATCTTCAACGAAGATACTTCCACGAGGGTTAATTATAGAATAGTTACTGAAGTTTTCATTGGAATTCATACCATCTCCCCATATAGTATCCTGTATTCTCACGATCATTACCGGCTTATCACTGTAGATCAACCCGCTGTCTTCTTGCCAGATCAATTCTTCAGTAAACATCATCTCTCCTTCCATATTATTGAAAACCACACTATCCAATGCACTCATAACATTGGCATTTTGGTCATACCAACCATTCTTAGAAGTGAGTACGGCTTCTTTTACCTCTGCACGATTATAGATCTCGAGTTTCAGTCCATCAGTGATCTTTATATATGAAGAATCTTTAGTGAAGTGTTCCATTTTACCCGCCTGCAAAACATTGCGGATCTTCGTGTCCTCAGTGAAAACATACTCACCATTATAAGTGGTTTGGAATGGAAGGTTTTCTTCTGAGATCAGTTCAGCGACAGGATCACTTTCCTGGCATGAAAAAAATATCCCCGCCATAACAATGACGAGGATAAATTGAAAGTGTATTTTGAATTGCCTAGGCAATGTCTATTTCTTTATTCTAACAGTAGTCACCTGTCCTGTGCAATGTGTGTAGCTATCACCATCTTTCAATCCGAGCATAAATACTTGAGCTGTTTCCGGATACCTAGCCCTTGCCTGAGACAATCTTTTATTCGCCTTTTCAGCTACAGAAGAATCCTTGGTTTTCGCTCTTTGATAAAGATCTGTTGCCAACCAAGCTTTAGAATATGATCCCGCTTTTCCATCATCACATGGAGCCCTTAGCGCTACATCTCCAAGAATTAAAATTGCTTCTCCATTTGTAGGTTCCAATTCAAGAATTTTATTGGCATAGTTTCTTGCTTTTGAATATTGATTTACTGCAATAGCTGTCTTTCCTGCTTTTATATAGTAATTTACGATATCTGGGCATCCCTGACAAAACTCAATGGCTTCATCAAAATACTTCATGGCAGCACCTGCATCAGATCTCTTTGCTTTCATCACTCCAATAGCATAAGCAGATTCGTGAGATGGTTGCTTCGCATGAACAGCCTCCGCAATTTGCAGATAGAAATCACTATCATCACAATCCCTTTTATTCATGATCCTTAGGACCTTACTTTTAAGTTCAAAATTGTCAGGATCTTCCTGAACTTTTTTGGAGAAGATCTTTTCAATGTCCTCGCATTTGGCAAATTTGATAAAGAACTGGTCCAGATTATTCTTAGACTTTTTATACTTCTCGATCTTCTTCTCATCCTTTAAAGTGCGTAGGTTAAGACTGGCGTAATCACTCAATACTACGTAGTCAGAGAATAGCATCTCTTTATCAACTCTTCTTTCTTCTTCAGGCAAATTCTTTTTATCTGTTATATAGGTTTTGTACATGGCAGAATAATATTTGTACAAAACGCTAGCCTGAGACTTTTCTTTTAGTAGATCTACAGACTCTTTAAGCATTATATAAGAAGAGTGTGGGTCGGTATCTTGATAATACTTAAAGTGGTCAGCTCCCTTATAAGCAAGCACTTTTCCTTTCTCACCAAAATTTTCTATTCGCATGTCGTGTATCAACATCAAAGAATCGATCAAAACCTGTCTCCTAATTGAATCTGTTTCGTTTTTAATAAAGTGCTTGTACATTTTAACTCCATTGATGTAAAATGATTTTCTCGCCTTTGGACATGTCTCAACACATGTTTTCCAAGGACCAAGAGCCGACTTGTACAATTTATTTTCAAAATCACCTTCATACAAAGACATGTTCTGAACACAATTCACACTGTCTACACCATAATCGTACTTCTTCTTTTGTGCACTTAGCCCTATTGCGAAGATTACGGTCAACATTGATAGTATAATACGTTTATTCATCTCTTTATCTTTAATTAGTCATATTTCCTTTTAACAAACCACGGGTTTCTTACCATGTCCGGGTTCAATCTAAGCCCTATGAACAACATGTTGTTCCGCTCTTCAATTAAACCATTCTCTACAGATCCTCTGGTACTCATTTGGAAGCCAAAACTTAATTCACTGCTTGTGAGTTTTCTTCGGCCTCTCACGAATGGTAATCCTACTCCAAAGTTTATGCCAGTTTCGCTTAATTCCTCATTTTCAATATTCAAATAGCCATTTTGCTGAAAAGCACCTATCCGATAGGAAATGGCTTTAAAATATTCAGAACCTTGAATATTGGCTCCTCTCAAAGTGAACAAATTGTTTGGAACATACTCCAGGCCTACAGCCATTCGAATTGAATTAACCAATTCTGTTGAGATCTCTTTTTCATCAAAGTCTTCATAATACTCTGACCATGAACGGTTTCTCATTTCAATACCCAATGTGTATTTATTGTTCTTTTTTGAAATGAGATCGATGGAAACTCCTAATGCCAGTTTGGTCGGAATATTAACGTTCCCCTGAATACTCTCATTACTCTGGATACTATCCACAAAGAACTCATTGCCACCCACAGATAAAAAAGACTCAACTACTTCTGACCTTTCAGATCTTAATAGTGTTGCTGGTGTATAGGTTGCCCCTAAATTCAATCTGATAGATGAATCATCTCTCTTCATTCGTTTCTTTAACCAAGTAGAAGCTAAAACACTAAAGTCAAAGGATACATCGCTGATGTTATCGATATTGGAACGCTGAGTATTTACAAATCCAGAGCCTGCAGGGAATATCTCTCTGCTAAGATTTACCCGACTCCCGAACAAATAATTGAAATTAAATCCAATTGCCAATGTGTGATTAAAGGACGCTTTTAGACCTTTTCCATAACTTACGGAGTCAGTTTTCAAATTAAATTTTCTGCCAAATCCTAGGAATAGACTGTTCACTCCACCCGAACCAATGTTTTCTTGCGCATAAGCAATGTCTTGAATGGAATCAGATCTAGATATATCATACCCGATCCTGCTGATCGGTGTCAATCCAAAAGCTACCCCCATTTTGGAGGACCTCAACGGCAGGCCTAATGCTACATGATTGATCCTTGTGACATTTCCGCTTACCTTTTCTTCTGAATTTTCCAAGATTAACCAATTTGAATTGATCCCCAATTCAAAAGAAGGTTCAGATAAAAGCGAATAACTGGCAGCGTTGGAAGGATTTACTCCCAATGGATCGTAAAGACCCGTGCTCAAACCCCCCATAGAGAAATGCCTATTCAAAAAGGTCCCATTCAATTCTCCGATGCCAAATCTAGAGTAGGGAGAAAAGCTAGTTTCCTGAGCAATAGCAGAAAATGCCACGAAAAAACTAAGACTTATTATAAAGCAATATCTCATTTGATCCTCTAAGGGTTAAAAAAAGGTTTGCAAAGATGCTATTTTTCAACGCTTTCGCAAAGATCTCAGTATCTCCACCTGTAATTACGATCTTTCCTTCTTCATACATTTCCAAAAAGGTGTCGCAATAGTGCTCAACTTCAGAAATGCATCCGATCATTACGCCATTGTTCAAGGCCTCTTCCGTAGAAGTTCCAATAAAAGTATGTTCCTCTGAAAGGTCGATCAACGGCAATTTATCTGTATACGAATTCATCGCCCTTATTCTAAGATGGAAGCCAGGTGAAATATTGCCTCCCAGGAATTCTTTTTCTTTTGTTATAAAGTCGTAAGTGATACATGTTCCAATATCTACGATCATAAGGTCCGTATTCGGAAATTCTGAAATAGCACCTACCGCATTTGCTATTCTATCCATTCCCAAGGTTTCTGGAGTATTATAATTCAATTTTATGGGTAATGGAGTTTTATGATCTAAGATCAGCGACATTTCTAAAAATTCTTCTTTTAGATCTAGAGACGATATATCCTTAGTTGAACTAATGATGCAATCATCATATTCCAGTTTAGCTTCTTGAATAGTCCTTTCAATATGTTTATGAGAAGAGACCAGATATTTGATCAGTTCTCTCCCTTCAAAAAAGGCTATTTTTGCTCTTGTATTTCCGATATCTATTGCCAGATCCATAAAGAAGGTGCCGAAAGTATGGAATAATGGAAATATTTTTAAATTTGCCGCCCTGTTTAACAGGACTTAACATAAGGTGCTATAGCTCAGTTGGTAGAGCAATGGACTGAAAATCCATGTGTCCCTGGTTCAAATCCAGG
>JABDKJ010000056.1 GCA_013002285.1 Flavobacteriales bacterium
GTGTGTATAAAGATCCTATCCTTACTTTTTATATGACTTACGGCCTCTTCTATACTGACTATCATGGATCAAAGGTGTTTTTTGGAGGAACAGATCGCATTCGCTACAAATATATTGAAGAAGATGGCAGTGCGAAATTGTTTAGTTCTCATTGAATAGTGTTGCTAAAAAAAAGACGGCAAAGAGCCGTCTTTTCAAAATTCTTTTTAAAGTTTTAATACTACTCCCTGACGATCTTCTTGATCGCTTGAGTATTGTTATCCAGGTCTGTGATCCTTAAGAAATACATTCCGGAAGTAATGTGTTCCAAAGAGAAACGTTCTGTGCGATCAGAGATGTTAAAGAAGCTTCTGCTTTCCAGTTCTTGTCCCACAGCACTCAGTAATTGCAGCTGAATGTTCTTTTTCTCTCCAAAAACCATTTCAACGTTCAAAGCATCGTTAGATATAGGGTTGGGGAATACACTGAATGTCATGAGGTCTTCAATAGCATTCAAGCCACTCGGTCCTTGCATTACCGTGAAGCAAGCTTGTGTCTCACAGCCAAATATATCTGTAACGTTCACACACCACAGTGCATCTATAAGCCCAGAGATATCCTCATCTAAACTACCATTGTTCCAGGCGAAAGAGTATGGACCCGCACCACCACTTACAGTAATGTCTATTGCCCCGTCATTGGCGCCATTCACAGATTCGTCCGTAACTATCGCATCAACAACGATCGGGTCTGGTTCAAAAAGCTCTACAGTGTCAGACATCATGGTGATCCCTGTTCCATCTGTAATTGTTACATAATGCTCTCCGGCATCTGCTCCGGTAAGGTCTTCGGTTGTGGAGCCATCGTCCCAAAGGAAAGAATAAGGCAGTGAACCACCATTCACACTAATGAGGACAACACCACTGGAATCGCCACCACATCCAAGGTCTATGGTCTGGTCTATCTGTATGGCTACGGGGCTTCCCAAGTCCTGAACAATGAAATTATCGACATGGGCCTGGAATTGTACAAAGTCATCTACAGCACCATTACTTGCCCAAAAAGCGAACCTTACTTCTGATCCCGTAAAGGCTGAAAGGTCTATGATATAATGTTCTCCAGAAGCAGTCACCACACCTGAAGAGTCCCACCATTGAATGAGGTTCCAAGTTGAGCCAAGGTCTTCAGATACCACAAAAGCAACGGCATCATCTGATCCTAGCGAGACTTCATTTTGGTTGAATGCCTGTGTAATAGAGAAGTCAAATTCGGCTTGGTATGTTCCACTAGATAGATCGAAGAATGGAGTGAACATCCAATGGCTTTGGTTAAAGCCACCGAAAAAAGTTACAGATCGGGCTCCAGTGAAACCAAAGTTGGCGAAGCCATTGTCGAACCAATTACTAAATGAAAAGTCTAGTGGTCCACTGCTTAGGTCACCGCCATTTGCAAAGTCCCAACAGTCGAGATCGAAATTGCTGAAATCGTTTGCGTAGAACGGCACAAAGGATGCACATTCCGTAACAAATGAAGTTGCTGGCAACCAATATGATATGTCACTGGTATTGTCCATTCCACAGTCTGCACGTACATAGACATCATATTCTGTAATGGGGTTCAAACCTGTTATGATCACTGGGTTTGTTACATCATTGTAGCCTGGCGAAGGTGTGCCCGTAGGTGTAAAACCCACTGGGCCGTATTCAATATCCCATGCAGAACTTGCTCCGGGATCGGTCCAGGAGATCTCAGCAGAATTTGATGATATGTCATTGGCCATAACATTGAATGGTGTAACGCAAGCACCGAGATCTTGTACGATAAAATTGTCAATATGGAATTGGAATGTAATGAAGTCTTCTACCACACCCGAAGAAGCCAAAAAGGCAAATTGCAGTTCTGCTCCTGTATACGCACTTAGGTCATGCACCGTGTGTATTCCACTTGGAGGTACAGGGTTGGCCATGTCCCATTCTTGTATGACCTCCCAAGTCGTACCAAAGTCTTGTGTGATCAAAAAGGCTAAGAAGTCATCACTTCCAAGATCTCCGGGGATCATGTTGAAAGGTTGTGTCAAAGCCAGATCGAACTCTGCCTGATATGTTCCTCCGCTAAGATCGAAAAAGGGTGTTAACATCCATTGGTATTGGTTAGACCCAAAGAACGATACTTGCTGGGCTCCCGTGAATCCGTCATTCGCAAAACCACCATCAAACCAATTACTGAACGCAAAGTTCTGCGGGCCATCGGCAATGTCTCCTCCATTGGCAAACTCCCAACAATTGAAAGGAAAGGTATTCATGTCGTTGATATAGGAAGGTGTTATGGGTGCACACTCTGTCGTAAAACCATTTGGTGCAGACCAAAATGAAATGTCCGTAGTGTTATCCATTCCGCAATCTGCTCGCACATATACTTCGAAGTCCGTAGCTGGGTCGAGACCTGTGATCATTACCGGGTTTGATACATCATCGTATCCTGGGCTGGGCATTCCTGTTGGCGTAAAGCCCGCAGGGCCATACTCTAAATCCCACGCAGAACTTGTTCCTGCGTCTGTCCAGGAAACATTTACCGAACTAGATGAAATGCCATCGAACTGTATATCTGTAACCATGATGCAAGAAGGAGGAGGACCTACGTTCAATGTATAATCCTCTGTCTCTCCAAATGTGCCCATCGTACATGGGTCTGTACTGCTAGGTCCTGCATAGTTGGCTTGCACACGCATTATGTAGTCACCAAATGGTATTGTTGCAGGAATGGTGACCGTTGTAGTCACTTGATCCAAGCCAACAGGTTCATCCATCAATATCAACTCCGAAGCCTCAAAAGACATGCTGTTGTCCGAATCTATCCAGATGGAAAAGAACTGATTGGCAAAACCAGAACGAAGAACAACCGTTTCTACGTTCCCTTGTCCAACAGGAACCACCAAAGAAGTATGATCTGCATATCCATTAATACCAAAGTCTGAAGAGCAGCCAGATGTATTGAGAAAAGGACCCATCCCAAATTCTTCAACACCATCGCCAACACTACAGTTAGCGCTCGGCATGCAATATTGACCAAAAGATGTACTTGATAAAAAGATCAGGCTTAAGCCTAAAGAGAGTTTTGTAAAAAGTCGCATAAGTGTTGTTTAGATGTTTTGTATCCCACTAAGATATGAAATGAACATAGAATAGGTTCGAGCTCGCTTACATTTTGTCTGAATTCTTTTTATATGGTCCGGATCAGTTCTCCGGCCTTGCACATCAAGCCCTTCTTTTCATTTCCTTCAGAGAACAGGACTGATAGGTCGTTGCTTTCGGCTGGCTTTTGCGTTGGCATCCAGTTGCGACCTATTTTACAAATAAGGAATACACCGTGGTGGTCACCCACCCAACAAAAGTCGTCTCTAAAGGCTACGTGTGTAAGGGGCACTATGCCGTATTTTGACATCAGGTGTTCTGACGTATCTAGAGGGTTAGATACGGGAATGCCGATCTCATTCAACTTTATGACATCGGAGATCTCAAAACTGTTCTTTTGAGGATAGTTGGTTAAGGGTCTTTCAATGAATTCTGCAATGTTGCCATTGCCATCATAGAAATAGACAGACTTTCCATTGTCAAAATGGATGATGCGTTCTTCATTATAAGGAACAGCTTCAAATCTCTTGTCATTGAGGAATTCTATTGCACTTTCCAAAGAGCCCGTTGGGATCAGAAAGCAGTAATGATAATAGAATTGCTGTGGTCCTTCTTTGAATATCAAAATATTCTCACCACAAAAGACCTTGAGCTGATCTTTTGATCGCTCGATCATAAAACCAAGTCTATCTCCATACACAGTTTCCTGAGCATCCAGATCGGTTGAGAATAATTGTAATTCAAGAATTTGCACCCCTAAGTATATGATCGATGGATAAATTTATATATTATCCCGATCAAACGAACAGATCCTATAAAATGAAAATAGAACTTGTACGCCTTGACGATAAATTCCAATTTAAAAGTGGGGAAGGGGATGACGCTGTATATCTATCCGCTAGCGAGAAATTGCAAGGGGAAAATGGAAAGGGTCAAAGACCTATGCAATTGATATTGCAAGCCCTTGCCGGATGTATGTCCATTGATGTCTTGAACATTCTCTACAAACAAAAACAAGATGTACAGGATTATAATGTTTCGGTGAGCGGAGATAGGAGTGAAGAACTTCCTGGTGTCTTCACCAACATAAAAATGACCATTCATGTTAAAGGCGCAGTGAAAGAGGAATTCCTAAAACGAGCCATTAAACTAGGGGAGGAGAAGTATTGTTCTGTGCATCATATGCTCAACCCGACAGTTGATATAGTTACGGACTACAAACTGAACGAAGCTTAAGATCTTTCCAATTCCAAGTAGGCATGAGCTATGTGCTGTACCAGGTCGCCCGCAACGAGTGACCTTTCTCCGGTCTCTTTGACGGCCAGATCACCAGATAGGCCATGTATATATACTCCAAGTATGGCGGCATTTATCGGGGCTTGACCTTGAGCCAAGAGCCCTGTGATAATTCCAGTAAGTACATCTCCACTTCCGCCAGTTGCCATTCCTGGATTACCTGTAGAGTTGAAATGAATAATTCCTGATGGTTCGCAGATTGCGGTGTGCGCTCCTTTCAAGACCATGATCACTTTGTGGTCAGCACAAAAGGACCGGAGCATTTTCAACTTATCTGTATCATTCTGAAAGGCGCCTACCAAGCCTTTGAACTCTCCTGGGTGTGGCGTAAGAATACTGTTTTCAGGAACCTTAGAAAGAAATTCAAGGTGACTTGAAAGTAAGTTCAATGCATCAGCATCTATAACTATCGGACTTCTGCATTGATCTAGAAGTTGCTCAAGGAATTTTGCTGTTTCTTCATTTGTGCCGATCCCAGGGCCTATACCAACTGTGCGTTTCTCAACTTTGCAAGATCCTTTTAAATGTTCATCACCGACATTCAGATCCACCATTGCTTCTGGCACAGATTCCTGCAGGATCTCATAACCGCAGTTTGGGCTATGGACGGTGAGTAGACCAACTCCAGATCGCAGACAAGCACGCGCAGAAAGTATGGTTGCTCCCATTTTTCCCTTCGTTCCTGAAACTAGAAAAACGTGTCCATGACTTCCTTTGTGGGAGAATTTCTCGCGACTTCCAATGAGTGCAAGTACGTATTCCTTAGTGGTATACAAGTTGTTTGTTGCTTGTTCTGAAATGAATTGTTTGTCCAAGCCAATATCCAGTAAGTGCCACTGACTGCTATATTCTGAGTTTTCTGGTAACAGTAAGGCAAGCTTTGGAACTTGAAAAGTGAGCGTGTGCGTGGCCTTGACAATGCTGTTGCCTAAGTTGGCGGAATTGTCATCGCAATACATGCCCGAAGGAATGTCTATGGATAATATCATAACTCCGGAAGCATTCATGGCCTTGATAACTTCTGAGGCTATACCTTCAGCAGGTCTGTTCAATCCCGATCCGAAGATGGCATCAATGATCAGATCATTTGTTCCAAGTATTGGAATGTCTTCTAATTTGTGGATATCATTCCATTCTATTCCATTTTTATAAAGTCTTTCCTTGTTGGTATTAAAGTCTTTTGAGCCGAATTCAATGAAATGAATGATATGGCAATTCACCCGGTAGCCCTCTTCATGAAGTAGTCTCGTTATAGCCAGACCATCGCCACCATTGTTCCCTTTTCCACAGAACACATGAATATGCGTTTTGCGATCGACATATTTTTTGATCCATACCTCACAAGCCTGTGAGGCCCTTTCCATAAGATCTATAGAAGCGATCGGCTCATTCTCGATCGTGTAAGCATCTGCTGCCCTTATTTGTTCTGCACTCAAGATCTTCACAGGAGTAATTTATAAAATTTTGGATCAGCTCAACATGGACCAGAATAGAAAAGATCTTGTTATATTCAAATCCACCAAAACACGAATGATATGAATTTGAAAGTAAAACTCCCTACATGGTTTTGGGTCGTAACGATCCTGCTATTGATATGGAATATTCTTGGCTTGCTTGCTTTTGCGGGAGATATGGCGATGAACGCCAACCCAGAGATGATGGCTGAACTACCCGAGGAACAACAAGAAATGTATGCGAACAGACCTGGTTGGGTGACCTTTAGCTTTGGTCTGGCGGTTATTTCTGGTTTTATCGCGAGTATCGGGCTTGTCTTAAAAAAAGCATGGGCGGTTCCTTTGTTCATTGTATCTTTCATTGCTGTGATCTTGAATGACATCGGAATGTTTGGAGTAATGAAAGTACAAGAAACGGCTGAAGGCGCTCAACTGATAATGACAGTTGTGGTGTTCTTGTTGTGCATCTTCCAAATATGGTTTTCTAGAAGTGCCCGAATGAAGGGTTGGATAAATTAGAGATCAAGCCATATCAGCCCAATCCTTGGCTTCAATGACCTTTCTGAATTGCTCTAGAAGGAATTTCAATTTGGAAGGATCTCCTATTGCATCGAATACAGCGAACTCGAATTTATATCCAAACCAATCGGTCTCGGAATTTTCTTCTGCTGTCCAAGCCACTTCAATGTCTGAGTAGGGTGTGCCGTGCAATTCTATGCGCACTTGCCAACCTGGGTTATTCATAGTAGTGATGTCAACACCATGGTCATCTTCCCAAAGGCCATCGCATTGTTTAGCATACCATTTTTCTAGCCATTCAATAACATCCATGAAAAAAGCTTTAATTCAAGATTAAAGTTAAAAGCATTTTTTTGGGTCTTCCATAAGTTCGTTCCAAGTTCTCCAATTTCTTTTTAACTAAAATTTTTAGTTGATCTAATGTCCTAAGAACTCAAAGAATATGCCTCCGATCCAGGAAGCAACTACAGAAAGGACCAGCCCAACGAGGAAGATGGTAAGTGCTATCCTTATATTCCTGTATTTCTTTGCCAATTTTTGTCCTTGATAGTAGAGGTCTTTGATCATAGATCCATACATGAAATCTTTGTCGTTCATCATTTGCATGAAGGCCCATTCAAAATCTCGTTCTGCCATATTGTGGAAATTTCCATAGAAAAGCAGATTTCCTTCCTTATTCCGTACTTCATCTTCTGTGAACTCTCCATGTGTTTCTGTTGGACGTATAGAGATCAAGGCAAAAACAATGGATAGCATAGCTGTTATGGTAAGCATGAATATCGGTAGCGTCTCGGCATTGATATGGGGGTGTCCATGTTCATTGATCTCTCCTATGATCCCACCAAGTACCAATGAAAGGATGATCGAATTCACAGTGATCATTATGCTTGCTTTTCTGTCAACCATTTCATTCAGAGTATAATGGTTTTTTGATGTTGTTCTGAATAGGGTTTGAATGCCTCTGTCGTCACGCCCCTTACTTTTTTGTAGGTTCTTCTTCAATTCCTTCAACTCAACTTCGCTAATGTTCAGTTCCTTTTTTAAGGCCAGATCCGAGCTTTTGTCTATTTTCTTTTTCTCTTTAGCCAAGTCCAAAGCCAGCTTTTCCAGATCGGGCTGTAATTCTGTTTGGCAGCATTCCAGATTGAATTCTAAATTGGCTACAAAACTTTCAGCAATGTCGTACCACTTGCGTTTACTGATATCCACATCGGCCATGATCATTTCTTCATAGACCTTGCGCACACTTTTCTTGCCACTCGTTACAATATCTGCAGTGATCGCGTCATGTAATAATTTCCCGACATTCGTTTTTGGTTTTACAGGATGGAATGACTCATCTAAAATGTCCATGATCTCTTTTTGGATCTCTGGCTTGACCGTGTGTTGTTCAAAGAAAATTTGGGCTGCTTTTTTCGCTTCTTCTTTATCGTTGGAGCTCATGCTCCCGTCTTTCTCAAATTTGAACCGAACACTTTCAAAAGAAGATGCAATGATCCAAGCACAGATCTTTCCTAAGGTCATTTCTCTTTCGGTGAGTTCGGCCCTTTCTGTTATCATGTCTATGAACTCTTCAAGGCGCTTCGCCCATTTGAAATTATGGTAAATGATGCGGTCGGGAAATTTGACCATTATTTTTGTTCCGTACGTCCTGACGGTATCTAAGAGTTGATCTAGTTCTGTCATGATCTAAAAATTAAATCCTGATCTGATAATTTGAAATTCCTCATCATCAGAAAAAGACTTGCTTGGTTGTGTTATTTGGGCATTCTATACATTCATTGTTAAGCCTATGAGGCTGGCAATTGTCTCCTGAAAAATTGGGTTCATTGCTTAAAGTACTTAGCAAATATCGTTTTTTCACCTCATAATTTTTATTGTAAATGGTATGTCCGATAAAGTAGAGGGCTTTAATTTATTCAGGATCAGGAAAAGAAGAAATGACGTGATCTGGATGTATTCGGGGAGTTCTAATGATGTCACAAAAATTCAAGACCAATGCAAATGATAAGAAGCTTGAATACTTTAAGCGATAAATTATCGCGTGTATTCTCAAACCATAAACAAATTGGGGTCTGAATAAGAACCTTTTATTCAGCCTTTATGGATCGATATTTTAATGCACCTGAAGGGCATCTGTCCACCTGGTCTATGATCTCTTTTTTGCTGGCTCCATCTGTTTGTATCCAGGGACTTTCTCGGGGTTTGAAAACAGAAGGAAGCCCTTTTGCACATAAGGCTGCATGTATACAAGTGTCTTTATCCCAAGAAATAGCGATATTCTCTTTATTATATTCTTTCATAAATGTTTGTGCATATTGGATATAAGGGCAATTTGTCTTTGAATTTAAGACAAAGTTTTCAAAGATCATAATGAGATACAAAAATTGGTATATTTGATTATTACCTATTGATCATATACATGGAAAACCTTTTAGTCTTAGTTGACTTCACTGATACTGCCAATGTTGCTATAGACCAAGCAATTGCACTAGCAAAAAAAGACAACGCAAGAATTACGATCTGTCATATTGTGGGTACGCATAAGGACGAACACACGGATATTTTAAAAACTGAATTGGACCCTTTTGTACAGCGGGTGAAAGATGCAGGAGTTTCTGTTGAGTTAGCGATGGATTTTGGAGATCTTCACACAAGTGCACAAGACCTGGTAAGCAAACTAAAACCAGACCTTGTTGTGGTTGGAACGCACGGGCGAGAGGGTGTGAAACAAGAATTATTCGGTTCCAATATTTATAAATTGGTTAGAGACATACCTGGACCTACACTTGTGGTGAATGACAATACGAAGGTTTCGAATGGTGGTTTTAAGAAGGTCATGCTTCCTGTTGCTCCTCATTCAGATTTTTTAGTTAAAGTAGAACAAACCTGCCATGTGGTGGCTAAAGATGGGGTGGTGGTGATCTATGCGATTATTAAACCTGGTGTTCCCTTAGATGATGAGATCCTATCCAATATTGAAAAGACCAAGAAATTATTAGACGACAGAGGAGTCAAGTGGCAATACATGGAAGATGAATCTGATCGTTTTTCAGTGGGATATTCGGGTCAAACTCTAGATTCTATGGTGAAAGAAGAAATGGACTTGATCACAATAATGGCTAATGTTTCCAGTAGGAATCTTCATTTTGGAAAAATGGATAAAGAGAATGTTCTTTTGAACGAACAAGGGTTACCTGTTCTCTGTGCAAACTATTGATCTTAGCGTTGTTTTCTAACGATATCGTATATCTCGTCTGAATTGAACATTCGAGCGATATCCTCTCTATGTATACCGTAAGAGAAATTTAAATAATTCTCTTCTGTATCGATCTCACCAATACCTGAACTCTTATTCACTTCGTACATATTTGGTTGAACGAATAAACTGTCAGCTGTTACATTGGTTATACGCATGCAAGAATACGATCCATCGGCTTTTGTTTTGTATAAGTCTCCAATTGTTGGTGAAGCGAGAAATGAGGCTCTTTCTTCTTGCGCCTTTCCCCTTTGAAAAGCTCCAAAGGCAATGATCCCTGCTAGCAAAACTGTGCCAAAATATTTCCAAATTGGAGTTTTGGTCTTACCCTGAATGAACTTGAATTCACTTTTCAATTCTTCGGGCATTTGCTTCATGGTCATGACGTATTTACAATTACTGCATTCCGTTGCACCTTTTTTTCGATCGGAAAAAGGGGTATCCAAAAAACATATGTGTGCTTGCTGAAAACGGATATGCTCGTGGTATCTTTTTCTTGAAAATTGGGGTTAACTGCTCCTTGAGGTTGAACAGTTCCTATGTGTGTAGCAGAACTTCCATATATTACCATGGAGCAAAAAAAGCAAAATGATCGACAATTATATAGAGTGTTGAGGCAGATCTTTACGCCTTCCGTAGCATCTGTTCAGAGTGACCTTCGGAATTATGGATCTTGGATCCATTTCTAAATGGAAATCCGATCGGGAGCATTTCTTGCTTTAGGAATACGAAGAACATTTCTATGAAACCTTTGCCTTTCACTGAAACGATACCTCGAGACTCAAATACTAATTCCGGATCATCTTTAAGAAGGTCGTACGTGTCTCGAGAAATATTGACCTTATTGATCATGCCACTGTTTTCCATTCTACTGGCCGTGTTCACAGTATCTCCCCAAAGGTCATATTGGAATTTTTTTGCGCCAACTATTCCGGCAACTACCGGGCCTGTGTGTATTCCCGCTCTCATCATGAAACAGGTCTCCCCATTCTTTATCTTCTCTTCGCAGCGTTGTCTTGTATATTTTTGCATTTCAATTGCAGCTAAAACTACATTCTTAACTGAACTCAGAGAAGTATCTTTCAAACCACCAACGGCCATATATGAATCTCCGATAGTTTTTATCTTTTCAATATTGTATTTAGTTGTGATCATATCGAAAACTTCGAAACACTCATTTACTTCTTGAACCAATTTTTTTGCTGACATGTTTCCGGAAAGACCAGTGAAATCCTCGAAATCTGTGAATAGAACAGTCACTCGTTTATACTGCTTAGCTTCAGCTTTTCCATTTTCTTTTAACTCTTTGGCAATATCTTCTGGAAGTATGTTCAGTAGAAGTTCGTCAGATCGATTTTTCTCAAATTCTAAAACACTCTTAACCTTTCTGATATACACCAAACGGCTCCATAAACTGATCGCAAGTAGCAGTATCCCAACTCCAACAACAGTTGAAAATCTGGAGAAATTCTTTTGCTTATCAAGTTTCCATTTGCTCTCTATATTTTGAGTTTCCAAGAGCATATTCCTCATTTCTGCTTCATTGTCGATCTCTAAGCGAAGCATTTTATCTTGTTTTGCAAGGCTATTGAATTCTTCTTTTAAGTCTCTTAGTATAATTGAATACTTCAAAGCATTTTCATAATCATTGAGTTTTATATAAAGATCTTCGAGATGCTCAGCTGCTTTCAAAGCAAAAGGTATGTAATGGGCCTCTTGAGCAAATTCGAGAGATGTTTTGAATTCATTTATTGCTAACCGAATGTCATTTTGCCTTTCTAAGAACTGTCCATAGCGCTTATGGAAGCTTGCAGACATCACCATATTTTCTTCAAGATCAATAATCTCGGCACCTATATTGAAAAAATAATAAGCTGAGTCCAATTCACCTTCATGTTCATGTATCAATGCCCTTACCCGATAATATAGTTGTGGTTCGGAGATCGCAAGAAGTTCTAATTCTTTTGGATAGAAGTAAGTGTAAAACTCTTTCAGCTTATCAAATTTCCCAGCTTGTATTATATGCGATCGGTAAATGGTGATCACGTGATCTTTTAAGAGCTGATTCTTATTCCTTTCTGCAAAATCAAGTATTTTGAATATCTCGTTATAATCCAAAGTATTGTTGTTCGAATTGAATGACAAACCCTGAAAATCTGCCTTAACGTACATAATGGCGATAGAATCTATAAGAGCCTGCTCAAGTAGTAGGTCAAGTTCTTTCTGCTTGTACATTCTGGCTTTCTCGAAGATCTTATTGGAGTCATAGAATTTAGAGATCCTTGAGTAACAAGAAATTAGAAGTTGGTCATTTTGCAATTTTTCTGCAATGGATAAAGCGCCCATATAATTCTTGAAGGCTTCGATCTTGTCATTATTTCCTTCATAACAAATACCCATCATCAAAAGGCTGTTTGCTGTATAAGTTGGATCTTGGATATTATTGGCGACATCCAATGAATACTCGCAGTATTTTAGTGCCTCATCCCTGTTGTAATTGACTTTGTAGAAATTGGCTATGTTATTGTAAGTTCTCCAGGTTTTATTCAGATCTCCCATTCGATCTGTCAGTTTTTTAGCTCTGAACGCTATTTCTGAGGCTTCGTTCTTATAGTCTTTCAGGTCTACAACTTCCAAGTAATTATTTAGTGCGTTCAATAACAAAATATCATCACCATTTTCGGCTATTGAGATGGCAATTTGACAGATGTTCTCTGCCAATGAAGCATTGTTGTCCACCTTCATATAATATGAAGAGATCTTTCTGAGAGTTGATACTTTGGATGAATCAGGAACCACATTTCTGTAGTCTTCCCACAGCTGGTCTATGTCATATTGAAAAACATAGGTTTTTGCATCCACCTCTGTATTAAAGAATATAAAAATGGACAAAAGAAGTATGCCTATAGTTTTAATGCGTGTATGCATATATCTGGGATCAGGCACTTTCAATATAATGAAAATAAAGGACAAATCAGGATATATATACGACCTACTATTCATCACTTGGCATGAATTGCTATGCTTTATCTAGGTGATCAGTTTAAGTCTCATTATGAGAGTGATCATGCCAATGGTTTGAAAAGTACTTTGTTGGTCAGGGCAATATTTGTTTTTGACCAAAGAATGCAGCCCTAAAAAATGAATTTTATCTAGCGAACATTAACATTTCATCTAGTTTGATCTCATTTTTCTGACCTGAGTAACATGGGTCAGGATAGTGTTGATCAATTCCTCTTCAGAGTAAGGTTTAGTGATGTAATCGTTCATCCCTATTTTAATGCTCTTTTCTTTTTCCCCAACTAAGGAATGCGCTGTGCAAGCAATTATCGGAATATCTAGGTGGAGTTCATTTCTGATCTTTTTTGTGGCCTCAAATCCATTCATTATCGGCATTTGAAGGTCCATAATGATGCAATCATATTCATTCTTCAATGCCATATCAAAAGCAATCTCCCCATTAACAGCAAGGTCTACTTTAGCCATATTACGTTCTAAATATGTTGTCGCTAAGATCTGATTGTACTCATTATCTTCAACAAGCAAGATGCTTATTCCATCTAAATATGAATTGATGATCTTATTGGATGTTTCAGTTGTCTTATTTTGAACCGAAGAATTTGTTCTTTGGTAAGGGATAGTGAAAAGGAATTCTGAACCTTGATCAGGAGTACTTTTGACGATAAGATCGCCATCATGTAATTCCACTAGTTTTTTTACGATGCTCAATCCAAGTCCAGTTCCACCATATTTCCTCGTAGTTGAGCTTTCGGCTTGCGTAAACCTATTGAAGATCATGTCGATCTTTTCAGGAGGAATACCGATTCCAGTATCTTTAACGCTGAATTTGATCAGGACATCATTCCCTGTGTCTTTTTCTATGAATGCCTTTAATTCTACATTTCCTTCTGGAGTGAATTTAATTGCGTTACCCATTAAATTGAGTAAAATTTGCATTAACCTAGAAGGGTCACCGATCACTGCCTCAGGCATTTCATGGTCTATGCTCGAAGATAATTTGATCCCTTTTCCTTTTGCCGCTTGAGAATTGATCCTTAATACGTCATCCAACACTTTTTTGACGCTAAATGACCTTTTCTCTAGCTCCAATTTGCCGCTTTCGATCTTAGAAATGTCTAGGATATTATTCACGAGCATTAACAAATTGTCCGATGCAATAGAAACAGTCTGATTATATTTTCTTTGCGTTTCGTTAAGGTCTGTTGTTTGTAAAAGGTCGGTAAACCCAATGATCGCGTTCAGAGGAGTTCTGATCTCATGGCTCATGTTTGCCAAGAAACTATCCTTTGCTTTGACTGATCTACGTGCCATTTCATTAGCTTCTTTCAATTCTGTGATGTCATGAGCAACAGCAAAAAGTTCACCTGTTTCAGCAACCGGTTGACAATTCCAGTGCATCCATTTCCAATTGCCATCCTGGCATTTATATCGATTGATAAATCCAATAGTTGTAGCTCCTCTAGCAAGCTTATCCACCTCAGCTAGTGTACTAACAGCATCATCAGGATGAACAAATTCTAAAAACGGTTTGGACTTCAATTCTTCCTCAGTCCATCCTAAGATCTTCGTAAATGCCGGATTCAATTCTTTAAAGAACCCATCAGTACCAGCAATACAGAGCATGTCCAATGACATTTCAAAGAATTTGGCATACTGAGACCTTTCTTCGTTTTTTTTCCGGAGTTGGATCATTCTGATCACCGAATTAGCAATGAACTGAAGAGCGGCTTTTTGATCTTTTGTAAGTTCTTTTGGTTTTTGGTCTATAACACAAAGTGTTCCCATTGCAAGTCCATCTTCATCCAGTAATGGAGCGCCAGCATAAAATCGTATAGAGGGATCTCCTGTAACCAATGGGTTGTCTGCAAATCTTTCGTCATTCAATGGGTCATTGACCTCTAATACGTGCTCTTCCATTATCGCATATTGACAGAAAGAAATATCCCTTGAGGTTTCCTTGGCGTCTAGACCTACTCTTGACTTGAACCATTGTCTATCTTCATCTACAAGGCTTATTAGACATATGGGTACATCGCAGATCTGAGCAGCTAACTTTGTGAGATCATCAAAACTCTCTTCGGGATCGGTATCAAGGATATTGTAACTGTGAAGTTTATCTATCCGTTGTTCTTCGTTTTTTGGTAAAGGGTAGTTAGTCATTTGCAATAGCTTCTTTCAACATTAAAAATACGAATTATTAGGTGCCTTTGGCTTAATACCCTAATAATTCATTCAACTTCGTTCCCAATGAAATCTGAAAAGACGATGGCTAGGGTTACTGATCTTACGGTAATTTACGAGAGAAAGTTGTCTAAGCAAGGTAAAAAAGTCTAACGGTTGAGCGGTTGACACTTAGTTCCTGAAAGAGCGTAATGTTGTTAATGCTAAGTTCACCGACCTTTTTATATTTAAATAACAGGAAGGTTTTTTTATATAATTAAAGGGCATCCAGT
>JABDKJ010000059.1 GCA_013002285.1 Flavobacteriales bacterium
ACATAGGTACGAAGAAGTCGAAGTTCTTATCCGCAAGCCAATAAGAGATCTCTCTATTGTCTTCTGCGCTGATAACTCTCCATTCTTTACATTCATAACCTAAAATGTTCTTTACGTTCTTAGTTTCCTCGATCGAAAGATCCGTTTTCCTATTCGGTCTTTTGTTCGGTACTTCAATGAACATTTTTCTTTCAGGGCTCAGAGCAAGTACTTCATTCTCGGTAGTGTTAACTAACATTATCCCTTGTACATTTCCCTGCTCATCGATCTCTTCGATCCTAACTTTATCTCCCTTCACGTGGTACGTGTAATTTGCTGTTATTGGTCCTACAGACTTTTTGAAAGACAAAGATCCTTCAAATGTTTGAGCCTGTGCAGTTCCAAATGACAGTGCAAACACCCCCATCAAATACATCAGATTTCTTAATTTCATAATTTCAAAATATTAGTTATTACTTGGAAAAACATTTACTTGGTCGCCAAGGCGAACTGATTGCTTCTACGTACCTGTTAAAAAATGGTTACTCTATTTTGGAGAGAAATTGGCGTTTTGGCAGAGAAGAGATCGATATTATCGCCAAAAAAGACGGTTTCATCGTATTTATAGAGGTAAAGACCCGGGTTTCTAGTTATTTGGAAGATCCTGTATTGGCTGTGACAGAGGGTAAAAGAAAGATCATCATACGAACAGCTAATGAATACATATTATCTAAAGACCTCGAAAATGAATCTCGTTTCGATATTATTGGAATAATCCATAATAATAAAGAGACCCGAATAGACCATGTTGAAGATGCCTTTTTTCCTACGACCTGAATTCTCCCTTTAGGCCCAATAGTTTTTTTGTGATGGAAACTGTGCTGTCTGCCTAATATTGCGGTTATTTGCGGCATGAAAAAGCAGGGTAGATCGACTAGAGAGAATAAAGGGAAGAAAAGAGTTCCTTCTGATCTAAAAACAAAGTTTTCTGAGACCCGAAGTAAAGATGGCAAAACAAGACAGGTCTCATTCAAAAAGAAGAAGAGAGTTGTAGTGTCCAAACATACGGATGGTCTCGTTAGACTCAATAAATTTATTGCGAATGCCGGAGTATGTTCTAGAAGAGAAGCAGATACGCTTATAGAAAGTGGTTCGGTAAAGGTAGATGGGAAAGTTGTAACTCAGCTAGGGACTAGAATAGACCCAAATAGCAAAGTAACCGTTGGTGACGAGTCTCTTAGGACTGAGAAGATGGTTTATTTATTATTGAATAAGCCGAAGAACTACATCACTACCTCCAAAGACCCCTCAAATAGGAGAACGGTAATGCATTTAGTAGAAGGAGCCTGCAAAGAGAGGATATACCCAGTTGGGAGATTGGACCGAAATACTACGGGTCTTTTGCTGTTTACCAATGATGGTGAATTGGCCAATAAATTGATGCATCCAAAGCGCGGAATTAAAAAGTTATATCACGCCACATTAGATAAGAACATCAAACAAACCGAATTGAACAAATTGGTTGAGGGTTTGAAATTGGAAGACGGATTTGCTTCAGCTGATGAGGTGAGTTTCGTGGGCGCAAGCAAAGATCAGGTTGGTGTTGTAATGCATATGGGAAAGAACAGGATCGTTAGAAGGATGTTCGAACACCTTGGGTTCAATGTAATTAAGCTAGATAGGGTCTTATTCGCTGGTTTGAACAAGAAGGATGTGCCAAGAGGAAAACACAGGTTCCTTACTGAAAAGGAAGTCAATTTCCTTAAGATGCAGGTCTAGGTTCTATTTCAAAAGTCCTTTTTCCATCATGGACTATTATTGAAATATGAATGTACTTTTCTGGTAATAGATCTGAAGCGATCTGCGGCCATTCTACAAAACAGTAATTGTCTGAATAGAAATACTCTTCTATTCCAATATCATAGAGTTCTTCTTGATCTTTAACCCGATACAGGTCGAAATGAAAGAATTTCTTCCCATTCGGAACCTCATATTCGTTTACAAGGGAATAGGTAGGTGAACTAATCTCATCCTTGATCTTTAGTTCCCTAGCTACGTGCTTAATGAGTGTTGTTTTCCCACTTCCCATCTCCCCATCAAGGACAAAAAAATTGGAATTCTTCATTTCAGATGCTATGAATTCCGCGACTTTTTGGAGTTCTTTTATACGATCAATAGAAAATTTCAAAGGTTCTATTTTGGGCGCAAACTTACGAATGGTATCATCATTTCTTCAAGAGAAATACCTCCATGCTGGAAAGTGTTCCGGAAATAGTTCACGTAGTAATTGTAATTGTTCGGGTAAACGAAAAAGTCCGTTGACTTCGCAAAGATCCACTTGGAACTTACATTGGTCTTAGGGAGTTTTACATCATCTGGATTGTGTACTTCAAAGACATGCTTCGATTCATAATTCAGGTTCCTGCCTAATTTATATCGCAGATTGGTATTCGTATTCTTATCTCCAACTACTTTCACGGGATCCTTAACGTTAATTGTGCCGTGATCTGTTGCTATCACAACATTGCTTCCGTTCTCGGCTATTTTTTTGAACATCTCTAAGAGAGGAGAATGCTCGAACCAAGAAAGTGTAAGAGACCTATAAGCAGATTCATCATCGGCCAGCTCGCGGATAACTTCCATGTCCGTTCTGGCATGTGAAAGCATATCTACAAAATTGTAAACGATGACATTGAGGTCGTTAGAGAAAAGGTTAGAGAATTGATCTAACAATTTCTTCCCTTTGTTCAAATTAGTGATCTTGTTGTAAGAGAATTTCACGTTTTTTCCATTCCTCTTCAATTGCGACTCAATAAAGCTCTGCTCGTTCATGTTCTTACCGCCATCATCTTCTTCGTTCAACCAAAGGTTAGGGTACATTTTTTCGATCTCCGAAGGCATCATTCCTGCAAAAAAGGCATTTCTGGAATAATGTGTAGCCGTGGGCAAAATGCTCATGAACATTTCTTCACTATCTACATGAAAATATTCGGACAAGATAGGCTTGAACATTTTCCATTGATCATATCGGAGGTTGTCTATAAGGATCACGAATAAACCCCCGTCATCCATTTTAGGGAGTACCTTCCTTTTGAATACATTGTGAGACATGTCAGGGCAAGAGTCTTCATCACTTAACCAATCCACATAGTTACGCTCTATGAATTTGCAAAATTGAGAATTGGCCTCTTCTTTTTGCATCTTAAAGATCTCCTCCATCCCGCCATCATTCGAGCGTTCAAGCTCAAGGTCCCAATAGACCAACTTGTCATACATCTCTTGCCATTCATCCAAAGACAATCTATTTCCAAGGGTTATCCCGATCTGTCTGAACTCTTGCTGATAGTTCGAGGTGGTTTTTTCACTTTGAAGACGCTTTTCATCGAGATTCTTTTTAATAGAAAGCAAGATCTGTTTCGGATTCACCGGCTTTATTAAATAGTCGGAGATCTTTGCTCCAATGGCTTCTTCCATTATGGCTTCTTCCTCACTTTTGGTGATCATTACCACAGGTACGGAAGGCTTCATGGTCTTTATCTCGGTAAGGGTCTCTAAACCACTTAATCCAGGCATGTTCTCATCGAGAAAAATAATGTCAAAGTTATTTTCTTTTACTGCATCAATGGCATCGTTCCCACTGGTTACAGTATCTACTTTATATCCTTTTTCTTCTAGGAATAGAACGTGCGGTTTCAACAATTCTATTTCATCATCTGCCCATAATATCCTTGGATCCATAATTTTTGTCGCTTAGCGTATTTTATAAAGGTGAACTTTCCCCGATCATAAACCAACGAATAATTGTCATTTCTGTTATGTATAGGCCTAAATTATTTAGTTTTACATGCCTTTTACAGTTTGAAAGAGACGTCCATTAAAAATAAGAAGAAGATCTTGAACGATCCTGTTCATGGATTCATTGCAATTCCAGACCAGATCGTATTTAAGCTTATTGAACATCCTTGGTTTCAACGGCTAAGACGCATACAGCAACTGGGATTATCAAATATGGTTTATCCTGGTGCCCATCATAATCGCTTTCATCATGCAATAGGTGCTATGCATTTAATGCATACTGCATTAGAGAGCCTTACTTCAAAAGGTGTATTTATTTTGGATCACGAAAAAAGAGGAGCTCTTGTTGCCATTCTGCTGCATGATATTGGGCATGGCCCTTTTTCTCATGCATTGGAACATACTATAGTAAAGGGCATTCATCACGAAGAAGTTTCTCTGATGGTAATGGAACGTTTGAATGAAGAATTCAACGGAGAATTGACCACTGGGATCGAGATATTCAAAGGGACTTATCCAAAGAAATTCCTACATCAATTGGTTTCCAGTCAGTTGGATATGGATCGGATGGATTACCTTCAAAGAGACAGCTTCTTTACTGGAGTTTCTGAAGGCATTATAAGTAGTGAGCGGATCATTAAAATGTTGGATGTGGTGGACGATCAATTGGTGGTAGAAGAAAAAGGGATCTATTCCATAGAGAAATTCTTGGTTGCAAGACGTTTGATGTATTGGCAGGTCTACCTTCACAAAACAGTTGTTTCTGCAGAATTCCTCCTTATGAAGATATTGATGAGGGCGAAGAATTCAAGCCAACTTTCAGAAGAGCACATCAGTCCAACTCTTACGTTCTTTCTAAAGAATTCCATCACGGATAGCGACATGGAAAGTTCATCAGAGCTTCTGGGGAAGTTCATGGAATTAGATGATTACGATATTTGGGCTGCGATCAAACTTTGGGTAAATTCTGATGACAAAGTATTAGCAGATCTCTGTGATCGTCTTTTGCACAGACGGTTACTTAAGATCAGGATACATTCTGAACCGATAGATGAAATTGTATTAAAGGACAAAAGAAAGAGCATTCAAGATATTTGGAATTACAGTTCAGAAGAAAGCGCATACTTTGTATTTTCTGGAGAATTGTCGAATGAGGCCTATGACCCGGTAGGTGAAGAGATCAGGATATTGTATAAAACAGGAGAGATAAAAGACATTGTTTCAGCATCTGACAATTTGAATATTTCTTCACTATCAGGACGTGTGAAAAAATATTTTTATTGCTATCCCGCAATGGACTGATCTATAATTTTGAAAAAGACAGAGAGAATGGAATTTACAGCACGATCTATAGCAGAACTTTTGGGCGGCAGCGTAGTCGGAGACAAGGATGTTGCGGTGAATATGGTCAGCAAGATCGAAGAGGGAGGGCCTGGAACACTTACTTTTTTGGGCAATCCGATCTATGAAGAGTATATCTATAAGACAGAGGCTTCGGTTTGTTTGGTTAATAACGATTTTTCACCAAAGACTTCCGTTCCAGATTCTTTGTCTCTAATAAAAGTCGAGAATGTATACGAGTGTTTTGCAAAACTCCTGTCCTTTTATCAAGCTCAGTTCCTTCCTGAGAAAAAAATATCTAAACACGCTGCAATTCACGAAACCGCTAGCATAGAGGACGATGTTTATATCGGAGATTTCGTAAGCATAGGTGCTAACGTTAGCATAGCAAAAGGATCTTATATATATTCCAATGTCAGTATTGGACGAGATTCAACGATCGGGGAAAATGCGATAATATATAGCAATGTCACGATCTATTATGGCAGTAAGATCGGGAAGGACGTGACATTACATGGAGGCGTAACCATAGGTGCCGATGGTTTTGGATTTGCTCCAAATGCCGAAAACAATTACAATAAGGTACCTCAGATCGGAAATGTCGTTTTGGAGGATGATGTTGAGGTCGGAGCCAACACCTGCATAGACAGGGCTACTTTGGGTTCTACTATTATCAGGAAAGGGGTAAAACTGGATAATTTGATCCAAGTAGGACATAATGTAGAGATAGGGGAGCATACAGTAATTGCCGGTCAAACGGGAATAGCAGGGTCCACAAAGATCGGCAAGAAATGTTTGATAGGCGGCCAAGTGGGTATTGTGGGGCATTTGACCATAGGTGATGAAGTGAAGATCGCAGCACAGTCAGGGATAGGAAAAAGCCTGGAAAATGGGGCAATTGTGCAAGGAAGCCCTGCATTTCCTATACTAGAATATAAGAAATCAAACATAGAATTCCGTAATTTGCCGACCATTAGTCGTAAGGTTGCTCATCTTGAGCGACTTATCGAGCAATTAGATCGCCCAAATGAGTGATAAACAGAAAACAATCAAAGAGAGGATAGACCTCTCAGGTGTCGGACTTCATACAGGTATTAAATGTAATCTTTCCATACTTCCTGCATCAGAGGAACATGGTTTTGTTTTTAAAAGAACAGACCTGGAAGGAGAGCCAACAGTAAAGGCACACGTAGACAATGTTTCTTCTACTGAAAGAAGCACTTCTCTGAAGAAAGGCGAAGCCGAAATACATACTACCGAACATGTGCTCGGAGCTTTGTATGGAATGGGAATTGACAATGCCATAATAGAGATGGACGCTCCAGAAGTTCCAATTTTGGATGGAAGTGCAAAGCCATTCGTTGATGCCATAAATGCAGTGGGTATTGTTGAGCAAAATGCGGACAAGGACTATTTTGAGGTCAAGAAGAACCTCTATTACGAAGATGAGAATGCCTACTCAGAAATGATGGCAGTGCGTGCCCCAGGTGGAGAATTCAGATTGACCGTAATGGTAGATTATGGCTCGAAGATCCTTGGGACACAGCATGCGTCCATGTATCATTTAGGCGAATTTGAAAAAGAGATAGCTCAGAACAGAACCTTCGTTTTCCTGAAAGAACTGGAATATCTCTCGAAGAAAGGATTGATCAAAGGAGGTGATCTCAATAATGCTATCGTACTTGTTGAAAGAGAATATTCCGAAGGGGAGATACAGCATATCTTAAAGGCTTTAGGTCGCGAAGGCATGGATGTGAAAGTGGAAGGTATTGGGATGTTGAATGTTTCCAAGCCACATTTCGATAATGAACCCGCTAGACATAAATTACTCGATATTATTGGAGATCTCGCGTTAGTGGGCAGACCTATCAAAGGGCATATTCTTGCTGCTAGACCTGGACATCGTTCAAATGTGGAGTTTGCAAAAATGTTGGTGAAAGAAATAAAGGAGGATTCAGGGAATGACTTCGCAACTTTACTGACCAAAGTTCCGGCTATCGACATAAACGATGTGTCAAGAATGTTGCCTCATAGGTATCCATTCTTGATGGTAGACAAGATCATTGAGCTTGATGAGGACACTATAGTTGGAATGAAGAATGTAACGATCAATGAGCCATTTTTCCAGGGTCATTTCCCGGGAAATCCTGTTATGCCAGGCGTATTGCAGATAGAGGCCATGGCGCAGGTTGGTGGTATATTCGCATTGAGCCGTGTTGAAGACCCAGAGAATTACACGACCTATTTCATGAAGATCGACAAAGTACGTTTTAAGAAAAAAGTACTTCCAGGCGATTCTATCATATTCAAATTAAAATTACTCTCTCCTATTCGCAGGGGAATTGTCCATATGGAAGGAAAAGCATATGTTGGGAAAGACGTTTGCTGCCAGGCCGAAATGATGGCCCAAGTAGTACGTGATAAAGTGCCTGCGAAAGAATCCATATGATCAGCAAACAAGCTCATGTAAGCGAAAAAGCCCAGATCGGTGAAGGAACAGAGGTCGGGCCATTTACAACGATATATGATGACGTTGTCATAGGTAAGAACACATGGGTCGGACCTAATGTCACTATTATGAATGGCGCCAGGATAGGTGACAATTGTAAGATTTTTCCAGGAGCCGTGATCTCAGCCATACCTCAAGACCTGAAATTCAAAGGAGAAAAAACCATAGCTGAGATAGGTAACAATACCACTGTTCGAGAATGTGTGACCATTAACAGAGGAACCGCTGACCGGAATAAGACCAAAGTGGGTGACAATTGTCTGCTTATGGCATATGTGCATATTGCACATGATGTTGAGGTGGGCAATAATTGCATTCTTGCTAATGCAGTGAACATCGCTGGTCATTGCACCATAGAAGACCATGTGATACTTGAAGGATTGGTGGCCATGCAGCAGTTTATGCGCGTAGGTTCACATGCGTTTGTTGCCGGAGGGTCTTTGGTGAGAGTGAATATTCCACCTTTTGTGAAAGCTGCAAGAGAACCCATCTCCTACGTGGGAATAAACGGTGTTGGTCTTAAGAGAAGGGGCTTTTCTCAAGAGAGCATTCATTCCATAGAAGATATCTACAGGATCATCTATGTGCATAACAATCACTTTAGTAAGGCTCTTTCTCAAGTAGAAAAAGACATCCCTGAGTGCGATGAAAAAACTCAAGTGCTCACATTTTTCAGAAGTGCGGAAGGTGGTATTATGAGGGGCCTCAGTTGATCTCAAATGAGAATAGTCCTCGATAATATTGCTAAGAGATTCAGTGATCAGTGGATCTTCAGATCTGTCAACCTGGAATTTGAAAAAGGAAAAAGCTATGCCATACTAGGTGCAAATGGTTCGGGAAAATCAACCCTTTTACAAGTGATCTCTGGATTTATCGTACCATCAAAAGGAGATGTTTCATTTATAAAAGACAAAACAATTCCAAAAGAGAAGATGTACAGGGAAATAGCCTGTGCCGCACCTTACATGGAAGTCTACGAGGACCTGAATCTTGAAGAGGCGCTGTCTTTTCAGGTAAAATTCAAGCCTTTAGTCAAGACTGAAAACGAGATCTTGGAAGAATTGGATCTGCCAATAAATAAAAAGATCGCAGACTTTTCATCCGGCATGAAACAGAAAGTGAAATTAGCATTGGCTCTTTTTGCAGATGTTCCTGTTCTTCTTCTAGATGAACCCACGAGCAATTTGGATGCTAAGGCAAAAGAATGGTATTCGAAGAAAGTTTCAGAAATAAAAAAAGATAGACTGATCTTAGTGTGTTCCAATTATCAGGAACTAGAGTATAGCTTCACAGACGAACAAATAAAAATGGAGGATCTAAAGAGCGAGATCAAGACTGTGGTCTAGGTGGATCTATTTCTTATTTTTGTCCTCGAAAATTATAAGCAATAATGGCAAGTACAGCGGATTTTAAAAACGGACTATGTATGAAGTGGAATAATGACCTTTATTCCATCATCGAATTCCAACATGTTAAACCAGGAAAAGGTCCTGCTTTTGTGAGAACGAAATTAAGGAACCTGAATAATGGCAAGATCATAGATCACACCTTTAATTCAGGAGTTAAGATAGAACCGGTAAGGATAGAGACCAGGAATTACCAATACCTCTATAATGATGATGCCGGATATCATTTCATGAATATGGAGGATTACAATCAGATCAATATTCCAGAACATTTGATAAATGCTCCTCATTTGTTGAAGGAAGAAACGATATGTCAGATCGTATTCCATGCAGAAGAAGAGAAGCCATTGAATTGTGAATTACCTTCTTTCATTGAGTGTGAGATCGCTTATACAGAACCAGGTGTGAAGGGGGATACGGCCACAAATTCAATGAAGCCAGCAAAACTAGCAAATGGGTATGAGATAAGGGTGCCATTGTTCATTAATACGGGAGATAAAGTTAAAGTTGATACCCGATCTGGCGGTTCTTACGTAGAACGTATAAAGACCTAAAGAACTTAATGAAGCTTAACCCGCAACAAACACTAGATCAAATAGCAAAGCTCATAAATGCAAAGATGCATGGGCCTGCTGATCACGTGGTTTCGGGTATCAACGAGATCCACAAAGTAGAAACAGGCGACCTCCTTTTTGTGGATCATCCAAAATATTACGATAAAGCATTACAAAGCGCTGCAACAACTATACTTATAGACAAAGAAGTTGAGGTGCCAAAAGGGAAGGCGATACTGGTTTCTGATAACCCTTTCAGGGACTATAATTTCTTGACCCAGCATTTTTCACCACTCATTCATCTTTCAGAAGATAGAGGTAAAAATGTGCAGATCGGTGATGGGACGAAGATCTATCCAGGAGTTGTAATTGGGAATAACGTGAGCATTGGAAATGATTGCCAGATCCATAGCAATGTGGTAATTGAAGATGGAACGCAGATAGGGAATAACGTGATCATTCATTCCAATACAGTGATAGGTGCAGATGCTTTCTACTACAAAAAGACTGATGGAGAATACACCAAAATGCATTCTTGTGGTTGGGTGGAAATAGGAGATCATGTGGAGATAGGGCCGCTGTGCACGATCGACAAAGGAGTGAGCGGTAATACGAAAATAGGGGCAGGTTCTAAGTTAGACGCTCAAGTGCATGTGGGTCATGACACAGTTATTGGAAAGAATTGCCTTTTTGCAGCACAAGTGGGAATAGCAGGATGCGTGATCATAGAAGATGGAGTTACTTTGTGGGGCCAGGTAGGCGTACCCAGTGATCTCACTATTGGTGAAAATGCCGTTTTTCTTGGGCAATCTGCACCAGCCAGATCAGTAGAAGGAAACAAAACGTATTTTGGAAGTCCGGCAACAGAGGCAAGGACAAAAATGAAGGAATTGGCCCTTTTAAAAAAGCTTCCGGAAATGCTAAAAAAATTAAATGGCGGAAATTAAAAGCAAAGTAGACAGGCTTTCTGATCGTTTGAAACTGAACAAGTTCAAGCTGAATTCGCTATTGGAAATGACCACTGCGATCAATAACAATTCCAATGTTAGTGAGTTGGTAAAGATCTATGAAAAAGTGGTGCGTGATGAACTGAGCATTTCAAAACTCATTCTATTCATAAAAAATGATACTTGGAATACGCTTCTTCAATACGGTCTGGATCAGGACTATTCGGAAATAGATCCAGAAGTCCTGTTCCAAAGGCAGAAAGAAGTGTCGCTTATTGAAAGTGATGAGAAGGCATCTGTTGGTGGATTTGATGTCTTACTTCCGGTCTATCATAAAGAGATACCATTGGCATTTTTAATGATAGGTGATATTGATGAAAATGAGATCGCAATTAGTCCAACGATCAAGCACCTGAATTTCATTCAGACACTGACGAATATTTTGGCGGTTGCTGTTGAGAACAAACGTCTGGCCAATGAGACATTGGAGCAAGAGCGAATGAAAAAAGAACTGGAAGTTGCGGCAGATCTTCAGAATATGCTTATTCCTCACCAGTTGCCAAGCAATGAAAAGATCGAGCTTTCAGCTAAATACTTTCCTCATCAAGAAGTGGGTGGAGACTATTATGACTTCATTCCTTTAGGGGATAAAGGATTTCTTTCGTGTATTGCAGATGTCTCCGGAAAAGGGGTTTCTGCAGCAATACTGATGTCTAACTTCCAGGCTTCTTTAAGGATACTTGGAGAGAATGACCATAGGTTGGATCAATTGGTCCATTTACTGAACAAAAGCGTTTACGGAAGCGCAAAAGGAGACCGTTTCATCACATTTTTCTTGGTTAGATATATTTACGGTGCGAGTAAATTCGAGTATGTCAACGCTGGGCACAACCCGGCATTATTGGTCTCTAAAGGTCAAGTGACTGAATTGAAAGATGGAAGTGTAGGATTAGGAATGCTTGATGAACTGCCTTTCTTGAATGTGGGAGAAGCTGAAGTGAGCAAGGAAGATATTTTGGTTTGCTACACCGATGGATTAACTGAAATTGAGAATGCTGCTCAAGAGGAATATGGCACTGAAAGATTAGCAGATGTGGTAATGAAGAACGAACTGCTTACTATGGCCAAACTGAATGACCAGATCATTCTTGATTTTGATACTTATAGAGGAGATGTAGAACGATTTGACGATACTACCCTTCTATCTTGTCGCTTTCTTTAGGTCGTGACTTTATATCCAATATCATGATCATTGCAGCAAAACCCCAAAAGGGCACACTTGCTTTGTCTGTATCTAAGAAATTATTCAAGACTCCATGTCCCAAATAGGTAATAAGGCCAAGTATTGCACATAACAAGATGGTCCTCTCAGTGCCTTTTGGAAAACGTGGCAGTATGCGTATCCCCGTATAAAGGATCATAAATGCAATGAGGAGGAAGCTGAACATGCCCAACACTCCGGATTCTGAAAGCGGACCTAAATACTCGCTGTGTGCATTTCCTAAAGTACCTCTGTTAGTAGAGATCCAAGTCTTCTCGCTAAATTTCTGAAATGGCGCGTATTTGAACATATAAGTTCCCGGACCCCAACCAAAAACAGGCTTTTCTTCCCACATTCTCAATGCACAGTTCCATCGGTTCAGTCGTTCTAGATTAGAAGCATCAGTGCTGATGTTGGAAATGGATCGAATGTGTTCTGCAAAGTCCGAACTGGAGTCCTGGTCATTCCTTTCCAATGTTCTTATGATCTCTGTTTGAAAAGAGAAGAACAATCCTATCAGAACAGTTGCAACTCCTAAAAGAGCTATAAATTTTATTCTAAGTCGTATGGCTATGTATGCACCCAAGGCCAGCACGAGACTCACCCATGCAGCACGCGTATAGGAGAAAACGATCCCAATTCCCAAAACAAGTAAAATGAATAGCCAAACCGACCTATTCTGTTTGAATTTTTTTGCATAAAAATAGAAGGCTATGGACAAGGGAAGGAACATGGCAATGATGGCTCCATAGGAGGTATGGTCCTTGAAATATGGTCCCATGATGTAGTGGCCGACTTGCTCGTCAAATCCTCTTTGGGCGTGTTTGATCAAAGTTATAACAATAACCAGTGCTAGGCCAAGCATGAAGGCTTTGACGTATTTGTTAAAGAATTCTTTTTGTTTGAACAGATGCGCAGCGAAGAAAAAACAAACAGCTATGAACCATAGTCTGCTAAGTAGGAATTTGAACGATACGTCCATCATAGTGCTGGTCAAACTGGTGACAAAGATCCAGAACAAACTGAAATAAATAGCGAGTGATATAGGGTGTAGGAAAATGTCCTTGTCCCAATTTCGTTTTGAAGCTGCTTTTAGTATCAATAGTAAAAGTAAACCGAACATTAGAGGTTCGGTGGGCAAATGAAAACCAATGCCACCCAATTCTCCAATGGATTCTAGACTTATAGAAAGAGGAGTAAAAAATGCAATGAGAAGCATGAGCTTATCTGGCTGGTATATAGCCATGACCACCCCGAAAAGCAAGATTGGCGCCATGTACAACCAGGGATGGATCTTTGCTACTGCATAGCCAATGAATATCGTTCCAATGATCGAGAGAAGTATCGGAACGAATTTCAAATATGGCGAAAAGGTTTTCACGCTTCCTTTCTATCGAAGATCGCGAAGAGAATGAGGGCTAATAACAAACTACCCCCGAATATTCCCAGCCAAATTATCCAACGTATAGGCCAGGACTTTTTGTCTGCGACACGAGGCTTTTTAATAACGTTAGCATAGGTTACATTCCTTGAACTATAGGCTTTCGCTTCATTCATGTCTTCCAAGACCTCTGCATATACAAGTCCTAAGTTTTCCATCATTACAGAACCGTACATCAATTCACCACCATTCTTATTTAGACTTTTAAGACGTTCCACAACATCTTGATAACGTTTTCCGCTATCACCTCGCTCATGCATCCGCATATAGCCCTCCATGAGCCTTTCCAATTGCCCACTTAAATTGATTATCCCAGCTTCTTCACGTATCTCTGAAAGTGACTTGTTCGACTCATCTATAATGTGTTTTAGAAAAGCCACCTCATCTTCTTTTTGCTGAAGGTATTCAAGATTAGAGCCCTGCTCCATAGCTCGTGTAAGTCTATTGTATTGGTTCAAGATCTCGTCTACCATCAACTTTGCAGTATCTGCACTTTCATCCTGACATTCGATCACTACAGCTTCATATTTGTTGGCGCTAATGCTCACGCGTTCCGCATAGAGATAGTCCAGCCAATAGTAATATTCGTTCTGTCCTGGAGTAAGTCCCCATCTGTTATAGAGTTCATATTTATCCACCAAGGTGTCCTTGATCTCCGAGAATTCCATAAGCTGTAACATCTGCTCAGTTTCAGATTCATCACTGAAAGGCTCTAAGTTCTTTGGATAAGCCACTGCAGTAGAAGTGAATCTTGGCTTCATGAAAAGAGAACTCGTGAACACTACTCCGGCAATAGCCGCAATGATGGCAATGAAAACAAATGCTCTCCACCTCTTTTGAACGATATGTACGAGGTTCTTGAACGTTAGATCTGGATCTATCATATTGATTGAATTAAGATCGACAAAAGTAAATATTTTAAGCTCTTTGACCCTTTAAGTAGCGCCTTCTTTCAAAATTTGAATACGACCAAAAATTTATTTTAAAATTGAACTTAAGCCATTAAAACGTAGTGATTATGGGCTTTATTGAGAGAAGTTTTCGCTCTATGACTTGTGGATCTTTGGATCGACCCACTGATACCGTAAATAGAGAGTCAATATTTTATTATCAAAGATCCTCTATAAAGGCTATAACCAGAAATATCGATGATATAATAATACGTGTCATTCGGAAGTCTCTGACCGTTAATCATTGTGCAATCCCAATCATTCTGGTAATCGTTCGATTCCATCATGACCTTCCCCCATTTGTTAAATATCTGTACAGTATGTTGGAATTCTGAGATGCCTTCTAAGATCCAAACATCATTCAGTCCATCGCCATCAGGAGAAAGTCCAGTTGGTACAAAAAGAGAATAATTGAAAATATATAGAGTGTCACTTTGAACAGGGCAATAACCATTATCCACTTCCCAAGAGAGGATATTCACTCCTGGACTAAGGTCTTGAATTTGGGAATTTGCGTCATGAACATTTGGAACATATCCCGTCCCTTCAATAATGATCCAAGTTGCGATCTCATCTTCGTAGGAATTACCTTCCAAAACAGATTCAAATTCTCTGAAAATATACTGATCTGGTCCAGCATTTGGAATTTCTGGGTGATCTAAAACCTCAATAGTCATGGTCTCTTGACTTTCATTTCCAAATATATCAGCCGCTGTCCAAACTATTTCATAAGTTCCCGGAAGAAATTCTCCTGATGCATCACTGGTGTTATTCAAGTCATTTGTAATAGAAACGAACAAGCCACTATTATCAGAAATAATTGGGGTAGGGACGTTTATCATACCTGTGCAATGAATGAAGTCCTCTAGTTCAATAACTGGAGGTTCATTGTCTATGACGGTTATCATATAAGAACAGGAAACAGTATTTCCTGAACTATCCACGGCTTCAAATTCAAACAGACTATCACCAATAGGCAATTCAGAACCTGAGATCGGACCAAGGGTCTGATTGACCGTAACCTGACAATTATCTGTCGCATCTGGATATTCAAAATTATAAATGGCAAATGGCATACCTGGATCAGTAAAGATCGATTGATCAGGTCCGCAAGAAATTATTGGGTCCTCATCGTCAGTGACGGTAATATCCTGTGTACAGGTCGCTGTATTCCCTGAACTATCAGTTACCGTCCAGGTGACTGTGGTCGTTCCAAGTGGATAAGTATCACTTGCATCGGCTGTTCCATTAAAGTCATTGCTGATCGAAGATCCTGCACAGTTATCCCCAAAACCTAGTGCTGTCACTGAAACCACTGCTGAACATACACCTACATCTGCAGTTTGGGTTTGATCGGCTGCACAGGTTATCGTTGGATCTTCATCGTCCGTAATTGTAATATCTTGTGTACAGGTCGCTGTATTTCCTGAACCATCTGTTACCGTCCAGGTAACTGTAG
>JABDKJ010000062.1 GCA_013002285.1 Flavobacteriales bacterium
TTGTACACCTGGTCTATGGCGCCAACTATGTGATCGCCAAAGGTGTAATGCCAGATGTCATTGGTCCTTCTGGTTTTGTTATGGCTAGGATATTGGGGGCGGTCTGTTTATTCTGGATCATTTTTGCGTTTAAGTGGGAGCGTGTGGCTAGAAAAGACCTGATATTACTTTTTATCTGCTCTGTCTTGGGCATAGTAACTAATCAGGTACTTTTTCTTAATGGCCTTAATCTCACTTCACCTATCAATGCTTCATTGATCATGATCACCATACCAATCTCGGTGTTTATTCTATCGATCATTTTTTTTAAAGAGAAGGTCACAACCCGAAAGGTTTTAGGGATCATTTTGGGGTCTGTTGGATTTGCTACACTGGTTGTTTTAAGTAATGAAAGCAGCAAGTCAGCCTCCTTAAAGGGAGACATTCTTTGTATGATAAATGCCATATCTTATGCGGGGTATTTGGTGCTCATTAAAACCCTTATGGGTAAGTATCGTGCCTTGACCATACTGTCCTGGCTCTTTCTTTTTGGCTCTATATTGATCATACCCATTGGCTATGAACAATTCATGGTTGTAGAATGGTCGGAGCTATCAAAATTGCATTTGTTCTCTATTCTTTATGTAGTCATTGCAGTGACCTTTGTTGTTTATTTCTTGAATATTTATGCCCTTAATTACATTACCCCGACCAAAGTGAGTGCCTTTACATATCTGCAGCCCATCTTTGCAGGAGTTTTTGCTTTTTTATACTACATGATCGTAAGTTCATTTGATCCGGAGGTTAGCAATTACGCTTCGGATATCACATTAACTAAAGTGATCAGCGCCATTATTATTTTCGTTGGAGTTTATCTAGTTAGTTTCGAAGGAAAGAAGCAGATAGGAAATGCTATGCCCAAATGATTAAATTTGCGCAAATACAAAATTCATGATCTTATCCATGACCGGCTACGGTCGAGCAGAAGGAAGCTTCGAAGAAAAAAAAATAATAGTTGAATTGCGTTCATAGATCTAAGCAATATTCTCTTCATATTTCTAGGGATATATTAGGCGAATTCTGAGGCTGTAAATAACAGGATAAGAACCAATACTTTTAGCGTTCACTGCACAATAAAGTTTGTTAAATAGATCCCAGGATCTCCAACTATCCTTAACAAATAAGCCCCTTTATTCAGGCTTTTTCTTTCTAGTTCAAAGCTTGGTCCGTTTAGATAATGGACTTCTGACCGTAGAATTCTTCCAGAGACATCTATGACCTCAATTTGAACTTTGCCTTTGATCTGATCGACTTTAATTCTAGCCTTTTCAGTGAACGGATTTGGGAAGAGGATCAATTCACCTTTATGTTCAGGAATATAAGAAGGTGGTATCACTGGACAGAATGTCAAAGTATCGATCGAAATGATCTCTACGAGTGGTTCGTAACCTATTGCATCTGGGATGTAGAACTCTAATTCTGAATTATGATCACTTGCTAAAGCCGAGGAAGGGAATGTTGAAAATGAATTTGTGTTTTCGCATTGACCCGAGGGCCCATAAATATTTTTTAAATAAATAAGTTTGTTAGAATAGATAATGTATGCCAATGAATCGTCAATAAAATGAATATCATTTATATGGCTATTTGTATTCGCATCAAAGGAAATATCCTGCAATATATTCCCAAGTGTATCAACGAGAGAAAACGAGTGTCCGTCAGAGTCACCCGATTTTGTATAGATCAAAATTTCTTGGGAAGGTGTGATCCAGAGTTTCTCAAAACCAGAGAAAGATATATTTGGAATATACCCATGACAGGACAACACATCACCGTCAGCATTAATGAACAAAAGAAATAATTTTGCAGGACTAAGCTTGCGGCAATAAACAACATAAAGGTCATCATGGATCTTTGCTGCTCCTTTGATCTTGGGTAAAGGATTGTCCTGAATTTCATAGGCTTTTTGCCAGATCATACTTCCATTCTGACCAATTTTCTTTGCTTTTAGTTCACCATAGTGATCCTGATAGAATAGCATATTTGAGCCATTATCGGCTGCTATAATACTGGACGAACCAGATCCATTTGCCCAAAGCGGATAAGTTCTACAAGTTGCACTACCTGATTGAGGATCTAATCTAAAACGGCCTTGAAAAAAAGGTGCTTCTCCTCCGACCTTGGAGATCAAGAGTCCATTAGGACTCAAGTGCGAATCAGAAACAAAGGCTTCTAAGTCATTTATATTATAATAATTGGCTTCAAGAACATCTCCAGTAGGGTTGAATTTTATAAACGCGGGAAAGTATTTGCCGCTGACCGAATCTTGATATGAAACTGCTAAAGTTACATTGCCTGATCCATCTTCATAAAACTCTTGTCTTTGACATACATGGCCAAAAATCTCGCGTGACCAAAGTGGGATCCCTTGAGATGTTAAACGGAAAACTGAAACTTCATGGTTAGAGGTGCTAATGTTGGCAATAAAGAGATCGCCATTTTCGAGCGTTTGAATAGAGCCGAAATTGCCACCACTTAAAGTATAGTTCTGTGCAAATTCATTCTGACCATGGATGTCTAAACAGAATATTGAGAACAGTAATACAATATACCAAGGATTAGTCATTCGTAAGTTTTTTGTTTGTAATATCTAAAATAAACATAATTCTCAATATTGAGATCTCTTGAGCTGATCAAGAAATTGAAAAGTATCGTTCCCATAAGGAAAATAAATTGTGATGACCACAGAGTGTTTGTGCTATCCCCAAATGATTAAATTTGCGCAAATACAAAATTCATGATCTTATCCATGACCGGTTACGGTCGAGCAGAAGGAAGCTTCGAAGAGAAAAAATTAATAGTTGAATTGCGCTCGTTGAACTCGAAGCAACTCGATGTATACTTCAAGATCCCGTCTGAATACAAAGAGAAGGAAATTGGCCTCAGAGGTTTTTTGAATAAAGAAGTGAGAAGGGGTAAGGTAGAGTGTGTAGTGACTAGCACAGGTGGCATCAACAAGAAAGGGGCATTGAACAAAACCATGGCCAAGCTCTATTATGATGAGATCAAGGATCTGGAATCTGAATTAGGTTTTCACACACAGGATTACATTTCTGTTTTGGTGAGAATGCCGGATGTAATGCAGTCTGAATTAACTGAGATCAGTCAAGAAGAATGGGACCTTCTCCAGAACCTCGTTGAAAAGGCAGCAAAAAACCTCACAAGTTTTAGAGCAGATGAGGGAAAAAAATTGGAGAACGACTTAAAAGGCTCTGTCCAAAACATCACCGATCTCCTTGAAGAAATACTACCATTAGCAGAAAGTCGTGTAGAGCATGTGAGGAATAAGATAAGGACGGCCCTTGAAGGGAATATTGATAAGGAGAATGTGGATGAAACTCGATTCGAACAAGAGTTGATCTACTATTTAGAAAAGTTGGATATTAATGAAGAAGTTGTTCGATTGAGAACTCATTTAAACTACTTCAATGAGACTCTGGATGATGGAGATTCCAATGGCAAGAAACTCGGCTTCATATCTCAAGAGTTGGGAAGAGAGATCAACACACTTGGCGCTAAATCTTACAATGCAGACATGCAAAAAGTGGTTGTTCAAATGAAGGATCAATTAGAAAAGATCAAAGAACAAGTACTGAATGTCCTCTGATAAGCCTGGCAAGTCGATCATTGTTTCGGCTCCTTCAGGTGCTGGAAAAACAACTTTAGTGAAACACCTACTTAAAAGTAGAAAGGATCTATCGTTTTCTGTCTCTGCTACAAATCGACCTATCCGGAAGAATGAGAAAGATGGAAAAGACTATCAATTTTTGAGCACCTCAGAATTCAAGAACAAGATCAAGAACGATGAGCTTTTGGAGTGGGAAGAAGTCTATGAAGGCAGATTTTATGGAACATTACATAGTGAAGTACAGCGCATTTGGGATTCTCAAAAACATGTTGTCTTTGATGTAGATGTTATTGGTGGAATTCACTTAAAAAAGAAATTGAAGAGGAATGCTATCGCTATTTTTGTGAGTCCCGGGGACATTTCAGTTTTGGAAAAAAGGCTGATCGCAAGAGGAACTGATAGTGAGTCTGATGTTGAAGCTCGATTGAAAAAGGCTGCAAAGGAAATGAAAAAAGCAGCCAAATTCGATGTAATTATTCTGAATGATGATCTAGAAAAGGCTAAAAAGGAAATTGTAGAATTGGTAGAAAATTTTATCTCTAATGACTAAAGTCGCATTATATTTTGGGTCCTACAATCCCGTTCACATCGGTCACCTATCTATTGCAAACTACATTTGGCAAAATACAGATGTAGATGAGGTGTGGATGGTTATATCTCCTCAAAATCCGTTTAAGGAAAAGTCGAGTCTATGGGATGAGAATATTAGAGTAGAACTACTCGAAACTGCAGTTTCCGGCCATCCAAAAATTCGAGTTTGTACTATCGAATTTGAACTGCCTAAGCCTAGTTACACTTACTATACCTTAAAGGAGCTGAGGTCAAGATTTCCGAACATTGAATTTTGCCTTGTAGTAGGGCAGGACATAGCAAATGAGATCATCAATTGGAAAAAGGGAGAAGAGATCATAGAAGAGAATGAGTTCTATGTATACCCACGAAAAGTAAATTTGGAAGAAGGTATCAATTTACCGAACTATCATTTTTTAGATGCGCCAAGACTTGACATTTCGTCTACCTATATTCGCAAAGCATTGAAGGAAGGTAAAGATATTCGATACTTAGTGGGAAAAGATGTCGCTGATAATATCGCTCAGCTCAATATCTTCTAAAGATACTTGATCCATTGGTCTTAAGCCAAACTTACCTTTCAGGTGATTGGCCAGATATTCCTGTTCTTTCTGTCCTGGAGTGGGAATAATTAATCCAGGTATACCTAAAGCAAAAAGATCCATTATACTCGAATAGCCAGATCTGCAAATAATGAGGTCACTCTTTAATATCAATTCATTCAGTTCGGCAGAAGGAAGATGTTCATAGACTTTATAAGTGCACTTTAATTCATCTGTGGAATTTGGGAGGCCGCGTACTAGAGCACAACGAAGATCAGCTCTTTGAAATAGTTGCTTTATTACATTTTCAAAAATTGTTCTTTGTGGTTCAGGGCCAGAGATGATGGCCAATACATCAAATTCTGTCTTGTATCTTTTCTTTTTCTGAAAACGGCTTAGAGGCCCAATGAATTTTACATTTTCTTTTTTGCTTTCATGAGATAGCTTTCCACTCAAATTCAATTCACCTGCAAAGTCAGGAACCCATACTTCATCAAATTTGTCAATGAATGTTCGATTCACCTTGTTCAACCATTTCAGCATTTTTGGCAAGGCAATATTCAATTGATGTGTCATAAACACAGATCGACAAAGCGTTGTGTAACAGCCAAATCTATTGTCTGAAATAACAAGGTCTATTTTTTGGGATCTTATGATGATGTCTAAAACCTTATTTTCTTTTGAAATAGCAGATAAGACCTTTGGACTTTGAAGAGCCATTTGAATGGGAAAATAACTGCCGTTTTTCGGATATCTGATCTGGTATGCAGGAAGCTCAAAAAAGCGTATTTCCGGGAATTCGATCTTCAAGACTTTAAGCGATGGGCCGTTCCCAGCGATACTCACCTTTTTCCCAGCAAAAAGAAATTGTCTGATCAATGGGATACAACGCGTTGCATGACCCAAGCCCCAATCCAACGGACAGATTAGAATGTGACTATGTCTTGCTACATTGATATCCACAAAATGAAGATACGTTCTTTTGACAAGTCATCACCAGATCGCTTATTTTTGCCGATCAATGGGAAAAGATAAACTAAAGCGATTTGCCGAGAACAAGATAATGGAGAACGTTATTGAGCCCTCTATTAAAGAAGTTCTCAAAGAGGACAATGACCTCAAAGGCAAGTGGTGTGAATATTTTGGGAATGAAAATCCCATAGTGCTGGAATTGGCATGTGGAAAAGGAGAGTATACTGTTGGTATGGCAAGGAAATACCCAGAAAAGAATTTTATAGGCATAGATATAAAAGGGGCTAGAATGTGGCGAGGAGCAAAGACGTCCATTGAAGACGGAATGTCAAATGTTACATTTTTACGTACACGAATAGAGTTTATTGATCGATTTTTCAAAGAGGATGAAGTAAGTGAGATCTGGATCACTTTTGCGGATCCACACAAGAAAAAAAGGAATGCAAAACACCGACTTACTCATCCATTTTTTCTCGACAAATACAAGCCTATTCTTAAGAAAGAAGGAACAGTAAATCTAAAGAGTGACAGCACATTTTTAACTGATTTTACTTTTGATGTCATTCATGAAAGAGGTTTGAAAGTACATTGCCAAACGTTGGATGTGTATGGTTTTGGAAAGCAAAAATTCAATGATGAATTGAACGATATTTTATCGATAAGAACTTTCTATGAAAAACGTTGGATCGAAGAGGGCAAGAAGATAAAATTCATAAAATTTTCTTTGTGAATAAGCCTATTAAACTTTCAGAAAAGAACAAGGATTTCTTTGACCAGGTGTATCAGGTTGTGCGCTTAGTGCCAAAAGGAAGGGTGACCAGCTATGGAGCTATTGCCCGTTATTTAGGAGTTGGCAGATCTTCACGAATGGTTGGTTGGGCAATGAACGCCAGCCACGAAGCAAGGCCAAAGGTCCCGGCACACAGAGTGGTGAATAGCAGCGGATTGTTAACGGGAAAGCATCATTTTAAAACACCTTTCGACATGCAAGAACGATTGGAAAAAGAGGGTGTTAAAGTAAAGAATGATAAGGTTCAGAAATTCAAAGAACTGAATTGGGAGCCAATAAAAGAATTAGAATTATAGGCACTTGCTCAACTATCCATTTCTCCCGCTAAGGGTTTTTTCAATTTTGACTTGATCGTTCGAGAGTTCTTTTCTGTGCCCAATAAGAACATCATTTTTGTTATTGCCGCTTCAAGGGTTATGTCGTTACCAGAAACAACACCTAATTCGTTCAATGCAGCACTGTTTTCATACATGCCTTGTTGCACACTACCTGCAATACATTGAGTAATGTTTAGCACAATGATGCCACTAGAAATACTCTTTTTTAATAGTGCTTTGAACCAAGGAACACTTGGAATATTGCCACTACCAAAAGACTCGAGTATCACCCCTTTATTATTAGGGTTGTTCAAAATGCTTGCAGCATGGTCCTCTCGCATACCAGGGAAAATTCGCAGTAGCCCTATCTCGTCTGAAAGTGAGGTATGGAATACGGTTTTCTTTCTATTCTTTTTATGGATCGCTGGACGATTGAATTCGATATGAACTCCTGCCGAAGCTAAGACTGGATAATTGGGAGAAACGAAAGCATCAAAATGTTCAGCAGAAAACTTCGTAGTCCTATTTCCTCTCATCAAAACATATTCAAAATAGATGCAAACCTCGGGTACTGGCTTTTCTGCGCTAGCGATCTCAATGGCAGTGATCAGGTTTTCTTTGCCATCAGTCCTTATCATCTCCAAGGGTAATTGACTGCCCGTAAATACGATCGGTTTCTTCAGGTTCTCTATCATGAAGCTTAGGGCAGAGGCGGAATAGGCCATTGTGTCTGTTCCGTGTAAGATCACAAAGCCATCATACTTGCTGTAATTTTTCTCTACTACTTCCAACAGTTTTAACCATACATCCTGATTGGCATCAGAAGAGTCTATGGGATCCTTGAAAAAGAGCGCATCAATTTTGCAATTGAACTTTTTAAGGGCCGGGATCTCTGTCAGTAGATTGTTGAAGTCAACTGGATGCAGTCGGCCTGTTGCGTGGTCCTTTACCATGCCTATGGTTCCACCGGTATATACAAGAAGTACTCTTTTCTTAGCCATTAGAATTCAAATATTTCATGTGCATTCTTAGTAGTAAGCTCTCCAACTTCTGTAATTGGGATATTGTAGATCTCAGCTAATTTTTGAGCAACATGATAGGTGTAGCTGGTTTCATTTCGTTTGCCTCTGAAAGGTATAGGAGTCAAATAAGGAGCATCTGTTTCCAAAACAAGATGGGAAAGGTCTACTCTGGAAAGGGTTTCTGCAAGCCCAGAATTCTTATAAGTTACTACACCTCCAATGCCGAGTTTAAAACCACCATAATCAATGATCTTTTGCGCTTGTTCAAATGATCCTGTGAAGCAATGGAATATACCCCAAAGGTCTTCATCGTTAAGGTCATCAACGATATCAAATATCTCTTCAAAAGACTTTCTTGCATGAATAACGATAGGCAATTTTAATTCCTTCGCCCACTTTATCTGCTTTCGAAATGCTTCTTTCTGTTGTTCAACATAAGTGTTGTCCCAATGAAGATCAATTCCAATTTCACCAACTCCTTTAAAGCCGCCTTTCTTTAGATACTGTTCTACAATTGCCAGCTCTTCTTCGAATTTGTCAGTGACAGAACAAGGATGAAGCCCCATCATTGGAAAGCAATTTTCAGGGTATTTATCACAAAGATCGATCATAGGAGCAATGGAAGAACTGTCAACATTGGGAAGAAAAATTTTATTCACTCCTTGCTTCAAAGCTCTGTCTATACAGGCATCTCTGTCCTCATTGAATTGCTCGAGGTACATATGTGTATGAGTATCTACAAATTGCACGAGCCGAAAATAGCTATTTATTTACCTTTGGTTCCTATTCCAAAATTAATGACCAAATTTCTAGTCATACGCTTTAGCTCTATTGGAGACATCGTACTCGCCAGTCCTGTTTTTCGACATTTAAAAGAACAGGTTTACGAAGGTGCCGAGGTTCACTTTCTTACGAAAGAGGCTTTTGCCCCCGTAGTGGAAGCTGACCCCTATATCGACAAAGTATATACGATCAGGGAAAGTACACATGAAGTGCGAGAGGCTATCTTAGATGAGAATTACGACTACATCATTGATCTTCATAGAAATGTGCGTTCAAGAATGATCAAAAAGAAAACAAAGGCACTTTCATTTACGCTTGAAAAATACAATTGGGAAAAGTGGTTATGGGTAAATTTCAATAAGAATAAAATGCCCCAAAAGCATATTGTTGACCGCTATTTGGATACCATTTTACGTTTTGATATAAAGAATGATGGGAAAGGGTTGCACTATTTCATCCCGGAGAAAGAAAAATTAAACATCAATGGGCTATTGCCAGGGATCCAAGATAATGGATTCATAGCTTGGGCTATTAGTGCAGCACACGATGGCAAGAAGATGAGTAAGGACAAACTCATGGAGTTGTTGCCAAAGGTTGATCATCCAATAGTATTGATAGGCGGACCTGAGGACAAAAGCATTGGCCAAGAGCTTGCTGATAAAATTGGCCATGTTAATACGTTGATAGGAAAATTGAGCTTGCATGGTTCTGCATCTGTCATAGATCAGGCAAAACTTGTCGTGAGCCCGGATACAGGGATGATGCACATTGCAGCTGCACTTAATAAAAATGTGGTCTCTTATTGGGGGTGCACACACCCAGGATTGGGTATGTATCCATATTTACCTGAGAATAAATTTGCCATTGTCATGCCCTCTGGAGGCCGAGTACGCCCATGTTCGAAGCTTGGCAATAGATGTAGATATGGAAACAATAAAAAATGTCCAGACCTCATTGAGGATCTGGACATAGTTAGCAAAACAGAATATTTTTGGAAGGCCTAGTTCTTCTTCTTGAAAAGGAGTGTTGGCTTATTGTTTTTGTCAGAAGTGATCTCAATATCATGGATCCTTTTATTAGGTCCATTTTCTACTTTGGGGGTTAATTTGACATCGATTGAAAAGGAAAAATTTCCAACTAGCATTTCTTCAATATGTGTGTTGATGTTAAATAGATAAGTCTGCTGGCCCTTTTGACCAACATATACAGAATAGATCCTATCCGTTGTAAGGGTGAGGTCGAAACTTCCGTCATCAGATTGTATGAACTTTCGATTATCACCGAATTCCATTATCTGAACATAAATTGGGTTTTTATTGTCCTCGCTCTTCGCTTGAATATGAATGTTAACTGCAGGTTGATCTTTAACCTCAGAACTAAGGCCGAATCCCAGGCAAACAGCCACTATCATAAGTACAATATAGTTTTTCATTTCGAAGTTTTTGGAACTTCAATTCATTAAATTGTCTCCACTGTATACGCTGATCAGCGCCAAAGGTTCCAAATTTTAACCATCTTGCAGCATGAGCATGGTTTTGTCTTCGACCCCATTAAATAAATGGAAATTGATCTCATCTTTGTCTAGTGACCCAACGACCTCTCTTTTCATGAAAATTTCTACAACATATGAAAGGTTCCCTTTTGCTCCACCATCTAGTGAGGTGTCGATCTTTAGTACTTTCCCTTGGCAACCTGGTTGCTTGATTTGCACATCATATGACTCATTCAGGTCTAAATCCAATAAGAATTTATTTCTTGAATTACTCAAGTCTTCTTGGTCCATGCTTCCGTTCTTAACAATGTCCAAAGTTATTTCACTATTCAACTCTTGGTAGGTGTGGGCGATCACCTTTAATTTTACTTTTTTGTTCAAGTCTTCCTCTTCCCAGTTTGTAAAACTTAAGGTAGAAATGACCAATATCCACATCACAAAATTTCTCGCAGCTCTCATAAATAAAATTTCAAAAAATTGTCTATACCTATAAATATTAAATATAGATCTTGTAGAGGTAGGTACCTATATATACTATATTTGGTCGTAAAAGTTACACTATTTGTCGATAAATAGTGCTTTGAGCTCTGTAGCTTCTGATGGCTCCATTCTACCCGCTAGAATAAGACTCAATTGCCTTCTCCTCAGAGCACCATTAAAATGTTCCTTCTCTTCTGATGTCTCAGGTAATAATGCTGGAACTTTGATCGGGCTGCCAAGTTGATCAACGGCTACAAATGTAAAGTAAGATTCATTGCATGGGATCTTCTTCCCGGTTTGATGGTGTTCAACCCAAACTTTTGTATGGACTTCCATGGATGAGCTGAAAGAACGAGTTACAAATGATTCTAATGTAACGATATCGCCAAGTTTGATGGCTTTATTGAATGAAACATTGTTTACAGAAGCAGTTACAACTATCCTTTTACAAAGCCTGTGAGCAGAAATAGCAGAGTTGATATCCATCCAATTCAATAATTGACCTCCCATGAGATTGCCTAATGTATTGGTCTCATTTGGCATTACTATTCTGGCTGCAATTGCTTGGGTTTCCTTTGCACGTAACTGATCTGACATATATGGAATACTTAAGTTTCTAGAGGATATTATTTTTTCAGAAGCCAAGCAGAAGGATCATCTTCTCGTTTTGCTTTTTTCAGCAGGTTTATTGCTTCTTCTTCGCTGGTAAAACTACCTTGACTAACTCGATAAAGTTTTCCCTTTTTATCCAATATGGCGGCATCATAGCCTCGGCCTCTTAGTCTTTTCGTTTGCTTTTTGGCATTTGAAATAACACCGTAACATCCATTCATAACATGATAAGGTAGAGAGACCATTTCTGGCCGCGCAAAAAGTTCGTCTGCTATAATGGTGGTCGCAGTGATCACAACTTTTTCCTTCATTTCTAATTTTGTCTCGGGCTCGTTTAAGACCGCAGGCTCAGCTTTCTCAGATCTTGAGACGGCCTCTTCAAATGTCGACCCTGAATTAGTTTCTTCGATTACAGGCAACATCACGTCATCCTCGACCTCCAGCTCTCCTTTCAGCCCATCTTCTGGAAGCCTAATGTGTTCAATTACAGGAATTTCCAAGCCCTCAAAGACTTTGGACCTTTCCTTATAAACAGGTTTTTTCAACGTTTTGAAGGGGTTCAGCTCAGACTTATGGATGTTTCCGTCTTTGATCACATCACTTTGCCAAACAACAAGCCCCATGTAAAACAATAAAGGCAACAACGCTGCAACTGCCAAATATCTATAGCGAGAACCACTAGTGATCTTCCTTACCACTGGCTCTTCTTTCACCCTTTCAATAACTTTTTCAAGCTCTTTTCTAGGCAATGCGATTACAGGAGTCTCTGCCATCTGTTCATTTATCAAAGCAGGTACTTCTTGGACAACTTCACTTTCTATCTCTCTCAATTCCGGATAATGGAATTCTATCAATCCAAAGGAAGAAGCCAAATAATTTACACTTTCGTCTGGTTCGAATTGTATGCTCATTTCCTCGTCCAAATAGAGGATCCCTACTTTTTCAAAGCACACCCTATGGCCTTCATTTAGATTGCTAAAACAGTCTTCTACCTTTTGTTTAATTTGATCACAAGCTTTCTCGAAAGAAATATTGCTATGTGCTGCAATATGGTTTGCAAGCAAACCATCGTTTTGTACCAAATTGCCATTAAAGCTCAATGCTTTAGAAGGAGGAAATAGAACACCACTGTCTTCGTTGATCGAAGCCGGTCTGTAGTTGGTGATAAATCCACCGAGTTCAGGTATGATCACACAATCGTACTCATACAACAACTCACTAATAGTATTTGAAAGGTCTTTCAAAAATGAAATATACTTAATAAACGAAGGTAACAAATTAGATATTTAGATCGCGATATTGTCCCAATTGCTTTCAACGTAGTCTAGGTCGCTTTGAGTATCTATGGAGAACGAAGGAAAAGGACTAATAGCCGTGTGAATATCATAGCCGTTTACCAGCCAAGTGAGTTGTTCTAGTTGTTCCGATTCTTCTTCAGGGCTGGTTTTCAATTGTTCTAGTTGGTCCAGGATCTCTGCTTTAAAGCCATATATGCCTAAGTGCACATATCGCTTTAGTCCTTCAGGTTTAGTTCTAGGAAAAGGGATCACAGACCTACTGAATAGCAATGCTTTTCCTGCTTTGTCTATTACAACTTTAACTCTATTTGGGTCTACAATGTCATCTTCATCTTTTTCTTCTTGGATCAAAGTTGCGATAGAGACATTCCCATTTCTTAGCAAAGAGATCAATGTATTGATACTGTCGGGATGAATGAACGGCTCATCTCCTTGTATATTGATAAATGCTTCTGCACCTTTTCCAATTTCCTTAAAAGCAGCTCTGCATCTGGCACTTCCATTTGGAATGTCTTCTTCAGTCATGATCACATTTCCACCACATTTTTTGATCTCATCATAGATCCTCGCGTCATCTGTTGCAACCCATACTTCATCCAATTTTGAAAGTCGAGCTTGCTCATAAACCCTTTGGATCATACTTTTTCCTCTTATGACTACCAGTGGTTTTCCAAGAAACCTGGAAGAAGCATACCTTGCCGGAATAATGCCTATGACTTTCATTTGATCGTGCTTTTGAATTGAATAGTAAAAAGTCTAGGGGCTTCAATTGCCAATGGACGCATTGCATATGCCCTGTTCAATAGGTTTGTAATGATCAAGGAGAGTTTGGTGTTTTCATTCAGTTTAAATCCACCCCGTAAGTCGAAGATAGCGTCTCCCTTATTGTTATCTTTTCTCCATTGTGTCAAGCCTGTTTCAAGAATTCCTTGGGTGTCAAGATCTTCAAAGATCCGGTCAATATTTGCCATATTACTATTATAACGGCCACTTATCCCAAGGTGGAACTTCTTATAATCCAAACCAATGTCTCCGCGGATCGCGTGTTGCATTCTATATTTTAAAATATGGCCTGCAGTGTCAGAACTTGTGTTCAAGTAGTTAGGGTCTGGCCAAAAAGGATCTTCATTTTCAGTGTAAAGTTCGTTCGGTGTCAGAGAGATCGGTTTTGTGTAAGTATAGCCTAGCATGAGGTTCAATTCCATGTCATTAATTTTTTGGAAGCCAACAATACTTAGCTCTAAACCGGTCACTCTTGCGTCTCCAGTATTCAAGGATCTAAATCCTAGACCGAGTCCAGGATCAGATATTGGACCCCATTGACCAAATGTGAACTCAATGAATCGTTCGAACTCCTGTTGGAATAAGGCAAGGTCTGCGAACCCTTTTAATTGCCCTAATTTAAACCCTTGCTTCAATCCAAGTTCTAGGTTCCAGCTTTTCTCAGAACGAAGGTCTGTATTTGGATAAATGAAAAGAGAACTAACATTGGTTTTTATGAATTTTTCACCGATCGAGGGAAATCTGAATCCTTGTCCGAATGAAGCCCTCAAGAAACTGGCCTCGGCCAACTTGTAGTTTAAGCCAGAACGAAAAATGGTTGCACTTTCGTTTAACCCATTGATCTCAAAATTCTCATTTCTAACACCCAATGAAATAGAGAGTTTGTCAAAGAATTTCTTGTCCAATTGCAGATAAAAGGCAAGCTTGGTTGCATTGTTCTTTCCGGCATCTCCATCATTCCCGGCAAAGAGATCAGACTCAGCATTAACATCCTCATAAACAGTTCCAAATGTACTAACAAGGTCTGGGATCGATAAACTATCAAAATGCTGGGTGTACTGATATTCCGAATACCACACATCAGAAAAGTTGCTTTGGTTGTTCGTATTCAAATTGTCCAAACTATAGAGCCTACTTCGTAGAGCATGTTTCCCTCCATTGTTTGAATAATACTCAATAAATGGGTCTATATGATATGCATCTTGATCAGTAAATGTCAGTGACCCAGGGGAAGGCCTATACAAACCTGTGTCTGCATTCAACCACAACAAAGTAGCTGTGCTTTTGCTTTTATAGAAATTGGTGTTCAGCCCAATTTTTAATCCAGGCGTCTTCTCAAAATTCTTTCGAAGTGACACAGAAATACGTCCTCTATTCTCAAAACCATTTCTCGAAATGTGTTCGGGATAAAAAGAACTGTCTGCCGGGTCGATGATCTCAGGACCAATGTAGCCTTGGTCACCAAAATAGTTTCCACTTACAACAAGATCGAGGCTTTGGATCTTTCTAGAGTGTAAGAAGGAAAGGCCACCGATCAATGAATTACTTTCATTCCACCAGACAGACTCTTCAATACTAGGGTCGCTATATCTTCCAGTAAATAGTGTTACTTCTGTTCTTGGTGTTTCTCTTGGGTATGCCGTCCTTAGATTTATTACTCCGCTTAAAGCAGATGATCCATAAAGTACACTTGAAGCACCTTTTATGATCTCCATTTGTTCTAGGTTCTCTATTGGAAGATAGCTCCATGTCGGTCTACCTGCGTCTCCAGATAAGATCGGAAGGTCATCTATCAATATTTGAACTCTGCTTCCTGCGCCAAAACTGAAACCACTGCCGCTTCTAATTTGTGGTTCATTGTCTATGATCGTTACTCCAGGTGTTACTTGCAACATGCTCTCAAGAGTTGTGGTATTTCTGTCTTGGATCAACTTAGGTTTTATCACTTCCATGGACACTGTAATGTCGCTCAAAGACTGTTCAAATTTACCGGCAGAGACCACTACAACGTCCAACAATTCTGCTTCTAAGAACAATTGGACATTTTGGGTAAGCTGCTCTTTCTCTTGAAGAGAAACCCTCTTTTCATGTGTTTTATAGCCTATGAATGAAAAGGTGATGATGTGTTCGCCAGGTTGTAATTCCAGTTTGTAATAGCCATTCCCATCGGTCGTAGTTCCCTTTTTGTTCTGATCGAATACGTTCACCCCAGGTAATGTGTTGCCACTTGAAGCATCCTTTACGACTCCTTCGATAAAGGCAGTTTGTGATGAGACTGGTCCCAAAAAAAACAGGAATATGAAAAGACATATCTTCTTTTGCATAGACTATTATATTTGTCTGCTTATTGGTACAATGATACAAAGATAGAAGAGACATTTTGGCAACAGACGAACGGATATATCGATTAGGAATGGTGTTTCTGGAAGGAGCCGGTTCTGTGCTTTCGAAGAAATTGATAGCCTATTGTGGAAGTTCAGAAGCTGTTTTTAAACAAAGCAAAAATGCCCTTGAAAAGATCCCGGGCATTGGTTCTGAAAAAGCCAGAAAGATCACAGAAGGTACAGACTTGGGACGGGCTGAAGAGGAGTTGGTTTTAATGGAAAAGAATGGAATAGATATGCATTTTTATCTCGACCCATCTTATCCGAGAAGGCTGAAGCACTGCGATGACGGACCTTTGATCTTATTCAGTAAAGGAAATGTCCAATTCAACAATGAAAAATGCCTGAGTCTTGTTGGTACAAGGAATGCCACGAGCTATGGAACGGATCTATGCAGAAAAGTGATCGAAGAAATGAAAGAACAAGACCCTCTTATCATTTCGGGATTGGCCTATGGAATTGATGTTGCTGCCCATAAAGCAGCGGTTAAAAATGGTGTTGGCACAGTTGCAGTGTTGGCGCATGGCTTGGATAAATTATATCCTGCGTTGCATAAAGGAGTGGCTTTGGATATGGTGGAGAATGGAGGTTTGGTCTCAGAATTTCCGGTTGGTACTCCAGCAATGCGCGACAATTTTCCTTCAAGGAATAGGATCATTGCTGGCATGTCAGATGCAATAATCATAGTAGAATCTGCTTGGAAAGGAGGCTCCATGATAACGGCTGAATTTGGCAATTCATACAATCGTGATGTGTTCGCTTTGCCGGGTCGGATAACAGATGGTTACTCAGAAGGATGCAACCGATTGATCAAATCACATAAGGCGCATATCTTCACTGGTGTGGCTGACCTTGAATATATTATGGGTTGGGTAAAAGAAGAAAAGAAAGTGATTCAAAGGAAGGTGTTCATTGATCTAAGCCCGGAAGAAGAAAAACTCCTTGGCCTTCTGAGACTGAACTCTGACACCATTGATAACATTTCATTGAAAAGTGAAATGCCAATTAGCACAACATCCAGTATATTATTGAATTTAGAATTCAATGGATTGGTAAGGTCCTTACCAGGTAAAGTCTATGAATTGGTTTGATCTATCTAGAAATTATAAATCTCGCCTGAGCATTTACTTGCTCATTCTGGATACGCACAAAGTATATTCCTTGGTCTATTATAGAGATATCAATGAAATTTCTCTGATCCATTAATAAGCCACGCAATATTAGCTTTCCATTAAGATCAATGATCTGATAATTTAGACCACTCTCTTTTCCATTATTCTCTATTATAAAGTGATCCTTTGCAGGATTTGGAAATAACGTTAAGCCCAAAGATCTCAATTCTTCCAAGCTATTTCCAATGAGATCAGAACCATCGCAATCCTGATCAATGCCATCATTCATTATTTCCATGGCACCAGGGTATATACTAGGGTCGCTGTCATTGCAATCGGTATTGTCTGCTGCATAACCTAATGGAGCAATTTCATCGCATGTTTCTATTGAATCTGTTGGAACTCCGAACCCATCATCATCAGAATCTACGAAATAGATGTACTGGTCCAGGTCCTCGTCAACAACTGTATCACAATCATTATCAACATTATCACACAATTCAGGTGCTCCCGGATACACCGTTGGATCATTGTCATTGCAATCTACCGTATCATCGAAACCATCGTTGTCATTATCAACGGGAGCTACAGGACAATCGCAATTGTCTGTACACTCTTGAAGCGTGGGGTAAAGAGCAGTTGCATAATCGACCCCTTGACCATCTAAAGTCCCGCAACCAGAAATGGCCGCGCATTGTCCATTCACCATTCCATAACCAACTATTGCAGTACATGCACCAAGGTCAATTCCATCCATGTTCACACATGCATCAACATATCCAAGTGGGCATTCTCCCATAATCCAAGAGGTCACACCAGCAGAATTGACAGCAACACAATCATTACTATAGGTAATTCCGTCACAGCCGCAAACAGGATCCCAAATTAAAAAGCAGATGGCATCGGGGTCTATTAAAGAGCAATCAATACAAGACTGGGCATAAGCAATTAAAGAGAAAAATGCTATTGCAATAGTGAGTAGTGCTTTTTTCATGATCATGGTTTTTGATGAGCTCTAAATTAATCAATTTTGTCTGGATTGTCCTTGAATGGAGAGATCTCTCTATGGATCTTCATTGCATTTCTGGCCAGTCTTATTGAAATGAACAGAGACAAAACTGCACCAATAGCCAGGATCGGCATTTCATTCAAGAATAGAAAATAGTCATAGAGCCCATGAAGGAAAGCCGCATATATCCATCCTTTGAGCAATTCTCTTATCGGTTTATTTGAGAATTTCGCTTTCCCGATATAATAGCCCATTATGATCCCAGCACAGGCATGCATAGGCACGGCAGTGAACATTCTTGCAATAGCTGTATCAACTCCTCCCTCAAATACATAGAACAGATTTTCAAGACTAGCAAAACCGAGAGCAACTGCTGCTCCATAAACGATCCCATCGTAAGGCTCATTGAAACTTTTTCTAGGATAAGATCCTATCCTCAAGGCAAGGAATTTCATCAGTTCTTCACCTGCTCCAACAATGCAAAATGCGAAAATGGCTTTCTCGATGAAGATCTCTATTGTTCCAAAGTCAACTATACTGAATAGGTATTGGACAGCACTCTCTCCATAAAAGTTCAGATAACCCGCGGGAAGTGTCGAAATGACACCAGCAAAATAAGCTGCCACGTATAAAAGGATAGGCTCCTTTTCGTGCTTATCGCTGAAATAAACGTAGAGGCCAATAGTGGCGGCAGGTGCCAATGATAGGGCAATAAGAAGGAGCGAACTACTGATAAAAATTAGATCGGTTTGTGAAGGTGAAAGATATAAATTCTATACTTTTGGCGCCACAAAATCTTAAAACACAATGGCAGCTGAATATCAAGCGCAAATTGATGCTTTCATGGAAAAGGTGAAAGCGAAACAGCCACATGAAACGGAGTTTCTGCAAGCCGTTCATGAAGTGGCAGAAGCCGTTATCCCTTATATGAATGAGAACCCCAAGTATGCACAAGCTAGGATCTTGGAAACAATTGTTGAGCCTGAGAGGGTTTTCCAATTTAGAGTGCCTTGGTTGGATGATAATGGGGAGAGACAAGTAAACAGGGGCTTTAGAGTACAATTTAACTCAGCGATCGGACCTTATAAAGGTGGACTTCGATTTCATCCATCTGTTAATCTTTCGATCTTGAAGTTTTTGGGATTCGAGCAGATATTTAAAAACTCTTTAACTACACTTCCTATGGGTGGTGGAAAAGGGGGAGCCGATTTTAACCCTAAAGGAAAGTCCGACAATGAAGTAATGAAATTTTGTCAAAGTTTTATGACAGAATTGGCGAAGCATATCGGAGCGAATACAGATGTGCCTGCTGGTGACATAGGTGTTGGTGGAAGGGAGATCGGATATCTATTTGGCCAATACAAAAGAGTGCGAGATGAATTTACCGGGGTACTGACT
>JABDKJ010000010.1 GCA_013002285.1 Flavobacteriales bacterium
GTCTTTGACCATGTATTGGGCTGCTTTCCAATTTCCGTAATGGTCCATCGTACTCCAAGAAGGGCCGGGCCAGCAATCGTTCAACTGCCAATAGAGAGTGCCTGAACAGCGTTCGTTTTCCAAGCGATGCGTGTTGATCGCCATCTTCATGTATTTGGCCTGTGTCAATTGACTTAAATAGACAAAGTCTTCGAATGAGTCTGATACTTTATAGTAGTCTTTGATATGCTTTTCAATAAGTCCAGTCCCTTTATAGCTCTTTTGTCTATTCAACATTTCATCCGAATTCAGATCAAGGTTCTTTGGGTCTATATATTCGCTTAAGAGATCTGTGTTCGGAAAAGACTGAAAGCCATATTCCGCCATGAAACGCGGTACTCTGTCCTTTACTTTTTCGAATGCATGTTCTCCATGCCATACACCCCAGTAATGCATACTTGAATGATCGAAATTCGTTTTCGTTCCCCAATTACTGATCGGTGAAGTGTGCACATAAGGAACATCACCATCGTTCTTATCAACTATATCGGGGATCATTTCTTTGAAGATCAATTCATAGTCGCGATAGATCTTTGACGCTTGTGCATAGCTGTATCCAAATTCTTCTTGCCATCCCCAATTGTTCCAGGCTACATCTATTTCATTATTGCCACACCACAATACCAAGGACGGATGATTGCTCAATCGTTTACTTTGTTCATCCACTTCTCGCCTAACATTTTCAAGGAAGGCCTCATCGCCAGGGTACATAGCACAGGCGAACATAAAGTCTTGCCAAACCATTATACCAAGACTGTCACAGAGATCATAAAATATGTCACGTTCATAAACTCCCCCACCCCAAACCCGGATCATATTCATGTTAGATCGATGCACGTCCAAAAGAAGTTTGCGATACTCTTCGTCTGTTTTACGTTCTAGAAAAACATCTTGGGGAATGTAATTCGCACCCTTGGCAAATACCTTTCTGTTGTTTATGGTGAAATAGAATGATGTTCCAATAGAATCTCTTTGTTGGATCAATTTTACCCTGCGTAGGCCAGTACGAACAGACTTACGCGTTACGTTCTTCTGTTGTGGATCCGTTGAAAAGTCAAAATTAAAATGATAGAGGTCTTGATCTCCCTCGCCATTTGGCCACCACAACTTGGGATCTTTTATTGATATCTCGATCTCCTTGTAATTAATTCCCGGTTTCATCAGGTAGCCCTCGAAATTGTTCTCTATTTCAACTTCATCGCATGTCACTCTCAAATAAGCCTTGCCCTCGACCTTGGCTTTCAAGTTGAATTTGGCGACCACCTTAGCCTCAGACCGATTTAATTCTTTGATCTCCATACCCAGATCCTCAACACTGAAATGGTTCCAGCCCTTTATCTCAATGTCTTTCCAAACGCCTGTCGTGATGATCCTTGGCGCCCAATCCCAACCAAAATGAAATGGTGCTTTACGCACGAATGAAGCCACCTTGTTGGTCTCAGATATATCTGTGGTCGGTAATCGATATTCCAGCTTGTATTTTTCGATATTCCCTTTTTCGATCGGTGAATTGAAAATGATACGTAAGTCATTTCTTCCCGACTTCAAGTAAGGTTTGATGTTTGCTGACCATGTGCGGAACATATTGTCAGCTTTAAGGACGGTATCTCCATTTAAAAAGACCGTGGCGTAAGTATCAAGACCATTGCAGATCAATTCTACTTCATCAAGATCGAACCATTCTGCAGTCGGCTTGAACCATGTTCTGTATTCCCAGTCTTCCTTTTCGATCCACTTTATGTTGTGCTCTTCGTTCCCAGAAAAAGGATCATTGATCAAGCCATCCTTAAAAAGCGTGTTCTGAACAGTAGCAGGCATATCAACTTTGATCCTATCTGAAGAACCTAGTTTAGATAGCTTCCAATTTTCATTGAGCAATTTCAAAGACCTTTGACCGGGGTCATCATTCGAACAAGAAGAAAAGATCAGAAATAGTAAAGCACCTAAAGTGACCTTTAGGCTTCTAGTGATCGTATCAAGTTTGAAATGAGTTGCCATTTTTCCATGTCAAAAATATGCTTATTACCGCTGCTCTCGTTTGCATATTCATTGAATGATAAAGAAGTCTCTGTTCCTAATTTCTGACAAGAAAAGTGAATGGATGGAATGCCAATTTGCAATAGATCATTAACGTTGGTAGCACTGACCCCACCACCAGCAACAATTTCCAGATCGTCTCCATATTTGTCCTGACTACGTTGCAATGCATCCATACCCAGTCTTACATTCTCAATACTTCCTGAACTCAATATTCCATCAAAACCCAAGTCAATTATTCTTTCAAATTTGCCTTCATCCTCACAATGATCAATGCCTCTGTGAAAGATCAATTTCAAACCAGATGATGCGTGCCTGAATTTTTTGAGTGCAGGAATATCCAATGTACCATCGTTTAGAAGTGCCCCGATCACGATCCCCTCTAGATCTAATTCTTTGCATTCTTGAATATCGCTGAGCATTTGTTCGACCTCTTTTTCGGAGTAAACGAAGTCACCAGATCTTGGACGAATAAGAACACGTGTTGGAATATCCAGCTGAGAACAAACCTCAAGAGTTTCATATGAAGGGGTAACACCACCAACAGAAAGGTCATGACAGATCTCTATTCTGTCGGCTCCTATCTTATAAGCTGCCTTTGCGACCCCCATGCTGCTGGCACATATTTCGATCGTGGTTCTCACTTCACAATTACTTCATCTATGAACAACCAAGTCGGACTTCCAGCTGCCTCATGCCACTCAGGGCAATACTGCATATTCTTTGCTTTCACTTTTAGATACTTGCCTTTGTGTGTCTTGAATTCACTTTTAAATGACTCTATAAAGGCACCATCTTTTTTCGGAGAAGTCTCATTCTCGACTCGTCCTAGAAACTTATAATTCTCTCCATCAAGTGAAAGGGAATACTCTACATACTCCGGCAGAAAGACCCAGGAATTGTTGTACTGATAGAAATTCGTTTCTACACTACTTATGTCCATTCCATTAACTTCAAAGATCAATTCAATGTCATCATATTGGAATGCCTGCCAATTGCCATCCCGGAAATCCAACGTTCCCTTGAGTCCATTGGTCATGGCTGTTCTACCTCCACCGGTATAATAAAAACTAAAGTCAGCTCCGTACTCAGGAATAATTCCAATGGCTTTATGGTGCGTTACCTCAACTGCAACCGGTTCTCCATAAGACTTATCATTTTTGAATGCTTGCACAAAGTATGTTCCTGTAGAGCTTACTTCTATTCCCTCCTCTACTTTCGTATCACTTGGAGTTGGCGTACTATCCCGCGTACTATAAAATATGTCAAGATCAGGCACGCCCTTGTTGATCACCAATTCAAGTTTTCCATCGTTCACCTCAGTAGCATAAGAGATGGGATCGGTCTCTAAACCGTAATCCACTCCCAAGGCCGAAAGCCTTGGATAATGCTTTTGCACACGTTGATAGAATTCTTCGAAATCCCTTCCAACGCTATCGCTCCACAAAACTTCTGACATGGCCAAGATCCTTGGGAACACTTTGCTATCCACCAGGTCATAAGGCGCACGTTCACTCCACATATTGCATTCCGCACCTAGCACATGTTCTTTTTCTTTGTCTGACAATTGTGAAGGAACGGGATAAAAACTGTAGACTTTCTTGAGGTCTATGGAATTCAGACCGTAATCGAAGTAACAATGACTTGTAGGTGACATAATCACATCATGTCCACTTTCTGCTGCTTGTATTCCGCCTTCCATACCTCTCCAAGATTGAACCATTGCGCCATCGGCCAATCCTCCTTCCAGGATCTCGTCCCAACCGATCAACTGTTTTCCTTTAGAAGAAAGATACTTTTCAATTTCTTGAATGAACCAAGACTGAAGTTCGTGCTCATCATGAAGGCCTTCATCTTTTATTCTTTTTTGACATTTCGAACATTGTTCCCATCGCACCTTCGGTGCTTCATCTCCTCCTATATGAATGTACTTCCCAGGAAATAGCTCGATCACTTCATCCAAAACATTCTTCAGAAATTCGAAGGTGTGATCATTTCCAGCACAATAAATGTCCTTAAAAACACCCCATTCGGTTTCCACTTCTCTTTGTTCACCAGTGCAAGATAACTCAGGATATGCAGCGATGGCCGCAACAGAATGTCCAGGCATTTCTATTTCCGGAACGACATTAACCCCTCGGGAAGTCGCGTATTCGACTACTTCCTTCACATCTTTTTGAGAATAATAACCACCGTAAAC
>JABDKJ010000024.1 GCA_013002285.1 Flavobacteriales bacterium
ATGTAGATGATTGGGTATATAGCCCAGGATTACCTGCAAACTTGGTAGAGATAGAGTCTGACTTGTTTGCCAAAGTAGATGAGCTGAGGGAAGCTTGGATGAATGGTGGTGACGTTTCTACAATTCCGTTCAATGATTATTCTACACATGAAAAGTTACACTTGATAAGAGGGTTGGAAGGGATAGATACAGATCAGATGGCAGAATTGGATAAGGCTTTTGGCCTCACGAATTCTACAAATGCGGAAGTTCAATGCGTATGGTATGAAAAAGCTATAGGGTCCGGTTATTCAGATGCTTATGATGCTACGGGAGACTTCTTGGTCAACGTAGGAAGGAGAAAATTCTTAACGCCACTTTACAAGGCGATGAAGGAAAATGGAAAGTTAGAAATGGCTAAAGACATCTATTCGAAGGCCAGACCTAACTACCATGCTGTTTCAAAGAATACCATGGACGACCTATTGGGCTGGAGTCAATAGGACTAAGTCACAGCCAAATAATTGATCAGTGGGTTGGCGTATTTACGGATCAACAGTTTTTTGACTTCGTAAGGCTTTCCTTCTGTCGTTTTCTCGATATACGCTTCAAACTCTTCTTTCTTTTCTTTTGAATAGCGATCGGAAAATTGCGAAAGACCATATAGCGTGTCATGAGCTATGTAGTTATTTTCAAATAACTTGTATGCTTTGTAAATGGACGTATTGATCATCTCAGTGAGCAATGTGGTCTTTTCGTTGATATTGGAATATTCCTTTAGTTCGTTTAATTCTTTTTCCATGACGTTTCCCACTGACAAATGAATATGACCTTTCCAGCCTGTCATCCCAGAAAAAATGTTTTGCAAGTCTTCTTCAGGTCGTTTTTGATATTTGTGACCCTGCATATTGCTGAATAATTCCCTGATCTTATAGCGATCGCAAGGATCATATTCATAAGAGATGGATACCGGCCTCATTTTCAATTCTCGGAACCCGCCTTCAAAACTCTTTTCACTTGTAAGGTTTAACATTTTCAGCAAACCTTGTTGTGTTTGGTCGTTCCCATCTTTCGAGCGTCCTTCTTTTTGGGCAAGCCATATTGAGGAGCCTCCTGATGTTATCTTATCTCTTATATAAGTTGACAAAGTCAGAGCATGGCCATAAGTTTCACGGGGACCTGCACTTCTTACCACTGTGAAGTTCTTATTTAGTTTTGTAAGGTCATAAACAATATCGGAAGTCAGCAAATTATCTCCGATAGCCGTTTCACAGGTTTGAAGTCCTTCATCATGCAAAATGATGTTCAATATGGCAGAATCAAGAATAATGTCACGGTGATTGGCAATAAAGAGACAATGTTCTTCATTGACCAATTCTTTAATACCTGTAAATGTGATCTCTGAACTTGTTTTTTCAACTAGTTGCTTTACATATGGATGGGCGATCTTCGTTTGGAAATCATAGATCGTCTTGATGTGATCCAATTTCTCAAGCCATGCCTGTATGTTCTCTATCTGTCCATTCAAAGAGAGTACTGCATTGAACGAAGAGCTCTCTTTGAGTCGGGCCATGACATCTGGAACGTCCTTATCTGTATAAGGAGCTATTTTAGAAAGATCTATGGTTTCATCCATGAGGTACATTGGCTGATAATTGAACAAAAAAACAAATATTAATTTACTTTTGGCAAAAATGATCAATTGATGGTAAGATCAGGTATGATATATATTATATTATTTGGGCTTTTGTCTTGTGCTGAGCAAAAGGCTGGCTCTGGCTCTATGGTGATCACGCATCCTAAACATCTTGAATTGAATGAGCAATATGCAGACATAGAAAAGTCACCACTTATGAAAGAAGATCTCAAGAAATTCGTTTCGCTGAATTTCTATCCAGAAAATGAGGACTTTAAAGTGAAGGCGGCATTTGTTCTTACTCCTAATGAGAAGCCTTTTGAAATGAAAACGAGTACTGAGCGCTTACCGGTTTATCGAAAGTATGGACAACTTACCTTTAAAGTGAAAGGTATTGAAGAAAGTCTTGCGGCATATCAGAACCAGGCATTCATAGGTGATCCCGAATATGGTAATAGTCTTTTCATTCCATATTTAGATGAAACCAATGGAATTGAAACATATGGCGGAGGTCGCTATATTGATATTGAGATCCCAGCTGAAGGCGCAGATTCTATCCTATTGGACCTTAATGAAAGCTACAATCCTTATTGCGCATATAATTATAAATATTCTTGCCCAAAACCTCCCTTAGAAAATGTATTGGACATGAAAGTTGAAGCTGGAGTAAAAACTGGAATTATTAAAAGATAAAGCTATTTGTAGGTTTGCATCCAAGTGTTTTCAGAGATGGAGTTGTTGTTTTTGAAATAGAATTTTCCTCCCCATTGATGAACTACTTTTCGATATAAATCCCCTAATCCATTTTTTACAATTATCCTTTCAGTTATCGTTTTTTTACCTTCCTCGAAAGTGTATTCATAGATCCCATCCTCATATGTTCTTCCCAATTCTTCCCTGATCTCTTTCTCTGTCATAGGTTTAAGACCTTCTTCATTTCGCACATCCAATTTTGAAGCATCTTCCTTTTTGTCCTTAACAACAGATGGTGGAGGAGGGACTTCATCTTTCACGACCTTTTCAGCTTTTTCTATCTCTTCTTCGTAGGTTTTTTCAATCCTATCCTCCTCAGGAATTTCAGGAAGACCTTTCTCGTCCACGACCTCTGGTGTAATTGGAACTTCTGGTGCTTTCATAACATCTTCGTCATAGTTTTTCTTAGCTAAAAGAATATCTTCGATCTTAACTTTTGGATATATATTCAGCGGTCTTCTTGCTTTTGCTTTTTCGTAAATTTTCAAAGCATCATCAAACTTGTTGTCTGCAAATAAAGTGTGTGCGCTGTCCATAAGTGCAACGAACTCTTTGTCCTTTTTAGCTTCTTTGCGCTCTTTCTTAGCGATCTTGGACTTTTCTCTACCGCTTTTACCTTTTAGGTCTTGAGAAAACGAAATACTCGTTCCAAAAAGAAGAATGAAAATTATATAGCCTGCTTTTTTCATTGTAAAACTATCTGCAATAATAAGGCCAATATAGTTTCAAATACTGCATGAACTGGCCCATAATTGCTTTATGATCAACAAACATTTGTAAAAAATCCATTCTCAATCAATAGAAATATGATTTCACAAATAATGTGAAAAATGAGGTACTGGAATAATTTCTCATACAAAGATCAGGTTTAAGATATAGTTCAATAAATGTTCAATTTAAATTTTGAAGCCATGAAATATGCAGCTGCCTTTATTATCACTTTATTTCTGTTCTCTTGCGGAAACGAAGACCGTTCAGAAGAGATCAAAAACACCAATGAGCAATTGATCAGTTCAATTCAGTCAAAAAATATGCAGATCAATAGTTTGGTCAAGTCCCTGAAAGAGATCCGTACTTCAATAAATGGAGTTAAAACTGAGCAAGGATTGCTCCTTGCGAATGAGACTTCTTTCGAAACACCGTTATCCATGAAGAATACTATTGTTAATGATATTGAGATCCTTCAGCGGTTGATCGAGGACAGTAAATGGGACATCAATTCTTTGGAAGAGAGTCTAGCAAATGGAAACGCTAAAAACGCGGAATTGAAAGTTGTCCTTGGATCCTTAAAACTCAATTTGGCGGAGAAGGACAAAGACATTAGACAATTGAAAGAACAGATCTTTGATTGGGATGCTTGCTATAAACATGTGAATGACATTCTCAACGAAAAAGTTGTAGAAAGTGAGCTCATGAGACAAGAAATGAACAAAGTTTATTTTGCTTGTGGCACTTTCAAGGAATTAAAAGGCAAGGGAGTTGTAGAGAAGAAGGGAAGCATTTTTGGTGCTCTGGGATCCAAAGACCTTAAAGATAATTTCAATAAAACCTATTTCACAGAGGGAGACCTGAGAGAGATCACTGACATCCCGATAATGGCTAAAAAGCTAGAGATAGTAACTCCACATCATGATGACTCATATCTGATAGAGATGGATAAGGACAATGTAATTACGAAACTTGTAATAACCGATAAGGAGCGGTTTTGGGATGCGAGTAAGTTCTTGACTATTGTTGTTAACCAATAGTTACTTTCACAAACTAGGCTGAGAACCCTGGGTTTTATACCTGGGGTTTCTTTTTCCATTTCATTAAGAACATATAGGGTATCCTTCCTTGATGTTTTTCAAATACATACTTGTCTTCATCCAATTTCTTCATTCCGGGAAAACAATTGTAACAGGAATAAGGAAATTCCTTAAAAACTTCCAACTCAAGCCCTTCTTTCAGTAGAGCAGACATGACATTACTTGTAGGATGGTTCCAAAAGTACTGGTCTCCGGTGACGTCTGCTTCGCTGTCCGCATAAGTTCCTGTGCTATTGTCATGAAAGGGCTTGTCTTGAGTAAAATAGGGATATCCAAGTTGATCGAAATCGTCATCTAGCATATACATTACGGGATGGAAATCGGCCATGAGAAAAGTGCCTCCCGGCTTAAGCATTTTTGACACTATGTTTGCCCATTTATTAATATCTGCCAGCCAAACTACAGTTCCATATGAAGTAAAAACCATATCAAATTGCTTATTAATATGTTTATCAGTTTCCAAGACATTGCACAGTACAAATTCCGTTTCAAGCCCTAATTCCGTGGATAGTTCTCGTGCTTTCTGAATGGCTTTGTCAGAAATGTCAACTCCGGTTACTCGGGCGCCCATTCTTTGAAGTGAAAGGCTATCTTGACCGAAATGACACTGCAAATGCAATATGCTTTTTCCTTCAATATGATCAAGATGTTCTATCTCTACATGTTTTAATGAATTCTTTCCTCTTCGAAAAGCGTCCATATCATACATTTCTGAAGCAAGGTGGCTTTCGACCTTGTTATTCCAAACAATTCTGTTCGCTTCGTAGATCTTTTTTAGTTCCATAGCGCAAAAAAAAAGATCGGACACAGGGCCCGATCTTCATTCAATATATTTAAAGGAATATTACTTTTTAGAAGGTCTAGGGGCAACAGGTGCTTTCTTGACCGTTCTTAGTTCCTTGTACTTAGCTGCCTGCTCTTCCGTTAAGATCTCTTGAAATCTCTCATCAGCCAATTTCTTAGCCGCTATTTGAGTTTCTCTTAAAGCTTTCATTTTTTCATTGATAGCTTCTCTCTGTTCTGGAGTTGCATCTTGTGGCATGGCTTTCCTTTCTTCCATGATCTTTTGACGCATAACGTTGATCTCTTGGAACTGCTCCATTGTAGAAGCATCAATTTCAGCCTTTTTAGCGATCTGTTCCTCAGTAAGACCTAGTTCTTTAGTAAGCTTTTTAGCTTCCATTTCAGCTCTGTCTACTTTAGATTGTGCATTTACATTTACGCAAATTGCAAATACAAGAAGAGCGATACCTATTAACTTTTTCATTGTTATGAGAATTTTAATTACTTAAGACGCTAAAGTATTAAAAATTGTACAGAAAGCCTAGGTTCAGAGTTTCCTTGAATTGTGCAGTTCTTCCAAAGCCACCAGGGTTTCCTTCAGCAGGATCAGCATCCTTTAAGATCAAAATATCGTGATCGTAAAGCATTTGAGCACCTACCGTTGCAGAGATGTATTTGTTCACTTTTAGACCTAATAATGCTTCCCAATTGACATCTACAAGTCCGAAAGTATCATAGTTCTGGAATAGCTCCATTCTCGTAAGGAAGTTTACATTTTCCATAAGGTCGTCTTGGAATTGTGCTCTTGCATAAGCTCCAAATTCAGATCTAGAGTTTTCTCCTTCGTTTATCATGGCTCCAGAATCGTCAAAGGCTGCACCTTGTACTCCAAAAGCTCCAACATCTGCCAAGTCTTGATCTGTTACTATCGTCCATTTCGCAGTTACAGGAGAAATGAACGCAGAAAACTTGTCGTTCGGCTTGTAATCGGCTCCAAGTGCGAATAGCACATAAGCAGGTGCTAAAAGATCAGAGATACGACTTCCGTTGTCAGGATTAAGACCTTCAGCAAATTGGGTCTTGAAATTCAACAATCCTGAGTAGTACCACTTATCGCTCCAAGCTTGATATCCATACTTAGAGGAAAGATCTATCTTGTCATCAGATTTAACTGCATCGAGATTTTTTTGCTTTAATTGACCATAAGCAAGGTCCAAGGTGTTGTCCCATGTAGACTTTCCCTTTGTCATGTTTGCGAACAAGTTAACAAGGGCGATCCCAGATACTGAGTTCACACCACCGGCTGCCCAATTGTTAAAAGCAACTTGTCCAAAATTCAATGCAAACAGCCCACCTTTCTTCCATGAAGTGTCTGCTGGCGCATCTTGTACAACTGTTTCAGTGAACATAAATTCATTGAGATCTTCACTGTGCTGCAACTGTCCGAAAGAAATGGATGCGATAAGACACATCATTCCTAAAACTATTGATCTATTCATTTTCATATATTTATTGATGATTAATTTTTATTGTTTAATTACGTTTTTAATTTTTTTGATGCACATCCATTTGAGGGAAGGGTATTTCTATTCCAGCAGCATCTAATGCTTCTTTTCCTGACTGATAGATGTCAAAATATACATCCCAATAGTTTTCAGGGGTGCTATGAGGCCTTACGGCTAGATTAACGCTGCTATCTCCTAATTCAACTACTCCGACAAATGGCGCAGGATCTTTCAATACTTTCGGATGCTCTTCCATAACTTTCATGAGGGCAGTTTTCGCGGTATTGATGTTCTCTCCATATCCAATACCCATCGTAAGATCTACTCTTATCGTTCCTTGTTCGCTAAAGTTTACAATGTCCCCGTTAGAAAGAGGGCCATTTGGTAAGATCACCGTTTTGTTCTCTGGAGTTAAAAGTTTGGTGACGAATATTTGTATTTCTTTCACATGCCCTGTATGACCCATAGCGCTGATAAGATCACCCACTTTGAAAGGCTTGAAAAGAAGGATCATTACCCCGCCAGCAAAATTCTGCAGTGTTCCGGAAAGTGCCATACCCACGGCAAGACCGGCCGCACCAAGAATGGCTATGAAAGAAGTCATGGGAATACCGAACATTCCCATAACAGAAATGATCAGCATAACTTTTAATAGAGTACCAATAAGGCTTGATAAGAATGGTCTTAGAGATTCATCTACACCTCTTTTTTCCATCATTCGTCCTGTTAACCTAACGATCTTTTTGATCACCCAAAGACCGATAAGTAGAACGGCAAGTGCCTTAATAAAAGGCACACCATATTCTGTAATGTATGCCATTGGGTCGTCCATAAATGATGGCATGCTGCCTACGTTTTCCTCTGCTTGTTGAGCCACCTGCTCAACAGTTTCATCTTGTTGCATTAATAATTAGATTTAGGTTATTATTCAATTTTAGTTAAATATCTCTACATCCTCGCTTAAAAAACGTTGCGAGGGGACTACGATTTTTTTCTCTCCTGTTTTTAGCACAACACTCAGATTATCGATCTTCTCTATCTCTCCGCTCAGTTCTCCGATCTTTACTTTCTGTCCGACAGAGAATTTCGTTTTTCCGTAGTAGCTGGAAAGCATGTTGCTCACAATATTTCTTGATGCAATCCCATATCCGACAGCAAATGCAATGAGCATAGATCCCATGATCATGATCAAATATGTTCTGATCAATGAAGTCTCAACTCCAGCTTGGTCTATTGCAGTGACAGCAACTAAAACAAGAATTAAATAGTACACTATGTTGCTTATTGCCTGCGCTCCGGAAAGACCAATACTATTAGTTACAGAGTAGACACTTTTTTTAACAATAGTTGCAAGTAGTAAACCCACGACAAAAACAACTAGTGATGTTATAAGTGTGGGGATATATCCCATAACGATCTTGATACCGCTTGAGATCGATTCTACACCCAAGTAGTCTGTACTTACTACTAGGAACATTAAGAAGATAATGTAGTATGCAATTGTTGACACGATCTTTGAAAGGGGAGACCTTATGCCAATTTGGGCTAATACCTCATCCAATTTCATTTTTTCTGCTAGCTGGTCTATTTTTGCGGCTTTCATAACCTTTTTCAGCACTACTTTTACGATCTTGGCAATGATCCAGCCGATAAGTAGAATGACCAGTGTGATCACGAGTTTAGGAAAGAATTCTACTAAAATGTCTTTGAGATTTATTAGTGCTTCCAGCACACTGTCTTTAATGCTATTCATTGCTTGAAGTGTTTGATGTGTTGTTATCTAAGTGTTTGTCTGACTTCATTTGACCTAGAAGCAGGCTTGAGTAGTCTCCTAAAAATAGCTGAACGAACCTGAGCACAAGAACAAGTGACTTCACGCTACCCATTACTTGGTCTTTACCATTCTCTGGTGGTTGTTCATTAGGTTCAATGATCTGAAATGCGTTCTTATTCATGTCCATTAAATAATTCGTTATACGTTTCCAATGCCTTTTCCTTCGATCTCTTCAAACGCATTTTAATTGCGCTTTCCCCTAATCCGGTTGATTCAGTCAGGTCCTTTATTGAAAGGTTGTCCTGATACTTCATCAACAAAAGCATTTTTATTTCTGGATTCAAAACCTCCATCACTTTTTTCAGTCTTTTAGACTTCATTGCCAACAGCTCTCTTTCGTTGGCTTCATCTTGTTCTGCAGGAATGTCCTGCATGTTGTCCCAATCGGCAAATTTTTCTTTGCGCTTTTTTCTTACGAAATCCACACAGTAATTGTAGGTAATACTGTAGAGCCATGTTGAGAATCGAGACTTAAAATTGAAGTTGCTCAGATTCATAAAACACTTTATGAATACATCATGTAATAGATCCTGAGCTACCTCTTTATTCTTAACAAATGACAAACACTTACCATAAACCCTATCGGAGTATCTATCGTAGATGATCCCGAATTTTTCATGGTTGCCTGTGTCCAATATGTCTCTTACAATATCTTCGTCTTTCTGGTCCTTCAAATTTGCCAATTGACGTTCTTTTTTGACGATGTCATTCAATAAAGTCACATTTAAACAAATGTATATGAGAGGCATTTCGACAAAAGGAGAATACTTTTTACTTCTTCACACTAGTCTGTTTGCGAGATGCCGAAGGGTTTGGTGATAAAAAGTAAGACGAAAGCCAAAATTGAGGCGATCAATGACAGATATATCGGTATTTGAATGTTTTCTGCAACATTATTATAAAATGCCCCAGTCAAAAAAGCGCCTAAAGCTATGCCGCCTTCAAGACCAATAAAATAAGTAGACATTGCTTTTCCTCTATTTTCAGCTTTACAGAGGTCAACTGTGTAAGCGATCAAAGTAGGTGAAGAAACACCAGCTCCAATTCCTAGAATTGTTGCTATAGTAAAAAAGGAGGTTTTAGAATCAACAAATACAAAAAGTATCATTCCAATGAGTGTTATGAGCCCCCCGATCTTTAGACTCTTGATCCTGCCCAAACTATCCGATACCTTGCCCATGACCAATCTCACAAACATTGAAGAGAACACGAAGTAGCTAAAGAAAACACCTTGGTTCTTTATTCCCATATGAGTACTGTAATCTGGTATAATAGTTAAAAGGTCTCCATAAGAGAAAGCCATGCAAAGTACTATTAGAAATGGAAATACCACATCTCTATCAAATAGGTCTTTGCTTTTGATCATAAGGTCCTTTGCTTTGAATTGTTTGGGTTCCTTTAGGGTTTCTTTAAGGAATAACACCATCGCAAAGGCAATAAAAGCGAAAGCTATTCCAGAATAGAAAAGGACATCTACACCATAGGCGTTGGCAATTCCACTTCCTAGAGGTTGACCAATTGCAATTCCAGCACTAATAAATACTCCGATCAATCCCATAGCTTCTCCTCTTTTTTCAGATGGGATAACGTCCGCTAAATAGGCCATAAGTCCAGTTGGCTGGAAACCAGCACTAATGCCATGCGCAAATCGTAACCCTAAGAATTGAGGAATTGAATAAATGAACAAATACAATACGCTCATTGCCACGTTTACAATACTTCCAAAAATGATCACGGGTACGCGACCTATGGAATCTGTCATCTTTCCGCTGATCGGTCTAACCAATAACGATGACAAGGCGAACATTCCAAGGATCGCACCTAGATATTTCGATCCACCGAGACCTGTAAGGAATTCATCTAATTCAGGAACAAGCATGTTGAAGCTGATCATGAAAAAGAAATAACAAATCGAAAGGTGCCAGAATTTTCTAGAATAGCTGAGAAGGTCTGGAAACATCAGCAGGTCGTCACTTGATTATGTTAAAAGATTGTGAGATCGACCTGTCTTCAATAATGTATTCGGCTGTATAGTTGCCCGGATCTAAAAGCGTAAGGTCGATCGGGATCTCAACATCTTGTTCCAAAGGGTGGATTAAGAATTGTTTGATCTTCTCCTTTTCTTCGGAATGCACGTACATATAAATGAGCTTGTTATAGACTTCGTTCACCTTTAATTTGAACGACCCTTTCTTTTTAGTTGGGATCAGTTGGATCTCAAGATCAACAGGTAGAATTTCATTTACTGGTCTGACATTGAAATACCTCTTCAATTCACACTTTTTGGAATCTTTAATGACCACAGAATAATCTCCCGATCTTAGTTTTCCGATGGAACTAAGATCGCTGCCAATATTCCATTTATAAGAATAAGGAGGGTATCCGCCAGAAACTTCCAATGCGATCAAGCCATCCCCGCCATTTAATTCATGACTTACAAATGAGTTAACTTCTACCTTGGTTCTGGTTTGGATCTTAAATGGAACATGTTTTCTATAGATATGGTAAACCTCGTAAGAGTTTTTTTTGATCGCTTTTTTTAATTCTTTTACAGTACCTGAATAATTGGCTGAAATGATCACCATAACATGTTTTTGACCATTAGCTTTTACTGGTAATATTGAAGAATATATCAGTGATGGAGACACATATCCTGAAACACTGCTTTTTAAAGGATGGATCTTTGAACCCTTATTCCAAGTATTGCCTTTATCTATGCTATAGTAAATGGATATTTGTTTGTTCAGGTCCTTGAACTCTTTTTTCACTTTCACCTCAAATCCAACGCTTATTTTTTGCTCTTTTATGCTTGAAAATTCAAGTACTTTCAAGGGTCGTAAGTGTAGCACTCTGTCTTCTTTGACTTTTGAAAAATCTAGTTTCTTCTTTTTAATGATCCTAACTTTATAATCTCCTTCACAGGCATCTTGAAGTTTAGGAAAAATACTTCTCCGCATGACTTGATTGTTATTATCTAACCATTCATAGAGTAAAGTTTCATCACCATTATTGTACAAAACCCTTGCGCTTCCATCGCAATTTTGGGTGCAACTAGAAGCGCTTGTAACTATCTCTAAGCGTGGTTTTTTACCGTCACTTGCCACTACTGAAATTGCCAGGAATGCCGTAAAAATGGATGAAGTCGCTATTTGTTTTATCAAACTAGACAAGTTGATCTGCCATCGAAGTAAATAAATATAAACTGAACCTAACAACAAGTCAAATATAGTTTTCAAATATTAACGGATAAAGTACAGCAATTCCATAAATTATTGAGAACAACAAAGTTGAAAGTGCCAATTTCTTTAGTTCGGGGTCTAAATGCGCTGGGATCTTGTTGTTCCAAACTCTTTTGCCATGGAGAATAATGGGGATGGTAAAAATTAGATAGGTCCACTGAAATGGAGATGAATAATGCAAAGACATGTATGTCATAGAACAGAGAATAGCCAATGCGATCACGAACGTATGGTACTTTTTACTTTTGCTTTCTCCAAATCTGGATGCCATAGTATTTTTGCCAGCAATTTTATCCTGTGCAGCATCTCTCATGTTATTCAGATTCAAAACACCAACAGAAAGTAAACCAATTGTACTTGCCGGTAAAAAAAGGTCAATGCTAAACTGAGCATCGTGTAAGTAAGCTGTGCCGATGACTGCGATCCAACCAAAGAATATCAGCACGAATAGGTCTCCGAGTCCTGCATAACCATAGGGATGTTTGCCCACAGTATAATTGATAGCAGCATATATCGCTAAGACACCAAGAACCAGGAAACTAAAGAAGGACATATTCCAAATGCCACTAAAACTATGATATATCAGTAGTATTCCCGATGTCAAACTCAGGATGACGAAAGAAATGATGCCCCTTTTCATTAGGTCAGCCGAGATCAGACCGCTCTGTAC
>JABDKJ010000035.1 GCA_013002285.1 Flavobacteriales bacterium
TTGCTATATCATGAGCACAGGCCTACGCAAGTAAAGGAAATATTGGGTCAAAGATCTGTTGCACCAAAGATCGTAACAAAGAATAACATGCATTCTTTGCGTTTAAAGGGATTTCAAACAACACCTGAAAAGGATTTTTTAGATAGCCGAAAGACTATCTTGACAAATAGTGATTGTAGTATCGTCCTGGCCGCACCTCAAAGTTCTACTAAAGACTATTTCTACAAGAACACCGATTCAGACGAAATGATCTTTGTCCATAAAGGGTCAGGAAAGTTGAGAACCTTTCTTGGGAACCTTGATTTTAAATACGGAGATTATCTTCTGATCCCTAGAGGGATGATCTATAAGATCGATTTTGATACCGAAGATAACAGACTGTTCATTGTTGAATCCAGGCATCCAATGTACACTCCGAAACGTTACAGAAATTGGTTTGGGCAGCTTTTGGAACACTCCCCATTTTGTGAAAGGGACATTAGAAGACCATATGAACTCGAAACTTATGCGGACAAAGGCGAATTCTTAATGAAAATAAAAAAGCAGGATGAGATCTTTGATATGGTCTATGCAGCGCATCCTTTTTCTGTAGTTGGATGGGATGGCTACAATTACCCATATGCATTTTCAATACATGATTTTGAGCCGATAACCGGTAGAGTGCATCAGCCACCACCTGTGCATCAGACATTCGAAACGGGTGCCTTTGTGGTTTGTTCGTTCTGCCCTAGACTTTACGATTATCACCCTGAGTCAATTCCAGCACCTTATAATCATAGCAATATAGATTCTGATGAAGTGTTGTACTATGTTGATGGAGATTTCATGAGCAGGAACGATATTGAACCGGGTCATATTTCATTGCACCCAGCTGGAATTCCTCATGGGCCGCACCCCGGAGCGATGGAAAGAAGCATTGGCCAAAAAGAAACTGAAGAATTGGCCGTTATGGTAGACACTTTCAAACCATTAATGGTAACAAAGGAAGGCATGGACCTTTCAGATAAGAAGTATTATAAGTCCTGGTTGGAAGAATAGTCAGGCATCACTTACATATATGAAATTTATAAAAATAGAAATGAGATGGCAGCAGAAATAAAAGATCTAAAGAACATTCAAAATGTTTCTTACGGTGTAGACAAAATATTTGATGGGGCAGATGACTTTCTCCCTTTGAATGGAACAGACTACGTAGAGCTATATGTTGGCAATGCAAAACAATCTGCATTATTCTATAAAACAGCATTTGGCTTTCAATCAGAAGCATTTTGTGGATTGGAAACGGGTATAACTGACAAAGTATCTTACGTTTTAAAACAAGACAAAATAAGACTAGTTCTTACCACTTCTCTGGTTCAGGGAGGCCCAATAAACGAGCATATCAACAAACACGGAGATGGTGTTAAGGTTGTCGCTTTATGGGTTGATGATGCAACCAAAGCTTGGGAAGAGACAACCAAGAGAGGTGCTAAATCCTTCATGGAACCTACGAAAGAAGAAGACGACAATGGCTATGTGGTAAGATCAGGGATCCACACTTATGGAGAGACAGTTCACATTTTTGTTGAGAGAAGCAATTACAATGGCGTTTTCCTACCAGGGTACAGAAAATGGGAATCTCATTATAACCCAAGTGATGTTGGATTGAGATACATTGACCACATGGTAGGAAATGTAGACTGGGGACAAATGAACAAGTGGTGCGAATTTTATGCTAAAGTAATGGGCTTTGCCCAGATCATTTCATTCGATGATAATGACATTTCAACGGATTACACTGCACTGATGAGTAAAGTGATGAGTAATGGGAACGGTAGAATAAAATTTCCGATCAACGAACCTGCGGAAGGAAAAAAGAAATCGCAAATTGAAGAGTACATCGATTTTTATAATGGAGCAGGTGTACAGCACATAGCGGTTGCAACCAATGATATTGTGAAGACAGTAGCCCAAATGAGAGATCGTGGAGTAGAATTCCTTTACGTTCCTGAAAACTACTATGACGACCTTCTGGAAAGAGTCGGAGAGATAGATGAAGATATAGAGGTATTGAAACAACATGGAATATTGATCGATAGAGATGATGAAGGTTATCTTCTTCAATTGTTCACTAAACCTGTGGTTGACAGACCAACTATGTTCTTTGAGATCATTCAAAGAAAAGGTGCGCAAAGTTTTGGAAAAGGGAATTTCAAGGCCCTGTTTGAAGCTATAGAAAGAGAGCAAGAGAATAGAGGAACCCTTTAGAATTAAGACTAAGATCAAAAAACCCCTATTTACACGTATTTGTAAATTGGGGGTTTTTTGTTTCACGTATGCAGGTTAATAATTGCTCTCTGAGACAATTTTCTATGGCATAATGACTTATACATTTATAAAAAAAATTGAAATGAAGAAGTTGTTGATCCTATCATTATGTTTTTTAGCGAGTAGCCAAATAAATGCCCAAGATTATGAAAAGGCCATTGGTGTTCGATTAGGCTTTGACAATGGAGTGACCTACAAACAATTCATCACTTCAATATCAGCCATTGAAGGGCTTGCTTATTTTGGCAACAACTATTTCTCATTGACAGCGCTTTATGAGATCAACAATGACAATGCATTTGAAGTAGAGGGCCTCAATTGGTATTATGGAGCAGGTGGCCATATTGGCTTCATAAGTAAAAAGAAAGAAGGCAGCAATGAGGAGGACTTCATTCTAGGCGCTGATGGGATAATTGGAATTGAATATAATTTTGAAAATGCACCCTTTAATGTTTCCCTTGATTGGAAGCCTCAAATAAATTTGATCGGAGGAGGAGGATTTATTGGAAATACAGGTGCCTTAAGCGTTCGCTATACATTCTAGTTTCATTGCAATATCCCTAATTGCATGAGCTAAGTCGTCCTTAAAATGTTGCTTGTTGTCTATAACAATGTCAGCGTCCTTGCGATGGATCTTTACATATTTCTTATGAGCAGGCTTAACATGTTCCTTCCATTGATGCTGAATGACCTCGTCTTTGATCCCTCTTAAGGCTTTGTCTCTTTTGACCCTACGGTCCAACCTAGTCTTTTTATCCGCATGCACGTAAATGCTATAGTCTATCAGGTCTCTTATTGGATGATGGGCAAGAACAAAAATACCTTCAATGATAATAAGTGGAGCTGATCTAACTTTAAAAAAGCGTGGAACGCGATCAAAATTCTCGAACATATATTCTTTTGTCTCAACATCTTTTCCTGAAAGAATGGCCTTAACATCTTTCTCCCATTGTTCCATATTAAATGCTGTAGGAAGATCAAAATTCCATATTCCCTTTTTGTCCTTTAGCTGCTCTGACTTGGGTAAATAGTAGTTATCCATTGAAAGTACAGCCGGTTTAATTTTTGGAAAAGCGTGTTTTAGAGCTTCAATGATCGTGCTCTTGCCGGACCCACTGCCACCAGTAATGGAAACAAGTAAAGGTTTTTTCACTAGGCCATCTGAAGGTCAAGAATGGACTCGAACAAGATGCGGCCATCGGTATTTCCCAATTCAATATCTGCTGCTCTTTCTGGATGCGGCATCATACCAAATACATTCCTTCCTTTATTGCAGATACCAGCTATGTTTTCCAAAGAGCCATTAGGATTGGCCTCAGGAATTACATTACCCTCTGCATCACAGTATTGGAATAGGACCTGGTCGTTGCTCTTCAACTCTTCCAATCCAGATCGATCAATATGAAAACGTCCTTCACCATGGGCGATAGGGATCTTCAAAACTTGGTCAGGAGAAATGTTGCGCGTTAGATTAGAATTCAGTGTTGCAGCTTTAAGGTGAATATTCTTGCAAATGAATTTTTGCGTGTTGTTATGTAGCAAGGCTCCTGGAACAAGACCTGCTTCACATAATATTTGAAATCCATTGCAAATGCCCAAAGCGTAACCCCCTTTATTACAATGCGCAATGACTTCGTTCATTATGGGTGAAAATCTTGCAATTGCTCCACTTCTTAAATAGTCGCCATAAGAAAAACCGCCTGGTAATACAATGAAGTCACAACCTTTAAGGTCAGCCTCTTTATGCCAGAGTTTTTCTACTTTTTGACCCATGGTGGATTCAAGCACATAGATCATGTCGTGGTCACAATTGGATCCGGGGAAAACTACTACACCAAACTTCATAGGGTATCAATTAAGGCACAAAGGTAATTCTTGTGTTGAATTTGTATAAGAGATAGGCAATAAAAAGAAAGAATGTTTTCCACTAAAATGCCTTTGATTCATACAATACAGAGCACTATGACAACTACCCATGCTAGATAAAGCACGTTATTGAACACATAACGGTCTTTTCCACAGGAATTGCAATGCCAATAAAATGCAATAGGAAATAGGAGGGCGAATAAAAAATGATCCCACGAATTTGCAAAGGCCATCACAATTCCTTGCAATAGAGTGAAAAGGAAGAATACGTTCAAGGCCTGAATAGAATACTTATATCGTATACTACTTCGCTTAACGTTCTGTGCTAAAGCAAAATAACCGGTGATCAGAACAAAAAAGCCAAGCCCAACAAAAGTGAGCAATTTCCAATTTAAGAACTCACCCCATGAAGTACCTGAAATGATCGAATTGGGGAAGTGAACCAAGTTTGTCCCAAAAAGTTGGTCAATCCCTGACATGAAAAGAAATGGCAATGCAAGCCCAAGCAAAGACCATATGATATCTCTTGGTGTAATGGACCTAATGATCATTATGCCTATCCAAATAAACAGTAGAAAGAAAATGCTGGTTAAATTAAAATAAGTGGCCAAGCCTATAAACAAACCCGCATCGAATGAAATGCTAAATGCAGTGTCAGTATTCTTATTGAGTTTGAATACCCTGCCTACACCTAAACTATAAAACAAAATACTAATGAAAATTACGGGCACAGGACAGATAAAGTAAAGCAGAATGCAAATGAAAGTTAAATTGTATAACTGAGAAAAGTCTTCTTGTATCAATATCTCTCCATCATTCATTTTACTATTCCAAAATAGCCCTGTAAGGGCTATACAAAAAAGCACGACAAGAAAACCGATCATTTTATGGCTCTGAAAATAGACCTGTAGGCCCTCTGCCATAGTTGGGCTGAAACTATCAGGCCCAAACTCTGGAAAAAAGAATGCATAGATGATCGCTATTAGTCCTATAACCAATGAGGTAATGAGCGATAAAAGCACATTTCTTGAAATAGCCGCAGGTAACATTAATTATTCTTCAGATATTATTTATTTTAGCATCGAAATTAAAAAAGATCCATGACTGATTTTTGGTACAATGTTGCAGATGCTATAGTATGGACATTCAAAACTGTTCTTGAACCCTTGGGGAATTTACCTAACCTGATCTTCACACTTTTGATCATAGGCGGAATATTCTATTGGATGTTCGTTGTTCAACCCAGATATACCAGGAAAGCCAAAGATTCAGGGGGACTAGTTTAAGATAGGGTCAAGTATCTCATATCCTATATCCTTTCTGTAATACATTTTTGAATACTTGAGCTTTTCTATTTCTTTATAGATCGTTCTCAACGCTTTTTCAGTTGTTCTAGACGTAGCAGAAACAGCCATTACCCTTCCGCCATTTGTCACAAAAGAATTCTCTTTTAGCTTCATTCCCGCATGGAATACATGAACCTTTTCTGTATCATCCATACCAGTGATCGTCTTTCCTTTTGCATATTTCTCTGGATAACCTCCTGAGACAAGAACTACTGTAGCTCCTTCCTTCTCACTTATTTGAAGGTCTTTCTCTGAAAAAGTACCACTCCTTATCCCCTCAAATAGATCCAAAAGATCTGATTGTATCCTAGGTAAAACTATTTCCGTTTCAGGATCACCCATCCTAACATTATATTCTATAACATGTGGATTCCCTTTGACATCCATTAATCCAAAAAAGATAAATCCTTGATATTCCATCCCTTCACTTTCCAATCCTCTTAATGTCGGAATGATCACTTGCTCTTCCACCCTTTTCATGAACAACTCATCGGCAGAGGGCGCAGGAGAAATTGCACCCATGCCTCCAGTATTTAAACCAGTATCTTTCTCTCCGATCCTTTTGTAGTCTTTTGCAGTCGGCAAAAGTTTATAGTTCCTGCCATCGGTGAGAACGAAAACGCTTAGTTCAGTTCCTTTAAGAAATTGTTCTACAACTACTTTAGCACTTGCTTTACCAAATTTTGAGTCACTGATCATGGCTTTCAATTCCGCCTTTGCCTCTTTTTGATCATCCAAAATGACCACCCCTTTTCCAGCCGCAAGCCCATCTGCTTTTAAAACGTAAGGTCCTTTAGTAGAGTCGATAAATGCAAGGCCTTCCTTTAAGGATGCCTTATCGAATGTCTTTGAACGAGCACATGGAATATGATATTTATTCATGAATGTCTTGGCAACATCTTTACTTCCTTCAAGCATGGCTCCAGCTTTTTTCGGTCCTATAACCGTAACCTGCTGGCTGTCTTTTTTCTTTGCCAAATAGTCGTGAAGACCATTCACTAATGGCACCTCCGGTCCGACAACTACAATATCTATTTCATTTTCCTTAATGAAACCTGCGATCTTTGCAAAATTGTCTAACTTAAGAGGAACGTTGGTGGCGTGAAGCGCTGTTCCGGAGTTACCAGGTGCTGCATAAAGCTTATCTAAAAGTGAACTTTGAGATAGCTTCCAGCAAAAGGCGTGTTCTCTACCTCCGGAACCAAGTACTAAAACATTCATGATCAGGTGTCAAATTGAGTTTTACATCACAAAGATGGTCATTTTTATTTTCCCCAAAATAAAAAAGCCGATGCTTTAGACATCGGCTTAACATTCAATTCTGTTTTGTTCAGGTCTTTACCCTTTTTATACTGCAACCAATGTTCTTAGTGCTATTAGGATCGATCTTTTCTCCTTTGATCAATGCATTCAAAGCATTTTCCAGATAGTATTCTTTCACTTCTTTAGAACTATTCACGTTATCATCGATCGCTCCCTTATACACCAATTCCATATCTGAATTAAATAGGAATACATGTGGTGTAGTCTTGGCCCCAAAAGCGTCTGCTAACTTTGAGTCCTTGTCCAAAACATAACTGCTTGTATATTTTTTATCCCTAGCTCTTGTTTTCATCTCTTCAATAGAATCAATACCTGGTCTTTTTGCTTCATTGCTATTTACAAGCACCATTCCAACTTTGTTCTTAGATGTCATTTTTGAATACTTCGGATATCTGTCCTCCCAACCTTCTTTATCCCCTCTTCCAATAACAAAAGGACAATCATTGCAAGAGAAAATGACCAATAATCCATTCTCATCTGCAAGATCATTTAAGGAAAGATCTTCACCGGAAACATCTGTCATTTTAAGGTCTGCTTTCGGAGCCTTTTTCCCGATCTCGAGAATATCTGAGGCATTGTTTTCATAGACAAATCCAAAAACAAAAAATATGATAGCGGCAACCAAACTGCCAACCATTAGGTTATTCTTTTTCATAATACGAGTAGTTAAAGAGATGAATATACAAAGAGGGTCTACAAAGCGCAAAAATACTTAGACAAATAGGGCACTATGGCGTATCAACCGTTGAAAAATGTCGAACAAGACTGTAAGTAATTAACAATTTATTGTTTATTTCTTAATCCCTTTATATTTGCCCTCTTATATATGATGGAAACCTCTATTAAGTATACCGATACAGACAAGCAAAGAAGGTACGATATTGCCTATTTAAAAATGGCAAAGGAATGGGCTAAACTTTCTCATTGCCATAGAAAACAAGTAGGAGCGCTTATTGTGAAGAATGGCATGCTTATTTCCGATGGTTACAATGGGACGCCCTCCGGATTTCCCAATGACTGTGAAGATGAAAATACAGAGACACTATGGTACGTTCTTCATGCCGAAGCAAATGCTATCACAAAAGTGGCGAGAAGCACAAACAGTGCGGACGGTTCCACTTTATATTTAACACTTTCACCTTGTAAAGAATGTAGCAAATTGATACTGCAATGCGGGATAAAACGTTTGGTATATGCTCGCGAATACAAAGACAATTCTGGAATACATTTTCTGATGGAGTCCGGAATTGAGATAGAGCACATAGAATTGAAAGAAGAATGAACCAAAATAAACTTTCTGCATACTCCCCTTTGCTTTTTGCTTTAATGCTCGCAGCCGGGATCTTTATAGGATTCAACCTTTCAGATTCCCGACCATTGGACCTGGATCTCATTGCCACAGACAAAAAAAACAAACTTGGCCAAGTGATCACTCTTATAGACCAACGCTATGTGGATACCGTTGACACAGATGATCTTGTAGAAGAGACAATAGACGAGATCCTTTACGATCTCGATCCTCATTCAGATTACATCCCAGCATCTGAACTGGACGGAGCTACAGAACCTTTATCTGGAGAATTTGAAGGAATAGGTGTTGAATTCACCATTCAGCGAGACACCCTCATTGTGATCAACCCCGTAGAAGGTGGTCCATCAGAAAAAGTAGGGATAAAGCCTGGTGACCGTATCATTTTGGTTGATGACAGTTTGATAGCTGGCGTTGGTGTAGAGAACCAAACCGTTATGGACCTGCTTAAAGGAGAAAGCGGGACAAAAGTAGAAGTGAAGATCCACAGAAAAGGAGGACCCGAATTACTACCATTTACTATTAAAAGAGATCGCATACCTATAAAAAGTGTGGCTGTTGCCTTAAGGATCAATGAGGAAACCGGCTATTTGAAATTGCTTCGATTTGCTAGTACTACTAGGAGTGAATTCAGAGATGCGATGAACAAAATAAAGGTATTGGAGCTCAAAAATCTGGTTCTAGACCTTAGAGATAATGGAGGTGGCTATTTACAAACTGCTGTGGAACTTGCGGATGAATTCTTGCCAGCTAATAAGCTGATCGTCTATACAAAAGGCAAGTCATATGACAACAAAGAGTACAGAGCCTCCGAGAGCGGAAAGCTTGATAAAATAAACCTGTACATATTGATAAATGAAAATTCGGCCTCTGCTTCAGAAGTGCTTGCTGGGGCTATTCAAGATAATGACAGGGGAACCATTATTGGCAGAAGGTCTTTTGGAAAGGGACTTGTTCAAGATCAGCTGTTCTTTGATGACCACTCTGCCTTAAGATTGACAATAGCACGATATTTTACCCCAACAGGAAGATCTATTCAAAAACCTTATGGAGATGGCATAGATTATGAGAATGACTATTTAGAGCGTTTTGAAAATGGTGAATTACTGAACTCGGATAGCATCTCTTTTCCAGACTCACTCAAATTCACTACTCCCCAAGGCAAGACCGTTTACGGTGGAGGAGGAATAATGCCTGATCTTTTTGTTGGAATAGATACAATGGGAGCATCAGAGTACTTAAGTGAGATCGGCTTTCGAGGATTGATCAATCGCTTTGGCTTTCAGTTTGCTGATGATCACAGAGAAGAATTGAACAAATTCGCAAACTTCAATGAATTCATTAATGGGTTTGAAGTAGACGAAAAAATATTGAACGACTTCATAGCATTCGCAGAAAGCAATGATGTTGAAACAGATCAAGATGGGCTAAAAGCATCTAAAACAATAATCAGGGACAGATTGAAGGCCTATATTGCCAGAAATATATGGAAGAATGACGCTTTTTATTCCGTTTTGCTCACTGACGATAAAATATTTAAAGCGACATTAAAATTTATTGGGGAAGCTGAGAATTGAGCTGATCAATTTGTACTTTTATTCCCTTATTCATAACACTAAATAAACAAGAAATATGGCTTTTGAATTACCAAATTTACCTTATGCTCACAATGCATTGGAACCACATATAGATACCCAGACAATGGAGATCCATCATGGAAAACACCATAATGGTTATACGAACAAATTGAACGCTGCTATCGATGGAACTGACCTTGATGGCAGATCAATTGAGGATATCCTTGGAAGCCTGGACATGGAGAATGCGGCCGTTAGAAATAATGGCGGAGGATTTTATAATCATTCATTGTTCTGGAAAGTAATGTCACCGGATGGTGGAGGAGCACCTAGCGGTGATATTGCAGACGCGATAAATGCGGCTTTCGGATCTTTCGATGAATTCAAAAGTGCATTCTCCACAGCTGCTGGGACACGCTTTGGATCTGGATGGGCTTGGTTATGTGTGCACTCAGGTGGAAGAGTAGAGATCTGTTCTACGCCTAATCAAGACAATCCTCTTATGCCTGGAATTGGTTGTGGAGGAACACCTATACTAGGCTTGGATGTTTGGGAACACGCCTACTACTTAAAATACCAAAATCGCAGACCAGACTATGTGTCGGCCTTTTTCAATGTGATCAACTGGGATGAAGTCTCCCGACTGTTCAACTCAGGAAAATAATAGTCAAGGGCGGTCATTGATCGCCCTTTTTATTTCGTTCCAATTCTGAAAGTCGTTTATTGACAATTATTTCAGTACCGTCCATTTCTTCGCTTACCACAAAGAGCAATTCCTTTCTTTCTTTCGCCCAAATTCGAGTGCCCACTTTACAAGAAACCCCACTTCTTGAAAAAGGACTCAAATTTGGTTTCATGACCCCTTCAATGACCAAAGGAATGGAGTTGGCACTTCTATTCAAAAGGTCTATACTAACATATTTCACTGATGTAGACTGTGCATGCACTTTATCCAAGTTAAGGCTGAGTAGGGTGATAATGATGAATAGAAATTTCATGTTCATTCTTTCGAATAGAACATTTATAAAGTCAAATCGTTTGTGAACGAATGTTAAACTACTCTACCGTAACGGACTTAGCCAAATTTCTTGGTTGGTCCACGTTGCATCCTTTCATTACGGCTACATGATACGAGAACAGTTGTAACGGAATGACTGATAAGAATGGGACCAAGTTATTATTGGTATCCGGAATTTCTATAAAATGGTCAGCTAATTCTTTCATCTGCTCATCACCTTCTGTAATAATAGCTATGATCTTCCCATTTCGTGCTTTTACTTCCTGCACATTGCTGACGATCTTCTCGTAAGAAGCATCTTTTGTTGCGATGACACATACTGGCATTTCCTGATCGATAAGTGCAATAGGTCCATGCTTCATTTCAGCTGCCGGATATCCTTCTGCGTGGATGTAAGAGATCTCTTTTAACTTCAATGCACCTTCCAAAGCAACAGGGAAATTCAATCCTCTGCCTAAGTACAGCATGTTCCTTGCGTATTGATGTAAGGAAGCAATGTATTTGATCTTATCATCCTGCTCCAATACTTTTTCGATCTTTATAGGGATCTCGTTCAACTCCATAAGTAAATTATGGTATTGAGAATGAGATATCGTTCCTTTTGAATATCCTAAAGAAAGTGCGATCAATGTCATTAATGTGAGCTGTGCAGTAAAGGCTTTCGTAGATGCAACACCAATTTCAGGTCCAGCATGTGTGTAAGAACCTGCGTGCGTTGCTCTAGGAATAGAAGATCCTATTACGTTGCAAATACCATAGATCAAGGCACCTTTTTTCTTAGCCATCTCAATAGCAGCCAAGGTATCTGCTGTTTCACCTGATTGAGATATGGCGATCACTACATCATCTTCATTCAAGACAGGATTCCTGTATCGGAATTCAGATGCATATTCAACCTCTACAGGTACTCTGGCTAGGTCTTCTATTAAGTATTCACCTACGAGACCTGCATGCCACGATGTACCGCATGCTACAATGATGATCCGCTTCGCGTTCTTGAATCTTTGCTCATATTCTACAAAGCCACCCAAGACGATCTTTCCTTGTTCCACATTCACACGACCACGCATGGAATCAAGTATAGATTTCGATTGCTCGTGGATCTCTTTGAGCATGAAATGGTCATATCCGCCCTTTTCCAATTGCTCCAATTGCATTTCCAATTCATGGATATACGGAGTGATCTCCTGGTCCTCGATGGTTTTTACGCTAAGCTCTTTTCCCCTATTAATAACGGCTATCTCGCCATCCTCCAGATACACAACATTCTTAGTGTATTCAATGATAGGAGTGGCATCAGAAGCTACATAGAATTCTTCATTATTATTAAGGCCTATGACTAAAGGGCTGCCCATTTTTGCAGCGATCAATTGGTCTGGATTTTCTGCATTAATAATGAGGATCGCATATGCTCCTACTACTTCGTTCAGGGCCACTCTCACTGCATCCGCCAAATTCAGACTCTCTTTTTCCTGGATGTCCTCGATCAAATGAATGAGCACCTCAGTATCAGTATCACTTTCGAACTTATGCCCTCTATTGATCAGCTCTTGTTTTAGAGGAGCGTAGTTTTCGATGATCCCGTTGTGAATGATCGCAAGCTTTCCATTCTGCGATACATGAGGATGTGCGTTGATGTCATTTGGCGCCCCATGCGTAGCCCATCTCGTATGACCAATGCCAATGGTACCCTCAGACTTTCCCATTTCCAGTTTTGCCTCTAACCCAGCTACTTTTCCTTGGGTCTTCACGACATTCAATTCATCGCTTCCATTGACCAATGCAACTCCTGCACTGTCATAACCACGATATTCTAATCTTTTTAAACCTTTAACAAGGATGGGACAAGCCTCCTTTGGACCTACGTAACCTACAATTCCGCACATAATAATTTAATATCTAGTATAATAGAACTCTAATTTCCCACTTCTTTGTGGATTTTCAAACCCAAATATTGACACTCTATTAAAATTGCTAGCGTTAAAACTTGGCTTTATCCTAAGTCCACGATGATCGATCTCTCCTGTCAATACTTGTTGAATATAACGCGTAATGTTCACTCTATATTCTTTATTCTCTAGATCAAGGAATCCATCAGAATGAGAATCGTCTAAAGTAATATCTGGAATTGATGCTTCTAGTGTATCCTCATCAAAGCGTATAGCAAATATCCTGGAAGGGGCATTGAGATCATTCTTAATGTCTTCTATTGGAAAGACCAGCAAGGCCTTGTTGATGGCTATATTTGATGAATCCTTCCAATTCTCTAAATAAGGAATGTCCAGCTCTATACTTTGACCAGCAGCTGCCTGTAGGAAAAGCCTTTGCTGCCCAAGTGTGCTATCATTCAAATAATACTCTGCCACAGAGCCGGAATAATCATGTTTATAATGATTGAATCGCTGGCCATTAGTATTGATCAAAAGATCAAACTCTCTTGCAATATTGGTGTCTGGTTCTTCTATATGGTAATAAACCGTGAGTTTCGTTTCAGGGTTTATAAGATCTATATTGAAGATCGCACTATTATCTGCTTCACTTTTAACATGCAGGCCTTTGAACCAAGAACGGAAAACATCGGCCGTAAGCAAGCTATCTGTATTCATAGGATCCAAAAAACGATCTCCGAGGCTAGTTTTCATGTGTATCCTCATTTGCGCATCCAAAAGAGCTTCACCAACTGTAATTGTAGACTCAGGGTCTGGATCAATGATAGACATTGCAGGGTCCACCAGGTTTTCTGGTAATGTTCCAACTACGTCATTGGAATAGTATATAGAGTCCAGATCAAGGTTTTCAGTTAATTCATATGCCTCAAATGATATTGGGTTCAACTTTCCATAGTAAGAACCTGTATAATCTAAAGCCAGAACAACAGAATCAGTTACCAACGTAGCAGTATCACCGCCAAAATCTACATTGGAGGAAGGTAATCTCAATTCAAAATAAAGTTCTGAACTGTGCTTTCCTAACATTGGGTCCCAGTAGCTTCCCAGCAATCCCGTGCTCACCGGACTGGTCCTGACAGAATCAGGAAGTATACTATTATAAGCGACAACCGAGATGGTATCGGTATAAAATACATTTAGATCATCTCCATCGGGAAGCAGTTCTCCACCTATTCCTTTTTCCGGTTTTTCACAAGCCGAGATCATCAGCACTAGCGTACAAAAAAAGACAGCGGCCCTTACAGACCGCAATTCTCTTATTTCCATGTGGGACAATATTTCATTAAGTGTTAAGCGAGGACAGAAGTCTCATTAAAAACCTCTTCGTAGAACTTTTTATGAGCGTCTCTATACTTGTCTTCGTCCTGATACTCTAAAGTAGGTTTTCCTGAACTCTTTATCATTTTCATAACATCTTTTGGCAAATTCTTACTTCCCATGACGATCGCATCGCTATGATCGAAAGCCAATTTATTGATGTTAGCAAACGTAGGTTCTTTCAAGTATTGTACTTTATCAGTCTCTATTTCTTCGTATTCGTATTTGCTTAATAGCCTCTTGTCTAGGCTATTTTCAAAACCAGAATCGTAAGCTGTATACACCAATTTAGAACCCTCGAAATGAGGGTCTTCATGATAAATGTTCTTAATGAAGAATGGCACCATAGCAGTCATCCAACCGTGACAATGAACGATGTCTGGCTTCCATCCCAATTTCTTCACTGTCTCAAGCACTCCTTTGCAAAAGAAGTATGACCTTTCATCATTATCTTCAAAAGACTTACCGTTCTCATCACTTAAAACGGCCTTTCTTTGAAAAAATTCTTCGTTATCTATAAAGTACACCTGCATTCTTGCAGATGGAATGGAAGCTACTTTTATGATCAATGGGTGATCAGCGTCATCTATCACCAAATTCATTCCCGAAAGTCTTATCACTTCGTGCAATTGATGCCTTCTTTCATTGATGCATCCGAAACGAGGCATAAAAACGCGGATCTCATTACCACTCTCCAAAAGGTGCTGTGGTAAGTGCCTTGCCGTTTCCGATATTTCACTTGAAGGTAAAAAAGGTGTGATCTCCTGAGAGATATATAAGATCTTTGAATTTTCCATGCAGTAATTGAATATTTAAAAAGAGTACAAAAATACAAAAAATGATCGATCTTTCACCCTGTTCTTCTAGCTTTGTTCCACTACTAAACGGTTAAATGCTCGAATTAATATATACCAATGATGAACTGGATCAACGCCTTGATGAATTCCGAAAAAAGGGTAAAAAAATAGGCTTTGTCCCTACCCTCGGAGCCTTGCATGCTGGGCACATCTCTCTCATAAACAAGTCATTAAGGACAGCTGACATTACTGTTTGCAGTATTTTTGTGAATCCCACGCAGTTCAATGAAGAAGCTGACTATGACCGTTATCCAAGGACTTTGAAGAGCGATTCTGCCAAATTGAGAAAAACCAAATGCCATTTCCTTTATTATCCTGGCAGAAAAGAGGTTTATCCTAAGAATTACAAGAAATTCAAAATGGCACTTGATGGGCTTGATAGAGTGATGGAAGGTGCACATAGACCTGGTCATTTTGATGGCGTGGTGGAGGTTGTACACCGCTTGTTCTCTATTGTTAAGCCAGACTACGCATTTTTTGGGGAAAAGGATTTCCAACAACTTTCGATCATTCAGAAAATGGTAAAAGAGACCAAAATGAAGGTTGCAATTGTGCCATGTAAGATCATTCGAGAAAAAGACGGATTGGCCATGAGTTCCAGGAATGCACTTTTAACAAAGAATAACAGGGCCGCAGCGCCCATTTTGTACAAAACACTCAAAAAAGTGTCCAAAAACATGAATGGATTGAGTCCATTCGCACTCAAGAACTGGGCTCTTGACCACTTAAAAGAGAACAATGTAGATGTGGAGTATCTGGAGATCGCACGGTCAGAAGACCTTAAACCGGTGAAAAGATGGTATAAGAAAAAGCCGTGCAGGGTATTCATTACAGCTAGATTTGGAGAGATACGATTGATCGACAATGTTAGCCTTGAGTATAGACCGAAATAAATTACTTTTGCCGAATGCAGATACAGGTAGCAAGAGCGAAAATACATAGGGTGAGCGTTACTCAAGCAGAGCTGAACTACATTGGAAGTATTACAATAGACGAAGAACTTTTAGATGCCTCTGGAATTGTAGAAGGAGAGCGCGTTCAGATCGTGAATGTGAATAATGGAGAGCGTCTTGAAACATATGCTATAAAAGGCGAGAGAGGAAGTGGCACTATTTGTTTAAATGGTCCTGCGGCTAGACGAACAGCTGTTGGTGATATTGTAATAATCATTGCCTATGGTTATATGAGTGTAGAGGAAGCAAAAGAATTTAAACCGACCATGATCTTCCCAAATGAGAAGAGCAACGTATTGGGAGGCAAGCTGCAGTTAGGGTCAGTGGATTAGCAAACCCTCAAATAAAAACTCCATTTGAAAAAGATCGTTCCCTTTCTAAAGATACTTGTACCCCTGGCATTAGGGGTCTTCTTGGTTTGGTATATGTATGATTCTTTAAGTGATAAAGAACGACAGGATGTTTTCTCTGCTTTCGGTAAAGCAAATTACTTCTTTTTGGTCCTTTCTTTCATATTTGGATTGATGGCCCATTTGTCTAGAGCCATTCGTTGGAGATATATGTTCGAACCTTTGGGAAAGAACATTGGTCTTTGGAACAGTTTTAACGCCATCATGGCGGGCTATTTTATTAATTTGTTGGCACCCAGAGCGGGTGAGCCTGCGCGGGCTGGTTTCATTTCAAATTACGAAGATGTGCCATTCGAAAAATCATTTGGGACCATTGTCGCAGAGCGTGTGATCGATCTAGCTATGCTGGGTATCATTGTATTGATCACTCTTTTTTTACAATTCGATAAGTTAGACCAATTCAAAGAGATCCTGAGCCAGGCTACCGGCAATGTAGAGCAGGGTAAAACACATTGGTTCACTTATGTCACCTATTTGATCGCTGCCGTGATCGTTATTGTTGTGATCCTTTCAATATTTCACAAAGGATTAAGAACCAAAGTGATCAAACTACTGATGGGAATGTGGGAAGGGCTTAAGTCCATTTTCAAATTGAAAAAAAGAAAGGAGTATTTAGGCCATACCTTATTGATCTGGTTGATGTATTTGATGATGTTCGGAGTTTGTTATCAAGCTATTGAAGACACTTCTTCTTTGGGGCTTGGAGCAATGCTCGCAGGATTTGTTGCAGGTACCATCGGAGTCATCTTGGTCCAAGGAGGTTTAGGCATCTATCCTATATTTGTTGGAGCAGCCATAACACTTTATATTGGCGCAAGCCCCGGAAGCGACTCTGTTCTGAATTTGAATGCCTATGCTTTGGGCTGGTTGATCTGGCTAACACAGATCGTTTTGATCATTCCTATCGGGATATTATCTCTAATTTTAATGCCTATTCAAAACAAAGATGTCGAACGCTAAGATCATATCACTTTCTCAAGCAGAGATGGATGCAGAGCATTGGAAAAGCAATGGAAAGACAGTTGTATTCACCAATGGTGTTTTCGATATAATGCACAAAGGACATTGCCAATATTTGAAAGAAGCCAGTAAGATGGGTGATAGGCTTATAATAGGTTTGAATAGTGATGCATCTGTAAAAAGACTGGGTAAAGGTGATAAGAGGCCTATAAATGATCAGGATGCACGAGCCTTTGTTCTCAGTTGTCTGTATTTTATAGATGCTATAGTTGTCTTTGATCAAGATACGCCTCTCGAGATCATTCAAGTCATTAAGCCAAACATTCTCGTAAAAGGAGGAGACTACTATGAAAGCGAGACCGATAAGAGCTCGGACAAATACATCGTTGGTTCCGATATTGTGAAAGAAGAAGGCGGGAAAGTAAGAACGATAGATCTTGTAGAGGGATACTCTACCACATCGATCATAGAAAAAATGAAAAATGGCTAAGACCAAAGTAGCATACTTCTGTAAGAGCTGTGGACATGAAGCTCCCAAGTGGTTGGGGAAATGTCCGAGTTGCGCTGAATGGAATACCTTTGCAGAAGAGGTCTTGCAAAAGGCAACAGCGACTAGTAAATCTGGCTTTGTTTCCAAGAAAAAAGCCATTCCTATTCACATCAACGAAGTCAGCTCATCTAAAGAAGAGCGGATCGTATTCTCCGATCTGGAACTCAATAGAGTTTTAGGTGGTGGGATGGTCAGAGGATCATTGATCCTTTTAGGAGGAGAGCCGGGTATCGGAAAATCGACCTTATCACTACAGATCGCCCTGAAGTCGAAGGGATTAAAATTCCTATACATCAGTGGTGAGGAAAGTGAGCAGCAAATAAAAATGCGTGCAGAAAGGATAGGAATAGAAAATACTGAATGCTATTTACTGGCCGAAACCTCTACACAAAAGATCTTCGGTTTTCTCGACCAACTGGAGCCAGATGTCATTGTTATAGATTCCATTCAGACCCTGCATTCTTCTTATTTGGATTCAGCACCAGGTAGTATTTCTCAAATAAGGACCTGTGCTTCTGAACTAATGAAAATGGCCAAGGAAAGTAATATTCCAGTGATCATTATTGGGCATATTACCAAGGAAGGAACTCTTGCCGGGCCGAAAGTATTGGAACACATGGTAGATGCTGTTCTTCAATTCGAAGGTGACAGGAACTATGTCTATCGCTTATTGAGAACCACCAAAAATCGTTTTGGATCAACGCATGAACTCGGCATTTATGAAATGCGCGAAACGGGATTAAGAGAAGTTGCCAATCCGAGTGAGATCTTGATCAATGACAGAGAAGAAGGTCTAAGCGGTATAGCCATAGCTGCCACAGTTGAAGGCATTCGACCACTTCTCATAGAAGTGCAAGCCTTGGTTAGTTCAGCCGTATATGGAAACCCTCAACGAAGTGCGACCGGCTTTGACCTGAGAAGATTGAATATGCTTTTGGCGGTATTGGAAAAAAGATGCGGATTTAAATTGGGTCAAAAAGATGTCTTCTTGAACCTAGCTGGCGGTATACGTATAGATGATCCTTCTATCGATCTTGCTGTAGCCATATCCATACTCTCATCTTACTTGGATATTGAAGTTGATGCAGGTAATGCTTTTGCCGCGGAAATAGGCTTAAGTGGGGAGATCAGATCTGTAGCGCGAATTGAACAACGCATTCAGGAAGCAGAAAAATTGGGCTTTAAAAAGATCTTCATCTCTTCCTATAATAAAGGAATAGATGCAAAGAACTACGGTATTGCTATTCACAAGGCAGCTTCTATTGATCAGGTATTCCGAGAACTTTTTGGATAAAAAAAAGAGGCCCTGGAGCCTCTTTTCTCGAGTTCAATAATTCTTATTTCGTCAGTACATACTGCAATGCAGCACTTCCCTTTTCAGTTGTCACAAGAACTTGATATATACCGATCTCATTTCCTGTGAGGTCTATGTTCACTTTATTTTGAAGTTGCTCTGCTGTAAATGCCACTTCTTGCCCTAAGGCATTGAAGATCTGCACTTGTTGAACATTTCCTTCAATATCCATTGAAAATTGTCCTTCACTTGGGTTTGGATAAGCACTAAGATCGAAGGTTCTAACCTCGTCCAATCCAAAACCACAATCGAACGTAACTTCTAAGCAGTATTCTCCGTCCGAAATAGTTCCATTTAAGCTGAAACCATCGACCATTAGATAATAGGTTATTGTAGGATCCAAAGCAATATCATCTAAGGATGAGAAATAATTTCCAACTGTCGCATTAGGAGAATCCTCGTTACAAGCAACAGGAACCAATGCCCCGCAATCTCCAGAATAAAGTGCCATTTGCGTATCTCCATCATCAATATAATCTGTTGCTGTTCCATTGCAATCAGTTGTAGCTGCAGATGTCAGTAAAGGAATACCACATGCATCAGGAGTAAATGAAAACCACATTGTGTTTTCCAGAGATGGAGCACTTCCAGTGCCATCTGGCTCACCGAAGCATTCCCAACCGTTAGCAGGGTCTGACGCATCTACGGTTGCCCCAACATTAGAATAGATGTCAGATGTGTTTGTGCCAATAACGAATAAACTGGAAATATCTATAGCTCCAGCACATGCATTGTTGACTGGTGCAGCCACACAACCTGGATCTGCTTCATTGATATCAGCATTATATCTTGGAAGCAGCTGATAGCCTGAATCAAGAGGGGGCGAGCTATCAAACTGTCCTCCTATTCCAGTAACGGTGAACACACCAGTTGGAGCTGGTAGCCCAGCAACTTCAGTATCAGAATCTATTCTGATGACATATGACCCATTGGCATTTGACACGTCTACATTGAATCCTGAACCACCAGGAGACCAATCCGCTGGGTCATCTATCGTAACACATTCTATTCTTATCAATTCGGACTCGGTTGATTCATCCTGAACAGTGATCACAGTAGGGTCCGGCAATGCATTTCCTTGTGACAATAGCACAATGGAATCTGGATTCATTTGAGTAAGCCCACTGAATTGTGAAATGGAACCGATCAGTCTGATCTCGTCTCCTTCTGTTACAATATACCCGAGGTCACCTGTGTTAAAGAAAACACCTACTCCACCCGTACCATCGTGCATAGTAAATTGCAAGCCAGAAGGTCTAAGGTTAACTCCGTAAACAGTTCCAATAACTTTACATTCTACTCCTATGGAATCAGCAACACCATCGACATCAACGTTGTTGATGTCCCCTATCGGGTAGGTAGGGATGATCATATCGCTGGCATTTATAGTTATGATCAAAGTGTCTGTTGTAATGACAGCTGAACCCGTAGTTAATTCCAAAACCAATTCTATAGATTCGTCTCCCTCTACATCCGCATCATCCACTATAGCAACATTAAAATTCAAGACCTCATCCGCTGCCCCTGTGAAATTGATCACTTGCGGTAATGTATGTGTGAAATCATCTACATCCGTAGCAGTTCCACCTGTTCCCAAACTTACAGTTACATCTACCGGATTTCCATCATTGTTTGTCAAACCAACCCCTAAACTCAATATCCCAGCATCTTCATCTACTGAAAGTGTACTGCTTGCAAATCCAACAAATACGTCAGAGGCACCGCAAGGTATCATGGTATGAGATCCGGCATGTGTAAAATCGTCTATAGGAAATACTTCCCATTGTGTTGCGCTTAAGGACCAATCTGTTGTTCCCTCTTGCACAGATGAAGACCTAACCAAAGTTTGGTTATTTGTAAATCCACTTCCAACGGGCCATCCCGATCCCGGATCAACACCTACAATTCCAATGATGTCTAGCGTATCCCCTGTCATCAAATTCATTAATACCATGGCATCATCTCCATTGTAAAATGTGACATTAGAAGTATCTTCATCAGCAATGGACGTCAAAGCAATATCAGCACTTCCATTTGCCGAAAGCCAAACATCTCCATCAGCAAGCATAGCACCTGCCGGAAAATTGAAAGTTCCACTAGGAGAAGTCCCACCATTGTTAAACCTTAAGATCTGGTAATTTCCGAGGTCTACTGCAGAACCAGTTGGGTTATAAACCTCTATTGCTTTGTTACTGCTAGAACCCTCAATATATTCTGAAAAGAAAAGGTCTGTACAGGGTCCTGAGTTATCCATCGGCAACCAGAAAGAAAGTCCAAAATCTGATGCTCCACCATTAAAAGTATATGGTCCTGCAATATCTATAAATTCACCTGCTGTCCATATTCCTTTGGTCACAGCAACCGATTCACGACCATTACCTCCAGAGCCCCATTGAAGGAAATCTTGCATGGACGTTGGAGATGTAAAACTATTATCCAGATATAAGCACATATCTGCCATAGAACTGTTCATTCCTCCTCCAGACCAATTCACTGTAACTGAAGCGCCTGGCGCTAAATTAAGATCCCCGCTTACCAATGTGGTTGAACTAAGAAGTGTGTACTGGATCAATGAACAAAAAAACCATGAAGATATATCCTCTGAATTGGGCCCCATGTTGGTCAAAGTGATGTCGTTCGTTGTCGTATTCACTTCTGTAAATCGGATTTGCGAAAACCCGGAAGCAAATATGATCAGGCATAGTGTTAATGTGTAAAGTCTTTTCATAGTAATGTTATTTAGGTTTTGAAATTAGGTCAAAGATACAATTTGAAATGAGTATATCTTGCCAGAAATTGGTCTCTTGAATGCTACTGAACTACTCGCACGATCGATGCATCTTCAAGAGGTTTATATCCTTTGAATTTTTGCATGAGTCTGGCAATGGTTACCACGTCTCCTTCGCAATAGCGAACGATCTTTTCCAGGTCCTTGTCTTCGTAATAGACGCGAGAAACGTCTGCACCTGTGATATCATTTTTTGGTGAAGGAACTCCCAATACATGAGCTAAAAGATCAACAGAAGTATAATGCTTGTAATCCCCGAATTTCCATAGTTCCATAGTATCTAGATGCTTTACTTCCCAAGGCTTTTTGCCCGCTATGTCTAAAGCATATGGTAATTCCATATCATTAATGAGAATCCTTCTGCCAAGAAAAGGAAAATCGAATTCCTTGCCATTATGTGCACAGAGTAAAAAGTCATCTCTCTTTGAGAATTTCTTGACCATTTGAATAAAGTTAGCCAAAAGCGCTTTTTCTTCATGGCCGAAAAAAGATTTGATCCTGAATTTGGTTTGTTCGCCATCTGAGTAGAAGAAACCGCAGGAAACACAGATCACCTTTGCAAACTCTGCATATATGCCCGCTTTCTCATAAGACTGTTCAGGGCTTATTTCCTCACGTTTCTGGATCCATTGTGTTTTTCCATTCCACAAATATTGCTCACGCTCTGAAAGCTCTGCATATCTATAAGTAATAGGAACAGTTTCAATGTCTAGGAAAAGGACCTTGTTCAATGGAATATTGTGAAGCATGCTCTTTTCTTCCTATTCTATTTTTGAAGGATCAACTTTTTTCTGATCATTCCTTGTTCTGTGGTTACTCTCAAGTAATAAACTCCGGATGAATATTCACCAAGATCCAATTTTTTGTTCCCTGACCATGCATCAAACTTTACCACCTGACCCAAAGAATTCAGGATAAGGATCTCCTGGATCAAAAGGTCTGTTTCAATATTCAAAAGACCATTGCTAGGGTTTGGAAATATGTTGAATTGAGATGCAAGGATCTCACTAACACTATTGGGTTCCAAGCAATCTGGTATACCATTGTTGTTGTTATCTATGGTATCGTCAAAACCTGGACATTCATCTTCTGCATCACACACCGTGTCATTATCAGCATCCTGGAACACACCAACACATTGACAATCTGCATCTAAAGCATCTGCTTCAGTACAATCATCTCCATCATCGCAAGGGTCGCCCAAGGTACAATCTCCATTGGTCTCGTCTATCTCATCGCAAAGACCATCGTTGTCAGAATCTGGAGCAGGTGTTCCGATGCAATTACAGTCTGCATCAAAGACATCATCCAACGTACACACGTCACCATCATCGCAGGCTGCATTCAATTCACAATCTCCATTGGTTTCATCAATATCATCGCATATGCCATCACCATCACTATCAGGCAAGGGTATTCCTATACAATTGCAATCCGCATCTAATACATCGTCTGAAGTACATAAGTCCCCATCATCACATACTGTTCCCGGAGGGTCTGCACAAGCTTGCTCGTAATGTCGCATTTGGCCGGCATTTGCATCCCACAAAACCATATCCAAAGCACCGTCATTGTCAATGTCACCTACATCTAATCGGAACACCGAAGGTGCTAAAGACATTTGAGGCACAAGGGAAGGTACTTGGGTAGAGAAAGTTGAGGCGGCTGTTTTTTCATGCCAATCAATTCCTGTAGCGCCAATAACAAAGGCATCTTCATCACCATCCTCATCAATGTCAAAGAAATTTATATCACTCTCTGTTATTTGTGGAAATGCAACAAAGGGGTCGAAAATTGTTGTGGCATTGTCAAAGCTGGCTACCTGATTATATGCGCTCCATAACTTGGTGTCCTCATCATATACAAAGTTGCTGTTAACCATGTCCTGATCACCATCATCATCCATGTCTGTAAACTGTCCGTTTGTAATAGGTGAAGGCAAATTCAAGTTATCTGCCAATTGAGTATACATCTGGTTTCCGTCATTCGCAAAGAACAGAAGAGAGCCATCGTTATAGTATTTTTGAGAGAAGATCGCGATATCCGTGTCACCGTCATTATCGAAATCTGCAAATTCCATTCGCTTAAGATCACCCGTTTCTAAAAGTCCCGCAAAAGCTGGATCGGTAAGGATATTGTTTGCGGGGTCCTCTAATGTCACAGCACCAGTGCCATCGTTTGAATATAAACGAAGGTCGGAAAGGTCATTGCTATACATGATAACCTCATCGAATCCATCACCATCTAGATCTTCAATATGAACATGAAGGTCGTCCGTAATGTCATCTAAAGGCGTGTCTGCCGGTGCAACTTCTACAAAGTTTGAAATTTGTCCAAATAGTGATGCTACAGCAGCAACTATCGAACCGCAAAGAAGAGATATTCGTTTGATCATGGTTTAGCTTTGAAAGCATGAAAATAAGAATAAATGTCAAAAAGTCACTCGAGCTCTTCCAAAAGAAGGTCTCGATACCAGTTTAACAGAATGTTCTTTTGAAGAACATGTCCATCTTTGTTTTTACTTCTGCGTAAAAAAGCCATTTGAGAATATACTGAGGTCAATACCTCACAATATTTCCTGTATTAATTGACTAGGCAGTGATCAAAACCCCCTTTTTGTCGATGAAAGGGATCTCTGTGAAGAATTGTTCTTCTATGGTATTGGCCAAAAAGATGTATTTCTTATCATAGATCTGCCCGTCTTGGTAGTAGCTAAGCCAATATTGATTAGATAATTCCAAAACATCTTCTATGATCAATTCTACTTTGGTGTAGCTTCTTGCGGATATCTTTTCGTAAAAATATCGAAGAATAGAGGTTTCTACTTTTTTTCCGTCCTTCTTTCCGTATCCGCTAGATGAGATAAGAACGTTATTTAAGGGTTCGTCCTGACAATTGATCAGATAAACGAACCATTGGGCATTATTCACCTCATTGTATTCTTTGACAATGGCCATTGCCACATCCTCTACTTTAGGTCCGAATATTTTTTTTACTTCTCTCACGTCCTTTTTCTATACAAAAGTTACGAAGATCATGCCAATGATGAAAGTATTTTAGGATAGGAATTGCTTAAAACCGTCTAAAATTCTAGCTTTCAGACAATTCCAGACCCATTTCCACGTATTTAATAAAGTCTAAACGCTCTTTATTATTGCCCAGATCTGGCCTACTTCTTCCTAATCTAACGATCACTATTTCTTTTTCGGGTAGCACTATGACGTATTGCCCCAGCATCCCTCTCATAGAATAGGTCTTCAGATCTCCATGATCATATAACCACCACTGATAGCCATATGTTCGCGTATTTGCACCAGATGTATCAGGTACGTTTATTGGTTTAATGCTATTCTGCACCCACTCTGAACTTACTACTTGTTCTTCTTTCCACATTCCATGGCAGAGGTAAAGCTCACCAAGTCTGGCGAAGTCCCTTGCTGTTGCATAAAAACAACAGGAAGCTTTTTCAAAACCGTCTTCATCGTCCAAATTCCAGAGTGCGTTGTGCTCTGCACCTATCTTTTGCCAAACCATTTCTTGTGCATATTCGCTAATTGGCTTTCCAACTGCATTTTCGATCGCCTTGGCTAAGAGAAGTGTATTCCCCCCCTGATAAAGATATTCCGATCCTGGTTCCTTGCTCAATGGATATTCCAACGTCTTTTCGAAAAGGTCGTCACCGTAGTAGGTCTTTGCTTGAAATCCAAATGGATCTGAATAGCTCTCTCCAAAATCGATCCCCGATGTCATGGTGATCAGATGCTTGAGTTTGATATTTTCCTTATCACTACCTTTTAACTCGGAGATATACGCTGATACTTTATCGTCCAGACTTTTGATCTTCCCCTGATCTATTGCTATCCCAGCCAATAGGCTCACAATAGACTTGGACATGGAAAATGAATTGGAGATGGTCCCTTCTTCATAGTCATCCCAATATTTCTCAGCAACGATCTTTCCTTTATGCACCACAACAAATGCCACAGATCCATATTTTTCGTGATAAGCGCTTTGTTCATTTGACAGTTCTGAGAAATTGTCTGCATATGTCCATTCATCGTGAACTTTGTTTGCAATAGGTCGATTATGAAAGATCTCGTGCTCATCAATAGAAGGGCCCTTTTTTCCTTTTAGATATGTATTGGCCACACCTTTCAATACGTGTTCATTACCAGTAAGGTAAAGACCTAATATGGCCAAAAGAAGCAGGGCCAAAATTGAAATTACTATGCACTTCAAGATCTTCATTTTTCTACAATATCAAAGTCAAATACATTGGACAGATTCAGTTTCAAGACATTCTTCACCTCTTCAATGTCCACTTCCCTTCCTAATTCTTTCGCCAAAGAAGTTACTGCTTTGTCTGAAATGCCACAAGGAAATATTCGTTCGAAATAAGTGAGGTCTGTATTCACATTAAATGCAAAACCGTGCAATGTCACCCATCTGCTTACACGAACTCCAATAGCCGATATTTTGCGAGCCTTTGTTGGGTCATCTGGATTTAACCAAACGCCAGTAAAACCAGGGTATCTGCCACCTTCTATCTGATACTCGGCTAATGTAAGAATGATGGCTTCTTCGAGTCCCCGCAGATATTGATGCAGGTCTGTTGTGAACTGCTCCAGGTCGATTATAGGATATCCCACTATCTGTCCCGGACCGTGATAAGTAATATCCCCACCCCTATTGATGTGGTAATACTTTGCACCAATGGAATCCAGCATTGTAAGGGGCATTTTAAGGTTTTCAAAGTCCCCACTTTTGCCAAGCGTGAATACATGAGGGTGTTCGCAAAAGAGCAAATGGTTCTCTATTGGAAAGTTCGTTTCTTCTTTTCTGTTCTTTATCTTAAGCTGAAGAGCTTTATCGTGGATCTCTTCTTGAAGCTCCCAACATTCCTTATAGTCTATTAGACCAAGATCTTGAAAGTGGGTTTTTGGCATTTAGTCTTCGTGTTTTGCCAGCTCAGATTTTAGCTTGTCAATGACATTGACCTCTACAGGGTCTACCTGATTCTCTTGTGAAAGAAAGTAAGATAACCAATCTCCGAAATGGATGAGGTAATATGCCATGTGCAATTGCGTGTCTCCTTTTGCTTCAACTTCAAATACTTTGTCTGTGTATTCAGAAAAGATCTCTTTGGCAAGGTCCATTCTGATCTTTGTTCGACCATGCATGTCTGCGGTTTTGAACATGATCACAGAAAAGATATTGGAGGCTCCTGCCCAACCCACAAGTTCGTTGTGGTTCATTTCTGGAAATACATGATGCCAGCATAGCATCTTAGAATTCTCATTGATCTGTTGTCTCAATCGAATCGCTACACCTTCATATTTGGCATCTGCATAAATGATCGGAACTGAACCTTTCAATTTAGAGGCAAGCTCTTTGGCTTGAGCGGTGATCTCTTCCTGATGTTCCTGTAAATAATGAGCAACAGTTTCTATCTGTTGAATGAAAAAACCTTTTATCAATACGTACTTATAAAGGATATAGAATATGGCAACAGAACTAAGTCCAAAGGCAGATCTCGGAGGATAGCCACTAGGAATAATAATATGGTTCAGTTCTTTTTCTTCTGCAATGCGCTGAAGAAAACCACCGCTCGTAAGCACAGCTACTTCTGCCCCAGAGCTTATTGCCTGACCAATGGCGTTGATAGTTTCTTCCGTGTTACCAGAATACGAACAAGCAAGGAAAAGTGTGCGCTTATTAACGAATGCAGGTATGTTGTAATCGTTATAGACTTGAATAGGTATGTCACAAGATCCAGCTAAAATATCTGAGACGATCGTTCCTCCTATTCCTGAGCCTCCCAGTCCGGCAATGACAATGTTCCTTATCTGTTTTCTATGAGGCTTAAAACGTATACTTGCCCCTAGTTCCAAAGAGTCTAAAAGATGCTTTGGAAATTCTTGTATTAGTTCTTTCATGACGTGTTCCCGAAGGGGTAAAGTTAAATAAAGAATAGCTTTGGCAAAACTATTTCTAAGCACTTAATATATATCTTTGACGACTAATTTTTTAATGATCACAAATGGTTCTGTCTGAACAAGAAATAGTTAGAAGAGAGGCTCTAAAAAAACTCGGAGATCTGGGAATAAATGCCTACCCGGCAGATAACGTGGAGATCAGCCATAAGTGTGCTGATGTTAGTGACAAGTTTCGGGATGGTAGTCCAGTAAAAATGGCTGGCAGGATCATGTCCAGAAGGATCATGGGTAAAGCCTCTTTTGCAGAACTCATGGATGAAAGTGGTCGATTACAGATCTATTTCAATAGAGATGAAATTTGCCCAGGAGAAGATAAGACCCAATACAACGAAGTTTTCAAAAAACTTCTGGATATAGGAGATTTCATCAGTTTAGAAGGTACACAATTCAAAACTCAAGTTGGCGAGATCTCAGTATTGGTGAAGTCTTTCAACGTGATCAGCAAAAGTTTGCGACCCTTACCGATCGTTAAGACAGATGCTGAAGGAAATGTACACGATGCGTTTAGCGATCCTGAATTGAGATACAGACAGCGCTATGTAGACTTGTTGGTGAACGAAGAAGTGAAGGACACCTTCATTGCACGAACCAAGGTCTTCAATAGCTTCAGAGACTTATTCAATTCCAAAGGCTATTTAGAAGTAGACACGCCCGTGCTTCAACCCATTCCTGGTGGTGCAGCAGCAAGGCCATTTGTAACTCATCACAATGCGTTAGATATTCCACTTTATTTAAGGATCGCCAATGAGCTTTATTTAAAAAGATTGATCGTTGGTGGTTTTGAGGGGGTTTATGAATTCTCCAGGAATTTTAGGAACGAAGGAATGGATCGGACCCACAATCCTGAGTTTACCGTTATGGAGATCTATGTAGCCTACAAAGACTACAACTGGATGATGGATTTTACCGAAGAGATGATCGAAAAGGCTTGTTTGGATGTTCATGGACATACCAAAGTGACAGTGGGTGATAATGAGATCGACTTTAAACGCCCCTACAAAAGAATAAGTATGACCGATGCTATTATTGAACATACCGGATTTGATATTAGTGGGAAGAACGTTGAAGAACTAATGGCCTGGTGCAGATCGAACGATATAGAAGTCGATGATACGATGGGGAAAGGGAAATTGATCGATGAGATCTTCGGAGAGAAATGCGAAGGCAATTACATTCAGCCTACTTTCATTACAGATTATCCTAAAGAAATGTCTCCTCTTTGTAAGAAACATAGAGAAGATCCAGAGCTTACAGAACGCTTCGAATTGATGGTGAATGGTAAAGAACTTGCCAATGCATATTCAGAATTGAATGACCCTATCGATCAACGTGCGCGTTTTGAAGAGCAATTGAAGCTTTCAGAAAAGGGTGATGACGAAGCAATGTTCATTGACCAAGATTTCTTAAGGGCCTTGGAATATGGAATGCCGCCTACCTCAGGAATGGGAATAGGAATGGACCGATTGGTCATGTTATTGACGAATAATAGTTCTATTCAGGAGGTACTCTTGTTCCCTCAAATGAAACCAGAGAAATTTGAAAGTGCTGTAAATGCAGACGACCTTATTAAGATGGGAATTCCTGAAAATTGGGCAGAACACGTGATAGGAGCTGGATTCAATTCAATATCAAATTTAAAAGAAACGAAAGCCACTGTCATTCATCAAAAACTGAACGGGTATCGAAAGAAGAATAAATTGGAGATCCCTGCCTTGCAAATTGATGAGATCGAAAACTGGTTGGCTTAGAGCTTTGCGAAAGGAATTCTTGTAACATCATCCGGTCCGGAAACGACAGCTACATAATAGCCTTTTTCCAAAGAAATACTATTGATCATATTCAATCCAGACCTAAGGAATTCTTCAATTACCAAAGTACCATTTAGGTCATAGATCTCTATCATGGAATTTATATCCACCTCTTTATTGTAGTGGATATTGATGATCTCATTCGCAGGGTTTGGGAAAAGAACGATCTTATTTGCTTGGTCCGGGTCATATGGCAGGTCAAAGAAAGGAGCTCTGAATTGCTTAATTTCAGAATATGGCCCCCAAGTCAAAGGGTCCAATTTACAGGCACACCTTACCTGCCATTCATACATTGCCCCACTGGTCATTCCCTGATATGAAACGAATACCCTTTTTGGTTCATATCCTTCTACCAATTTGTAGGCTATCGTTCCGCCTACGACCCCACCACGAACTTGACATGAAAAAGTCACTGGGACTATGTCCCATCTTAACATCATCCCATTATCATACTCGATCTCATAGAGACCTGTTGGCGCCACCAAACTTTGAGGCAAACATGATGCTGGTTCGCTATGTTGCAAACCTTCTCCATGACCAACAAATTCATGCTCGTCCTGAGGTGTTTGTCCTGCAGAACAAAAGGAGATCAAGACAAATAAAAATGCTAATCTTATTGGGTATTGAAAAACCACGATCATTTGTACGTAGATCATGGCCTATAGGTTCTGCCTTACTTGTTTATTCCTTCCAGATCAAATAGAAAAGCATATTCCAAAGCAACTTCTTTATACCTCTGAAAACGACCTGATGCCCCGCCATGTCCAGCTCCCATATTGGTATGGAGTAATAACAGGTTATCATCCGTTTTCATATCCCTCATCTTTGCTACCCATTTAGCAGGTTCCCAATATTGAACTTGAGAATCGTGTAAGCCTGTCGTAACCAACATATTAGGATAGGGTTTTGCTTCTACATTATCATATGGAGAATAGGAAAGCATGTAATCGTAATATTCTTTGGATGTGATCGGATTTCCCCACTCGTCCCATTCGCCAGTTGTGAGCGGAATACTTTCATCTAACATAGTAGTTACCACATCTACAAACGGAACAGCCGCGACAACCCCATTCCAGAGATCAGGTCGCATATTGGTAACTGCACCCATCAACAAACCACCGGCAGAACCTCCCATGGCATATAGCTGATCTTTTCCTGAATAACCATTCTCTAACAAGTAGTCTCCGCAGTCAATGAAATCTGTGAAGGTGTTTTTCTTCTTAAGGAGTTTACCATCTTCATACCAATGCCTTCCCATTTCCTGCCCGCCTCTTATATGAGCTATTGCGAAGGCGAATCCCCGATCCAACAAACTCAATCGAGTACTGGAAAAGTATGCCTCCATACTGGAACCATAAGACCCATAAGCATAAAGCAAAACAGGTTGAGATCCATCCTTTTTAAATCCTTTTTTATAGACTATTGAAACAGGTACTTCTGCACCGTCCCTGACTTTTACCATAAGTCTTTCAGAAACATATTCACTGGGCTCGTGGCCACCAATTACCTTTTGCCTCTTCTTTAATTCTAGATCCTTGGAGACCATATTAAAATCATATGTGGTCATGGGTGTTGTCATGGATGAATATGAATAACGAAGAACTTCTGTATCAAATTCCGGATTTGCGCCAATACTCGCTAAATAAGTCGGGTCATTAAAAGGCAAGAAGTATTCCCCAGCTTTATTGTTCCACGGCATTATCCTGATATTGGTCAAGCCACCTTTTCTTTCATCGATGACAAGAAAATCCTTGAAGATCTCTATGGACTCTAACAAAACATCATCTCTATGTGGTATCACCTCTGTCCAATTCTCTTTAGCAGTCTTGTTTACAGATGTCTTCATAAGCCTAAAATTCTTTGCTTTCCAATTCGTGCTTATGTAAAAGTCATCGCCATAGTGAGCAATACCATATTCATGTTTTTCCTCACGAGGCAAAACTATCTTGAACTCCCCATGAGGGTCCTTCGCATCTAAAAATCTGTATTCAGTACTAAGTGTACTAAATGAACCGATCACTAAATATTTCCTGCTCTTTGTCTTGTAAACAAAAGTTGAAAATGTTTCATCGTCCTCATGATATACTTCAATGTCATTGGAAGCATCTTGTCCTTTTGTGTGCTTGAATATTTTATATGATCTTAATGCATCATCCTTGACCGAATAAAAGACCGTTTCATTATCAGCAGCCCATGTGCAACCACCCGTAGTGTTAGGGACCGAACTTTCCATTATTTCACCCGTTTCCAAGTTTTTGAAAAAGATGGTATATATCCTTCTACTCAATGTATCGACTCCATATGCAATCCATTTATTATCCGGGCTAACACTCCTTCCTGAGACTGCGTAATATTCAAATCCTTCTGCCATTTCAGGTACGTTCAACATGATCTCCTCCTCAGCCTCAAGACTCTCTTTTTTACGACAGTGAAGCGGGTATTCTTTTCCTTCCTCATATCGGGTATAATACCAATAACCATTGAACTTTACAGGAACAGACTCATCTGTCTGGTCTATTCTCCCTGTTATCTCCTCGAACAATTCCTCTTGGAATTTTTCTGTGTGTTTCATTTTGGCTTTGGTGTATGCGTTTTCATCCTCAAGATATTTTATGATCTCAGGGTCTTTTCGGTCCATATCACGTAACCAATAATAATTGTCTATTCTCACATCACCATGTTGAGTCAGCTCTTTGGCTACTTTTTTGGCGACAGGGGCTTCAATTTTTTCTTTTGTTTTTTCCATTTTGTTTTCCGTACAAGATGTAAGTAGTATTGATAATGCTAGTGCGGGGGCTAGTGCGTTGAATAATTTCATGTTCCAGGTTTAGACCTATAGATTCAATATGGCGCTAAATATAAGATTTCTTCCAGAGGCCGATAGACCAGATGCGAAGGACTTGTAATGATGATCAAGAAGGTTTTCCACGGCAAAATTGACGGAAAATTCTTTGGAGAACCTTCTCGAAAACCTAAGGTTTAAAGTATACCAAGAAGGGTATCCTTCAATAGTCGCTTCTGCTGGATTGTCCGTTGTTCCGGGAGACATTTTCTCAAGTGATTTTTGCCCATTGAAATATCCGTAAAAAGCACCACTGATGCTTTCGTGAGAAAAGATCAATTCAGACTTACCAAAGACCGGGGGAATATGAGCAAGCGGAATATTATCTCTCTTATCGTTGCCTACTGTATAATTGAAAGTAGAAGACCATCGGAACCAATTGTTCAGCTCCCAATTCAGACCAAGTGCCAAGCCATAGATCTCAGCTTCGTTTGTATTCATATTGGTTTGGATCCTAGCCAACTCACCTTCATATAATATGTACTCTTCGCCATTCAATGAAAAATCCCTTCTTACTATGGCATCAAATATTCTGGTATAAAATCCTGTCATATTAAAAGAGGATTGATCTTTGTTCCAATACTTTTTAAGCGATATCTCACCATTAGCTGCATACTCAGGTTTGATCTCATTATTAGGTACCACAACAATTCCATCCTTTTCAAAGATCTTGGCTGCATCGTCTACATTGGGGCTTTTAAAGCCGGTACTAGCCAAGAAACTAGCATGGAACGAATCAGAGAATTTTTTTTCAATTCCAATGTTTCCGGTAAGAGCACCATTCGATAGGTCTATTTCATCAAAAGGAAGTTCATAGAATTCCATGCTTTCATATGAGGCATTAAGGTATGTCTGGCTATAACGTATTCCTAAATTGCCACTGAGCGTCTTGCTCCATTTAGAACTGTGACTTAAATAAACAGCATAACTCTGCATTTCGCTTCCCTTATCTGGATATCTTGTTGGGCCAAGCCTTGACCCACCATTGGATATGTCCTTGATCAGCGCTTTTGAATTGACAATATTATTCACGAATTCCAGACCATAGTATAGGGTGCTCCTTTTCTTGAATCTCTTGCACAAGTCAACATTTACACTTTGCACATCAACTTCTTCTTCTCGAATGAATCGCTCAATCGAATTCAGTTTTCTATTGATCCTGTCTTCACCTATCCGTTGGTAGGCCGCTGTAATTACTGCGTTGTCAAACAAAGGGTTCTGTTCTCTGATGTCAATAAAAAAGGAGGTGAGCAACCTTTTTTGGGGTCCATATTTCCACTCCGTAAATTTTGGTAAACCATTGGAAACATCATTAAGGCGGTCAAACCTGTTGATGTCTGAAGAATTTGAGAATTGCACATTCAATCCGATCTTTAGTGAATCTTTGAATTCATAGATCAACTTATTGACAATGTCTATTTGATCATATCCTGTGCGCGGTTGCAGTGTTTTTGAAATGTTTGGTTTTACAATGTCAAGGCCCTCTTCAGCACCTTCAATATAGCTTCCTACTATTCCCCAATCACTAAAACCGTGAGGGCGTACTCTCCCCATTTTAAGATCGCCAAAGGAACTTTTGCTCAAAGAAAATAAGTATCCAAGTTTTTCTCCGCCTAAAGTAAGATCCATATGACCCGACTTTTCATTATTGGCTGTAGAACTTCTCAAAAAAACATTGGCACCAATCTCAACAGCACCTGCTTCGCGAGATAACTTTGGATCTTTCGTGTGAAAATGAATAACCCCTCCTAATGCATCACTCCCATAGAGAACGGAAGAAGGGCCATATATTATCTCCGTAGACTGAAGGATATTCGGGTCTATGGTAATTGCGTTTTGTAAGTGACCACTTCTATAAATGGCATTATTCATTCTTACTCCATCTACGACCAGTAAGATCCTGTTGGCCTCGAAACCTCTTATGATAGGGCTGCCTCCACCCATCTGACTTTTTTGGACCAACACTTGTCCACTTTGTTGTAGCATATCGGCCGCGGTTTGTGGGTTTTCTAATCGTGCTACACTTCCTTCTATCACTTGAACTGTAACTCCGATCTTCTCTTCTTCAATGGAAGTTCTTCGTGCAAAGACCTCCACGGGTGCAAGTGATTTTAGTTTTGGTTCCAGGAACACGAGGCTTAGTTTTAACCCACCCTTTAAGCTGATCTCCCTAGGCTTATAGTTAGAGTGCCTAAAGAAGATCCTTTCGCTCCTTTTTAGTTTTGTGATATCCGCTTGACCTTTGCTATCAGTATACACTGCCTGAGATCGATCTTTTTGTTCATCATAGATCAATACCAATTCGATAGGCTCCTGAGATACCTTGTCAAGGACGGTTATCTTTTGAGCTTTAGCCACAAAAAGGCTGAAAATAAGTATTACTAAAAGTAGGTACTTCTTCATGAAAAAACTGTTTGCAATACTTCATGACCTTTAACCTCATCCATACCATCTATGTGGTATCTATAGTAATTGATGATGTCGTCCAAAAAAGCGTTTCGTTTTTCTCGTGTCATTTTGATGCTTTCAGAATCAGCAAAATTCATGCCCGAAAAAGAATTCAAAAGCTCGGTATTCTCAGGGGAAAAATAGTACTCATGATCAGGTCTTTCATTGAATACAGACCCTTCTTGCATATCGAAAAAATCTGTTTTTCCTTTTTGGTCCATTAAAGGGATAAAACCGAAATACTTGGTCAGCTTAAGAAGAAAGGCAATGTGGAAATTGCTGTATTCTTCTGTAACATCAAGGTAAAGCAATGCATTCTTTATGTAATGATAGAGACTCCTATTCTGCATTTCCTCGCGTATACTCTTGTACAAGATCTCTGAAAGGAATAGCACGATACTTGATCTTTCTACATCCCTGGAAATGGCCTTGAACGGTTCCTTTAAGTCAATGGAGCTCGCATAGGACAACTCGTTCTGTGATCTTTCTTGCCATTGCACCTGCACGATATTCAAGGCCTGTGTTTTTGAACGCATATTGCCTTTAGACTTTTTAGAGCCTCTGATAATGAAACTCTTAAGTCCGTATTCCTCTGTAAAAGCTTTTAGGATGTAGCTTGAATCGCGAAATGGGAAAACCCTGAATACAATAGCCTCTGTGCTTAGGAACATGCGCTTTTTAAAATTAGAGCGCTAATTTATTACTAATATTTTGGTTACACATGAAGACTCTCCAGCTTCATCAACAGACATGGCTAAATAAACTCCAGTTTTGACTTTTTCCCCAGAAAAATTAGTCTTATCCCAAACGGCTCTTCCACCATTGGAAACAGTTTCCTTAACCAAGTTTCCTGCGACATCTGTGATCTTAACAATGCTATTAATGAACAAACCATCTATTGCTACCTCTCCGGCAAAATCGCTTTTCACCGGGTTGGGATAAACCCTTAAACATTCATTTTCAGTATTGCTGGCGATAGCATCTGTTGTAAATGAAACAATTCCCTTTGAAGTTCCTATGAAAACCTCTCCACTGAGATGGTCAATGCCAATATCCCTGATCGTATTACTGATCAATGGACTATTAGAAGTAGTAAAATGATGGATCTCTTCTGTTCCATCTTCGGACATTAAGAAAACTCCACTGTTCTCCGTTCCGATCCATTTCCTATTGCCTCCATCAATAGTAATGGTGGTTACAACTTCTGAATCCAAAAGGAATTGCAAATTGCCATCTTGGCGAACCAATACCCTCTGTGCATCGGAAGCGTTACTGCTGAATATATTTGTGGGATTGTAGAAAACTGTGATTCCTTCTGACGTTCCGATCCATATCTCTCCATCGAGATCCTCTACGACAGCCCGCACATCGTTGGTGTGTAAGCCTCCATTACCAACAGAAGTGTTTATTCTTTTGAAATTATCATCGCCTTGGTTAGTTATCGACCCACCATAGTCCGCAACAAAAAGTCCGTGCGATCTACCTATGATCACCCAAACCTGACTATTTGAAGTATGGATCAATTCACCTAAAGGCTCTACCACCGTGGCATTCGGAAGAGTAGGATGATAATTTAGCCCTACGAAACCACCATTACTCGTCCTTACAGTAATGCCGTCTTCTCCATGAGAATTTGCCATCCACAGATTTCCGTCTTGGTCGAAATCCATTCCATAGATCCTAAAAAGGCCTGGGTTAATATTGCTCTCTTGGATCGCTTCAGTTCCTTGCTCAGCATTATATACATCTACAATTTCTCCATTAAGGACCTCAACCAAGCCTTGGTTCCAAGATCCAAAAAATACATGGTCCTTGTTCTTCGGGTCAATTTTAACAGACAGATGATCTCTTGCATCAACCAACTTAGGGTCGTCTTTGAAGTTTCCCCAAACGCCATTCTTAAAAAAGTAAAAGGAATCATTGTTAAAAGAATTAACCCAATTGCTCTCAATAGCACCTGGGGCTACCCAAGTGTCTCCACCGACAGATTCTATATTCCACACATCAATAGAATAAGGCCCATTAGGAGCGATGGTTTGGTTGTTCCAAGAGTTTAAAGCAAAGACCCCTCCTTTGTTCCCATCTGCCACCCAAAGATGTCCAAAATTATCTGTAAGGCCTGATCGAAAATCTGTTAGTCCACCTGATTGGAAAGCAAATATGTCTCTTTTCAATTCAAGGTCTTGAGAATAAGAACTCACATTTCCATCCTTAGTAATTGTTAAGAATTCATCATTTGCCTGCAGTCTTAACATTTCAGGAGAGTCTATGAATGGCAACCAATCGCCATTGTCTCTCTGGTAGACCACTTCATTTGAATTGTCTGTTTCAACTGTAGTCAACCATAAATCGCCATTGAAAGAAACCAAATTGTCATACCCTCCTGAAGAAAATGGAGCCGTTGTATTTAAAGACCAATTGGTAAAATCAGCTAGATTGACCCCCTGAGTCGGTGCATAATGAAGTCCATTTTCTGAACTCGCATAGATCGTATCATTGAGGATCAAAGTAGAGTTGATCTTTAAAGGGTTTCCACCTTCACCTATGAAGTAAGTATCTTTTACCTCTTCCTTTTCTAGATCCAACACTACAATACCAAATCCACAAGATAACCAGGCGAACTCATCTTGGAAAAAGATCTCATATATGCCCTTGTCACCAAGAACTGTAGAATTAAGAATATCGGGCAAGTTGACAATCGTGTTTCCTTTTACTATGTTCAAACCCCCATCCTGATATCCTACCAGCAACAATCCATTTTCAAGCGAATAATTAATAGTAGATATACCTACATTGGTAAGCCCCTGGATCTTATTTAAACGCTCAAAAGACTTGTTCTCTTTGTCCACAAAGAACAAAGCACTTTCCGTTGCAAAGATCACTTGTTCAGGGTTTTGAGTAAGCTCAATACATTCTGTATAGGTCAAATGATCTCGCCATTGACCAACATAGGTCTGAGCATCAATGCAAGTAACCAAAAGTACATTAAGAAAAAGAAGGGTGTATTTCATAATGGTTTGCAAATATAGTGAACGCTTCTGCTTCCAATAAAGTATTTTAACTTTAGCACTTTATTTTGGCCCCGTAGTTCAACTGAATAGAATATCAGATTTCGGCTCTGAGGGTTGCAGGTTTGAATCCTGCCGGGGTCACCAAATTAAAAATAGTCCGATCAACATTGCGATCGGGCTTTTTTTATGCCTTGAACAGAATACAAAAAAAAGGCCACATCCTTAAGGATGTGGCCTTTTAGTACCCGGGGTCGGAATCGAACCGACACGTCCGAAGACACACGAGTTTGAGTCGTGCGCGTCTACCAGTTCCGCCACCCGGGCATATAATGATCAATGGATCCCTTTATTAGGCGGAAATCAAAAGGGATGCGAATTTATCCAATTGTTCCATTTTGTCAAAAAAATATCGCTTTTCCCCTAAAGCCTTAAAGATCTGCTATTTATGTTGTGGAATAGTAGCGCTATACTTACCTTTGCGCCCCTTTTAGGAAAGGAATTATGGAACAAGGCCTACAATTATTTTCAGGAAGAGCTACAGAAGAACTTGCAAGTAAGATCGCCATGGAATATGGACAACCTCTTGGCAACGTTAAAGTAAGCTGTTTTAGCGATGGTGAATTCCAGCCAAGTTTCGAAGACTCCATCAGAGGAGATGACGTTTTCATCATTCAATCTACATTTCCTCCTACTGAAAATCTTTTCGAATTATTATTGATGGTGGATGCCGCCAAAAGGGCTTCTGCCAATCGGATCATTGCTGTGATCCCTTATTTTGGATTTGCAAGACAAGACAGAAAAGACAAACCAAGAGTTGCCATAGGATCTAAGATGATCGCAAACTTACTTGCAGCAGCAGGAGTAGACAGGGTCATTACAATGGACCTGCATGCTGATCAGATCCAAGGCTTTTTTGAAGTTCCGGTAGACCACCTTTTTGCAAGTACGATATTCCTTCCATACATAGAAAAGAACCTTGACCTATCCAATATCATAATGGCTGCACCAGATACAGGCGGAACAAAAAGAGCCAATTCTTATTCAAAGTTCTTGAATGTAGATCTCGCCATCGGTTACAAGCAAAGGAAAGTTGCCAACCAGATAGAAAGCATGACAGTGATCGGTGATGTAGAGGGCAAAGACGTGATCTTGGTAGACGATATCATTGATACGGCTGGCACTTTGACCAAAGCTGCGGACATGCTTATGGAAAAGGGTGCAAAAAGCGTTCGTGCTTTATGCACACACGCTGTCCTCTCAGGACCAGCATATGAAAGACTTGAAAAGTCTAGCCTGCTAGAACTTGTTGTTACAGATACCATCCCACTGAAAAAAGAGATGGACAAAATAAAAGTTTTGAGCGTTGCTCCTTTGTTTTCAGATGTTATTCGAAAACTTCTGACCAACCAATCAATTAGTAAACATTTTATAATCGCATAATAAATTATCATGAAAAAAGTATCGTTGAGCGGTTCTCCAAGAGGGAACGTAGGGAAAAAAGATGCTAAACGTCTAAGGAGGGAAGGCAAGGTCCCTTGTGTGGTTTACGGAGGTTCTGAACAGACCTTCTTTCACCTGGACGAAGTAGCAGTAAAAAAAGTGGTTTATACTCCAGATGTATTCCAATATGAGATAAGCATTGAAGGTAAAAAGCCAATAACCGCTATCATCCAAGACCTGCAATTTCACCCTGTAACAGACAGAGTAGTGCATATAGACTTTTTGGAATTGATCGAAGGGAAAGAAGCCAAGATCGAAATACCAATTAAAATGGTAGGCCTCTCACCGGGGGTTAGAGGTGGAGGAAGACTAGCAAGACAATACAGAAAGATCACTGCGAAGGGTCTTCCAGAGAAATTTCCAGATGCTATTGAAGTTGATATCTCCGATATGGAAATTGGTGACAAGAAAAGAGTTGCTGATATCTCAGCAGATGGATTGAAATTCTTAGTTCCACAAACAGATGTTATTGTGGCAGTGAAAACTTCTAGAGCTGCAATGGCAGAAGCTTCGGCAATTGAAGAGGGCGAAGGAGCAGAAGGAGCAGAAGAAGGAGCAGCAGCACCAGCAGAAGGTGGAGAAGCTGTAGCACCAGCAGAAGGATAAATATTACGAGAAATACTCGAGAAACAGAGAATTCCGGGCTTGTCCCGGAATTTTTTTTATCCAATAATTACATTTGCGCATGCTTATTGGTTGGTTCCGTAATAAAAAGAAAGAAGATAATTCTATGAAGTACTTGATAGCAGGCCTAGGCAATATTGGTCCAGAGTATCACGACACGCGTCATAACATCGGGTTCTCGGTTTTGGATGAACTTTGTGCAACACAAGAAATCAAAATGGAGCCTGGGCGATATGGAGACCTGGCCAAATACAAATTCAAGGGACGCACTTTAATTTTACTCAAGCCATCAACTTATATGAACTTAAGTGGCAATGCCGTACGGTATTGGCTAAAGAAAGAGAGCATCAAAGACCAAAACCTTTTGGTCATTACAGATGATATTGCTCTGCCTTTCGGTAAATTAAGAATGAGAAAAAAGGGAAGCCATGGTGGCCACAATGGATTAAAACATATAGAACAGATACTTGGTCACTCTGCCTATAACCGCATCAGATTTGGAGTAGGGAACGATTTCAGCCGAGGTCAGCAAGTAGACTATGTGCTGGGCAAATGGGAAGAAAAAGAAAAGAAAGATCTAGAGAAGCCCATTAAAAAAGCCATTGACATGATCAGGGCTTTCAGCACGATCGGGATCGACCGCGCAATGAACCAGTACAACTAAATGTCAAAAAACACGATATATTATCGTCTTCCAGGCGAAAACCATATCCACTTTGCTGAAGCCCCTTTACAGCAATATGACCCACAAAAGGTCAATGATCATTTCTTGTTGATCCCATTTCTTTTCCCAATTGATACAGCTTATATGTTAGATCTGGAGAAGTCGAAAGAATTAAAGAGCCAAGAAATTTTGGAGTGGGAATTGAACCATACCTATCTAGTTCAGAACAATATCCAAAAAAAACCTCTCTTTCAAGAACTTGTAAAAAGTGCCATTCAACAGATCAATGCCACCAAATGTCAAAAGATCGTGCTTTCCCGAACGATACAAGAGCCTTTTCAGATCAAAAACGCTTTGACCTTATTTGTCGATCTTTGCAATGTCTATCCAAATGCCTTCATACATTTCCTCCAGTCGCCTGAACTAGGAACATGGATCGGTGCCAGCCCGGAACAGTTCCTCAAAAAGAAAGGATCTGACTGTTTAACAGTTTCTCTTGCCGGAACACGAGATGCAGGTTCTGAAAGCGATTGGGATAAAAAAGAAAGTCAAGAGCAAGAGATAGTTACCAAATACATCATTCAACAATTGGATAAAGCTAAAGCTTCTGATATCAATGTTCACAGCAGAGAAACTTTCAAAATAGGGCTGATCGAACACATCAAGAACACCATCCACTTCCAACACAATGCTGACCTGCATTCCCTGATCTTAACTTTGCACCCCACACCTGCAGTTTGTGGGTTCCCGAAAGATAAAGCACGATCCTTTATAATGGCTAATGAGGGATATGACCGATCTCTTTATACCGGAATAATTGGACCGATAAAAGCGAACAAAGAAGCTGACCTATATGTTAATTTAAGGTGTATGCAGGTATTCCAAGATGAAGCATTGCTCTATCTGGGTGCAGGTATTACAGCTGAGAGCGACCCTGAAAGTGAATTTCAAGAAACCGAAAATAAGAGTAAAGTCTTGATGTCGGTGATACAAAAAATTGGAAATTAGCATTAAATTCATCAGATGATATCCGACAAAAGATCGGTTCAACAAATACTTGCTTACTTAGAACAATACGGGATCGAGAACGTGGTCATTTCCCCTGGTTCCAGAAATGCCCCTCTTACACTTACACTTCATCATTCCAATATCAATACTTTCAGTATTGTAGACGAGCGCTGCGCGGCATTTTTCGCCCTTGGAATAGCACAGCAAAGCAAAAAACCTGTAGCTCTGACCTGCACTTCAGGTACTGCCCTCCTGAACTATGCTCCAGCTATTGCTGAAGCCTACTATCAGCGTATACCATTAGTAGTGCTTTCTGCTGACAGGCCTGAAGAATGGCTTGGCCATGGCATTGGGCAGACCATTGATCAAAAAGAGGTCTACAAGAATTTTATAGATGCAAGTGTTCATCTTCAAACTTATTCTGATCCCAAAGAACAAGAAGAGCACAATAAAATTTTATTGAAACAGGCCTTTTCGGCTTTTGATCAGACACTTCCCGGGCCTATCCATATCAACATTCCGCTAGATGAACCACTTTATGGTATAGTTGAACAAATGGACGTTGATCTTGATATCACGTCAACGAAAGATCACGAAACAAAACAAGACATCTCTGATGTATTGGAGAGTATAAATAGTTCTTCGAGGACCCTCATTCTTACGGGCTTGCTCGATCCCAATGAGGCCTTGAACAGAGCACTTGAAAATTTTGCGCAAAGAGAGAATGTTCTTGTAATGACGGAATCGAGTTCAAATCTCCATAGTCCGCACTTTTTACCTTGCATAGACCGAATGGTTTTTCATTTCGAAGAGGAAGATATAAATGAATTCAAACCAGAAGTATTGATCACATTGGGCACCAATGTAGTTTCAAAAAAGATCAAACAGATATTGCAAAAAGACCCTCCTCTGTATCATTGGCATATTGACCCTTTAGGCAGGGAGATAGATACATTCAAATGTCTCACTCGCTCAATTCCTATTGACCCTGCAGAGCTGATCAGTAAGTTGGAACAAGCACAAAATGTCGGAAGCAATTACAAAAAGAGGCATTTTGATCGAGAAATCGAGAACAAAGAAAAACACACTGAATACTTGAAGGTTTGTGAGTATTCCGACCTAAAGGTTTTTAATGAAGTACTTGAGGCAATTCCCAAAGACAGCATGCTTCAAATGGGGAATAGTTCGGTAATACGATATATTCAACTCTTCGACCAAAGAGAAGATCTTAGCTATTTTGCCAACAGAGGAACAAGCGGAATTGATGGTTGCACGAGCACAGCTATTGGGGCTGCTTGCGCAAGCGATCGCCCTACCACCTTTGTTTCTGGTGATGTGGCATTCTTCTACGATAGCAATGCTTTGTGGAATAATTACATTCCTAAGGGATTCAAGATCATCATCATCAACAATGCAGGCGGTGGTATATTCAGGATCATACCAGGACCACAAAGCACTGGTGTCATGGAAGACTTTTTTGAAACCAGACATGGTTTAAATGCATCTTATTTGGCCAAAATGCATGGCTTAAGATATAAAAGCGCCCACGATCTTGACTCCACTCGAAACTCTTTAAAAGGGCTTTATTCTAATGACGATCCGGCAATTTTAGAGATATTTACTCCAGCAGAAAAGAACGACAAAATATTAAGAGATTATTTCAAATGCTTGAAACAAACCAAAAAACAAATATCGACTGGAAGGTCGTAAAAGAATACGAAGACATCACATACAAAAAATGTGAAGGTGTTGCACGTATTGCTTTTAATAGGCCCGAAGTAAGAAATGCATTCAGGCCAAAAACGGTTTTTGAATTATTCGAAGCTTTGGTAGACGCCAGAGAAGATGCCGATACAGGTGTTGTCCTTTTATCAGCAGAAGGCCCTTCACCAAAGGATGGAGTCTATTCTTTTTGCTCTGGTGGAGATCAAAGGGTAAGAGATAAAAGAGGGTATAAAGGAGAAGACGGTATTCATAGATTGAACATTTTGGAAGTACAACGTTTGATCCGCTTTATGAATAAAGCCGTGATCGCGGTAGTTCCGGGTTGGGCCGTAGGTGGTGGCCATAGCCTCCATGTAGTTTGCGACATGACCCTGGCAAGCAAAGAACACGCCATATTCAAGCAAACAGATGCTGACGTAGCTAGTTTTGACGGTGGATACGGTTCAGCTTATCTTGCGAAAATGGTAGGTCAGAAGAAAGCGAGAGAGATCTTTTTCCTTGGCAGGAATTACTGTGCACAAGAAGCTTTTAATATGGGAATGGTAAATGCAGTCGTGCCCCATGATGAACTCGAAAACACGGCTTTTGCATGGGCTCAAGAGATCCTTGGGAAAAGTCCAACAGCCATTAAAATGCTGAAGTATGCAATGAACCTCACCGATGACGGAATGGTTGGTCAACAGATATTTGCCGGAGAAGCAACTCGTTTAGCCTATATGACAGACGAAGCTGAAGAAGGCAGGAACGCCTTTCTTGAAAAGAGAAAACCAGGTTTCGATAAATTTCCAAAATTCCCGTAATAAATTGATAGCCCGCTATTTAAAGCATACCCTCAAATTCAATAAAGCGGCTGGCACTTCAAGGAATACCCTTACACAAAAACCTTCATGGTTTATTCTCTTAGAAGATGGCAATAAAAAAGGCATAGGCGAGGTTGGGATCATTCCAGGTCTTAGTCCAGATGATCCGGAAAAGATCGAACATAAACTCAGGGAAGTATGTGAAAGACCAGAATACTTTCATTCCAATAAAAGTGAACTCGAAGAATTTCCAGCGATCGTCTTTGGTTTAGAAGCTGCCTTTCTTTCGCTCTATGCTAGAGACCCATTTATACTTTTTGAAAACGATTTTAGTCTTCATGAAAAACCAATAGAGATCAACGGTCTGGTCTGGATGGGAAACAAGACTTTCATGAAAGAACAGATCTCAGACCTTATTGAAAGAGGCTTTACCTGCATAAAAATGAAGATAGGAGCAATAGATTTCTCCACCGAATTGAACTTATTGAAGGGCATCAGAAAAGCCTTCTCCAAAGACAAAATTGAATTACGAGTTGATGCCAACGGTGCATTTACTTTCCTTGAAGCACTTGAGAAACTAAAGATGTTAAGTGAGCTCGGTCTCCATAGCATAGAACAACCAATAGCTGCAGGCAATTGGAGAGAAATGCGAGAATTATGCGATCTCAGTCCTGTCCCAATTGCATTGGACGAAGAACTCATTGGAAGAAATAGTCATGACATCGAAAAAGTGCTAGACAACCTCCTGCCACAGTTCATTATTCTGAAACCTGGTCTTCACGGAGGATTTGAGCTTTGCGATCAGTGGATCATCGCGGCTGAGCAAAGAGGAATTGGCTGGTGGGCAACATCTGCATTGGAATCAAATATAGGACTCAATGCTATTGCTCAGTGGGCTGCAAATAAGGGCCTAACTATTCCTCAAGGCTTAGGGACCGGTTCCTTATACTCCAACAATATCTCTTCGCCTCTAGTGGTCAAAGGAGAAACTTTGGTATATGACCAAGCTCTTGATTGGGATCTTACGCTGATCAATGAAAAGCACTACTATATCAATAGAATAACATATTCTGAAAATGAGCTGATCTCATATGCCAAAGAGTCAATAACAAACTGCGAAGAATGGGAAAAAGAAATATTCGAGTCTATTCTTGATTGGTTCAATGAAGAAGAAAGCATAAAATTCCAAACCTCCGGATCCACCGGCAACCCCAAACAGATCTTCCACACTAAACAAAGTATCTGTTCCAGCTCAGAGCTCACTGCAGAGTATTTTGGTTTAAACCAAAGCAGCTCAATTCTTTTGTGCTTACCAGCTAACTACGTAGCAGGTAAAATGATGATCTATAGAGCGCTTTGTTTGAACTGTCAATTATACTGGACCAAACCGATTTCCAAACCAAAGATCGACCAGACCTATGACCTTGTTTCGCTTGTACCCTTGCAAATGGAGAAGTTGTTAGAAGACCCTGATGCCTTATCGAACATCAGAAATATCTTGATTGGTGGAGCACCTGTTCGGAAACAGCTTAAGCATAAAATGCTAAACCTGAGGGCAAGAGTTGTAGAATCATATGGTATGACCGAGACCCTCACTCATGTAGCTATGAAAGAATTGGGCGAACCCTATTTCAAGGGGCTGCCTTCGATAGAGTTCAAGAATGGAGAAGATGGTTTAAAGATCTTAGCTCCTCATATTTCAAATAATTGGTTACAAACCAATGATCTAGTTGAAATGCATGGATCAGATGGTTTTGAATTGGTCGGGCGGCTAGATGATGTCATTAATTCCGGTGGCCTCAAGCTTCATCCTCAGAAGATCGAGAATAAGTTAGAGGACCTGATCAAAGTTCCATTCTATATTTCGAAAGCTTATGACGAGGTTTTAGGTGAAAGGGTTATTCTCAACATTGAGGGAAGCGAGAAAGATCTGGATAAGGAGATCTTGAAAAGCGCCCTAGATAAATATGAGATCCCTAAAGACATTGTTTTTGTCCCTACCTTCGAACGGACATTTTCTGGAAAACTGATCAAAAATAAAAATGAGTAAAACACTTGAATGGTGGAATGATGTGGTAGACCACAAACCTTTTCTGATCGCTGGACCCTGTGGAGCCGAAAGCGCAGAACAAGTGTTGGAGGTAGCAGAAAAACTTGCCGATTCAGGTAGAGTTCATCTTTATCGAGCAGGCCTCTGGAAACCTAGAACCAGACCAGGCAGTTTTGAAGGAGAAGGGAAGAAAGGTGGACAATGGATGCTGGATGCCCGAGCAAAAACAGGATTGAAGTTGATCACTGAAGTCGCTCGTTTCGAACACGTAGAATACTGCCTTGAAAACAATTTTGACGCACTTTGGGTAGGAGCTCGAACAGTTGTAAATCCTTTCTCTGTTCAGGAGATCGCTGACGCTGTTAGAGGTGTTGACATACCTATCTTTGTGAAGAACCCTATGCATGCCGATGTGAAACTATGGATAGGAGCTATAGAGCGATTTCAGAAAGCGGGCATCAATTATCTTGGTGCAATTCACAGAGGTTTCTCTTCTTGGGACAGGTCGAAATATCGCTACCCACCCATGTGGGAAGTGGCCATGGAATTCCGCTCTGAAATGCCAGAGATCCCTCTAATATGTGACCCCAGTCATATGGGTGGAAAGCGTTCTTTCATTCAAAGCCTCGCACAAAAATCCCTTGACCTCAACTATGATGGTCTAATGATAGAAAGTCACCCAAACCCAAGGTCAGCCAAAAGCGATGCAGCCCAGCAGGTGACACCTGAAAGACTTCTTGAGATCCTTTCGGAATTGAAAATAAGGAACGAGAATTTTTCAAACCCGGAAATGCTCTCTCGTCTAGAAGAGTATCGTTCTGTTGTGGATGAAATAGACGCAGAGATCGTGAAACGCATTGCTCAACGTATGAAGATGGTTGAAGAGATCGGGCAAGACAAAAAAGAATATGGCGTGGCGATCTATCAAGAAAAACGTTGGTCAGAAATACAAGAGACCAGAACACAGTTGGCAAATGAATTAGGTCTGGATGTAGAGATCGTCAGGGAGATCTGGAATGTCATCCATAAATTTTCACTGGACAAACAGACTAAGATCTTCAATAGAAAAGAAGAAGAGGCATAACAAAAAACCCCGCTCATTTCTGAACAGGGTTTTTAAATTCAATAATAATTAGATCTTTTAGCTTCCACACATCAGGCAGTCATCCGGATTATCAATAGAACAAGCTAATTTAGCAGCTTCTAACTCTGCTTGGCTTTGTGCCTCTTCTTGCGCTTTGATGTTTACCTGACCCTGTTGCTCTTGAGACTTCATTTCGATCTCTTTCAGTTTCTGGGCATCCATTCCCAATCCTTTCAATGCATTTGCTGCAGACTTGGTTCTTAGATAGTACATTCCTGTTTTCAAGCCTGCTTTCCAACCGTAGAAATGCATCGAGGTCAACTTACTCAAATTGGCATTCTGCATGAAAATATTCAAGGATTGAGACTGATCAATGTAAGCACCTCTGTCAGCAGCCATATCTATGATCGCTTTTTGGCTGATCTCCCAAGATGTTCTATACAACATCTTTAAGTTCTCTGGTATCTCTTCAATGTTCTGAACAGAACCATTGCTATGCATCAATTTCAATCTTAGATCATCGTCCCATATTCCAAGTTTCACCAAGTCACGAAGTAGGTGCTTGTTAACTACAACAAACTCGCCTGACAAAACTCTTCTTGTGTAAAGATTAGAAGTGTAAGGCTCGAAACACTCATTGTTCCCTAAGATCTGTGCAGTACTCGCAGTAGGCATTGGAGCTAAGAGCAATGAATTTCTAACTCCGTGCTTTTTCACCTCATCCCTTAATACACTCCATTCCCATCTTTCACTTGGAGTAACTCCCCACATGTCAAATTGAAATTGGCCTTCAGAAATAGGAGAACCTTTGAACGTTTCATAAGGGCCATCTTGAATAGCTAGATCCTTTGAAGCCGTCACAGCAGCGTAATAGATCGTTTCAAAAATATCCTTGTTCAACTGTCTCGCTTCAGGTGAATCGAATGGGTGACGCATCAGAATTAATGCATCAGCCAATCCTTGAACACCTATTCCTATTGGTCGGTGACGCATGTTTGAATTGCGTGCTTCAACAACAGGATAGTAATTGTAGTCAATGATCTTGTTCAGGTTTTTCGTTGCCTGGTAAGTCACTGCAAACAATTTATCATGATCGAACTTTCCGTCATTCACAAACTTTGGAAGAGCAATGGAAGCTAAGTTGCAAACGGCCACCTCATCTGGTGCTGTGTACTCCATTATCTCCGTACAAAGGTTAGAAGACTTTATGGTCCCTAAATTCTTTTGATTCGATTTCTCATTACAAGCGTCCTTATAAAGCATGTACGGTGTTCCTGTTTCTATCTGCGATTCGCAGATCTTATTCCACAGGTCTCTTGCCTTAATGGTCTTTCTACCCATTCCTTCAGCCTCATATTGTGTATAAAGCTCATTGAATTTGGCTCCATAAGCATCGGAAAGACCAGGACACTCATTCGGACACATTAAGGTCCAATCTCCATTCTCCTCAACTCTTTTCATGAACAGGTCCGGAGTCCACATTGCGTAAAATAAGTCTCTAGCACGTGCTTCTTCTTTCCCATGGTTCTTTTTCAGATCAAGGAAATCGAAAATATCTGCGTGCCATGGCTCCATATAAATGGCAAAGCTCCCTTTTCTCTTTCCACCACCTTGATCTACATACCTTGCAGTATCATTGAAGACTCTTAACATAGGAACGATCCCATTGGAAGTTCCGTTTGTCCCTTTTATATAAGACCCTTTTGCTCTGATGTCGTGGATTGCCAAACCTATACCACCTGCACTCTGACTAATGCGAGCACATTGTGTTAAGGTATCATAGATCCCTTGAATGCTGTCGTCTTTCATGGTCAATAAAAAGCAAGAGGACATTTGTGGTTTTGGAGTTCCTGCATTGAACAAGGTAGGTGTTGCATGAGTGAACCATCCTTCAGACATTAAATTATATGTCTCAATTGCGGAATCAATATCCTCTTTATGAATACCAAGAGAAACACGCATCAACATTTGTTGTGGACGTTCTGCTACTTCTCCATTGATCTTTAGAAGATATGACCTTTCCAGGGTCTTGAATCCAAAGAAATCGTAATTGAAATCCCTGTCATAAATGATCGTAGAATCCAATTGTTCTGAATTGTCTTCGATGATCTTGAATACGTCATCCGCCAGAAGAGAAGCATTTTGACCAGTTATAGGGTCCACATATTCATGTAAGTCCCGCATTACCTGAGAAAATGACTTCTTCGTGTTCTTATGCAAATTGGAAACAGCAATACGCGAAGCCAGAAGTGCATAATCAGGATGCTTTACAGTTAAAGTTGCGGCTGTTTCTGCAGCCAGGTTGTCTAGTTCAGTCGTAGCTACACCTTCATAGATCCCTTCTATTACCTTCATGGCAACTTTTTCGGGCTCTACTATGGTGTTCAGTCCATAACACAGCTTTTTGATCCTTGCTGTGATCTTGTCGAATTTTATCGACTCTTTTCTACCGTCTCTTTTTACTACGAACATGTTTTGCGTTTGATTTTAAGGTTGTTGTTATTAAAAGTCTTCGTCTATCGAAAACGCGTGATTACTTCCTGTGTCTTGTTGCGAAACACCAGACTTCTGATATTCAGCAACTCTTTTTTCAAAGAAATTCGTCTTTCCTTCTATTGCGATCATTTCCATAAAGTCGAATGGGTTGGTCGCATCGAATACTTTCTCTCCGATCAATTCGTAGATCAATCTATCTGCAACAAACTCTATGTACTGACACATTAAGTCTGCATTCATACCTATAAGTCTTACAGGTAAGGCATCCGTCACAAATTCTTTCTCTATTTCTACTGCGTCAATAATGATGTCTTTCACTTGTTGCTTTGGTAATTGATTCACCAAATGATCCTTGTACAACATACAAGCAAAATCGCAATGCATTCCTTCGTCTCTAGAAATTAATTCATTCGAGAATGTTAATCCAGGCATTAAGCCTCTCTTTTTCAACCAGAAGATAGAGCAGAAACTACCTGAAAAGAAAATTCCTTCAACTGCTGCAAAAGCTATCAGCCTTTCTGCATAAGAACCGTTGTCTATCCACTTCAACGCCCACTGTGCCTTCTTCTTAACGCAATCCAATGTGTCTATAGCATGGAACAAATGGTCTTTTTCCTTTTTGTCCTTTATGTATGTATCTATCAATAAAGAATATGTCTCAGAATGGATGTTCTCCATCATGATCTGAAATCCATAAAAGAACTTAGCCTCAGTGTATTGCACTTCTGAAACAAAATTCTCTGCTAGGTTTTCATTCACAATTCCGTCACTAGCAGCAAAGAATGCTAGCACATGTTTAATGAAATGACGCTCATCGTCATTCAATTTTGTAGCCCAATCCACTAGATCGGATTCCAGATCGATCTCTTCTGCGGTCCAAAAACAAGCTTCTGATCTTTTGTAATGCTGCCAAATGTCATCGTGCTCTATTGGGAACAAAACAAATCTGTTTGGGTTTTCAGTTAAGATGGGCTCTTCAACCTTTGTGTTTTGTGGGAGTACTTCTTGTATCTCTTTGCCGAGAGTAGATTCTTTTTCCTGAGCGATCTGTTCCATCATTCTTCTTTTTAGTTGTTCAAAAAATATTTTAATTACGACCTCTTTGGTTTGGCGACACCTTTCCCTTGCCGTAGCGCGGCATTTTATTGTGGTGTGATCTTTGCCGGATAAAAAACCCGCTTAGGATCGTGTTAAGCGGGACGACAAAAATTGACAAAATAATCGGAGGTCACAACGCAAATTAATTCACAATTGATCATAGTTATTCACATGATCTGCGCTGGTTTGAACGCATACATTGATTTTACTATCGGTCTATCAAAACGAGCACAAATAATTATTTTTGTAATTCAAAACGAGCCGAAATATTTGGCACAGACTAGCTATATATGACCTGTTTTTCAACGATCATATTTCGACCACTTGATTGAGGAACAACTCCAAAAGATAGGTGGCTAAAAAATACCGATACATCGAAAAGGTCGAACATGGTAAAATGTGTATCGTATAAATGGCATGACGTTATCCAATCTAATAGGTCACATATTTTTAGACCAATTTGGCATTTTGGCACGCCAATTGTCTTATTTCCTTCAAAATGTGGAGATATGAAAAGAATTGTACTCAATATCGCAGCAATTATCCTTTGCACGGCTATGTCCGCTCAGGGAAGAGGTCCAACTATAGGAATGAACATGCAGTTAACTGTTCCGACAGAAAATTTTTCTGCGAACTATGCGGGTGTTCCAATTGGCTATGGAATACAATTCGCAATTCCTTCAGGCTTAGGCTCTATGATGGAATGGGGTATCGATTATTCGAAGAACACATTAGGTTCAGATAATGAACAGGTTACTTTTCAGGATGGCCTCAATAATTTACTTGCAGGAGATATGTCTTTAAAGAGCCAAGTAAATAGCTACCATGCCATGGGCAGGTTCAGTCCCCTGAACGGACCATTAAGAGTATACCTTGATGGATATGCTGGCTTCAGGAATTTCACGACTAAAAGCGTTTTGGAATACCAGAATATGGAGGGCCTTGATATGCAGACCATTTATGTGGCGAATAGAGACCTCTCTTTCAGCTATGGTTGGGGTGCAGGAGCTATGCTGTCCTTAAAAAGAAATCTCATGTTCGATGTAGGATTCCAGAAATTGAAAGGTGGGAATGTTACTATGATCGATCAAAACTCGATCCAGATCAAACCAGATGGAAGCACAGAATTCAATTTCATTCAGTCTACGACAGATGTTTTAGTTCCACGTGTAGGGCTTACATTGGCATTTTAGTCATCCGTCTATTTTCATATATTTAGGCCATACCAATTTATTGATCATGGCTATAAGAAGACCTTTCAATTTACAGAAGTGGATAGATGAACACCGTGAGGAACTAAAACCACCTGTTGGAAATCGAAACCTCTATCGCGAAGAATCGGAAGATTACATAGTAATGATAGTTGCCGGACCTAATGCTCGAAAAGATTATCATTACAACGAGACTGAGGAACTCTATTATCAAATAGAAGGAGACATCAATGTGCGGATCCAAGAAAATGGAGAAGCAGTGGATATACCTATTAAGGAAGGTGAAATGTTCCTCTTGCCACCTAAAGTCCCACATTCCCCAATGCGTTCCGAAGGGTCCATAGGGCTAGTTATCGAATTGAAAAGGAAGCCGGAAGAAAATGATGGTCTCTTGTGGTTTTGTGATAATTGTAACACCAAATTACACGACAGCTATTTTAAATTGACCAATATAGAAAAGGACTTTCTTCCAAGATTTAAGGATTATTATACAGACGAAGAAAAACGCACATGCAGCAATTGCGGAGAAGTAATGCAAACAGACCCTCGCTTTATTTAAAATTCCTTCTCTGTTCTGAACCTGCACTCAATGAAGAACCTTTTTACCATAGATATACATACACACATCCTTCCCGAAAACATTCCGGATTTTCGTTCCAAGTTCGGGTATGGTGGTTTTATACATCTAGACCACCACAAACCAAAATGCGCTCGGATGATGATGGACGACCGATTCTTTCGGGAGATCTATTGCAATTGCTGGGACCCCGTTACAAGAATTGAAGAATGTGAAGAGCAACAGGTAAATGTACAAGTACTCTCTACAGTACCTGTGATGTTCGGTTATTGGGCAAGCCCACATGATACCCTCACTCTTTCTATGTTCTTGAATGATCATATAGCTGGTATCGTTGAGGAATTCCCAAAACGTTTTATCGGTTTGGGCACCTTACCCATGCAAGCTCCGGAACTCGCCATAAAAGAATTAGAGCGTTGCAAGAGAATAGGGCTTGTTGGAATTGAGATCGGTTCTCATATTAATGACTGGAACCTGAACGATCCAAACCTTTTTCCAATTTTCCAGGCATGCGAAGAATTGGACATGGCGCTTTTTGTGCATCCATGGGATATGATGGGCAAGGATAAAATGGAAAAATATTGGTTGCCTTGGTTGGTTGGTATGCCGGCAGAAACTTCGCTAGCGATATGTTCAATGATCTTTGGAGGAGTATTCGAGAGGCTTCCGAAACTCAGGGTCGCATTTGCTCATGGTGGCGGATCATTTCCAGCGACTATAGGACGAGTGGAACACGGATTCAATGTCAGGCCAGATCTTTGTGCCATCGACAACAACGTAAACCCAAAAGAGTATTTAGGTAAATTTTGGCTCGACTCCTTGGTGCACGACCCACAGATGCTCGACTATGTAGTTGGTCTTATGGGTGAAGACAAAATTGCTTTGGGAACAGATTACCCCTTTCCTCTTGGAGAACTTGAACCCGGAAAACTGATCCATAGCATGTCTGAATATGATGATGCGAAAAAAGAAATGCTCCTGAGCGGATCTGCCTTGAAATGGCTTTCATTGGACAAAAAATCATTCATTTGATCAAAGCAGCATTTATTCAACGATACTTGCTATAGCAGATCTTTTAAAATATCTTTGTGCTCGACTATAGACCATGAGTGACGCCATCAAACATGAGTGCGGAATAGCACTTCTTCGTTTAAAAAAACCTCTTCAATTTTATTTGGATAAATACGGCACACCTTTTTACGGTGCGAACAAGCTGTATTTACTCATGGAAAAGCAGCACAATCGAGGTCAAGACGGGGCTGGAGTTGCAAGCATTAAGTTCGATGTCAATCCAGGTGAACGCTATATAAGCCGAAAAAGATCGATCAGCCAAAAACCCCTTAAGGAAATATTTGACCATATAAATGGTCGTTTTGAAAGTGCTCTTGAAAAAGACCCTGAAAAAGTAAATGATGTAGAATGGCTAAAAAGAAATTGTCCTTTCACTGGCGAACTATTTTTAGGGCATTTGAGATATGGCACCTTCGGAAAGAATTCAATTGAAAGTTGCCACCCTTTTCTAAGGCAAAATAACTGGATGACACGTAATTTGGTTGTTGCAGGCAATTTTAACCTTACCAATGTAGATGAGCTTTTTAATATCCTCATCAATATAGGACAGCATCCCAAAGAAAAATCTGATACGGTAACAGTACTTGAAAAGATCGGGCACTATTTGGACGATGAGAACCAACAGTTATTTGACAAGTACAAAGCCGAAGGCCTTTCTTATCAAGAGATCACACAAAAGATAGCTGAGAACATTAGCATCCGAAATATTCTTGAGAATTCAGTAGTGGATTGGGATGGAGGATACGTCATGGCTGGAATGATGGGCCATGGCGATGCATTTGTTTTGAGAGATCCGAATGGAATTCGTCCAGCTTATTATTTTGAGGACGATGAGATAGTTGTGGTGACTTCTGAGAGACCCGTAATCCAAACAGCTTTCAATATCCGTAGAGACAAGATCAGGGAATTACCTCCTGGCAATGCCATTTCCATAAAGAAAAATGGAGAGGTCAATATTTTTGAGGTAACTGAACCCAAAGAACGTAAGGCCTGTTCTTTTGAACGCATTTATTTTTCTAGGGGTAGTGATCATGATATCTATAAAGAGCGTCAAATGCTCGGCAGGAAGTTGGTGCCGAAGATCATGGAAGAGATCGATCACGATCTCAGTAATTCTGTTTTTTCATTCATTCCCAACACAGCAGAAACTTCATTTTACGGTTTGATCAAAGGTTTAGAAGATCACTTGAATGAGGAGAAAAAGAAACAACTTAAGACCATTGACATCAATGACGAAGAGGCATTGAACAAGATCATGTACTTAAGGCCTCGCATTGAAAAGATCGCCATAAAGGACGCCAAATTAAGGACATTCATTACGCAGGATGAAGATAGGGATGACATGGTGGCCCATGTATATGACATTACATATGGTACGGTAAACCCTGGCGACAATCTGGTGATCATAGATGATTCGATCGTAAGAGGAACCACTTTAAAACAAAGTATCTTAAAGATCTTGGATCGCTTAGGACCAGAGACGATCATCATTCTTTCGTCTGCGCCACAGATCCGCTATCCAGATTGTTACGGAATAGACATGGCTAAATTGGGAGACTTCATTGCCTTCCAGGCTGCTATTGCACTACTCAAAGAAAACGACATGGGTTACTTGATCGATCATGTTTTCAATAAATGCGAAGAGCAGCAGTATAAACCAAAGGGAGAGATCGTTAACCATGTTAAAGAGATCTATGCTCCATTTACTGATGAGGAGATCTCAAATAAGATCGCAGAATTACTTACACCTAAAGGCATCAATGCCAAGGTGAAGATCATCTATCAAACTTTGGAAGGTTTACATGCATCATGCCCAGACAATTTGGGAGATTGGTATTTCTCAGGGAACTACCCTACGCCTGGTGGGAACAAAGTGGTGAACAAAGCCTTTATAAATTTCTACAAAGGCGTGAATCAACGAGCGTATTAGAATAGTGCTGGGTTATGAGTGATCTTGATCAAAGCTGCCCCCTGAGCACAGTCGAAGGGTAAGGCGAGCATGTCTTGAGTACTCTTGGATAGTGAGGACAAAGCTGGGCACTGAGCCTGTCGAAGTGCTAGAAAAAAAAACTCTATTTCCTTTAGATCTTTCTAAACGAAAAAAGAAGTAACCATGGAGATGAACATGATCCCTATCGCAGCTACGAAATACTTTATAGATAAACTTACATTCCTGAATTTTGCGCGGGCAATTGAACTTAAAGTATGGATCTGTTCTGCAACCTGTGTACTCATGGCTTGAAGATCGTTGGTTGCCGCCAACAGTTCTTTTTGATACATTTTATAATTTTCAAACTCTGCAAAAATATCTCCGTAGTAGATGACCGAACGAGGGTTTTTATCAAAGAAACGAGGAAAGAAAGCCCTTACTGAATAGAAAAAGGAAATACCCACAGTTATACCAAATGCGCTGCCCAATATTTTTAGGATGATGGACCTTCCAAGGATCTCTGAGATCAAACTTTCTCCATTGAACATGAGCGTGATAAGGATACTAAAGAGTGTTATGACCATTCCACCTTTCATTTCGCTGTAGCGGATCATCTGATGATTTAGATGGAGAATGTGCCAATGCTGCTCCATCTTTTCATAGTCGTTCATTTTAGGTGTGTCTTGCATACTCGATCATTAGTTAGGCTAAAATAATCAAATCGAAATAGGAAAATAAATGATCTTATGATCTGATGGCATCTACAGGATCCAATCTACTTGCTTTCCAGGCTGGGAAGATCCCTGCAATAAGCCCGATCACCACAGAAATCCCTATTCCTATAATGATGTTCTTTAGCGATAATGTCACCTCGAAGGGAACAACTGACGAAAGACCTAGAGATGCTAACCAAACGAGGAATAGGCCAATAAGCCCACCAAAAATGCACAGCACGATCGCTTCAAAGAGAAATTGATAGAGGATGAAAGGGTTCTTTGCACCCAAAGATTTTTGGATCCCTATCTGGTTTGTCCTTTCCTTTACAGAAACGAACATGATGTTGGCAATACTAAAGCCACCAACCAAAATGGAAAGGCCTCCTATAATAGCCCCAACCAGGGACATTCCACCGGTTATCGCTCCAATGATATCTTTGATCAATGTCATTTCGTTCAACGAGAAATTGTTTTTCTGAGTAGGCCTTATCTTTCTGATCGCCCTCATTTTTGCGATGATCTCCCCTTTCACTTCATCATTGTCATAGCCTTCCTTACCCTTTACCCAGATCCTGTTATTGTCTGAATTTCTGATATCAATGATCGACTCGCCATAGACGACCGGCACCATCACAATATCGTCAAAACCATTCCCCATCAATCCTTCACCTTCTCGTTCAAAAACTCCAATCACCGTTGCTTTTTTACCTGCTATTTTGATCTCCTTTCCAATAGGATCGAGCGCACCATAGAGGTCATCTTTTATATTCACACCTATGATCGCAACGTTCCGACCACCTTCAGATTCAGCTCTAGTGAAATATCTTCCCTGGTCTAGTTTTATATCGTACACATCCTTGAACTGATGAGACGACAAAAAGATCACGGCCCTCGGGATACTCGAATTATAGTACTCTACTTTCCTCACTCCGTCTGCCATAAAACACATGGCTTCTGCTTTTGTAAGTCTCTTTTGGAGTGCACGAAGATCGTTCATGCTAGAAGGAGGTCTCTGCCAATAATTCCACCATGCATATTCAGAGTCACCTTCTTCAGGAGCCATAGGCCATTTTGCAATAACTATGATGTCGTTACCCAGTTCATCCAAATTATCCTCAATGCTAGCCGTCATGGAATCGACCATGGTAAACACCCCAATTATAGCTAGTATCCCCACGGTAATTCCCAACAGAGAAAGAAAAGTTCTCAACTTATTGTTGACCAAAGAATTCACAGCAAATTGAAAACTCTCTCTAAATAATCTGAAATAGATCTTCACAGCATAAATGTAAGTTTATTGAATTAAGCTTCATTCAATTTATTGCCGATGGCGGTTTTTCAACACGAGCGGTATTTCGGAGGCCAAAATGTGTAAAAGATCTTAGTGCAAAACAACACATAGTTAATAGGGGTTTTGGTAGCTTTGCAGCCTTAATTCAAGAAATGAACAAGATCAATTCGGCACTTATATCTGTTTTCGACAAAGGTAACCTCGATGGAATACTTAAAGAACTGGATAAACAGAATGTGAAGATCTACTCTACAGGTGGAACTCAAAAATTTATAGAGGATAAAGGATATACCGTAACAGCAGTTGAGGACATAACCTCTTACCCTTCCATTCTTGGGGGTAGAGTGAAAACACTACACCCAAAAGTTTTCGGTGGCATATTAGGAAGAAGGGATCTAGAAGGAGATACGGCACAGCTCGCAGAATATGACATTCCTGCGATCGACCTTGTGATCGTTGACCTGTACCCTTTTGAAGACACGGTGGCCAATACAGATGTAGAACAAGACATCATTGAAAAAATAGACATCGGAGGCATCTCACTCATAAGAGCTGCAGCAAAGAATTACAAAGATGTGGTGATCATCCCATCAAAAAATGAATACCCGGAATTGTTAAGGATCCTTAGCGAACAGCAAGGGTTCACTAAAATTGAGGAAAGGAAAAAATTGGCTGCTAAAGCCTTTGACATTTCTTCTCATTACGATAGTGCGATCTTTAAATTTTTCGATGAAGAAGACACTACATTCAAACAAAGTATAGCACCGTCAAAAGTGTTGAGATATGGTGAAAACCCACATCAAAAAGGTGTTTTCTATGGAGATCTTGAAAAACTATTTGATCAGCTCCATGGAAAAGAATTGTCATACAACAATCTCTTAGATATTGATGCAGCCGTCAATCTTATGTCGGAATTCAAGGAAGAAGGCCCAACCTTCGCCATACTCAAACACAACAACGCCTGTGGTCTTGCAACAAGAAATACTCTTGCAGAAGCTTATAAAGACGCCCTTGCCGGAGATCCTATTTCTGCTTTTGGTGGGATATTGATCGCCAACAGAGAGATAGACATGGCTACTGCCGAACAAGTGAACACATTGTTTTGTGAGGTTGTGATCGCTCCATCATATTCAAGTGAAGCTTTGGAATTGCTAATGTCAAAAAAGAAGCGCGTTCTTTTGGTACAGAAGGAAATGGAAATGCCAAGTGCACAATTCAGAACTGCACTGAATGGCGTTTTGTGGCAAGATGTTGACAGTATCACTGACCCTATTTCCAACTTTGAGCAAAGAACCAAAAAGGACTGCACGGAGCAAGAATTAAAAGACCTTTTCTTTGCCAATAAATTGGTGAAGCACACCAAATCGAACACCATTGTGTTGGCTAAAAATGGACAACTACTTGCAAGTGGCACGGGACAAACAAGTCGTGTAGACGCTTTGAACCAGGCCATCGACAAAGCCAAGAAATTCGGTTTTGACCTGAACGGTGCTGTTATGGCATCCGATGCATTTTTCCCATTTCCAGATTGTGTTGAGATCGCTCACAAGGAAGGCGTTACTGCAGTGATACAACCAGGTGGGTCTATTAAAGATGAGCTTTCGATCGCCTACTGCGATGAAAAAGACATGGCTATGGTCTTTACGGGTAACAGGCATTTTAAGCATTAACCTTAACAAAATTTGGCCTCAACTTTATTGGTCAAACACAAGGATCATCACACACCCTTCGTTACCAAGAGCGTGCGGTTAATATATATCAGCTGAGCCCTCTATTAATATATATTTCCTGCTATTTTTACATTTTATAAGGAAGGCTAAAAAACACGATGGGATTATTCAGTTATTTTACTCAGGAGATCGCGATAGACCTTGGTACTGCGAACACCTTGATCATATACAATGATAAGGTGGTGGTGGATGAGCCAAGTATTGTAGCACAAGATAGGCAGACCAAGAAATTCATTGCGATAGGAAGAGAAGCTCAGCAGATGCATGGGAAAACCCATGAGGACATCAAAACGATACGTCCGCTAAAAGACGGTGTTATTGCAGACTTCCAGGCGGCAGAAGCAATGATAAGAGGGATGATAAAAATGATCAACCCCAAGAAACAACTCTTCTCGCCTTCGATGAGAATGGTGATCTGCATTCCTTCTGGGATCACAGAGGTTGAGAAAAGAGCAGTTGTCGATTCTGCAGAACATGCAAAAGCAAAAGAAGTTTATTTGATCCACGAACCCATGGCTGCCGCTATAGGTATTGGTATCGATGTAGAAGAGCCGATGGGGAACATGATCATTGACATAGGTGGTGGAACGTCAGAGATCGCTGTGATCGCCCTCGGTGGAATTGTCAGTGACAAGAATATTCGTGTTGCCGGGGACGAATTCACACAGGATATCGAAGAATATATGCGTAGACAGCACAACATCCTTATTGGTGAGCGTACTGCAGAAACCATAAAGATAGAAGTTGGTGCCGCACTTCCTGAATTGGAAAACCCACCAGAAGATTTTGCAGTTAGAGGACGTGACCTTCTAACCGGGATACCGAAGGAGATCTTGGTTTCTTACAAAGAGATCGCACATGCTTTGGACAAATCCATATCAAAGATAGAAGAAGCCATATTGAGCGCCTTAGAACAAACGCCTCCAGAACTTTCTGCAGATATTTACAGAACTGGGATCTATTTAGCAGGGGGAGGTTCGTTATTGAGAGGTTTAGATAGAAGGATATCCATGAAGACAAAGCTTCCTGTGCACATTGCAGAAGATCCACTAAGAGCTGTTGCAATAGGAACGGGTATCGCTTTAAAGAACATTGATAAATACAAGTTTCTTATTAGAGATTGATAAGAACAAATAGCGGTATTTCAGGATGAACGATCTGATCAAATTTTTATCAAAATTCTATTTTTTCATCCTATTCCTCATTTTACAAGTCATTTGTTTATCTATTGTTTTTAGTAATAATGGAATGAGCTATCAGCAAAATGCATTTTTTTCATTGAGTAACAATGCCATTGCATGGATCAACAAAAAGACCAATGGCATCACAGAATATTTTGATCTGCAAGATGAAAATGAAAGGCTTGCTGAAGAAAATCGAAAACTCAAAGAAAGTCAAGGAAGCAGTTTCAAAGCTATAGAAGGCGACCTTTATTTAAAGAACGATACAGTCTGGAAACGACAATATCGCTTTCTCACAGCCAACGTTATTAGTGGGACGTTATTTCAAGACAAGAACTATTTCACGCTTGACCGAGGAAGTGAAGACGGTGTGTTCAATAAAAGAGGAGTGATCTCCGCAGATGGTATTGTTGGCAGGATAGTGGCTGTTTCAGAGCACTATTCTATTGTGGAATCTGTTATCAGCGAGACATTCAGCACTGGGGCATATATTCCCCGAACTGGTCATTTAGGGTTTTTGAAATGGAACAAAGACCCAGAATACACCCTTTTAACTGAAGTGGTCGTAAGCGCACCTATCGCCATTGGAGACCAGGTCATGTCCAAAGACGGCTCGGGATACTTTCCACCAGACACTCCAATTGGAGAGGTCGTAGAGATCGAAGAAAATGAAGGTGAGCCTTACTACAATATCAAACTTAAATTGAAAACCGATTTCACAAAACTAAAGAGGGTTTACATTGTATCGAACGAATATCAAGAGGAATTGATGCACCTCCAAAAAGAGATCACACCATGAGCGGTCTTGACCCAAAACATATTGGCCGCTTCTTTTTATTGATCTTTCTTCAAGGATTTTTTCTTGTGAATGCAGCTCTTTTTGATGGCCTTGCCATTCCTTTCCTTTATGTCTTCATCATTTTGAAATTACCTGTGGACATCAATCGAGTCTTACTTCTGGTCATTTGTTTTATTTCGGGTTTAAGTGTGGACCTGTTTTATCACACTCTAGGGTTGCATGCCGCAGCATGTGTTCTAATGGGGTTCATTAGGCCTGGTATCCTGAACGCTCTGCAGCCAAGAGATGGCTATGATGCAGGAGCATCCATAGGCATATCAAGTATGGGCTTTGGATGGTTCTTCATCTACTCCGTAGCATTGATCTTTGCGCACCATTTCTATTTATTCTTCTTGGAGATCTTTAGCTTTTCTTACATACCAAGAACTCTGTTAAAGGTGTTTCTAAGTACGGCTTACACTTTTATACTCATACTTCTCGTGCATTTAATCTTCAGTAAAAGGCGTTGAATCTAAGCGACAGGAAATATGTGATATTGATCATTTTTGCCTTTGTGGCATTGCTGTTCATAGGCAAGCTATTCTTTATTCAGATCATCAATGACGACTGGAAAAAAAAGGCCGCCCACATTACGGAGTCTGCACGTACGATCTATCCTGCCAGAGGCATCGTTTACGATAGGAATGGCAAGATCATCGTAGACAATATTGCCGCTTTTGACCTAATGGTCCTACCAAAACAGCTTAAGGAGTTTGACACATTGAAGCTGGCGGACTTGACCGACCTAAGTGTTGAGGATATAAAAGAACGTATAGCCAAAGCCACGAAATATAGTAGATACAAGGCATCAGAATTCCTTACCCAGATCAGCGGAAATGATTTTGTTCCCATTAAGGAAAGCCTTTCAGAATTTCCCGGATTCTTTAGTAGGGACAGAACATTACGCGCCTATCCTTATAACGCGGCTCCCCACATTTTTGGATACGTTGGCGAGGTTTCACAAAAAACGATCGATGATGATCCCTATTACAGATCTGGTGATTACATCGGTACAAGTGGGATCGAAAAAAGCTATGAAACGGCATTAAGAGGGAAACGTGGAGTGGAATACGTACTTGTGGACGTGTTCAATAACGTTAAAGGAAAATACAACAATGGTGCATACGACACTGTATCGGTAAATGGGCTCGACCTCATATCAACAATAGACATTGAACTGCAAGCATATGGCGAAAGGCTAATGGAGAATAAGAGAGGCAGTATCGTTGCAATAGAACCAAGTACGGGAGAGGTTTTGTGTATAGTGAATAATCCAGACTATGACCCCAATCTATTGGTAGGCAGAATACGTTCGAAGAATTACCGCATGCTCAGGAATGACACTTTGAAGCCATTATTTAATCGGGCCCTTCAAGCTCAGTATCCTCCTGGAAGCACTTTTAAATTAATACAAGCTCTTATCGGCTTGCAAGATGGCACACTTGACTTGAACACATATTACTCTTGTAATGGAGGATATTTTTTTGGAAGAAGAAGATTAGGCTGTCATAGTCATAGGTCCCCTGTTGGCCTGAACTATTCCATATCTACTTCATGTAACGCATACTATTGCAACGTCTTTAAAGATTATTTAGATAGTCATTCAAATACAGAAGAAGGATACTTGAATTGGCGAAACTACCTATCCAAATTTGGGATCGGCAACAAATTGGGAATAGACCTGCCTAGTGAGCAATCAGGTATATTGAAAGAGCCCTCATTTTACGACAAATATTATGGTAAAGGTGTCTGGAAACCACATACGATCATTAGTCTGGCAATTGGTCAGGGAGAATTGGGGGTAACACCACTACAGATGGCAAATTATGCTAGTGCCATTGCAAATAGGGGATGGTTTAAAACTCCACATGTAGTGAAAAGAGTAGGGTCTAATGCCGATCAAAAATTCGATAAACGCGAAACAGGAATAAAGGAGGAGCACTTTGAAACTGTCGTCAATGGGATGTATTCGGTGATTGAGGAAGGCACTGGCAGAGGCGTGCGATTTTCAGAAGATATTGAAGTATGCGGAAAAACGGGTACTGCTCAAAACCCCTTCGGGAAAGACCACAGTATTTTCATAGCATTTGCCCCAAAGGATGACCCAAAGATCGCTGTAGCCGTATATGTAGAAAATGTGGGATTCGGTTCTACCTGGGCAGCACCGATCAATAGCTTGATCATGGAAAAATACTTAACACGAACAACGAACAGACCAAGGGTTGAGAAAAAAATGTTGGAAGCAGATCTCTTATATAACTGATGGTAAAAAGGAAAGAAGGCATATTCGGAACTTTTGATATCCCTTTGCTCATCGCTTTTTTATTGTTGATGTTCATGGGTTGGTTCAACATCTATTCTGCAGGCTTATCCTTAGACCATCCTTCCATTTTTGACTCCTCCAGGGAATATGGAAAACAGTTCTACTGGATGATGGGTGCACTCTTTATTGGATTTGTCATTCTTTTGCTTGATGGTGAGGTCTTTAAACAATTCTCGATCCCTTTTTATGGATTCACGGTGCTGCTACTTATAGCAGTGTTGTTTTTTGGAAAGAAAGTCAATGGGGCTACTTCATGGTTCGGTTTTGGAAGTTTTGGGATCCAACCGTCTGAATTTGCGAAACTTGGAGTGGCGCTTGCCCTCTCGGGATTTCTTGTTCAAGTAAATGAAAAGATACCTACCAAGCGTACAAAACTTAAGGCAATGGCGATCATCGCTATACCGGCCTTGCTGGTATTAATGCAGCCAGATGCAGGTACAACATTGGTGTTTGCATCCGCTGTATTGGTGCTCTATCGAGAAGGTCTATCAGGAAACTTGCTACTGCTAGCCCTTTTGGCCATCGTTATTGCCATTCTCTCCATGTTAACCATGAACTATTCCCTAGAATTATTTTCCTTTTCTATTCCCGGCTATGCCGTATTATGTTTTGTGATCGCAATGGTTTGCGTGGCCGGCTATTTTTTAATAAAATATTTTATCGTGCCAAGGCATCGAAAAAAGTATTTCAGGAATATTATTGTTACCGGAGGGATCAGCCTCATCCTCATAGCTTCTGTGTCTTATGTCTATAACAACGAGGGGCTTTTACCAGAACACATGAAGAATAGATTAAATGTGCTCTTTGGACATACGCAGGATATACAAGGAGTGGGCTACAACGTTCATCAATCCAAGATCGCAATAGGAAGTGGTGGGAGCACAGGAAAAGGATATTTGGATGGAACACTCACAAAATATAAATATGTGCCCATGCAAAGCACAGACTTCATTTTTTGTACGATCGGTGAAGAATGGGGTTTTCTGGGCAGCTCTTTTGTGGTACTTCTGTTCTTGTTCCTTTTCTATAGGATCATCCATATTGCAGAGCGGCAACGATCACGATTCACCCGGATATATGCCTATGCCATTGCAAGTATCCTTTTCTTTCATTTTATGATCAACGTAGGAATGACAATTGGGTTAGCTCCTGTGATTGGTATTCCCCTACCCTTTTTTAGCTATGGAGGCAGCTCTTTGATCGTGTTCTCCGCCATGTTATTCATTCTCCTAAAACTAGATTCTGAGCGTTTGGAAGTGCTGCGTTGATCAGATCTTTTTACATTCGAGCAGATAATATGGGCCTTTTCAGTTTTAAGAATAAAGAATACGATGCCTTGGTCACCAATGCGATCAAATCCATCAACTACCCTCCTGTGGCCACTGGCCCCGAGCACAAACTCTACTGCGGTTTTAACGAGATCAATGGTTACGAGTTTTTGAAATGCAATATTGTAAGTCCACTTAAATCAAAGACCAAAAGAGGTTGTGAAGCACATTTTTCAAATGGCGAGGAAGAGTTGGAGATCGTTTCTGAGACTCAGGAATTCGATAGTGATTTCTCAGATACGCTCAAACTAGGTGTTACAGCATTTGTTATTGAGCTAGAACCTAAGCTGAGATCCTGGATCGAGAATGGTGACTTAAAGAGGATTCGTTTCAAAGTAGGTAAGAAGACCTATGCGTTCGACACCGTGTATCATGATGTGTTCAGAGATACGCTCGTTGTCCAAATGGACGAGGAAGAATAAAACAAGGATATTCTCTTTCTAATTCATGATTATTTCATAACTTTCAATATATTATGAAAGTAGTTGAATTATTTATCATTGCTGGCGGCATAGGACAGATCTTTACAGCACTTGTTTACCCTTATATTAGACACGCAGTATTCGATTGGTATACCGATGTAAAGAAATTAAAACCCTTAAATCAGGAGATCGCCAAAACATATGGTCGATATATTCAAGGATTGAATTTTGCATTTGGAATGATCGCTATTGTATTACACAAAGCTTTGATAAACCAAACAGAATTGGCAATCGCGCTAACCGGATTGATCGCAGCATATTGGGTAGGAAAAGTTATAACTCAAATTGCCTACTATCCTATGTATGACATACCGAAAAGGTCGCTATTCAAATGGGGTGGGATCGGCATGAATGCCCTATTCGTATTCTTCGCCCTTTTGTTTACTTATCTCTTTATTTATAATCTGGGAATATTCTAAGGACCTCCTTAAAAACCCAACAGGATCTCTTCTGGTTTTTTACCTCCTAGCAGAAGCCTCGCAGGATCTTCTAGCATTTCTTTAACACGATAAAGGAAAGAAACTGACTCCTTCCCGTCTATTATGCGGTGGTCATATGAAAGAGCCACATACATAACCGGACGCACTTCTACTCTTCCGTCTATCGCTACTGGTCTCTCTACTATGTTATGCATTCCTAGGATCGCACTTTGGGGTGGATTGATTATTGGCGTACTTAACATACTGCCAAAAACACCCCCATTTGTTATAGTAAACGTACCACCTGTCATTTCATCCAGTGATATCTTTCCGTCCCTGGCTTTAATAGCAAGTCTCTTTATCTCAGCTTCGATCTCATGCATTTTCAGGCTTTCTGCGTTTCGCACTACAGGAACCATCAAGCCTTTTGGCGAACTCACGGCAATGCCCATGTCCACATAATCGTGAGAGATCATGTGGTCTCCATCTATCATCGCATTAACAGAAGGAAATTCTTTCAACCCTTCGCAGCAAGCTTTTGTGAAGAATGACATAAAACCTAAGCCTACTCCATATTTCTCTTTGAACTTGACCTTATATTTAGCTCTAAGATCCATTATGGGTTTCATATCCACCTCATTGAAAGTGGTTAACATGGCCGTTTCATTCTTTACAGCAACCAATCGCTTGGCGATCTTCCTTCTTAGAGATGACATCTTATCGCTTGAAGTATCTCTATCACCAGACCAACCACCCCCTAAAGATGTTTTATCTATACCGCCTGACAAATGGGCTAAGACATCTTGTTTGGTTATTCGACCACCTTTTCCAGTGCCATTGATACTTGCTGCTACAACACCATTTTCCGCCATTATCTTTTTAGCAGCAACACTAGGCAGTCCGGCTGTGTGGCTCGCAACAGCAGGCTCGGCTACTTTAACTGCAGCTACCGGACTAGGCGCTGGTGCAGCTTCTTTCGCCACTTCCTTCTTAACTTCTTTTTTCTTTGGCATCCCTTTTACAGATGTGTCAATACTTGCAATAACACTTCCTACATCTACAGCATCTCCTTCTTTGGCTTTCAGAGATATCGCTCCAGACTCTTCTGCTACTAATTCTAATGTGGCTTTGTCTGAATCGACTTCACAGATCACTTGATCCTTTTCTACGTACTCTCCTTCTTCTACTAACCACTGAGCAATTTCTACTTCAGAAATGGATTCTCCGGGACTAGGAACTTTTACTTCAAAGTTCATTTTTTCGTGTTTAATGGTTTATGCTAATACTTTCTTCCCTATACCTGAGAAGGTCTTTTCAATAATTTCATTTTGCCTGTCTTCTGCTCTTTTTGGCGAGCCTGAGGCAGGGCTTGCGCTTGCTGGCCTTGAAATGCATCTTAGGTTCGGCACGTTCAAATTCATGTTCATAAAAGAAGCTGCTCCCATGTTCCTGGGTTCTTCTTGAACCCAAACAAACTCTTCAGCATTCTTGTATTTGTTAACTAGTTTCTCGATCTGCTTTACTGGTAAAGGATACATCTGCTCTATTCTTACTAAAGCCACCTCTTCGATCTTTTCTACTTCTTTCTTTGCTAAAAGATCATAGTATATTTTCCCCTGGCACAGAACCACACGTGACACGTTGCTTGTCTTTGCTTTTTCATCGTCTATGATCTCCATGAATTTTCCTGTGGCGAGATCATTCAAAGAAGAAACACATTTGGGATGTCTCAATAAGCTTTTTGGAGTGAAAACGACCAAAGGCTTTCGAAAATCCCTTTTCAGTTGTCTTCTTAGAACATGAAAGAAATTTGCAGGCGTTGTGCAATTCACAACTTGCATATTGTATTCTCCGCATTGGGTAAGGAATCGTTCTATTCGTCCACTAGAATGCTCTGGACCCATACCTTCATAACCATGAGGCAACAACAATACCAAACCGCTCATGCTCCTCCATTTATCCTCTCCACTTGTAATGAATTGATCGATCACTATCTGAGCACCGTTCACAAAATCTCCAAATTGAGCTTCCCATATAGTGAGCGTATGAGGGGTATACAAAGAGTATCCATATTCAAATCCCATGACACCATATTCAGAAAGCAAGGAATTATAGATCTTAAATGGTGCTTGCTTAGCACTCAAATTATTCAAATGGACATATTCTTCTTCGCTATCTTCCAAGCGAACAACAGCATGTCTATGAGAAAATGTACCTCTCTCACAATCTTGACCAGAAAAACGAATAGGTTTTCCTTCATCTAGAAGAGTTGCATAGGCCAGCAGCTCAGCCATTCCCCAATCAAGTTTATCAGTTTTGATCATGTTCGACCTCTCCTTCAGGATCCTCTCAAGCTTCCTGAAAAATTTCTTTCCTTTTGGTATTTCAGTGATCTTGTCAGTAAGTGATCTTAATTTTTTTACTGGGACTCCAGTGCTTGGGGAAGATTCGAAATCGGCCGCTTTAGCACGCTTGACATTTTTCCACTCTTCTTCCAGAAAGGCCTTGATCGTTGCACTCTTGATCTTCTTGCTCTGGTCAAAATCTTGAGCGAGAACATCCTTGAATTGCTCTTGCATTTCCTTTGCTTCAGTCTCACTAATTGTTCCCTCGGAAACCAATTGCTCTGTATAAATATCCCGAGGATTTGGATGCTTTGCAATAGCCTTGTACAATGTTGGCTGGGTGAATTTTGGTTCATCACCTTCATTATGACCGTATTTTCGATAAGATAATAAGTCAATAAAAACATCTTTTCTGTACCTGTTCCTGAACTCAACAGCGATCTGCATAACATGGACCATAGCTTCAGGATCATCACCATTAACATGAAAAACAGGAGAAAGTGTTACTTTGCCAACATCTGTGCAATAGGTACTTGACCTACCATCAATATAATTTGTTGTGAAGCCTACTTGGTTATTGATCACAATATGGATAGTACCTCCTGTTCGATACCCTGGCAAGTCTGCCATTTGTGTCACCTCGTAGACAACACCCTGACCAGCTATTGCGGCATCTCCGTGAATAAGCACGGGCATTACTTTTAGGTCATCACCTTCATACTCTTGATCGATCTTAGCCCTGGCCAATCCTTGTACTATAGGGTCTACCGCCTCTAGGTGGGATGGATTAGGGCTAAGGGTGAGTTTTACTTTTCTTTTTGCATCAATTTCGTAGTCACACGTTGCCCCCAAATGATACTTCACATCACCATCAAAACTCTCATCATCATAATCCTTAGGGTCAAACTCGCTAAATATATCTTTGTAGTTCTTTTTGAAAATGTTCGCCAGCACGTTCAAACGACCTCTATGCGCCATTCCAACAACGATCTCCTTTGTGCCTTCAGCAGCACTCATTCTGATCAATGCATCTAAAGCAGGTATTAAAGACTCTGAGCCCTCTAGGGAAAATCTCTTTTGCCCTGGGAAACGAGAATGTAAAAATTGCTCAAAGCCAACGGTTTGATTTAGCTTGTGCAGGATATGCTTCTTCTCTTCTTTCGTGAATTTTGGTAGGTTATCATTTTCATGCATTCGGTTTTTCAACCAATCCAGCTTTTCGGGTTGACGGATATACATGAATTCCGCACCTATGGATTGGCAGTAACACTTTTCCAAATGGAAGATGATGTCTTTCAATTTCGCAGCCCCCAAACCACAATCACTACCAGCTTGAAAAACTATATCAAGGTCTTTTTGCTCTAAGCCAAAATTCTCAATATCTAAAGTTGGACTATACTTTCTCCTCTCTCTTACAGGGTTAGTCTTGGTGAATAAATGCCCTCTAACCCTGTATGCATTGATCAACTGAATGACCTTGAATTCTTTATGCATATTCTGAGGAATGTCTCCCTCTGCATCAAAATCTTTCTTTGCAAAGTCGAATCCTTCAAAAAAACGGGCCCACCCTATCTCTACTGAATTGGGGTCTTCTTGGTACTTCTTGTATTCCGCTTCAACGTAAGCAATATTACTATTGCTTAAAAAAGAATATTTATCCATTTAAATAGCTATTAGCTTAGATCAATTTATACGAAGATCTTCGCTACCGGTTAACAAATTTAGACAAACAAAATGGTTTGTTTTCTATACTTTCAGGAAATTGATCAAGAGCTTTTATGTGCGAAATTGTTAAATATTCTGTTCCGAACATATCTTGCTTTATCTTGTTGAATAAACATGAGAAATATACTCATAAGTGGAGGGTCTGGCCTCGTTGGAATGGCGCTTACCAGGCAACTATTGTCTATGGACTATCAGGTAGCCCACTTATCACGAAAAAAGCAGTCTGTTGATGGAGTAAAGGTATGGCAATGGGATCCAAGTGAAAAATGGATCGAACCAGGCGCATTAAACCATGTAAACACGATCATTCACCTGGCAGGGGCTAACATTGGAACAACCAAGCAAGATGAAAAAGGAAAGAGAATTCTTACTTCGAGCAGAATAGATACTGCACAATTACTTTTTTCTGAGGCCCAAAAATATAAGGCAAGCTTAAAGACATTCATTTCAGCCTCTGCTATAGGCTACTATGGAATGGTCAGCAGTGACAGGATCTTTGAGGAAAGTGATCCTCCTGGAAAAGGATTTGTCCCCGAGCTCACTGCAGAATGGGAAAAGGCAGCCGATCAATTCAAGAGTTTATGTCGTGTTGCAAAAATAAGGGTCGCGGTTGTGCTCGATAAAAATGAAGGTGCATTGCCTAAAATGGCCTTGCCTGTAAATTTTGGCGCTGGTGCTGCTCTTGGAACTGGCAAGCAATGGGTTCCATGGATACATATACAAGACCTTGTTGGCATATTCACTCATATCATAGAAAATTCACAGCTAGAAGGCGTGTTCAATGCAGTAGCTCCGGAACACATTAATAATCATAATCTCACAAAGGCTATTGCGAAAGTGTTGAATAAACCTTTCTTTTTGCCCAATGTGCCTTCTTTTCTTTTGCGTTTCTTATTCAAGGAAAGGGCGGCCCTAATTTTAGAAGGAAGTAGAGTATCAGGGAAAAAAATAATAGATGCGGGCTTTAAATTTCGTTTTGAAAAGGTTGAAGCTGCGTTGAAGGAGGTCTATGATTAGATCAATACTCCCTATCTGTTAAGGCCATTGCCAAATTCCAAAGTTTTTCCTTGATCACATCATTTCCTCCTACTTCATTTAAAGCTGCCTGCGCTTTTTCCATATGGTCGTTCTTCATATCACTAACTTCCTCCGGCACTTTCAGAAATTCCATCATATTCTTGACTTCCTTTATGGCATCTGGACCTACATCGCCCATGTAGATCTGATAAAGCCTGTCTTTTTGCGCATTATTCGCTTTATCCAATGCCGCCAATAGAAGGATCGTCTTCTTTTTTGCAATGATGTCTCCACCCATCTGTTTCCCAACTTTAGCATCGTCCCCAAAAAGGTCAAGAAAATCATCTTGGATCTGGAACGCCAGACCTATCTCAACACCAAACTCATATAACTTCTCTTGCGAATATTGGTCGCCTCCGGCAGCAATAGCTCCAAGTTCTAAAGAGGCTCCAACAAGAACAGAAGTCTTGTACTTGATCATTTCAAAGTATTCTGCTTTGGTTACTTCCCAGCGTTTTTCAAATTCCATATCCAACTGTTGACCGTAGCACACTTCTGAAGCCATTTTGCTGAATATGTTAAATGCCCTTTGACGACTGATCTCTGGGCTTTTCATGATGAATTCATAGGCCATCACTAACATAGCGTCACCGGAGAGTATGGCCACATTCTTATCCCATTTCTTATGCACCGTAGGTTCACCTCTGCGCAAAGGTGCTTCATCCATGATATCATCATGCATCAAAGAAAAGTTATGGAAAAGCTCTACAGCCAAAGCTACATCCTGAGTGTCTTTGAGCTCGCCATCAAAAATGTCGCTTGCCATCAAAGTCAGAATTGGTCTAATTCGTTTTGCCGGAAGAGACATTAAATAATGCACCGGATCATAGATCGATCCCTCATGAGACTTTTTTAATCGTTCAACAGCACTATCTATTCCCTTCTTGTAATGATCTAGTTCTTGCATTTATTGGATCAGGTCTAAAAGATATTTTCCATATCCACTTTTAACCAATGGTTTGGCAATTTGTTCGAGTTGAGAGGAATTAATGAAACCGTTTTCATAGGCAACCTCTTCAATACATCCGATCTTGAGACCTTGACGTTCTTCTATGACCTGCACATATTGGCTTGCTTGCATCAATGAAGAAAACGTACCTGTATCGAGCCATGCTGTTCCTCTGTCCAAGATGGCTACTTTCAATTTTCCATTTTGCAGATAGGCTCTGTTGACATCAGTTATTTCGTACTCTCCCCTTGCACTGGGTTGGAGTTCCTTAGCGATCTGAACTACTTCGTTGTCATAAAAATAAAGCCCTGGGACTGCATAATTTGATTTTGGATTACTTGGCTTCTCTTCTATTGAGACAGCAACACTTTTCGAATCGAATTCGACTACTCCATAGCGCTTAGGATCTGAAACATGATAAGCAAATACGATCCCTCCATTTGGGTCATTACAGTTTTTCAAGGTATCGGTCATGCCAGCTCCATGAAAGATGTTGTCCCCTAGTATCAATGCGCTGTCGTCATTTCCAATAAAATTTGCACCTAAGGTAAATGCTTGTGCAAGCCCTTTTGGTTCCGCCTGTTCTATGTATTGGAATTCGCAACCAAGCTGTTCTCCATCACCCAGCAATTTTCTAAAATGAGGCAAGTCGTGTGGTGTGGAAATGATCAAGATCTCTTTGATGCCCGCTCTCATCAAAGTAGAGAGAGGGTAATAGATCATTGGCTTATCATAAACTGGCATAAGTTGCTTTGATATCGCCAAAGTCAAAGGATGCAATCGCGTGCCCGTACCTCCTGCTAAAATGATGCCTTTCATTGATGCTAAAATATAGAATTAGTTCTTATTGATCTTCAAATTGTCCAGATCGATATCTTCTTCCTCATCTAATATCTGTAATAAGGGCTCTTTCAAAGATCTGTAATCGATCAATTTTTGCCATGACATCAAGATGGAAGGGAGCAGAACCAAGTTGGCCAACATCGCTACCAATAGTGTAACCGAAGAAAGAATTCCTAATGCCTGTGTGCCACCAAATTGCGAAGCCGCGAACATCCCAAACCCAAAAAACAAGATAACCGATGTATAGATCATACTTATTCCGGTTTCCTCAATGGCATTAAGAATGGCCTGCTTAAGATTCCAGCCCTGCACTTTCAGCTCTTGTCTATACTTTGCCAGATAATGGATCGTATCATCGATGGAAATACCGAATACAATACTGAACACCAATATGGTAGAGGGCTTGATAGGAATTCCAAAATAGCCCATGATAGCCGCAGTAAAAATGAGTGGAATTAGGTTTGGAACAAGAGATATAAGGGCCATTGGAATAGACCTGAATAAAATAGCCATGAGACATGCGATCACAGAAATTGCGATCAGTAAGCTTATGAACAAGTTCTCTACTAAGTATCTGGTTCCTTTCAAATAAAGAACGGAAGTTCCTGTAAGGTGCACATCATATTGATCCGATGGAAAAATTTCATCGATCTGTGGCTGTATCTCTTCTCGGATCAGCTTCTTCATTTCTAAAGTCCCTATATCGGCTACTTGTGCAGAAACTCTAGTGATCTGTCTGGCAGAATCTAAAAATAGATCTGCAACACCTCTTCCTTCCGTGTTAATATCCAGGTACGGTGCTATAAAGCTCTTTTCATTTCCTTTGATCAGGCTGTATTTAGACGGAGAGCCATTGTAGAAAGACTGCTTTGCGAACTTTACAGCATCTACTATTGAAAGAGATTTTGATAGTTCTTCATGTTCAGACAAAACCTTTTGCAACTTCTCGATCTTCTTCAGTGTTCTATCCTTTGTGGCCATCCCTTTTTTCTTAGTATCGATCAATACCTCAAAGGGCATTACACCATTGAAGTTCGATTCGAAAAACCGTAGGTCTTGCACCACTTGTTCATCTTGTGGCAGGTCTCCTACAATGTTTCCTGTAGCTTGGATCTTTGAAATGCCGTAAAAGCCAGCTAAAAGAATAACACCTGTGATCACATAGATCATTTTTCTATGATCTTTCACGACTTTCAGCAGCCAACTAACTACTGTTTCAACCCATCTTTTTTCTAAATGTTTTGTATGCCTCTCTTTGGGTTTTGGCAAATAGCTGAAAATGATCGGGATGATACAAAGTGCAAGAACAAACACCCAAATGATATTGATCGATGCAACCACACCAAACTCTCGAAGAAGATCGCTTTTCGTAAAAATGAAGGTGAAAAATCCCAATGCCGTTGTACAATTGGTCATAAAAGTCGCATTTCCGACCTTTACGATCACCCTTTGTAAGGCCCTAATCCGATTGCCATGTAAAATATATTCTTGATGGTATTTGTTGAGCAGGAAAATACAATTGGGTATCCCAATGACAATGATCAAAGGAGGGATCAGCCCCATGAGCATCGTTAATTTATACTCGAATAAAGCCAAGGTGCCCATAGCGGAAACCACTCCACATCCGACCACAAACAAACAGAAGAATACTATCCTTAAAGACCTGAAGAAGAAATATAAAATAAGGCCTGTTACGATCGCAGCTAACATCAGAAAGAAATTCAATTCTTCCTTAACCAGCGCTGTAGTGACTGTTCTTATATAAGGCAATCCTGAATAATGAATGGTCATATGCCTTTCATTGAAAGAATTGGCCTCCTCCAGAAAATCTTTAACTACCTCTATCCTTTGTTCTGAGTTGAATTGCTCTGCATCTACAAAAACCATCATAAGTGTAGCAAAGGTAGAATCGCTATAGAGAAGGTTTTCATAGAAAGGCAATGAATTGATCTTAGAGCGTATAGAGTCGACCTCATACTGGTTTGCTGGACGCCTTTCTATCAGTGGTTTGAATTCAAAGATCTTCTCCTCTTCGTTTTTCTCGATATTATATAAATGGGTAACAGAAAAAATGGAGTCTATGCCGTCTATTTCTTTGAGTTCGTTGCCTAGGTCGTACCAAGCGGCAAAATTCCTGTATTCCCAAAACTCTTCTCCTTTAACACCGACAACGATCACATTTCCATCTTCTGAAAAGTCTTTCTTGAACTTCTCATAAAATATCTGGTCTGGATCGTTCTTTGGAAGCAGAGTATCGAACTTATAGCTCATCTGCATCTTAGGGACCTGCATTGCCATAAAAGATGTGACTAAAGCTAGTACGATCAAAATGGCAATCCTATTTTTTAAGATGATCCGGGCTACCGATTCCCACATAGGACAAATTAAATGAAATATATAATGATTTGTAAGTATAAATGCATTTTGCATTAAAACGTACCTTTGAAAAGATGTCTTTGCTTCAACGTAGTTTTAATACAGTCAAAACCTTTTCCAGTTATCATTGGTCTAAATGGACCGGTTCTACTCAGCATTGGGGCAAACCCATAAGCGTCTCGATAGAACCCACGACAGCATGTAATCTCGGTTGTCCAGAATGCCCTAGTGGCCTTAAAAAATTTAGTAGACCCACTGGTAAAATAGACCTTGGAAACTTCAATAAATGGACGAGTCAATTGAAAAACTACGTTTCATACATAACTTTTTATTTCCAGGGAGAACCTTATCTAAACCCAGGATTTCTGGAAATGGTGACCATTGCTAGTGAGAAAAACATCTTTACGGCAACTTCTACAAATGCCCACTTTTTAAATGATGAAAAAGCTAAAGCAACAGTACTTAGCGGCCTAAAAAAACTCATTATTTCCGTTGATGGCACAACTCAAGAAGTCTATGAGCAATACCGTGTAAATGGTTCATTAGAAAAAGTGATCAAGGGCACTAGGAATATTGTAAAATGGAAAAAGGAATTAAGATCCAAATATCCAAAGGTCGTCTTTCAGTTTCTCGTGGTGAAGCCCAATGAACACCAAATTGAAGACGTGAAAAAGCTAGGAGAAGAATTGGGTGTTGACAAAGTGGTTTTTAAGTCTGCTCAAGTCTATGACTATGAAAATGGCAATTCTCTTATTCCTGAAACCGAGAAATACAGCAGGTATAAAAAGAGGTCTGACGGACGCTATGAATTAAAGAACAAACTTGCAGATCACTGCTGGCGACTCTGGAGTTCGTGTGTTATTACATGGGATGGTAAGGTGGTCCCCTGTTGTTTTGATAAGGATGCCAAACATCAATTAGGTGACTTGAACAAAAGCGACTTTGACACTATCTGGAATGGCGCAGCATATCAAGCTTTCAGGAGTAAGCTCCTCAACTCAAGAAAAGAGATAGATATTTGTAAGAATTGTTCTGAGGGGACCAAAGTTTGGGTGAACTAGACGCTCATAATATCCTTTTCTTTGAAGGAAATGATGCTGTCGATCTTTTCTCCGTATGACTTAACTATACCCTCAACTTTAGATTCAGCCGTCTTTGCCATGTCTTCACCCATGCCATTCTTCTGAAGGGTCTTGATCTCATCCATAGCCTCTTTTCTAACATTTCGAATGCTCACTTTTGCATTTTCCCCTTCTGCTCTGGCTTTCTTACAAAGTTCAATTCTTCTTTCCTCTGTTAGGACAGGTACAGTAATAATGATCATCTCTCCATTGTTCTGTGGATTCAATCCCAAATTCGCGTATGTAATGGCAGTAGCAACATCGTCTAACAAATTCTTTTCCCAAGGCTGAACAGATAAGGTGCGTGCATCTGGCGTATTGATATTAGCGACTTGGCTTAATGGAGTTTCAGTCCCATAATAGTCGATCTTAACACTATCCAGCATACTAGGGTTGGCCTTTCCTGCTCTGATGTTTCGCAGTTCAAGCGTTAAATGTTCAATGGACTTGTCCATGTGGTCACCTGTGGTGGTAAATATCTTATTCAATTCTTCGGTCATAGTATTAGAATAAACTCAAAAATAACAAAATCATGGATCACACCTCAACCAGTGTGCCAATAGCGTCTCCTACGATGACTTTCTTGAGATTACCTGGTTTATTCATGTCAAAAACAACCAGAGGGAGTTCATTTTCTGAGCATAGGGTAAATGCAGTCATGTCCATGACCTTAAGACCTTTGCTTATCACTTCATCGAATGTGATGCGCTCGAATTTTATTGCGTCTGATACTTTTTCTGGATCAGCTGAATAGATGCCATCAACACGTGTCCCTTTCAATATTACATCTGCACCGATCTCTATTGCCCTAAGAGATGCAGCAGTGTCTGTCGTGAAATAAGGATTTCCCGTTCCAGCTCCAAATATCACAACTCTTCCTTTTTCAAGGTGCCTTACTGCCCTTCGCTTAATGAATGGTTCTGCGATCTCCTCCATTTTTATGGCAGACATAAGTCGTGTATAAACTCCAGTCTCTTCTAAAGCTGACTGCAATGCCATGCCGTTGATGACAGTGGCCAGCATACCCATGTAATCTCCTTGCGTTCTCTCCATTCCTCCGGCTTCTGCCTGAACGCCCCTAAAGATGTTACCTCCACCGATCACTATGGCAACCTCTACTCCTTCTCTTGATATATCCCTGATCTCTTCTGCGTATTGTTTTAGACGATCATTATCTATTCCAAATTGTTTCTTGCCCATGAGGGCTTCACCGCTAAGTTTAAGGAGTATTCTTTTGTATTTCATATTTCGTTCTGGAATGGTTGCCCAAAGATAAAGCAAAAAAAAAGAGAGAACTAAGTCTCTCTTTTTCATTTATGATAGTGCAAATCTTTTGAATTCTGTCACCGTCAGGTCTTGTTCTTGCTGAGACAAGAAATCTCTGATCGTTTGCTTGTTATCTTTTATGTATTGTTGATTCAACAAAGTGTTCTCCTTAAAGAACTTGTTCAATCTTCCAATAGCGATCTTCTCTGCCATTTCTGCTGGCTTACCTTCTTGTATTGCAAGGTCTTTTCCAACTTCTATTTCCTTATCGATCACTTCTTGAGAAACATCATCTTTGTCCAATGCGATAGGATCCATCGCTGCGATCTGCATTGCAACATCTTTTGCTGCATCCACATTTCCGCCTTTATTTAATCCTACAACAGAAGCAACTTTGTTTCCTGGGTGGTTATACGCGTAAACTGTACCGGCCGAAACTTTGTGATATCTAGAAAGATCTATTTTTTCACCGATTACGCCTGTTTGTTCAATGATCTTTTCTGATATTGGCATTCCATCGATCTCTTGCGCTTTTAATTCCTCTAAACTAGATGGACTTGCATTAACTGCGATCTCAGCGATCTTGTTTGCAAAATTCACGAAGTCATCATTCTTAGCAACGAAATCAGTTTCGCAATTCAAAACAATGATCGCTCCATTAGATCCATCTGCATTGGTTTTTGCAACCACCAATCCTTCAGTAGCGTCTCTGTCACCTCTTTTTGCGGCAACTTTTTGTCCCTTTTTTCTCAAGATATCCACTGCAGCATCAAAATCACCATTTGCCTCAACCAAGGCGTTTTTGCAATCCATCATACCAGCACCAGTGGCTTTTCTTAAATTATTTACATCAGCAGCTGTAATACTCATGTCTTAAAATTTTAAATATTGATTATTAAATTTCTTTGAAAGGAATTAAGAGGCTTTACCTCCATCTAATTCGTCTTGCAACTTCTTAAGCTCATCCCACTTGCCATCGGCAGCTAGTTTAGCTTGATCCGTCCATGTACTTGGATCCTTCCCTGCAATAACTCCACCTGCACCTTCAAGAACAGACTTTACATCATCAACAGACTTAGCACTTAATTCCGAAAAAGTATTTATCCCGGATGCGGCAAGTACTTCTGCGATCTTTGGGCCTACACCTTCTATTTTAGTAAGGTCATCTGCTTCTGAAGTTGGCGTCTTTTCAGGTCTAACTTCTTCTTTTGGAGCTTCTTCCGTTTTTACGTCCGCTTCTTTAGTTTCTTCTGCTTTGGCTTCTGCGACTGGAGTTTCGGCCTTAGCCTCAGCAACAGGAGTGCTAGCTTCTGCATCGTTGCTATCAGAAGTAGTAAGGTCTTTTGGTCCTTCAGAAGACCCAGTATCCGCAGCCTTTCTTTCCACTTTTTCCTTATTCCTTTCTTCTAATCCCTCCTTAATGGCAGCACAAACTCTGTCCATTATTAGAGAAATGGATTTGGTAGCATCGTCATTTGCAGGAATTGCATAATCCACAGCATTTGGATCACTATTGGTATCAACCATCGCAAAAGAAGTAATATTCAACTTCTTAGCTTCAGCAACAGCAATATGTTCCTTTAAGACATCAACAATAAATATAGCCTGTGGCAATCTGCTCAGATCTGCGATACTTCCAAGGTTCTTCTCCAATTTCGTCCTTGTTCTAGAAAGCATCAAACGCTCTCTCTTAGACATGGTCTTTGAAGTACCGTCCTGGAACATCTTATCGATCAAAGACATTTTCTTGATCGCTTTTCTGATGGTAGCAAAGTTCGTAAGCATTCCTCCAAACCAACGTTCTGTAACGTAAGGCATGTTCAGCTCCTTCACTTTTTCAGCAACAATGTCTTTTGCTTGCTTTTTAGTTGCAACAAATAAGATCTTCTTTCCAGACTTGGCCATATTTTTAAGCACTGCACAAGCTTGGTCGAGTTTTACTACTGTTTTATTAAGGTCTATGATATGGATCCCCTTCTTTTCAGAAAAAATGTAAGGGGCCATGTTAGGGTTCCACTTTCTTTTCAAGTGGCCAAAATGAACTCCTGCATCCAGCAGCTCATCGAATTTTACTTCAGGCATATATCTTTATTATCGGTTTACTTTCTCTAGGATCAACTGCAGGTTATTCCAAAAAAGGAGTCCTACTAGTTTGGATGCTAAACCAGCGTCAAAATTAACGCTTGCTAAATTGAAAATTCTTACGGGCTTTCTTCTGACCTGGCTTCTTTCTCTCTACCATCCTCGGGTCTCTGGTCATCAATCCGTGAGATTTCAGTTTTGGTTTGTGCTCCGGGTCTAGCTCTACTAAAGCTCTGGAAATTGCCAATCTTATGGCTTCCACCTGTCCCGTAACTCCACCACCATCTACATTTACTTTTACATCAAAAGAACCTTCAGTGTCTGTAAGCGTAAATGGTTGATTTAATTTATATAGGTGTATATCAGTAGGGAAATATTCCTTTGCATCACGCTGATTTATGGTGATATTTCCTTTTCCTTTTTGCATGTAGATCCTAGCTACTGAAGCTTTTCTTCTACCTATCGCATTTGTAACTTCCATACTACTATTTCTTAACTAAGTTTATATTCCTTTGGCTTCTGTGCTTCATGCTTGTGCTCAGATCCAACATAAACGAATAAATTTCTATAAAGAGCCGAACCTAACTTGTTCTTAGGCAACATACCCTTCACCGCTTTTTCTACTAAAGCGAAAGGCTTTCTATCCAACAATTGTTTTGCTGTAAGCGACTTTTGTCCACCAGGATATCCTGTGTGTCTGATGTATGTTTTATCATCCATCTTAGTTCCAGACAAAGTGACTTTTTCAGCATTCAATACGATCACATTATCTCCACAATCTACGTGAGGAGTATAATTTGTCTTGTGCTTTCCTCTCAAAAGTTTGGCAACTTCACTAGCCAATCTCCCTAGAGTTTGTCCTTCAGCGTCTACGACCAACCATTCCTTGTTAACCGTTTTGTCATTTGCTGATATCGTTTTGTAACTTAAAGTATCCACTATTATTGGTTTTAATGCCCCTAAATTGGGCGTGCGAAGTTAATATATATTTTATTCGCAAACAACCCGAAGGCTAGAATATTGGAGAGGAGTTTTCGCAATATCGTTGAAATAGGCTTAAAACCCTCTAAATGCGTAACTTAAGGCCATTCAGAACGTATTGTAACAGACTATTTGCCCATGCGTTCGATCAAACAATACATATTGATAATATTCACTGCCCTTCTTGTATTTCAAACGGAAGGTCAAAATATTGGGATCAATGAAGATGGTTCAAATCCGGACCCATCTGCTATTTTAGACATAAAAGCGAACAACAAAGGTTTTTTAGCCCCAAGATTAACTGAGGCCCAGAGAAATGGTATATCAAGTCCCGCTACTGGCTTAATGATATACCAAATAGACAATGGTAATGGATTTTACTTTTATGACGGAACAGCTTGGGTGCATTTGCTAAGCGATCATATCCCTTCCATTCAGGATCTAGACCAAGACACGAGAATTCATGTAGAATCTTCTACGGATGATGACAAGGTTCGCTTTTCTTTGGATGGAATAGAATATTTAGTTCTCTCAAAAAATGGCTCTAATGTGCCAATGATGGAAATGCTAAACTGTTCTGACAACACACTATTGGGCGAAAATGCGGGACAGAACCTAGCACCTTCCTCTTTTTTAGGGGTCCAAAATGTATTTGTAGGAAAGAATGCAGGAGACATGACTAACGATGGTAGTTTCAATTCCTTTGTTGGAACAAATTCTGGCTCAAGCAATTCAGCGGGATATCTAAATAGTTTTATCGGACACGATGCAGGATATAAAAATGAAATTGGATCTTCCAACACATTCATTGGACAACAATCAGGATATTCAAATATCTCAGGCTCTTTTAATTCTTTTGTGGGACAAAGTGCGGGATACAACAATGTGGGATATAGTAATACAATGATCGGCCAAAATGCTGGGTTCAATTCTAATATAGCGGACTTTAACGTATTTGTGGGAGAGCGAGCAGGATTTAATGCGGTCAATGGAAGTGAGAACGTACTGATAGGGTCTGAAGCAGGACTATCAATTGCGGATGGAGACAATAATGTAATGGTGGGTAATGGTGCTGGAAAACTTAATGCGGGCACAGGAAATGTATTCATTGGCAGTTTGGCCGGATCGAATGAAACAGCTAGCAACAAACTTTATATTTCCAATAATGGCACTTCAACTCCATTAATAAAAGGAGATTTTGCCTCGAACGAGATCATCTTAAATGGAAAGGTGACCATTGGAAACAGCCTATATTTCGAAGACAGTTCTACTCGAATGGTTACCAATGCTTCTTTTGACCCTGCGACACACCTGAGCCAAGACTTAGGAAATAGCGCAGCAAATGGCGCATGGGACGAAGTCTTTGCAGACGACTATGTTACCATATCCGATATGCGTTCAAAAGAAAACGTGAAAGATCTTTCTTATGGTCTAGAGGAATTAATGCAAGTGAGCACCATTTCTTATTCATTGATCGATGACCCATTCAAGGAAATAAAACTAGGGCTTAATGCTCAGAATATTTTGAGCATTATGCCAGAAGTAGTTAAGTCTAACAATGAAGAAGGTGAAGCCAAAACCTCTGAGGATCAACGGTTAGGTTTAAAATACGATCAACTCATTCCTGTTTTGATCAATTGTATTCAGGAACAACAAAAGCAGATCGAAGTCCTTAAAAAGAAAGTGAACTCCTTAAAGAATTAAGCTTCGGTAACTTCTTTGATAACGCCTAACTCTATTCCTACTTTTTCGAATGCAGCGATCGCCTTGTCCAAATGATGCTGCTCATGTGCGGCAGATAATTGCACCCTTATTCTAGCCTTTCCTTTTGGCACAACCGGATAGTAGAATCCAATGACATAGATTCCTTCGTCAAGTAACCTGTCTGCCATAACTTGAGAAAGCTTAGCGTCATAAAGCATTACTGGAACTATCGCAGAATCTCCTTCAACTATATCAAAGCCCAATTTTGACATTCCCTCTTTAAAGTACTTCGTATTCCATTCCAATTTATCTCTAAGCCCTGTGGAATCACTTATCATATCCATTACAGCAATGGAAGAAGCAACAATATTCGGAGCGAGAGAATTGGAGAAGAGGTACGGTCTGGACTTTTGTCTCAACATATCAATGATCTCTTTTCGACCGGTTGTATATCCTCCCATTGCTCCACCCAAGGCTTTTCCTAGTGTTCCAGTAATAATGTCTACTCGCCCCATTACATCGCAATGCTCAGTTGTGCCTCTCCCAGTTTTTCCTATGAAACCTGCAGCGTGGCATTCATCGACCATAACCAAGGCGTCATATTTGTCTGCCAGATCACATATGCCCTTAAGGTCTGCAACTACACCATCCATAGAGAAAACACCATCAGTTACGATGATCTTGAATCGATGTCCAGCATCATTCGCTTCCTTTAGTTTCGTTTCTAGGTCGAGCATATCGTTATTGTTGTAACGATACCTTGCAGCCTTACAAAGTCTGACACCATCTATTATAGAGGCATGGTTCAGTGAATCTGAAATTATCGCATCCTCTGCTGTAAGCAAAGGTTCGAACACTCCTCCATTCGCATCAAAACATGCGGCATATAGAATTGTATCCTCTGTTTCGTGAAAAGAAGCGATCTTCTCTTCCAGTTCCTTGTGAATGTCTTGAGTGCCACAAATGAATCGGACAGAAGACATACCATACCCATGTGTATCAAGTGAAGCCTTAGACGCTTCTATCACTTTCGGGTGACTTGAAAGTCCTAAATAATTATTTGCGCAAAAATTGACCACCTCCTCTCCAGTGCTCACTTTTATGTCCGCATCTTGAGGAGTAGTAATGATGCGTTCTTTTTTATAAAGACCCGCCTCTTGTATTGCGGTGAGTTCCTTTTGTAAATGTTCTTTGATCTTGCCGTACATGCTATTGATTTGATCTAATAAAAATAGAAAAAGCCACCGATCTTTAAAGAATGGTAGCTCTTATTAATTACTTGTTATACTTAGACAACTCCATGGTCCAACATTGCGTCAGCAACTTTCACAAAGCCTGCAATGTTAGCGCCCTTTACGTAATCTACGTGATCGCCTTCTTTCCCGAATTCTACGCACTGGGAATGGATAGACTTCATAATCCCGAGAAGCTTTTCGTCTACTTCTTCTCGAGTCCATGATAATCTTATAGAGTTTTGGCTCATTTCTAATCCAGAAGTAGCAACCCCACCTGCATTCGATGCTTTACCAGGAGCAAAAAGGATCTTGGCATTGTGAAAAGCTTCGATCGCTTCAGGTGTAGATGGCATGTTCGCCCCTTCGGCAATACAAACGCATCCATTGTCGATCAATGCCTTTGCCTGATCTCCATTCAACTCGTTTTGGGTTGCACATGGAAGAGCAACATCGCATTTTTCAGACCATGGTCTTTCTCCTGCTACATATTTTGCAGCTTTGAATTCTTCAGCATACTCACTTATTCTACCTCGCTTCACATTCTTAAGGTTCATGATCCATTCTAATTGCAATTTATCAATGCCATTTTCGTCATAAATATATCCACCTGAATCGCTCATGGAAACCACCTTTGCACCCAACTGCATGCATTTCTCTGCAGCATATTGTGCAACGTTCCCAGAACCAGATATGCAAACAGTTTTGCCTTTCATAGAATCGCCTTTTGTGCCTAGCATTTCCTGAGCAAAGTAAACGCATCCATATCCCGTTGCTTCCGGACGGATCAAGGATCCACCCCAGTTCCTTCCCTTACCCGTAAGTACTCCGGTAAATTCGTCTCGTAATCTTTTGTACTGGCCAAAAAGATACCCGATCTCTCTTCCACCTACCCCAATGTCTCCTGCTGGAACATCTGTATTTGCACCAATATGCTTTGCAAGTTCGGTCATGAAGCTTTGACAAAATTTCATCACTTCATTGTCCGACTTTCCTTTAGGGTTGAAATCCGCACCTCCCTTGCCTCCGCCCATTGGCAATGTGGTCAAGGAATTTTTAAAGATCTGTTCAAAGCCCAAAAATTTCAAGATCGACAAGTTCACTGAAGGATGAAATCTCAGTCCTCCTTTGTATGGTCCAATTGCTGAATTGAACTGTACTCTAAACCCTCTATTCACTTGAGTTTCACCACTATCATCTAACCAAGGCACCCTGAACTGGAAAACTCTTTCGGGTTCAACAATGGTTTCCAAGATCTTCGCTTTAGCATACTTGGGGTTTTCATTCATATAAGGGATAACGGCTTCTGCCACTTCTTGAACGGCTTGTAAGAACTCCGTTTCGTGTGGCTGTTTTGCTTTCACTTTTTCCATGAAAGCATCAATTTGCGCTTGATGATCAGCTGCCATTGTATTATAAGATTTTGTGGCGCCAAAAGTATAGAATTTATATCTTTCACCTTAATGTTCTCAAGTAATTTTTATCAGTAATTCGCTCCTACTTATAGCCCTCTCTTTGGCACCCGCTGCTACTATTGGCCTCTACGTCTATTTTAGTGATAAGTACGAAAAAGAGCCTATTTCACTCTTTGTCGCAGCGTACTTTGCTGGTGTCATCTCGACACTTCCCGCGGGTTATATGAACTTTTATGGAGAGCGTGTGGTGCAACGGCTTTTTCAGTATATAGAATTCGGCACGTTAGAAATATTCTTTGAAAAAGCAATTTTTGCCTTTTTGATCGTTGGGGCGGGGGAAGAGACCATGAAATTTCTAGCATTAAGGGCGGGATCATATTCAAGAAAAAGCTTCAACGAACCTTTTGATGGCATTGTATATGGCGCGGCAGTAGCACTGGGTTTTGCCAGCCTTGAAAATCTATTTTATGTTTTTGAAGGAGGTGTTGAAACAGCCATTGCCAGAATGTTTACCGCAGTTCCAATGCATGCTTGTGCCGGTATAATAATGGGTTATTATGTAGGAAAAGCAAAGTTCTCGAACACTCCGATCAAGGAAATGTTCAAAGCTTGGCTATTTGCAGCACTACTCCATGGTTTATACGATTACTTCTTGTTCTTGGACAAATGGCCAATACTTGCAATTGGTGCGGTTTTATCTCTTATGTTTTCCGTGAACCTCGCTAGGAATGCCATAAAGATCCATAGAGCGATGTCTCCTTTCAAAGATGAACAAAACAAAAATGTTTAAATTAGAAATTATGAAAACCAATTAACATGAAAAAAGCCACACTCACACTTGCAATTTTATTGATCACAACAATTTCTTACGCTCAATCTTGCATTGACTGCACTTTAATAGACCCAACAGCCATTTGCCCCTTAAATTGGGACCCTGTGTGTGGCTGCGATGGCATTACATATGGAAATGACTGCATGGCAGTGAACTCTGGTGGTGTTACTTCCTGGATAATGGGCGAATGCCAACCTGGATATGTAGATGCTTGCGTGAATATGGACGGTGTAGACCTTGGGCCATGCGCAGTGATCTTGGGCTATGGAATGTTGAATGGAGAATGCCAAGCTATTTCCGGATGTAGCACAATGGATGGCCAGGGAAATGACTATGCCCCCGCTCTCTATCCCACTCTTACAGAATGCACAGACAATTGCGATTGCCCCATGACCCCCGTTGACAATGACAATGATGGTTATGACAATACAGTAGACTGCAACGATAATGACCCTGCCACTTATCCGGGAGCCACAGAGCTGTGTGACAATATTGATAATGATTGCGATGGGTCTGTAG
>JABDKJ010000074.1 GCA_013002285.1 Flavobacteriales bacterium
GTTCTCCCTAGGTTCAAGGCCATGGCGGCAAGACCTACAACGGACTTCGGCAAAGAAAGTCTCTTCAATATCCTTGAACACAAAACGCAGATCGCAGGAGCTTCTTTTCTCGATCTTTTTGCTGGAACGGGAGCTATTAGTTATGAGTTCATTTCGAGGGGTGCTGAACAAGGAACATGTGTAGATATGAGTCAAGCTTCACAGATCTACCGAAAAAAGTGCATGACTCTTTTAGGGATAGATAATCTCACCTCCCTCAGAAGAGATGTATTCAAATTTATAAAAAAATGTGACGACAAGTATGACATCATTTTTGCCGACCCTCCTTACCAATTAAAGTCCATTAAGGAGATCCCTGACCTTATTTTTGAGCAAGGACTATTAAAAGAAAATGGGCTACTCATTGTGGAACATCCAGACAGGATGGACTTCTCTGATCATCCTCGATTTGTTGAAACACGAAACTACAGCGCGGTCCACTTCAGTTTTTTCAGTTAATTTTGAAGTTACTTTAAAAAAGTAGAATGAAAAAAGCACTTTTCCCCGGCTCTTTCGACCCTTTTACCATTGGTCACCATACCATTGTAGAAAGAGGGCTCAAGCTCTTTGACCAGATCATCATTGGCATAGGAAAGAACAACACAAAGAAATATCTCTTTTCAATTCAGGAAAGGATGGCGATGCTAGAAGATCTATATGAAGACGAGAATAGAGTTGTGATCAGTGCCTTTGAAGGACTTACAGTAAATTATTGTAAAAACGTAGGAGCCAATTTTATATTGAGGGGGTTAAGAAATGGCGCGGATCTTGAATATGAAAAAAACATTGCATTTATGAATGAAGCGATGGAACAAGATGTGCAAACCGTATTTTTGCTTACAAAGCCGGAATATGCTGCGATAAGCTCCACGATCTTGCGTGAGATATTGAACAATAATGGAGACATATCAGAGTTTTTACCTCGCGGAATGAAGATCCCTAAATGAGAAAAAGCCTTTTAAAAAATATATTCCTCAGTCTCGCACTATTCTGGGCGAGCCTTCCTTTGATCGGAAACTCTTTGGTTAATATTTCTGGCAATGCGAAAGGGCATGAAGGTTCTACGATATTTTTAATGATGTATAGTGATCTCTATACAAAAACGCTTTCACAAGCTGCGAGCACTTCTATTGATGACGATGGAAACTTTGTGCTAAGCGCAGAGATAAATGAGATCGAGTATGTCTGCTTACGTTTCGATCATTTGAATGCATTCCTTTATCTGCAACCGGGAAAGAATTATTCCTTGCAGATGCTTCCTTTAAATGAAAGGCAGAGCGTTTCAATGAACAATAAAACCAAGGTTTCTTATTTGTTCACTTCATTGGACGATGACGACATCAACAAACACATCATTGAATTCAATACGGATCACGACATATTCTTCGATCAGAATTATGAGCTATTGAAAAAAATGGCGGCACCTCCTGGGTCCCATTTCCAAAGAAAACTAAAAGGTGATTCCATTCAACTAAAACCTTCTCTACGAGGACTGAGTAACCAACAAAAGTTAGCCAAAGAGGTTTCGGCATTTGCACAGGCTATGGACATAAAATATAAGGATGTAGACAATGAATTCTTTCATGTGCACAGAAAAATGGTGGTTGCAGATCTTCATTTACAGTTAAAAGGTACAGAAAAAACCCTCTATGACACTTATCTCAAGTCTACCGCCTACCATCCCAAATGCCCTGAGTATGTTGGCTTTACAAGGTCTTTTTATGACAAGTACTTTGCCAATTACATGTTCAAATGGAATGACCAGACACTGATCGATAACCTGAATAAGGGTGATGTGGAAGGTGTAATGTCTTTGCTTAAAAAAGATGACTTCATAGCAAATGAAGAAATGAGGCAGTTCGTTCTTTGCCATGCTATTTATGAGACCATGAATAGTAAGCAATTAAAAAAGGAAGGATCGTATTCGATCTTGGACCAGATCGCTGAAAGTGGTATAAACAAGTCAATAAAAGATCTGGCAAGAGCCGTAAAGCGAAAAATGACCAAGACACAAAAAGGCTTTCCAGCTTATGATCTTGCTTTACCAAACCATTTGCAAGAAGTAATAAAGCTGAGCGACTTTAAAGGCAAACATGTCTTGATCTCTTTCTTCAATGATAGGTGCTCAGAATGTCCTTCAGAGCTGTCTATTATTTCTCAAATGCATGATAAGTACAAAAAGCATGTTGAATTCATTTCAATTGGTTTGGACTTCAAGAATGAAAAAATGTCTGACTTCCTTGCAAGGAACAGAGACTTCAAATGGACTTTTCTAGATGGGTCCCAGGATGGCTCCTTAAGTGAAGAATTCGACATCTATAGCCTACCGACATTTATGCTGATAGACCCAAATGGAAACTTCGTGAATGCCTATGCAAAAAAACCGAGTGAGGGCCTTGAAGAAACTGTCTATTCCATTTTTCAGAAAAAAGAAACTGAACGTAAAGGCAAAAGACGCGTAGGCAGAAAATAATTGATTTCACTAATACAGCATCATTTTACAATTATTATTAAGTTTGTCTCAGAGAGGTGTCCGAAGTGCACACTTTTTTAAGCAATAATTTGCAATTAGATCTCACTACCGATCCCTCCCCCTTTTTAAGATTACTAATGCAATACCTATTTATATGAACATTTTTGTAGCCAAGCTTAACTATCAAACCCAAGAAAACGAATTAAAGGAACTATTTGAAAATTTTGGGACTGTGGATTCGGTTAAGATAATTTGGGACAGAGAAAAACAACAATCTAAGGGCTTTGGATTTGTCGAGATGCCTGTTGAAGATGAAGCTCGAAATGCGATCGGACAATTGAACGATACGGAATTCGGAGGTCGCCAGATCGTTGTAAAGGAATCTATTCCTAGATAGCGCTCATCATATTTTTCGTATTTTACTTGAGTGAATAGAAAATACTCAGAAATTGTCCATGTCCGGAATAGACAAAGTCCATAGAGAGCAATTACGCGAAAAAGAGATCTTAAAAGAGATCGCTGAAGCAGACATTGAATTGAATAAACCTGGGCTTTGGGAAAGGATCAAAAAATTCTTTCGGGATCTTTTCAGTTAAATAGAAGAACAACCCGTAACAACTCTATGTTTTGGTCTCCTTTTAATTCCACTACTATTCTATTTCTCGAGTAGTATCCTCTCTCAGATCCTCTCCGGCATCCAATATACCCTCCCAATTCTGCTCTTTTTTAGCCCTTGAATTGATCAAGAACATATGAATGGCCTGCGCTATGAATCCCATAATGAACATAACGCCACTTCCAGGAATATTCAGCAATCTAAAAGCAACACCAAGAGTAATTAAAGCAAGAGGCAACAAACCTATGTTGGAGTGGAACAAAGAGATCTCAGGGTCATTTTGAACCTCATTTATTCTTCTTGGTTTTTTAATGAACAATACATAAAGGAAGACCAGCAAACTAGCTGTACACCCCATTATTATCGTAATATCCGGCCAACGCATTATGCGTGTAAGAACAAAGTACAACACTATTGTACTGAGTAAAAAATATACATGGTCTTGCCAAAACGTTTGTCTTTTTACTAAATAATTCAATGTGAAATATAGGAACATACACGCCATTGACATGATCAACAAAATGGACGCAAAAGGCCAATGCATTATCTTGAACAGTGCACCTAAAAGGATCGTAGGAAACGAAATGTAACGTAATGTTTTAATGAAGTTTTTCATTGCTCTTGTGTCGGTTTTTATCTCTAAGCGTTTTCCTTTCCAAATTATCGATGATCGCTTTTTCCAGGTCTATGCCCGTTTGATTGGCTATGCACATGATCACAAAGATCACATCTGCTAATTCATCTCCAAGGTCTTTGTCTTTGTCACTTTCTTTTTCTGACTGTTCGCCATATCTGCGAGCCATTATCCTCCCTACCTCGCCTACTTCTTCCGAGAGTATCGCCATATTGGTCAATTCATTGAAGTAGCGCACTCCATGCTCATTGATCCATTCATCTATCTTTTTCTGGGCTTCATTTATTTCCATATCGCGCTGCTGTTATTAGAATAAGTATCACCAAACAAGGTAGAAATATCCCTTGGAATTCACTTACCAATACTTTCCATCCCCATTCAGAAAAAAAGCGACTTGCACTCATAGGAGAGACTTTTATGAATCGCCAGGGAAGAAAATATCTGTCGTCCAGAAATGGTATAAAAAAACCGACCCCCTTTCCTCCAGTTGTCATGGCATCCAAAAGCCCATGCGATGCCGTACTGAAAAACAAGACCAAGTAAGACTTCCAATTTCTAAGTTCGTTGAAAAGCAAGAGCAAAAGTCCACTCCAAGAGGCGGCAAAAAATATTGAATGTGTAAATCCTCTATGGCCAAAAGGCGAGCCATATGGAACACCGAAATTGTGAAATAGAATATCTCCGTCCGGGAGACAAGATGACACCAAAGCCAGACCGATCAAGAGTTTTGAATTTGCCTTAGCTGCTTTTGTAATAGTGTAGCTTGCAACTAAGTGACCAAATATCGATGCCATTATTCTTTATTCTTTGTATCGATGAAAATGGTCACCGGGCCATCATTCAATAAACTCACTTTCATATCCGCACCGAATTCACCAGTCTCCACCTTTTTACCCAGTGTCTCTTCCAATAATGACTTGAATTTTTCATACATGGGAATAGCAACATCAGGTGATGCCGCATTTATATACGAGGGACGATTTCCTTTTTTTACTCTGGCATGTAAAGTGAATTGGGAGATCATCAAAACATCTCCTTCGACTTCCCTGATCGACCTGTTCATAACGCCCTGGTCATCTGCAAAGATCCTTAGATTCGATATCTTATTGCATAGCCAAGTGATATCTTCATCGGTATCGGCATCTTCTATACCTAGCAACACAAGAAGTCCAAGGCCTATCTGTCCATTGATCTTCCCTTCGATCTCAACCGAAGACCCTATCACTCTCTGAATGATGACGCGCATGTGACAAAACTATCATTTATTGAGATCTTTTGTATTTTGAAGCCCATGACCAGACAGGATATTATCACTAAACTCGAGCATAACAAAGAAGTATTCAAAGTCGTATTCTCTGATCTTCACGAAAATGAATATCTCTGGAGAGAGAAAGAAGGATCTTGGTCTTTGCTGGAGGTGCTCTGTCATCTGCTTGATGAGGAGAAAGAAGATTTCCGCATGAGGGTTCGGCATGTTCTGGAAACCCCTCAAGAACATCCACCCTCTATCGACCCTGTAGGATGGGTGATCCAAAGAGACTATCAGTCCCAGAATTTTCAGGACAAGCTAAAAGCCCTTTTAAAGGAGAGAACAACTTCCATTGATTGGCTTAGGTCACTAAAAGATCCCAAGTGGAATAATGAGTATCAACACCCAAAACTGGGCACTCAAACAGCGCAAATGTATCTGGAAAATTGGCTGGCACACGATTACCTGCACATCCGGCAGATCAACAGGATCAAATACCTTTATTTTAAAAGTTGTGCAAAAGCGTCATTGGGATATGCGGGAACTTGGTAGCTTACCAGAATGAATAAGAACAAGGTTATCTATTGGATAGCAACCGTCTTCATGTGTGGAGTATTTGCATTTTCCGCGAGTATGTACTTCGCAAGAACTGAGATGGTATAAATGATATTCGTTGACTACGGATTTCCTTCCTGGATCGTAATCCCTCTTGCTATCATAAAAATATTGGGGATCATTGCAGTTATCTCAAAACTATCCAAAGTACTCATGGAATGGGCATATGCAGGATTTTTTTTCGATGCAGCCTTAGCATTATGCACCCACTATGTCGCAGGGGATGGTGGTTATTTAATCTCTGCTATTGCGATAGTAAGCATTATTGTTTCAAGGGTCATGCTACCAAAAGCATTTCCTAAATTCGCAGGATGAAGAATGTTATTCTATTTGTATTTGTTATTGCTTTTTGCTTTTCATGCAACAAAGATGAAAAGCAAGCAGAAGAAGATCGACAGATCATTTTAGACTATATCGAAGACAATGACCTAGACGCCATAGAAGGTGATCAAGGACTATTTTATGTGGTTGATGTTCAGGGAAGCGGGGCATCTCCGAATAGCAGTTCCAGTGTGACAGTCGATTATGTTGGATACTTCACTGATGGAGATATCTTCGACCAAAGCGGAGCAGGAGGTTCTACTTTCCCATTAACCAGTGTCATAGAAGGTTGGCAAATTGGGATCCCTTATTATAATGAAGGTGGACAAGGCACATTGCTAATTCCTTCAGCCTTGGGTTATGGAAAAGATGGTTCCGGTAGTATACCGGGAAATACAGTGATCTTGTTTGACATTGACCTAATAGATGTACAATGATCTAAAACTCTATTACTATGCCGATAGAAGGCAGCACTGTTCCAGCAGGATTGGCTACTTCTTTCAATAAATATCTGTTTGGATCATCCGGATCTATCATCGCTTGATCGTTCTCATCTCTGATCACATCTACATAGGGCACATCTTCAAATTCATAGTTATAGACGTTCTCAATGTCTAGATAAACATCAAGGGTCCATTTGCTGAAGTAATACCTCTTGTCCAATCGCAGATCCATTTGATTGATGCTTTGTATCCTTTCTGTATTCGTTAGGTCATGGTTCAATACACCTTGCCCGGTAGCATTCCATACAGATATAAGTGAAGACCTTTGAAGATCCCAAGGAGTATATGGCGCACCACCGAAAAACCTCCATTTCATCCCAAGCTCCCAATTTTTTTTGAATTTCTTTCCTCCCGTGAATGTGACTATATATCTGTTGTCCCAAGCCGCAGGAGCAAATTCACCTTCTTTGTTTGTGAATTCACTACGTACAAATGTCACAGCCAAGATCCCATATATCCCTTTCTTGAGTTTTCGTTGCAACAAGAGTTCCAATCCATAGGCTCTACCTTCAGAATCAGGAGTGACTTCATCATTGCCGACCACTCCAAAATCGGCTCCAAGATTTGCCAAAGACACGGAGTCTCTGACTACAAATGGGTAGTCATCGTATTTTTTATAGAAGCCTTCCAAACTCACTTGAGTGTTATTCGGGAACTCCTTTCTGAACCCTGCGACAAAATGATCGCTCTGAATATACTTCACACCATTCGTACGATTCACCAGTTCACCTGAAAAATCTCGATATCCTAAAACAGTATAAGCTGGCAATTGATAAAATCTGCCTAGATTAAAATTAAAACTCCAAGATGGGGCGAACTTGTAAGACATCGAAAATCTTGGAGATAGCTGTCCCAATGGATTGTCCATTTCATCTGAATAGTCAGAAGCGTCTGTTCTCAACCCAAAAGATGTTTGGATCGTATTGTCTTTGAAAGCTCTGCTCACCTGTCCAAAAAACCCATACTTCATCAGCTTAATATCTGAATCGAAAACCACCTCAAATACAGACCCATCAAATGCGACATCTCTACGAAAGGTGCTGGTCAGGTAGTTTGCACTCTCAGCATTTACTCCATAATTCCATTTCCAATTGTTCTTCCTATGTGTACTTTCAAAACGGAATTTATTCTCTATCTCTTCTGAAGTGTAATGCAAATTCAGGTCTTCTTCCAAGCCAGAATTATTCTCGTATTTGATAGCTTCATTGTTCAAGTGGTTTCGACTTAGGACGATAGTCTGAAAACTGGAAGTACCGAAGTGCTTGAAACTTAATCCCGTGGTATAAGACCATTGCGAATTATCAGGAATATTGCCAAGAGCATAAAGATTTCGCTCCAAGATCTCCGGATCATCAATTCCTTCAATAGAACCGGGATTCAATTCAAACTCATCGATAGCCCCTAGACCCAGCACTGTCAATTCGTTTTTCTTATTGATCTTCAATTTGTACTTGGCCTGCACATCGTTATAGGTAGGTAAAAATGGCAGATCCAAGGCTTCAAACAAAAACTGTAAATAACTTCGCCTAACAGAAAGTATCAGACCTGACTTTGAACCCAAAGGAGTGTCTATAGTTAATCCAGCATCGCTGCTCCCCAAGGTAAAATTCAGATTTGTCTTTTCAGTATTTGCATCCTTTTGTGTCAACTCCATTACACTGCTCAGTGCATTTCCCCTATTCGCTGGAAAAGCTCCGGTATAGAGGTCTACTTCTTTAATGAAATTCACATTGATCAATCCTACCGGCCCTCCACTTGACCCTTGGGTGCTAAAATGATTAATGGTTGGCACTTCTATGCCATCCAGAAAAAAACGATTTTCATTAGGTGCCCCACCTCTGATGATTATATCATTTCTAAAATTCGGAGTAGAGGCCACACCAGGAAGAGATTGAATAACCTTTGAAATGTCACGATTTCCACCGGGGTTTCGTTCTATTTCTGCAACACCTATCGTTCGTAACGAAACAGGGCTTTCTTCTCTTGTTTTAAATACCTCTGACGTGATCACAATCTCGTCAAGGGTCTCTGAACTCTGCCTCAATGCAATGTCATAATTGCTGACCTTAGAGTTAAAGACTTGTATCTCAAATATCCTACGCTTTTCATAACCAATGAAGGAAACTTCAATGTTGTAAAGTCCTGGTTCTAATTTATCAATAACATAGATTCCCTCAATATCTGTTACTGCGCCTGTGGTGGTTCCTTCCAGGACAACAGTAGCTCCGATTATCGGTTCATTCGAAAACTCATCATAAACACGTCCTTTTATGACCCCTTGTTGAGAACAGGAAAAAAATGGAACGAGGACAAAGAGGACTGACATCAGATGTTTCATCAGGTTTTATTAAAAACCAAATAACAGGAAAAAAGACAAATAGTTCATCGGTAAAAAGCCTTCAAGATATTGGATTCGATTTTCATTGAAATCCACACCAATTAGTATACATTTGCCCAAGCACGATCAACAAATTATGCGAATCATTATAGCTGGGGCGGGAGATGTAGGATTTCACTTGGCAAAACTTCTTGCATTAGAGAATCATGACATTACCCTAATAGATGTCGACAGGGAAAAACTTGAGTACATATCAAAACACCTTGATGTAAGGACGATAAAGGGTAGCTCGACTTCTTTAAAGACACTAAAGAATGCGAATATCGAACGCACTAAATTACTGATCTCCGTCACCTCATCAGAGGAAGTGAATTTCACCACAGCAGTTTTAGGAAAGAGATTAGGAGCTGAACGAACAGTTGCACGAATTAGCAATGTTGAATTCCTCTATAATCGAGATGAACCATTTATGAAGGAGATCGGAATAGACGAAGTCATCTCTCCTGTGACCCTTGCGGCAAGAGAGATCAAGAGACTGATCACCCATGCTGCACTCACTGATCATTTCCAGTTTGAAAGAGGCAAACTGTCCTTAATGGGGATCAAAATAGAGGAAGAGAGTCCGTTAAATGGAAAGATCCTGAGCGATGTGATCCCATTATCAGAACGCAAGTTCTGTAATGTCGCCATTCTAAGAAACAATGAAACTCTGATCCCAGATGAGAATTCGCGATTCCATACGAACGACCATGCGTATTTTGTTGCATGTCCGGCTGGAGAAGAAAAGGTGATCAATCTTGCGACCCATAGCAGCCTCAACATCAAAAGAATAATGATCTTAGGAGGTTCCAATGTCGGATATCATGCCTCAAGGATCTTGGGGAAGCGCTATAAAGTAAAATTGGTCGACCATGACAGAAAGCGCTGCGAGCAAATTGCCGAAGAACTAGGGAATGTCCTTGTGATCAATGGTGACCCGCAAGATATAGATCTTTTGAAAGAGGAGGGTATTGAGGAAATGGATGCAGTTATAGCTGTTTCTCAAAATAGCGAGACTAACATCATTTCGTGTCTATTGGCCAAAAACTTAGGTGTCGCTAAAACTATATCATTAGTGGAAAATATCGACTACATCCAGCTTTCGCAAAGTGTAGGAGTAGACACAATGATCAATAAGAAACTTATAGCGGCAAATTTTATATTCCGATATATTCGAAAAGGAGATGTTCTCGCCTTGGCGAGCATTCATGGTTCTGATTGTGAAGTGCTGGAATTTGAAGTCAAAAAAGGGAATAAGATACAAGACAAAACGGTTGGAGAACTTGATTTTCCCGAAGGCGCGATAATAGGTGGAGTCATAAGAAGAGGGGAAGGTCAAGTACCTGATGAGGGATTTGTTTTTCAAGAACGCGACCACATTGTGATCCTCTCCAAACCGCAGTGTATTCACCAAGTTGAATCGTATTTCTAATGTGGCTCAACTATAGAATAGTCCTGAAGATATTAAGCCTGCTTTGGCTAATCAACGGACTTCTCATGTTGTTCCCAACTTTGTATTCGATCTATCATGGCGATGAAGCAATGATGGCTTTTCTTTATTCCACAGCTGCCAATTTGACCATTGGCGGCTCACTCTTTTTTGTTTTTAAAAGCGCCTCAGGAAAGGACCTTAAAAAACGCGAGGGGTTTGTGGTTGTAACTTTAGGATGGCTGGCCTTATCCTTCACCGGATCACTACCTTATGTAATTGGTGGTGCCATTCCTGAATTCGCAAATGCCTTCTTTGAAACTATGTCTGGATATACGACCACAGGGGCTACCATTTTAGATGACATTGAAAGCCTTCCCAATTCCATCCTTCTTTGGAGAAGCATTACACAGTGGATCGGTGGAATGGGAATGATCGTTCTTGCAATTGCGATACTACCGATCCTTGGATTTGGTAGCATGAGACTTTTTTCTGCAGAAGCACCTGGGATCTCTCCTGACAAGATCACTCCTAGAATTGCCGATACTGCTAAGAGACTTTGGCTTTTATATGTGTTATTAACGGTATTGGAGTGTATTCTCTTGAAATTTGCGGGAATGGGTCTCTTTGACGCGGTGAACCATAGTCTTACTACAATCTCAACCGCTGGATTTTCTACAAAACAAGCAAGTATTGGGCATTTTGATTCAGCTGCTATTCAATACATTATTACATTTTTCATGATCATCGGGGGAACTAGTTTTATTCTTGTTTATACAGCGGCAACAGGTCGAGTCAAGAATATATTTAAGAATGAGGAATGGCGATTCTATGCGGCAATTTTATCCAGCTTTACCGTATTTGTTGGGCTGAGCCTTTTTATTTTCCATGATACTTCAGCTGAATTAGCTTTTAGAAAAGCACTTTTTCAAGTTGTATCCATTGTCACCACCACAGGCTATACCACCGCTGATTATTCACTTTGGGGGCACACCAATTTAATGATCATTTTCATGCTGATGTTCGTAGGAGGATCAGCGGGTTCTACTTCAGGTGGGGTAAAAGTCATAAGACATTTGATCTTGGTCAAGAACAGTTTCACTGAATTGAGAAGACAAATGCATACGAATGCTGTTATACCAGTAAGGTTAAATGGAAAAGCCCTTTCTTCCAACGTAACTGCAACCGTTTTGGCTTTTATTATGATCTATGTTCTTGTGTTCGTGGTGGCCTCAATTTTCCTTTCTGCCACGGGTTTAAATTTTGAAACAGCAATTGGTGCAGTAGCCGCTTGCTTAGGGAATGTAGGACCCGGCATTGCTGATGTAGGACCGTCTAATTCCTATTCTGGCTTGAGCAGTATTGCAAAATGGGCTTTATGTTTTCTCATGCTTTTAGGTAGGCTCGAGTTGTTTACGATAATGGTGCTATTCACACCCTATTTCTGGGTCAAGAGATAGTTAGGCAAATTCTGCACAGCCGATCTCTTCCAGCGTTGCTTCAAGTATTTTAGCTGCTGCTAGTTTATCAGGGGCTTCTACATAGATCCTCAATACTGGTTCAGTTCCACTTGGCCTTATCATAACCCACTCTTCTTCAGAAAGCCAATATTTATAACCATCTAAAGTTTCGATGTTCTGAACTTGGTATGTGCCAAAACTCTTAATGAGATCTTTATTGCATTTATTGATGACTTCTTCCTTCAGATCTTGGGCGATCTTTAGATCTGTTCTATTAAAATAGAATACACCTACAATAGCATAGACCTCATTGATCAATTCGTTGATGCTTTTCTTTTCATTCACCATCCATTCCAAAATAGTGAGTGCCGACCAGATCCCATCTCGCTCGGGTACATGGTCGCTAATGGCAATTCCGCCACTCTCCTCCCCTGCGAGCATAACATCTTCCGTTATCATTATCTTGCTCGCATGTTTGAATCCGATCTTTACGATATCCAAAGGCAAACTATAGTGCTTACATAGCTTTGTGATCTTGCTTACAGAAGAAAAAGCTGTTACCACTTTTCCCTTCATCTTTTTATATGCAGACAAATAGTGGATCAGCAGAAGGATCACATGATGACTATCGATGTAGTTCCCATTTCCATCAAAAAGAGCTATACGATCGGCATCACCATCGTTGGCCACACCCAGATCATATTGGTCACTCTTCTTTAGATGATCGCAAAATTCAGATAAATTCTTCAATACGGGTTCCGGAGACACTCCGTTGAATGTCGGATTCACTTCTCCATGCATTATATAAGCTTCCGGTAAAAGATTTCGCCATACATTCTGGCCAGAGCCGAACATGGAGTCAACACCTATCTTCACCCCAGAATTTCTGATCGCATTAATATCAAAACGCTTTCTTAAGGCCTCCAGATAAAGCTCTTCTATATCTAATTCTGTACAAAAATTGGTCTCTAAAGAAAGATGGTCAATGTCAAAGTCCAGACTTTCTGGAACTAGTCTTTCAATTTCAGCCAAGTTGTTTTCTTGCATTGGCCCACCAAATGAACCTTTCAATTTATAACCGTTATAACTTGGAGGGTTATGAGAAGCCGTTATCACCACTCCACAAACACATCCGAGATCACGAGTTGCCATGGCAACAGCTGGAGTAGAGACAAATGATGGTGCCATATAGACCTGGATCTCATGCCTTACAAAAACCTTTGCTACAGTTTCAGCAAATAATGATCCATTGAAGCGACAGTCATAACCCAATGCAATTTTAGATTCATTGCTTTGTTTCAAAGCCCACTGTGCAACTCCTTCACTTAAGCGAGCCACATTTTCTACAGTATATTCTCTGCCTATTATCGCGCGCCAACCATCGGTACCAAATTTAATTTGCTTCGTGATCATCTGTAGATCTTTCGTTTGTTCAGTTCGTTTTGATAGGCTTTCGCATGCAAGTTATGTTCTTTTAGCGAAGTCGAAAAATGATGATAACCTGAAAAATCCTTTTTAGCACACATGAAAATATATGCGTGTTTTTCTGCATTCAATACAGCATCTACGGCTCTTATATCGGGCATTCGTATGGGACCAGGGGGTATGCCAGCATGATGATACGTGTTGTATGGGTTCTTTTTCGTGCTTTCTTTATGTTCATTCAAAACACGATTAACGGTAAAGTCACCTATTGCAAATTTTATCGTGGGGTCAGACTCGAGAGCCATACCCCTTCTTACCCTATTCAAATATAGCCCAGCGATCCTAGGCCATTCCTCTGGATGTCCCATTTGCTCCTCCTGTGTGATCGATGCAATGGTCACGATCTCGCTTTCTGTCAAATTCAAAGCTTTAGCCTTTGCCTTTCTATCCCTATTCCAAAACTTTTTAAACTCAGAGGCAAAGCGCTGAACTACTTCTTCAGGACTTTTCGTCCAATAGATCTCATAGGTGTTTGGGAGAAATAATGTATAGTATTTTTCTTTGCTGAATCCATAATGTTGGCGAATACTATCGTTGTTCAGGACAGCCAAAAATTCTAAAGAATCTGCCTGCATCTGACTACCTAAGACTCCCGCCAATTCCGGAAATGTTCGAACAGAGTTTACAATAAGCTTAATAGGAACTTGCCCGCCAGCCCGCAACATATTCACAAGAGCGTTGGTACTCATGCCATCTTCTAATCGATATTTTCCTGGTTTAACTCTTCCACTAAAATCTTTCAGGTCTTTCACCACTTCCAATGCAGAGGGGTCTTTCAAATATGGACTCAGTTTTTCTTTTACCTTTTCCCAGTCATCACCATTTTCAATGGTTACGACCTCTGTTTTCAGTTTTAGATCCACATTCCCATCATAGATCTTAGAGTAGGTTCGATATGCATATATACCTCCTACGAGCCCCAGTAACAATAAAATGATCAGTAGCTTTTTCATCTACAGTATTATCTGATACATACATTCATTTTCATAGCCATTCTCTCGTTTCACCCATTCCAACTTTTCTCCGCATTTTTTAAAACCAGCTTTTTCGAAAAGAGCAATACTCTCTATATTACTCTTCAAAATATTCGCGTAAAGTTGATGTAGGTTAAGGACTTCACGAGCATATACCTTAACGATCTCCAAGCTGTCAAAGCCAAAGCCTCTCTTTCGGTCTTCATTTTCAGCGATCAAAATACCAAGGCCAGCGCGTTTATTCAATGTATCAAGATCAAAAATATCCAAAGTTCCTATAGCCTTGCTCTGCAAGTTCAATTCTATCATTAGCCTTAGCTGAAGGTCCAGATATATGTCCTTTACATTCTCAATAAAGGCCTTGATATCTTCCCTAGAATAAGGTCTTGTAGTTTGGCTCAAATGCCAATGCCTACGGTCGTTTTCCCACTTGTACAAAAGCTCTAGGTCGCTCGGCACCATTTCCCTCAGTCCAATTCGTTCTCCCCTAAGCATCTAATTCTCCTTCATAAACTTTCTTCGCGGGACCACATAACCAGATATCCTTGAATACATTACCATCGCGAACGTATTTTACCAAAAGTTTGCCTCCTTTTGTTTCCACATAGATCTCCCCTTCATTCCCATTTGCATGCGCAAGAGCTGCGGCAGTTACACCCGTTCCACATGAAAGCGTTTCACCCTCTACACCTCTCTCATAAGTGCGCATTTTTATTCCTGTGGGAATAGTCTCTACAAAATTCACATTTATACCTTTTTCTTTGAAAGGTTCTGAGTAACGTATCTGGCGGGCCCTTTCAATGAGATCAATGTCATCAGCGTTTTCTACTTTTTCGATCAAATGTGGTGAACCCGTATCCAGGATCAGATACTCTCCTTGCTTTTTTATCTCAATTACATCGTTCATTTTTACATATACCATCTCGCCCTCGCTGTATCCCTCATGCATTCCATTGATCGCATTAAAACGAGCCCCTTTTTCTATAATGCCATTATCGACCGCGAATTGTATGATACATCTACTCCCATTTCCACAAAAACTCTGACTGAAGTCTGGATTATAGAAATTCATATAGAATTCCGCTGCATCGTCTTTTTCAAGAAGTATCAAGCCATCGGAACCAATACCAAACTTCCTGTCACATAGATTTCTTACGAGTAACTCATTGTCAGAAGGAAAATGGCCATTCCTATTATCGACAACTATAAAGTCATTTCCTGTTCCTTGATATTTTTGAAATCGTATCTTCATGTGGATCCGTTCCAAAATTAGGATAGATCTTCTTGTTCACCAACAAAATAATTTTGCAAAAAAAACGTTTAACTAACGATGACATTAACACCTTTTAACAGCGAATTTTATGATCATTTTGCAAATTTGAACGTTAACTATGTGCTACCCCATATTGGGTATGATTATTGATGATTGTTTAACTAAATTTTGGAAAGATCTATGAAATTCAAAGGACTCTTAGGCATATTCGTTGCGGCACTCACTGGAGGTTTGGTCGCTTTTGGCGTTTCAAAGAAAATGATGAGCGAACAGGAAACTGTTGTTGTTCAAGAACAACCGGTGGAATTTGTTAGCGCTCCTAAATTAGTATCCGTTCCTGGTACTTCGCTCGACTTTACTGTTGCGGCATCTAATACGGTTAATAGCGTGGTCCATATCAAAACCAATTATGAAGTTCCTGAAAGAAGGAATTCATGGTTTGAAATGTTTGAAATGCCAGGACAGATCGCTCAGAGTTCGGGTTCTGGCGTGATCATAAAGAGTAATGGATATATAGTAACGAACAACCACGTTATAGATGGTGCAAGCGATATTGAAGTGATGTTGAATGACAACAGGACTTATGAAGCTAAGCTTGTAGGTACTGATCCTGCAACTGATCTGGCCATCCTGAAAATTAAAGCAAGCGGATTAACGGCTGTTCCATTTGGAAATTCTGATAACCTAAAGATCGGAGAATGGGTAATTGCAGTAGGAAATCCTTTCAGTCTGACATCTACAGTTACTGCAGGCATTGTAAGCGCAAAAGGAAGAAATATAAATTTATTGGCTGTAGATCCAGAAAGGAAAGTTTTTCCGATCGAATCATTTATTCAAACTGATGCGGCAGTGAACCCAGGAAATAGTGGAGGAGCATTGGTGAATACAGAAGGAAACCTCATCGGAATAAACACAGCGATAGCGTCCAGGACAGGTTCTTATTCTGGCTATTCATTTGCCGTGCCATCGAGCATTGTGAAAAAGGTTGCGAACGACATTATGGAATTTGGAGAAGTCCAAAGGGCTTTCATAGGTGTAAGTATTCAAGACATTGATCAAAGCATAGCAGATGAGTTAGGCTTCGATCAGGTATCAGGTGTTTTTGTTAGAGGCCTAACTCCAGGTGGTGCTGCAGCTGAAGTTGGAATAGAAACAGGAGATGTCATTCTTTCTGTGGAAGGTGACAAGGTAAATACAGTTGCTGCACTTCAAGAAAAAGTCAACCAATTCAGACCTGGTGATAAAGTGAATGTGAAAGTGAAAAGGTCTGATGAAGTGCTGAATTACGCAGTTACTTTAAGAAACAATGAAGGAGGCACACAGCTTTCAGATGAATTGAGTTCAAACCGAATTAAAGCTGAAGGTGCGTGGCTAGAGGCTTTGACACAGCGAGAAATGGATGCGCTGTCTATTTCAAATGGGGTAAAACTCAAAAAAGATGAGGACGGCAAATTTAGAAGAGCCGGCATCCGAGAAGGATTTATTATTACTAAAATAGACAAGAATATAGTTGAAAAACCAAAGGATGTAGACCAGATGTTGAGCTCCAAAGAAGGCGGAGTATTAATTGAAGGAATGTATCCAAACGGGACAAAAGCCTATTATGGGTTTGGATTGTGATACAAAGAGTGTGAAAATAATGGAACAAAATTTTCGAGATCATCGAAGAAATTGTCCAATTGGACCATTGAATATGAGTCACATAGCCCGGCCAGTAGGAGACTACTGGCTTTTTGGCTT
>JABDKJ010000001.1 GCA_013002285.1 Flavobacteriales bacterium
GCTGTAAAGACAAGATTAAATATTGATAATCTTCCACTTAATAAGCAAGCGGAGAAGGTACTAAAGGTGACCTTTCTAGAAGCGAAAATGCTTAAGAGTGAGGAAATAACACCAGAACATCTGGTACTATCAATTCTCAAACATAATGACAACCCGGCGTCGGACGCCTTGAATGAATTTGAAGTAGACTACGAAACTTTTAAATCTGAACTAGAATTCGTTATGCAAGAGCAGGAATTTTCACAAACTGATTTGTATGCGCAGGCATCAGACAGTGATGATCCGTATGAAGAAGAGGAGTCTTCAAGCAAATATCAAAGAAAGGGCAATAGTAAAAGCAAAACGCCCGTACTGGACAATTTCGGAAGAGATATTACCAGACTTGCGGAGGAAGATAGACTAGATCCTATCATCGGAAGAGAAACCGAAATTGAAAGAGTTTCTCAAATTTTAAGTCGAAGAAAGAAAAATAATCCAATCCTTATTGGAGAGCCTGGTGTAGGTAAGACAGCAATAATTGAGGGATTGGCTTTAAGAATAATCCAGAAAAAAGTATCAAGAACATTATTCAATAAACGAATCGTGATGCTTGACCTTGCTGCGCTGGTGGCAGGAACAAAATATCGTGGTCAGTTTGAAGAACGAATGAAGGCCATCATGAATGAACTTGAGAAGACAAGAGATGTCATCTTATTCATTGATGAAATTCATACGATTGTCGGTGCAGGTGGTGCAACGGGTTCTTTGGATGCTTCCAATATTTTCAAACCAGCTTTGGCTCGTGGTGAATTGCAATGTATCGGAGCCTCCACATTGGATGAATATCGGCAGCACATTGAAAAAGACGGCGCGTTGGATAGAAGAATCCAAAAAGTTTTGGTCGAACCACCTTCTACGGAAGAAGCTGAAGAGATCTTGACCAACATCAAGCCTAAATACGAGGAATTTCACAATGTTTCCTATAGTGAAGATGCTATCAAAGCTTGCGTACATCTTAGTGATAGATATATGAGTGATCGGTTTTTACCGGACAAGGCTATTGACGTTCTGGATGAAGTTGGCGCTCGTGTTCACTTGAAGAACATTCATGTACCAAAACATATCGAAGAGCTTGAACAGCAAATCGAAGAAGTTCGAGAAGAAAAGAATAGTGCGGTTAAGAATCAGCAATACGAACGTGCAGCGGATTTGAGAGATAGCGAATCAAAATTGATAAGACAATTGGATTTTGCAAAGGTAGAATGGGAGGAAGAGTCAAAGACAAAACGCTATCCAGTGGGTGAAGAGCAAATTGCTGAAGTGGTTTCTATGATGACCGGAATTCCGGTGAATCGAGTTGCTCAAAGTGAAAGCAATAAGCTGGTAAAAATGTCTCAAGACCTCCAAGGAGCGATCATTGGACAAAATGAAGCCATTGTTAAGATTACTAAAGCAATTCAAAGAAATAGAGTTGGTCTTAAAGATCCAACTAAGCCGATCGGTTCGTTCATTTTCTTAGGCCCAACTGGTGTAGGTAAAACTGAATTGGCCAAGGCATTAGCGAGATATATGTTTGATGCAGAAGATGCATTGATCAGAATCGACATGTCTGAGTATATGGAGAAATTCTCCATCAGCAGATTAATCGGTGCGCCTCCCGGATATGTAGGCTATGAAGAAGGGGGTCAGTTAACTGAAAAAGTAAGACGTAAGCCTTATTCTGTAATTTTGTTGGATGAAATCGAAAAGGCTCATCCGGATGTTTACAATATTCTTTTGCAAGTACTGGATGATGGTCAGTTGACAGATGGACTTGGAAGAAAAGTAGACTTTAAAAATACACTGATCATTATGACCAGTAATATTGGTGTAAGGCAATTGAAGGACTTTGGAACAGGGGTTGGTTTCAATACGCAAGCGAGACAGCAATCTGCAGAGGATAGCTCTAAGGCTGTTATCCAGAATGCCTTAAAACGAACCTTCTCTCCGGAATTCTTGAATAGAATAGACGACGTTGTCATTTTCAACTCACTTGACCAGGAAGATATCTTTAAGATCATCGATATCACATTGAAGGATCTTTACAAGCGATTGGAAGGAATGGATTATAAGTTAAAACTTATGCCGACGGCGAAGAAGTTTGTTGCTGAAAAAGGATTTGATCCCCAATTTGGTGCAAGACCATTACACAGAGCAATTCAAAAATATATTGAGGATCCTTTAGCTGAGTTCATTCTTCAAGAGAACCCTAGTGAAGGAAGTATCCTTGAAGCAGCCTTAAATAAAGAAAAGGACGGGCTTGTAATTGGATTAAGTAAAAAATCAAATAAGAGTATCAAAGAAGATCAAGTAGAGGAATAATTATCATATTTGATCTACATTTTAAACTAAACATTATAACATTTGGCCAGAAGAAGAAGATTCACTCCTAAAAGAGAACCTTTAAAAAACAAATTCAGAACCAACCGAGACATTACACTTCCTAGAATAAGACTTGTCGGTGAGGATATGGAAGCAATAAGTGAAGCCGCAGGTAAAACAATTACCCCGGATATATATGATACGAGAGAGGCGATTCGGTGGGCACAAGCAATGGAGTTAGATCTCGTTGAGATTTCGCCAAAAGCCGATCCTCCAGTTTGTAAGATTGTTGACTTCAACAAGTTCATTTACGAGCGTAAAAAGAAGGAAAAGGAGATTAAAGCGAAAACTTCAAAGACCGTTGTTAAGGAGATTAGATTTGGGCCAAATACGGATGATCATGATTTTGATTTCAAATTGAAACATGCTAAAAAATTCCTCGAAGAAGGTGCGAAAGTTAAAGCATACGTACACTTTAGAGGAAGAACTATTGTTTTCAAGGATAGAGGAGAATTACTCCTTTTGAGATTTTTGAAAGAACTGGACGAATATGGGGCAGCCGAGGAACTCCCAAGAATGGAAGGAAGACGGATGAACGTCATCATAAGTCCAAAGAAAAAGAAGAAATAAACTGAGAATCGTTTCTAATGAAAAGGTGGTAAGCTAACTGGTTTACCACCTTTTTTATTTGATATTAGTGCATAATAGCCCTATCTTCGCACTCCAATTTGAAAAAGCACATATTATGCCTAAGATGAAAACCCATTCCAGCGCTAAAAAGCGATTTAAGGTGACTGGTAAAGGTAAGATCAAAAGAGGACATGCGTTTACATCTCACTTAAAGCGAAAGCGAAGCAAAAAGGCCAAACTTCGGCTAAGACATGCTGGTCTTGTTTCAAAGGCAGATGAAAAACGTATCAAAGCACTTCTTTGTATCTAATACAAAATAATTTTTAACAGATAGTCCAGGCCATAAGAAATCATTGAATTGATTCCCTGCCTATCGAAAAGCAAGTAAATTATGCCAAGGTCAGTAAACGCCGTAGCCTCCAGGGCTAGAAGAAAGAAAATCCTTAAGTCAGCACGTGGTTATTTTGGTGCCAGAAGTAAGGTCTATACTGTAGCTAAAAATGCAGTTGAGAAAGGTCTCACTTACGCTTACAGAGATAGAAAGCAAAAGAAGAGAAGCTTTAGAAGATTATGGATTGCTAGAATCAATGCCGGAGCAAGACAACACGGCACTACATATTCTCAATTGATGCATAAGCTTTCTGAAAAAAATATAGGACTCGACAGAAAGGTTCTTGCTGATTTAGCAATGAATCATCCTGAGACATTTGCCAATATCGTCAA
>JABDKJ010000002.1 GCA_013002285.1 Flavobacteriales bacterium
CTTTAAATAGTTGCTTCAAGATTAGGAATATATTGAGAATTCGCGATATTTGCAGCCCGAAAAAAATTAAAGAATTAATAAACTGGGTTTAGGACCCTTTTAAAATTATTGATATGGCAACAAAGCTTAGACTTCAGAGACACGGAAAAAAGAGATATCCTTACTACTACATCGTAGCAGTAGATGGCCGTGAAAAAAGAGATGGTAAATTCATCGAGAGATTAGGAGAATACGACCCTAATACAGATCCAGCAACCATCAATGTAGATTTTGACAGAGCCTTGCATTGGCTTCAAGTGGGAGCACAACCTACAGATACAATGCGTGCAATTCTATCTTATAAAGGTGTGCTTCATAAAAACCATTTATTGAATGGTGTGAAGAAAGGTGCTTTTACAGAAGAAGAAGCCGAAAAGAGATTTGCTGCTTGGGCCGCTGAAAAAGAGTCTAAGGTGAGAGCCAAGAGAGAAGGATTACTTGCTCAAAATGATGCTGATACTGCTGAAAAAATGAAGGCTGAGAAAGCCATTGCAGATAAAAGGAGCGCAGAAATTCTTGCAAAACAGGCTGAGGCCGCAGGTATTATTGCTGCTGCTGCCGCTGCTGAAGCTGCTGATGCAGCAGACATAGCAGATGAAGCTTCTGATATTGCAGAAGAAGCTTCTGACCAAGCTGAAGCTATGGCAGATGTTGCCGAAGCTGCTGCTGCCGATGGTGGAGAAGGTGCTGCTGAAGTTGCCGAAGAAGCTGCAGAAGCTGCTGCAGAATCTGCCGCTATAGCAGAAGAAGTTGCTGAGGTTGCTGAAGATGCTGCAAAAGAAGCAGAAACAGCTGCAGAAGCATCTGAGGACATTGCCGAAGAAGCTGCAGAAAAAGCAGAAGAAGCAGTAGAGGCTGCTGCTGAAGAAGGCACAGCTGAGGCTGCTGAAGCGGCTGAAGAAGCAGTTGAGGCTGCAGAAGAAGCTGCCGAAGCCGCAGAGGATGCTGCCGAAGCTGCCGAGGAAGCAAAAGAAGACGCAGAAGAAGCTGCTGAAGAAGCAGAAGAGGCAAAAGAAGCTGCCGGGGATGCTGCAGAATCTGCCGAAGAAGCTGCCGAGAAGGAAGAAGAGTAATTTCCTGTTATGGCCTTTAAAGACCATTACTATATAGGTAAGATCGTAAGGCTACACAGTTTCAAAGGAGAAGTTTACGCCAGACTAGACGTAGACCATCCCTCACAATATTTAGAAATGGGATCAGTGTTTTTGAACATCGAAAACAAGTTGGTCCCTTTTTTTATTGATTCATCTCGGTTTGGCAGCAAAGGAATGCTGCGCTTGAAATTCGAAGATGTAGATTCAGAAGATGAGGCCAAAAGACTACTAAAAAAAGAACTCTATCTACCTCTCTCATTCCTCCCTGCGAAAGAAGATGACGATTTCTACTTTCACGAGATCATCGATTTCAAGATCATCGACAAGACCACTGGAATAATTGGAAAAGTTTCTGAAATACTTGAGTATCCTGGAAACGAACTCATGAAGGTAGAAAATGGTGATCAGGATGTCCTTATCCCGATCAATGACACCTTCATCATTGAAGTAGATAAAAAGGAAAAAACCATTCATGTGGATCTGCCCGAGGGACTATTAGACCTGAATGATTAAATGGAATTCCATTTCAAACAATTTTCGGTAAAACATGACAAGTCTGCCATGAAAGTAGGAACAGACGGAAACCTACTTGGTGCTTGGTGCGGGTCAGAAGGAAAGAAAAGAGCATTGGACATTGGCACCGGAACTGGTCTCATAGCGCTGATGATGGCACAGCGCGAACCAAGGTTGATCGTGGATGCAATAGATCTGGATAGGGATTCCTTTGAAGAAGCAAGCTTTAATGTTTCGCGATCGCCTTTTGCTGATAGGATAAATACCAAACACATCTCGTTCGAGGAATTTGATCCTGAACATGCATATGACCTTATAGTTTGTAACCCTCCCTTTTTTTTCGATCAATACATTTCTAAATCCGAGTCTCGAACACTTGCGAGACAAGGAAATATAGATTGGATGGATTGGATCCCAAAGATCAATGATTTGCTTTCGGACAATGGATCTTTCGAGGTTATATTTCCAATAGACCAGAAGGAGAAGTTTCTCGAAATACTTGAGAAAAATGGTCTTTTCATTTCAAAATTCTGGGCTATTTTCCCGAAGCCTCACAAACCAGCTCATCGCTGCCTTTTTTCAATAAAAAAAGCGGCTTGCAAAAGTACCTTTGAGAAACTAATTATAGAAACAAAAGTGCGACATGAATACTCTTTTGAATATCAAAAACTTATGAAGAGTTATTTAACTATTTTTTAAACCAAGTAGAATACATAAATCTAGAGTCCTCCGCTCCATCCTTCTAAATAAGATCCGTTTCTGAAACTTTTGGTTTGCTTCTATAGTAAAAGAAAGCAAAACCTAATTAAACCATTTATGTACAAGTACCTATCCATGCTATGCTTTCTTGCATTGACTATTTCTGGCTCAGCCGGTGATATATGCACTAAAGATGCGACTGCGGAAGATAATGTTTATACCATTGACATTAGTACTTCTGGCGTTGCGATATCTCCTTCGAGATTGCGATTCAACTCTTCTCCCGGAAGCACGAAGACAGCGAATATCAAGATCAACAATGACACCGAAGAGGCTAAATCCTTTCGGATAAAATTCAATGATTTTAATATGAACGAACATGGCAAGAGTCAGTTTGTTGAGCCTGGAAATGGTAAATATGGAATATCAAATTGGGTTTCCGTATCGCCTTCATTCATTGAAGTTGCAGCTGGAGAGAAAAAAGAGATCACTGTTACACTAGATGTTCCAGACGATGAAGCCGGCAAAAAAGCTGCTTGGGGAATTATGATGATCGAAGAGGCAGCTGAAAGAAAAACTCTTGATTACGGAGCTGAAAAAGGTGAATCCATCGCATTTGGTATTGTACCTACCCTTGCATTTGGCGTATTCCTTTATCAAAACCCACCTGGAGTTACAGATAACAGCATTGAGATCATGGACTTCATGATATCTCAAAGAGAAGAAAAATATTTCGTGAATATTGAAGCAGAAAACACAGGAACAGGTATCGCCTATTGCCGTGCTTATGTAGAACTCACGAATCTGGAAAATGGAGACCAGGAAAAACTATTGGTAAAATCTTTTACGATCGTTCCAGAATTGACACGTGTGTTCAGTTTTGAATTACCGGAACATCTAAAGAGTGGAAAATATTCAGCAGTTGGAGTGCTCGACTACGGAAACGAAGAAGAGATAGAAGCTGCAGAACTTGACTTTGAAATAAAATAAACTGTATTAACAAATTACAAAAACCTATTTAAAATTTAATGTTATGAGAAATTTGAAATTTTTATTGTTGGTCTTGGTGGCGGGAATGTGCTTCCAGACTGTGAATGCACAGTTGATCGATGAACAGGATGTTACCATCACAATGGAATTACAACCTGTTCTCCAACTTGACATGAAAACCCCTAATCAACTAGAATTCGTATTTGATGAGATCGAAGAATACTTCAGGGGTATTACACAATATGCGGCTACTGAACTTAAAGTAAGTTCAAGTGTTTCTTGGGACCTTTATGCTGTTGGCAGATCTAACGGAACGAATTGCGCAGAGTGCTGGGATCAACAGTTGGTGTATGGTTCTGGTGGAGTTACTTCTGGAGCAGAAGCCGATCTTCCAATGAGTTTAGTAGAACTTAGACAGAATAGAGCCAACGCTGGTGCTGCTGCTGCTACTGGACCATTTGCAGATTATAATCAGGCTTTTTCTCCTGCTGCAACAGCTTCTGGAGGAAACAGTCTATATGTGAATGGTGGAACAAATACGCCTCCTACTGCAACTGGAAAGTACATTGCCGGACATTCTGGTACATCAGGTACTGCTGGTTCAGATGCTATGGTTGGTGGTTCCTGGATGACGCAAACAGGAACGGCTTCAGATTACTACTACACTGTAGATTATAGGATATTGCCAGGATTGCCTGCAATATTCCCTATGGCATTTAACGAAGACGGGGCTACATCAGAAGACCTGTCTACGATATCTGCTACATCATACGCGCAACCTGGTGTTTACACTATGTATGTGCAGTATGTGTTGCTAGAGGACCAATAAAAAATTCCCCAAAGTCGGCTGAAGGCAGTCGGCTTTGGACTTTTTATTTGCCTACCACCTTAAACTAAAAAATTGACCCTATTAATACGAACCATATTATGCCTATTCATATTTCTGTCTAGTGCAACTTTTGCCCAAATACACTGTGGGAATGTAGAGTTGGATGTAGATGGAAATTCAAATGCCCTGCTAACTTTTGATGAATTTTCAAAATACAATGCGGGCATGACGATCAACAACGCACTTACGCTCAAAGTAAAGGTAGATCACCAGGCTATTCCAGACCCCGCTTGCAGCTGGTTTTTGAATATGGAAGTATTCAATAACCCGATCGCGGGAACCCCTCCTGCAGAATGGGAAGAACTTCTGCAATACGGTAGCGGCAGTGCTACCAACCCTACACTGGATATTTTAGAGATACGCGTGAGGAATTCTTGTGCGACTTCTCCAATAAATGGAACTTTCCAAACCTTCTCCAATAATGGTGATATCATGGATATTATACAAGCCTTATTGCCTGTGACCCCAGCGGGAAGTTGCACCACAAACGTGAATGGGCCAGGAGACTACAATACAAACTATGATGAATATACATTTACCGTAGACATTAGAGTAAAACCAAACTTAACCTTTAATCCCGGGATTTACGAAATGAGTGTTCGTTTTCATCTGGAGGAAAATCTATGATCATTCAAATAAAATATCTAGACCTTAAAAAGGTCTTGTTGATATTGTTGCTTACTGCAAATAATCTTTTTGCATTCGCTCAGGAACCAGATACTCTGGTCCAAGCAGATACGCTATCCATGCAAAATTTCCTTTCGGACTCTTTGGCAATTGAAGAAAAAACAGAGGAAAAACAAATCGAAATACCTCAAACAGAACAAACTGGATCCAACGCAACAGATACCTTGGCAAAGAAAATTAACAGAGGTATAGAAGTCCTATTTGCAAAAGCCTCTATTGAACCAAAACAAGGAGAGATCCTTTCCAATGTTCTTAAGATCATCAACCATAACGAGATCGAGAAGGTTGTCCTTCCAGAATTCAATTTTCCAGCTACTTGGAAACTTATAGGTAAAACTGATGTCTGGTATGAGATCTCTCCAAAAGACACAGTTTATATTCCCGTGAGGATCATACCCCAGAAACTGAGCAACGGACATTCCAACTACCAGATTAATGCTTTTATCTATAATTCAAAAGGTATTCAAATATTGACGGATCATTTTAATTGCACAACAGACAAAAATGCCGAGTGGAAAGTAACTAGTAATAAAAACAAGATCTATTTTAAGAATGGGCAAAGCGAAGAAGACATTTCCTTCAACATCGAAAACAAAAGTCTTTTCGATCAGGAAATATTCATGAACGTAAATTCCGCGAAAGGAGATATTTCATTGGAAAAAGATAAAATTGAACTCGAAAATGGTGATTCGCAAACTCTTGAACTAAGCTCATATGCCGATACAACATTTGAATACACTGCTGTAATAAACAACAATCGAAGAAACTTTAGAAAAGTATCATTACTCGGACATGTTCCGAACAGAAAAAGCCAAAGAAGACAATATTCCGTTTTTCTCAATTCTCAAGAATCAAAGATACTAGGAAATACTAGCCATAGGAATGGGTCTAAGATAGACCTCATAAAACTCCCAAATGTAATGCGCGCAAGCGACTACAGTTCGAGAGACCTTCCCTTAGATGTGCAAATGGACTACCAAAACGCGTTGGGGGATTTTCCATTTCTATCCATGAACCTTAATGGATATAAGAATTTCAACAATGATGCTAGCCTAAACTACTTTACTCAACTGAATTACAACCAGGTATTTTGGAACAAAGAACACCTGAACAACCTGCCTTGGTATTTAGGTTATTTTTCAAACAAATGGTCTGCACAGGCAGGAAATGTGAATGGAGGAGTTGTGGGTATGCCTTCAGCAGGAAAAGGAATAAAAGGAGACTATCAGATAAACCCGGATCATAAAGTAGGTGCATTCCTTACTTCCACCAGAGGGTTCATGAAGTTTGGACAGACAGATGCCTATGGTTTGAATTATCAATACAACCTTCCAAAAGACGGTTTTGTATTGGCAAAATTTGGCAGGTATACTAACGGCTTTAATGGCACAAGCGGAAACGTACTAAGCTTGCAATCCAGTCTGCGAATCAAAGAAAAACATGGTGTAGGAATTTTTGGAGCTCTTAGCAGCCGAAGACACATCTATATAGGGACTCTCACTGGTCAGCAAGGTTTCTTGCTTGGCCTGAATTACAATTCTAGGTTTCTGGAAAATAAACTCTATGTATATGTGGGTGCCCGCTATAATTCAAAATTCTTTGGATCGTCAAATTCAAGGATAGCGACAGGGAATGCAAAAGTCCAATATGCCATCAGTGACAACTGGTCTGCTTACTATTCGGCAAACTATGCAAATGTAGAAACATTTACTCCGAGCACAGGTTTCTTTGATCCTTTCTCCAGTTACGATTTTCTCCAGAATAGATTCGTTTTCACTACAAATAATAGATGGGGAACTTTCAATCCAGGCATTTACTATAACGTGAACAATTTCTACCAATACAATGTGCATGCCAGAGGCTTATCGTTAAGGTTCTCAAAACTGGATTATATAAAAAATACTTTGCTTTCATTTTATTCAGAAGCAGGATATACAAATTCACTGACAGACCCGAGTGTCAAAGATTATTTCAATTTTAGAATGAATACCTTCTACAGGCTAAGGACATTAACACTAACTGCCAATTATAGATATGGAGCAAACAACAGATCAGCTCAAGAGTTTCAGACTGCTACGAGTAGATCCCCTCAAATAGGAAGGTTTAGTGCAAATCACCAGTATTTATTTGCTGATGAACATTGGGTTTTAGAGAACAATATTTCCTATACATACAACAATAGGTTCAAGTCACAATTCCTAGGGGTTTTTCCAGAGATCTTCTTTTTCTCAAACAATGGGTGGAGGTACAGCCTGAATCCAGGGTACAATTTGAATGTTACTAAATACAATAATGAATTATTGAACATTTATTCGAACAATCCCATAAATACAGACGACCTCGGTTCCACCGTTACTAAAGGATTTAGAGTAAATGTATCTGTTCGAAAAAGTTTTGGTGTACCCATCCCATTTATGGAGCACAAGAATTCCAATGTTTCATTCAATGTCTTTTACGACCTAAATGGCAACGACAAACAAGATAAAGGAGAATCTTCTATTGAGAATGTTGTATTAAGATTAGAGGATAAAGAGGTGCTTTCCAATTCTAAAGGATTTGCAATGATCGAAAATACTATCAATGACAATTATCAATTTGTAACTTTTCCTTTAGAAGAATTGAATGGCTGGTTCGGTAAAACACCAGACTCCCTTTCGATCATGACCAACACGATCGTTCAAGTACCATTCGTGAGAGGTGTAAAAGTCATCGGAAATGTAGTATTGAACAGACAAGACATTGCAGTCACGGACGACAGACCATTTGATCTTTCAAATATTCGAATAGCTGCAAATGATGGTACCACTGCAATAAGCACGCTCACAAATTTCGATGGAAGCTTTGAACTATATCTTCCGAATGGAAGCTACGTGCTAACAATTGATGAGAACATTCTAGGAAGCAAGTACTCTCTACTTCAGAACAATATTGAGGTAGAACTCAACAGCGACATGGAAAACATTTATACCAGTTTTTTCATAGTTGAGAAGGAAAGAAAAGTGAAGATCAAGAAATTTGGTGAAGGTGGCACGATCATCCGATCAAAAGACCGTTGATCAAGAGATCTCTTCTTCTTTAAATGAAATTCCTAACTCATCCAATTCGCTTAATATAGGTAAGTATATCTCCTTTTCATTCGGCAAATGAACTCCTTTAGCCTCAATTTTTTCTTGAAGTAATAACTTAGCTGCTATACCTAGTGGAAAACCTACGGTCTTCGCCATTCCGGTTTGTACTTCGTCATCCCCGATGCAAACCAAAGAAGACCTTATCTCTTTTTCTATATTGTCCTCCATGAATTTGAATTGATGCCACATAACGATCATGTCCTTGTCACCATCTTCCAATTTCCACTTTTCAGAAAGTAAATGGACCATGATCTCAGCAGGTGAAGCATTTCTTAGACCGATCTTCTTGTCTTCGAATAGACCCAGCCATTCAATTTTGTCGTAGACATCTGACTCTGGTTCCAATCCCAGGACATATCTCAACTTTAACTCTACAGAATCCGTAGGATGATAAGCAAGAAATGAGTTAATGAAATCTCTGTAAGTCATGTTCTCCGAATCCTCTATCTTAAAAGTATCATCAGTTACCCCCAATTGGACAAGAGCATCCCATGCCCTACAAAATCCAGATCTTCTCAAGGTTCCCCTATAGATAGTAGGAATATCCTCTAGGTTATAAAGTGACCTATACTTGAGAGAATCTCTATTTGCATATCCATCAAATTTACCGTAACCATCGATCGAGATCTTCTCTATTCTTTTGAATAGTTGGTTGTATGGAATATACTTATATCTGCCGTTCCTAATGTATTTTACAGCACCGCCCTGCCCCGCCATAACGACATTTCTAGGGTTCCATGTGAATTTATAATTCCATGGATTGTTGTCACTTTCAGGGGCAATAAGACCTCCAGTAAAACTCTTGAAACTCAACATTTCACCACCACTCTCTTTGATCTCATCCAATACTTTCATTGCAGACATATGGTCAAGTCCCGGATCAAGGCCCATTTCATTTAAGATAATGATACCAGCCTTTTTCGCGCCCTCATCCAAATCCTTGATCTCTGCAGAAATGTAAGAAGGCGTGATGACATTCTTTTTCATTTCAATGCAATCCTGAACAACGTGGATATGGAATCGAGCCGGAAGCATGGATATCACGAGATCATGCGTCCTTATCTGCTCTTGTCTTTCTACTTTTTTCAAGGCATCAAATACAAGTCCTTTTGTATTTGCCATCCCCTTTACTCGCTCGTCAATTAAGTCTTGGTTTCGGTCAGTTATAGTTATCTGCCATTCATTTTCAGTAGAATTATCAGCTAAATATTTTATTAAGGAAGAACTGGATCTACCAGCACCGATCACAAGGATCTTTTTCATTTTATATGACTTTAAGGCGGTCAAAATTAACTTTCTTTTATAACTGCCGATCTGTTCTTGGAAAATCTTTTCAGATACTTTCGCTTCAATTGTCAAAAAGACTTTACTTTGGATCATATAAGCGAAGAGAGAGGTGTTTTTCAGCGAAACTCTCTGATGTTCAAGCTATTGAATACTTTGGCATAACTATTGAAAACACCATATAATACAGAACTAAAAACTGGATAGGGCCAGGACAACTATCTGGTGTTGGACCAAAATATTTTGACATGACCAATTTGAAATACATATTGCTGATGAGCCTCTCGATCACTCTGGTCGCTTGCACGACATCCAAGTCACTTTATAAGAAAGGCGCAAAATTGGAAGAGGCCGGACTACTTGAAGAAGCTTCTGAAATGTATATGAAGTCACTCGCCAAAAAGAACACCAACGTAAATTCTCAGATCGCATTAAAAAAAGCTGGTCAAAGAGCTTTGAATGAAAAACTCGACTCTTTCAATAAACTACATATGTTAGCGGATCACGATGATGCCGTTTTCGAATATGAAGTAGCACAGCTTTTTCATGAACGAGTGGGCAATTATGGAATAAAATTGGAATTGCCGAGTCATTACAAAGACAGATACGAGATCTCCCTAAACCATCACTTAGAAGAGTTGTATAAAGAAGGTGTAGCATTCTATGAGAATAAGAATTACGCTGAAGCTTCACGTAAATTCAACAAAATATCTGGATATGACCAAAACTACAAAGACATTGCAAACTACCAGATATTGACCTTTGCGGAACCATTATATAACAGTGGAAAGGCTGCATTTGATAGAGAAGATTGGAGAAAAGCATATGGCTTCTTTGACCAGATCTATCAAAAGAATCCAGATTTTAAAGATGTAGCAGAGCTATGGAAAACGAGTTTGGATAATGGAATGTTCCCAGTCGCCATTACTAGGTTTACTGGAGCGGCATCTACAAGAGATGAAAGCGAAAAGATATACTCTCATATAATAGAAGACATCAACGCTATTGATAACCCGTTCATCAAAATTGTGGACAGAGACAATATGGACCAAGTAATTGAAGAACAAACACTTGGACTCAGTGGTGTGATAGATGAATCTACTGCGGCAAATGTTGGAAAGATCTTAGGCGCTAAAGGGTTGATTTCTGGAAAGATCCTGGATCATAAGGTTAGACAAGAAGGGCTTAAGAAAAAAGTTGTGGCTGCCTATGAGATGTATGAAGTCACCGTGACAAATCCTGATACTGGAAAAGAAGAAAAGGAAACGCGTTTCAAAAAAACGCGATACACAGAATTTTACAATAAGAACGAAGTGGTCCTGGAAGCACAATACAAATGCATATCTCTTGAAACTGGGGAGATCATATTCTCTGATATTTTTGAGAAGACAAATATGCATGAAGTGCACTATGCCGTATTCGCTGGAAAAGCTCAGAATTTAGTTCCTGCGAAAGGCGATGGGCCAACAGACAGCAAAGCTGACTATGATGCCTTGCAGGCCTTATTAGCTGCAAATAAAGAATTGGCGAAGCCAGAAGCAATAGCAACAACATTATATGAGGAGATCGGCAATAGTGTTGCACATAAAATAGAGGATCATCTTGATCACTGAATTTGAAAAAAATAGCATACATACTGTTTCTATTGATACTTTCGGTCAGCTGTGGAAAGCAAAAGATCGTAATATCATCTTTGCCCGACCTTTCTCAAAAGGAACCGGATAGACCAGACTGGTTGAAAAACCGACCATCTGGAAACTACGATTACATTGGGATAGGTGCTGCCAGCAAGATCCGTAATCCGGATGACTATACGCACGTGGCCAAGAATAATGCGCTATCTGATCTTTCTTCAGAGATAAGTGTTACCGTCCGTTCTAATTCATTTCTATACGTACTTGACCGCAACTATAAATTTGATGAGGAATTCACTCAAGGCATTCAAACCTTCAGCGATCAAAATCTTGAAGGCTTTCAATTCATGGATTCCTGGGAAACAGAATTTGAATACTGGGTGTTCTATAAATTGGACAAAGCACTTTATAAAGAAAATTTTGAAAGTAGAAGAAAGGAGTCTATCAACCTTTCGTACGACCTTTTTCAAAAAGGAAAGGAACAAAAAGACCTCGGTGACATTGGAGGTGCGCTACAAATGTTCACAAAAGGACTGGCCACCCTAAAAGAGTTTTGGGGGGAAAGCAATAGTGTGTCTGCCGAGGACGGTGAAATATTCTTAGAGAATGAAATACTTTTTGAGTTGCAGTCAATGATGAATGATATTTCGATATTGCCATCGGATGACAAAGTGATACTTTCATTATATAATGACTATAAGAGCAATTTCGAGTTGAATATTTCTCATAAGAATAAACCACTGAAAAATGCGAAAGCCACTTTTGCATTTAAAGGTGAGCGCAGTACAGTAGAACACGATTTCATTTCCAATGAAAATGGAAAAGCTTATGTAGAAGTGAGAAACGTTCGCAAAGACGATCGTTCTAATGCTTTGGAAGTTGGTCTCGATCTAGAATATTGGTTAGACAACGCAAGCCAGATCGAAAAAGAAATATTGAAGATCGTAAGGCCAAAACAATTATCGATCCCGATCATCCTAGAAAAGCCAACATTCTTTATAAAAAGCACTGAGATAAACCTTGGTATTGAAATGGGCACAGCTCTGATATCGAATGTTATTAAGAATGGATTGACGCAAAAAGAATTCAAATTGACGAATAACTTGAACGAAGCTGATCTAATATTGCAATTGAATGCAAGCACGGAAAAAGCAGGAACGAGTTACAGCTTTTATGTTGCACATTGCGATATGGAAATGAAGGTGCTGAACAACCAGGGAAATGTTGTGTATCAAAATGCATTACATGATGTCAAAGGATTGAACATGGACTTTGAACAAGCTGGAATAAAAGCGCTTTCGAACGTTGCCGAAAAAGTAAAAAGAAACATGCTTAAAGACATGATAAACAGCGTGTTATAAACTTTGGCACAGTATTGGAAAGAGTATAATTGAAATTAAGAAAACCTAAAGATATGATCAATAGTAACTTTAAAAGATATGGAATGATCGCCCTAATGGGGATAGCCATAACAGCAACAGGATGTAAAAAGAAAAAGCAAGTAACAAAAGCTCCAGATGGAGAAACCCCAATAACAGAATATTGTTCTGGGCCGGAATACTTCAGCAACAAAGATTTCTTTAGAGCGAGTGGGTTGGGCGAAAGCATTGACCAAGCTACAGCAAAGAAAAAAGCAATGAACAATGCAAGGACAGATCTTGCAGCATCTCTTCAAGTGACGATCAATTCTGTAGTAGACAACTACGTGAATTCGAGAGAGTTCAATAACAAGGAAGAGGTCGAAGAAAGGTTTGAAGGTCTTTCTAGAGAGATCGTTAAGCAGAACATGGTGGGAGTCAACACCATTTGTTCTCAGCCTGTAAAAGTTAACGACACAGGAAAATTCAAATACTATGTAGCACTTGAATTATCCGGAGACGATATTGTGGCTGCATACCACGAAAGAATATCAAAAGACGAACGTCTTCGTATAGATTACGACTACGAAAAATTCAAAGAGACTTTCGATGCAGAAATGGAAAAATTGGAGAATAGATAAAGGGAATGGTCCTCGTCAATTAATGACGGGGACTTTCTTATTTTAGGACATGCACAAAAGATATATCCGACTTGCTTCAATTTTAATGATACTAGGAATAATTATGGGCGCCTTTGGCGCCCATTTTCTTAAGCCAAAAATTTCAGCGAGTTCACTCTCTGCTTTTCAGACAGGTGTATTTTACCACATCATACATGCAGTAGCTATCCTTGTTCTGGGAATTTCTTCAATTGATCTTTCGGCACATTTTAAAAGGAGCGTGACCTTTCTATTGATCGGGATCATACTTTTTAGCGGGTCGCTCTATCTCCTGTCATTAAAGGAGTTCTTTGTAAACCCAGGTCTTTTTAAATTCATTGGACCCATCACTCCTCTTGGCGGCATTTCATTCATTGTAGGTTGGGTGCTACTTATCTTTGCTCTAAAAGATAGATAAGTGTCATTCTGACACTTATAAATTTTTGAAGAACACATCTAAGGCATTTATATCCAATAATTTAGGGTTTTGATCGTGAATTAATTTAAAGTCCATTGAGCTATACGCACATTGATAATTGGCGTATTTTTGCCATCTATATTAAACTTAATTCATGGAAAACCTTGGAAGAGCTGCACAGGATCTGAATTACTTAGGACTTGACAATTGTGGGATAGCCTACTGGAATCTACTCCCTGCAGAATTAATAGAAGAAACTATTGTTAACGGACAGGGCGTGCTAACCGATACTGGGGCTCTCGCTATAGAAACTGGAGAATTTACTGGAAGATCACCTCAAGACAGATTTATCGTATGTGACGATATTACAGAAAACACAGTTTGGTGGGGCCAGATCAATAAAAAGTTTGACTCAGAAGCTTTCGACAGACTGTATGCACGCATGAGAGCCTATCTAACAGGCCGAGATATTTACGTCAAAGATGCTGCTGTGTGCGCAGACCCTCAATATCGCATGAATGTTAGAGTTGTGACTGAATTTCCGTGGTCAAACCTATTTATAGACAATATGTTCCTAAGACTACGCGATGAAGAATTGGAAGATTTCTCTCCGGAATGGAATGTGGTTTGCGCACCTGGGTTTATGGCAGATCCAGAAGTGGATGGAACAAGGCAACACAACTTTGCCATCGTTAATTTCACAAAGAAAATGATCATCGTTGGAGGAACTGGATATACAGGCGAAATGAAAAAAGGTATTTTCTCCGTTCTGAACTATATTCTACCTTCAGACAAGAATGTACTCTCCATGCATTGCTCAGCCAATGTTGGTAAAGACGGTGATACAGCAATATTCTTTGGATTATCCGGCACAGGCAAAACGACTTTATCTTCAGACCCTAACAGAAAATTGATCGGTGATGATGAACACGGCTGGTCAGGAGAAACAGTTTTTAATTTTGAGGGAGGTTGTTATGCAAAGTGCATTGATCTGTCAAGAGAGAAAGAACCGGAAATATATGATGCAGTAAAATTTGGAGCTTTGTTAGAGAACATTGCTTTCAAAGATGGAACAGCGGAAGTGGATTATGCGGATAGCACTAAAACATTGAACACTAGGGTCAGCTACCCATTAGAGCATATTGAAGATATTATGGAACCTTCCATGGGAAGGGATGCGAAGAATATATTCTTTTTAACGGCTGATGCTTTTGGAGTTCTTCCTCCCATCTCAAAGCTCACTAGTGCTCAGGCCATGTATCACTTCATAAGCGGTTATACGGCTAAAGTAGCAGGAACAGAGGAGGGTATTAATGAACCGAAAACGGCATTCTCTGCTTGCTTTGGCGCACCATTCTTACCTCTTCATCCAAACAAATATGCCGAAATGCTCGGAAAGAAGATGGAAGAATTCGGAGTGAATATCTGGCTGATAAACACTGGATGGAGCGGAGGTGCTTACGGAACAGGGTCCAGGATCAAATTGAAGTATACCAGAGCCATGATCACAGCTGCGCTTGAAGGCAAGCTGGACAATGTGGAATACAACGCACATGAAGTATTTGGATTGAATATGCCTACGACTTGTCCTGAGGTTCCTGTAAATATTTTGAACCCACGAAATACTTGGGATGACAAAGTGGCTTACGACAAACAAGCTAATATTCTTGCCGAAAAATTCAATGAAAATTTCAAGCAATTCGAAGAAGGTTGCAATGAAGAAATATTGAGCGCAGCTCCAAGAATTTCGGTAAACGCCTAATTTATTCTCAAATATTCGTGCCGAGATCCTATTTTAAAATAATGATCTACATTTGGCGTTCTCATATTTTTGGGATCCATTGCATACGATAGAACCATATTATAATTGGCGTAATTACTACACGTGCGAAGCAGATGAGAGGTCCCCTTTTTTCGAAAAGGTTTATAGCGAATTTGAATTCTCAGACAAGATCTACAATTTCTACATACATCCCCAATGGGACAATATTGGCTCTCCTACGCTCTTCATAAAGATCATTTATGCAGACTATGATCAAGGCTTTACGGTTATAGAACTCATAGGAGAATGGAATGATGCCATTAACAACGACATCATGTTCTTAAAGCGAAACATTATTGAAGAACTGATGCACGAAGGCTTGAATAAATTCATTTTGATCGGAGAGAATGTCCTGAATTTTCATGGTTCAGATGATTGTTATTACGAAGAATGGTTTGACGAAGTCATGGATCAGGATGGCTGGATCGCATTGATGAATTTCAGGGATCATGTACTTACTGAATTTCAAGAAGTGAACATAGACAATTACCTTCTTCAGGGCGGTGAGCTATTAGAAATGGAATGGCGCACTTTCACGCCCCAAAGTCTGTTCAGGAAAATTGATTCTTACGCTCAAAAGCGTCTTGGTCTTCCTTCATAAAACTATTCTCTAAGCATTTCTGCCACTTTCTTGTCTATAGGAAAAGTGACGTCATTTTTTGAAAGTTTGTTCAAGGACCTCCAAAAAGTATGATCTGGAAATACCCTCATAGGCTTATCCTTTAC
>JABDKJ010000021.1 GCA_013002285.1 Flavobacteriales bacterium
CATCCTGCACGCGGGATGGCTGGATCAGGCTTGCGCCCATTGTCCAATATTCCTTACTGCTGCCTCCCGTAGGAGTCGGGTCCGTGTCTCAGTACCCGTGTGGGGGGTCACGCTCTCACGCCCCCTATCCATCGTCGGCTTGGTGAGCCGTTACCTCACCAACTACCTAATGGAACGCACACCCAGCCTTAACCGCCTCAGCTTTAATTATCCTATCTACGATCTGGATAATATTATGGAGTATTAATCCCAGTTTCCCAGGGCTGTCCTCCTGTTAAGGGTAGGTTGTGTACGCGTTACTCACCCGTGCGCCGGTCGTCAGCAGGGCCGAAGCCCCCTGTTACCCCTCGACTTGCATGTATTAAGCCTCCCGCTAGCGTTCATCCTGAGCCAGGATCAAACTCTCCATTGTAATGTTTTTTTCTAAGCTATCATTCCTGATAACTCAGTTTGATCTTGGACCACAGGTCAACTCTTTTTCTTCTTCTCTTGTTTCTTACCTCGCTCCTCTCTGTCAATGAACTTTTTCTTTCTTTAATCACCAATCAGTAACTAACCGATCATTAAAGCCCTTCAGCCTCCGCCAAAGGGACGACAAAGATAGTATCTAAATCCTTAATAAACAATAGGTACTCTTAGTTATTTTAATGAAATATGGTACAAATATTTTATGCGTAAATCATCCTCAAATACAGCATATTAGACCGATAAAGTGGAACTGGCAAACTATAATTGCCACAAACCTTACAACTACGAAAGAATCAATGCTCTCTTTTCATCGCAAAACAAAATTTTCTTTTGTAAAAACAAAAAAGCCCGGTCAATTGACCAGGCTTTTTCCTTATTTCCAGATGGTAAAGAGATTATCTTTTCCCTCCGTCAAGTTCATCTTGTAGTTTATCAAGAGCTTCCCAATCACCCTGGGCAGCTAATTTTGCTTGTTCTGGCCAAGTCGTCGGATCAAACATTTTGTATCGGCTTCCTGCAGTGAGTAGCACTTCTCTCAAGTGCTCCACATCAGAACCAGCCAGTTGCTCAAACGAATTTATTCCGGCTTCACCTAAAATTTGAGAAATCTTTGGCCCGATTCCTTCAATTTTTCTCAGGTCATCTATAACTCCTGCATTTTCCTCGACTGCTTCAGAAGTATCTTCTGCCGTGGATTCCTCAACCACTGTTTCAGCAGTTTCTTCAACTGTCACTTCTTCAGCTTCAGACGCTTCTATTTCAGGAGTTTCTGCAACTTCTTCCGCAACTTCTTCTGTCGCTTCTTCTTCTGCAACTTCTTCTGTAACTTCTTCTTCTGCAACTTCTTCTGCAACTTCGTCGATAGATGATTCAGTAACTTCTTCTTTTACGTCTTCTTCAACTTTGGGGACTTCAACTTCCTCAGTTGTCGTTTCTGCTACTTCAGGAGAAGATGTTTTCTCTTCAACCGGGGCAGCAGCCTCTTCCTTCACTTCTTCAACCTTTTCTTCTTTTTTTGTCTCACCTGCACCAGCAGTAAACTGTTCTTTCAATTGACTGAAAACATCCAGCTCACCAAGTGTAGATCTTCTGACATTACTTTGCTGCTTCTTGACCATTCGTTCAGTTGAGCGCCTCTCTGTCCTCTTTTCTTTTCTCACTGACTCATCAGCTTCTCTCTGGATATCCTCAAGATATCTCAAGTGGGAAACTAAAATTCTCTTATCATCTCTGTTAAATTCAATAACCTTAAATGTCAGGTTCTCTTCAACCTCTGCGTACGTACCATCTTCTTTCCTGATATGTCTAGCTGGTGCAAAAGCTTCCAACCCGTATGGTAATTGAACTGTTGCTCCTTTATCGTCTTTACGAACTATCGTTGCTTCATGATATGAGCCGACTGGGAATACATTTTCAAAAGTATTCCATGGGTTCTCTTCTATCTGCTTGTGACCGAGTGAAAGTTTTCTGCTCTCCTTGTCAATATCAAGTATAACTACTTCTATCTCATTACCAACCTTTGTAAATTCAGATGGATGGGAGAATCTTTTTGTCCATGACAAGTCAGAAATATGAACCATTCCGCCGATGCCGTCTTCCAACTCAACAAATACTCCATATGGAGTCAGGTTCTTAACCTCGCCAGTATGTCTGCTGTCTTCAGGGAATCTATCACTGATATCACTCCACGGATCAGTCATCAACTGTTTTAAGCTCAGCGACATCTTACGCTCTTCACGATCTATGGTTACGATTTTAGCTTCGTACTCCTGACCGATAGAGAAATAGTCCTTCGCATTGATAGGTTGATTGCTCCAGGTAACTTCAGAGACGTGAATTAATCCCTCTACGCCAGGTGTTATCTCAAGGAATGCACCATAGTCTTCAATATTTACGATCCTACCTTTAACAGTTGATCCTTCTGCAATATCCTCAGGAAGAACATCCCATGGATGTGGCTGAAGTTGTTTCAGCCCAAGTGAAATTCGTTTTTTATTCTCATCGAAATCAAGTACTACAACGTTGATCTTCTGATTCAATTCGAGAATTTCATTTGGATGATTTATCCTGCCCCAACTGATATCAGTAATATATAATAGACCATCTACACCTCCGAGATCCATAAAGGCTCCGAAGTCGGTGATATTCTTGACAACGCCTTCAAGTACTTGTCCTTTTTCAAGACTGCTTATAATAGCCTCTCTTTGTTCAGCAAGATCTGATTCGATAAGTGCCTTGTGCGAAACAACAGCATTCTTGATCGTTTCATTGATCTTGACCACTTTAAACTCCATGGTTTTACCCACGTATGAATCATAGTCAATAATAGGCTTGATATCAATTTGTGATCCCGGAAGGAAAGTTTCCAAACCTCCTGCATCAACGATAAGACCGCCTTTCGTTTTACTGATGACAGTACCTTTTATAATGGTACCGTTTTGATAAGAGTCAACGAGATTTTCCCAGGCGTTAAGCAATTTTGCTTTTCTCCTGGAGAGCTGGAGTTGTCCTTTGTCATTCTCAAGTTGTTCGACATATACTTTAACATCATCGCCGGCTTTCAAATCGGGAAGATCCCTGAATTCTGAAAGTGATACTAATCCATCTGATTTATAATTAATGTCGAGAAGTATATCACTCTCAGAGACAGCAGTGACTTTACCTGTTACAATCTCTCCTTCGGCGACAGAACTCAGTGTCTTTTCATACTGATCCAAATAGTCATTGATCTCCTGCTCAGAATATGGGAGCTCATGCTTTTGAGTATTGGTCCAATCAAAATCGTCGTGTGGAGATTTTTCTTCTTCTGTGACTTCTTCCTGGGTGGAAGATTCTTCTGTGGTTTCATCAGTCGCTTTGTCTGTGGCTACTACGACTTCTTCGGTGCTTTCCACATTTCCTTCTGAAGTAACTTCGTTTCCTTCTTCAGGGTTTAAGTTATTTTCGTCTATCATAAGATAAACTCAAGTTTGTAGTTCTTTTCGTTAAAAGAACGGGTTAAGAAATAATTTTCGAGGCGCAAAGTTAGGCTTTTTCTGAATAAATCACCATTCCTGGTCAGAGTTGGGCATATTTGGAAAGATTATTATGTTACATAAGAATGGAACATCAATGCAAAAATCTCACAGAAAATCCGCAAATTCATATCACTAATCCAGTTACCCAGCATGAACGATTGAAATGGGTACATTACTATTAAAAGATCAAACTTAAAATTTATAGTTTATGTCAGAATCCAGGCTCTGGTTATCCAAATACCCGACAGGCGTACCAGCAAACATCGATGCTGATAAATATTCCAGTGTGGTTGAATTTATTGATGCTGCCTGTGAGAAGTTTAGTTCTAGACCTGCATTTTATTGCATGGGAAAGTCGATAACATACGCCGAAACCAAAAAACTGTCAGATCAGTTTGGAGCCTATCTGCATTCGAGGGGATTAGAACCAGGAGACAAGGTGGCGATCATGATGCCTAACTTGTTGCAATATCCTATTGCGGTATTTGGGTGCCTCAAGGCTGGGCTGGTGGTCGTCAATACGAATCCTTTGTATACACCCAGGGAAATGGAACATCAGTTTCTTGATTCCGAAATCAAAGGGATCATTCTCGCAGAAAATTTTGCAAAAAACCTCAGCGATATATTTTTCAAAACCAAGATTAAGGCCACAATAATTACAAGTATCGGTGAAATGTTAGGTGCTGTCAAAGGTAAAGTGGTGGACTTTATGGTGAGAAAGGTGAAAAGGATGGTTCCTAAATACGAACTTCCAAATACAGTAACATTTTCTGAGGCACTCAAACAAGGGAAAAAATTTATTCTTCC
>JABDKJ010000040.1 GCA_013002285.1 Flavobacteriales bacterium
CCTTAAGTTGCTTGTGGTGTGCTACATGACCCAGCGTACGCATGTTATGCAGACGATCTGCCATTTTGATCAAAACGACCCTAACGTCTTCGACTAATGTGGAGAGTACTTTCTTAAAGTTCTCGGCCTGTGGACTTTCCTTGGTATTAGAACCATCCAATTTGGTTAAGCCATCTACAATCCTGGCAATCTTGGACCCAAATTGGTCTTCAATTTCATCAAGTGTGACATCGGTATCCTCAACCACATCATGAAGAAGTGCACAAATTATTGCGGTTGGCCCAAGGCCAATTTCGGCAATACAAATTCTAGCAACTTCTAAGGGATGGAGGATATAAGGTTCACCGGATTTACGTCTTTGTTTGGCGTGAGCCTCAACGGCTAGATTATACGCACTGCGTATATTAGCACTGTCCTCTTTATTCAGAGAAGTTTTGATCGAGCGTAATAATCTGCGATAAGCATTGCTGATCATTTTTCGCTCTTCTGCACTATCGATTATATATTCTGTCGCTTGCTTCATGACCTCCTTTACAATGCTGATCAAATAAAGCTATGAAATAAAGTAATGTGGTGCAGGCTAACACCTTGTCTGAACGAAAAGTTTCTGGAAAAAAGACATATTTTATTCATTCCAAATAAGAAAAGCCACTATTTTATTTACGAAAAACAACTATCTTTGCATCCGTTTTTGAAGAAAACGACTGAATGCGGGTGTGGCGGAACTGGTAGACGCGCTAGATTTAGGATCTAGTGCCTTCGGGCGTGGGGGTTCGATTCCCTCCATCCGCACAAAGGGGGTAGGTGATACTTTATTGCTTACCCCCTTTTCATTTACACAAGTACGTTTCTTGAGGATCAATTCAAACTTTTAAATCTACACATGCCGGATATCGTAAAAAAAGATATAGATGCGCTAAACGCTGAACTCACCGTAAAAATCAGCAAAGCAGACTACGAGCAAAAGTTTTCGCAAGAGCTCAACAACTATAGAAAGAAAGCCCAGCTTAAAGGTTTTAGAAAAGGAAAAGCACCAATGTCTTTTATCAAAAGGACATATGGACAGGGTATTCTTATCGACCTGGTTAATAAGCAGTTGCAGGATGAAATGGGCAAATATTTAGAGGAAGAAAAGTTGAACCTGCTTGGACAGCCGATTCCATCAGAAAGCCAGGTTCAATTTACATTTGATATAAAGGATTTAGAAGATTTTGAATTCAAGTTTGACATTGGGCTGGCTCCAGAATTTGATTTCAAAAATGTAGATGACACAACCAAGCTACCTTATTATAAGATAAAGGTATCGGATGATATGGCGAGAGAGGACCTCGACAAGGCCCGAAGAAGAATGGGAAATCAAGAGCTCGTTGAGGAAGATATCAACGAAGAGGATATTATCCGCGTTGCCGTGCAGGAGCTCGATGGGAAAGACATAAAAGAAGGTGGTGTATCCAATGATTTCTCTGTGGTTGTAAAAGATCTTGGTGATGAATATCTAAAACAAATCAAAGGCAAGGCAAAAAATTTTGAATTAGATCTGGACATCTATCAATTTGAAAAGGATAGAGATGCAAAGCATATAAATAAGTATTTGCTCGGTTTAGAAGAGGAGACTATTCCTGAGGGAATGGGAAATATGTTTAGAGGAAAGATTACTGAAATCAATAGAATTGTATTAGCGGATTTGAACGAGGAATTTTTCAAAAATTACTTTGGGAATGACGAAATCAAAGACGAACGAGCTGCTTTGGATCAATTAAAGGAAGATATTGCCAAATTTTACGAGAAAGAAAGTGATACCTTATTATTCGTTCAATTACAGAACGAGCTTAGAAACCTCAATGCATTAAGTCTGCCAGATGATTTTCTTCAGCGATGGTTGGTTTCTTCAAGTGAAGAAAATACACCTGAAAAGGTTAAAGAAGGATATGATGATTTTGCAAAGAATCTAAAATGGACCTTAATTCAAAATGAGTTGGCCAAGTCATTTAATATCGAAGTAAGTGAGGAAGATATTGACAAGGTCTTCATGGCGCAGGTTCAACAATATCTTGGCGCATATGCAAATGAAGAATTTACGGCCTCTATGTTGTCTCGGTTAAAGCAAGACAGAGAACAAGTAAATAAGGCGGCAGAGCAAGTTGTTGGACAGAAAATTTTTGAGCAATTGAAGTCAACTGTAAATCTTGAGGATAATATGGTTGAAATGGATGACTTAAGAGAAATTGCAAAGGAAATTTATCAAGCGGAATAGAGCAGTACACCTCAACTTTTTATAGCTTGATCTGTAATTATATAACCGAATCATTCTAGTTACGTATATCAAATTATACTTCAACTTAACTTACCTATAAACCCGTTCTAAACGATGATAGATCATAAAGAGTTTTTTAAGTACGCTACGAAGCATCATGGGATGAATAGCATGCATTTAGAAAAGTATATGCAGCAATCCGTTCCGACTACAGTTCCTAATATTCAAGGATTCACACCACAGGTCATTGAAGAACGACAAATGAATATCGTTGGGATGGACGTTTTTTCCAGATTGATGATGGACAGAATCATCTTTATGGGTGTTCCGGTGAACGATTATGTTGCCAATGTAATACAAGCACAACTACTTTTTCTGGAATCTACTGATCCAAAGAGAGATGTAAATATGTTCATCAATAGCCCTGGAGGTAGTGTAATCGCTGGTTTAGGAATATACGATACGATGCAATACGTATCACCAGATGTTTCGACGATCTGTACTGGTTTGGCAGCCTCAATGGGAGCTGTATTGTTGACTGCTGGACAGAAAGGCAAAAGAACGTGTTTACCACATAGCCGGGTAATGATTCACCAACCATTAGGAGGTATGCAGGGGCAGGTTTCGGATATGGAGATATCCTACAAGCTGATTAAGCAAATGCAGAAGGAGTTATACGAGATACTGGCCATCTGTACTGGACAGAAATATGAAACTATTGAAAAAGATTGTGATCGAGATAATTGGCTGACAGCTACGGAAGCTAAAGATTATGGTTTGATTGATGAGGTGCTTGATAGAGCAGCCGGTAAAGCTTAACCAATATTTCTAAAGAATTATACATAGAGCTTTGAGGGTCTGAGGATTTTCAAGGCTCTTATTTTTTACTTCTTACCTTTACGAAATACAACGACAGAGAAAAATGAAAGATACACGATGTTCTTTTTGTGGTAGAGAAAAACGAGAGGTCGAAATGCTCATTGCAGGTATCGATGGTCACATCTGTGATATGTGTGTTGAACAAGCCGGAGAAATAATTGAAACGGAATTGGACAACAAAGCAGATCATGCGAAACAAGAAGTGGCTCAGGTAAAGATTAAGACACCTGTTGAAATCAAGAATCATCTCGACAAGTATGTCATCGGTCAGAATGAAGCGAAGAAAGTACTGTCTGTTGCAGTATACAACCATTTCAAAAGACTCAATCAGGAGGTAGAAGACGATGGAGTAGAGATTGAAAAATCAAATATTTTATTTGTTGGAGAAACAGGTACAGGGAAAACGCTTTTGGCCAAAACCATAGCGCGTCTTCTTGAGGTTCCTTTTACCATTGTCGATGCAACAGTTTTGACAGAGGCAGGGTATGTAGGAGAAGATGTAGAAAGCATATTAAGCAGATTACTCCAGGTTTGTGATTACAATGTAAGCATGGCCGAAAGAGGAATCGTTTACATAGATGAAATTGATAAGGTTGCCAGAAAGAGTGATAATCCGAGCATTACCAGAGATGTATCAGGGGAAGGGGTTCAGCAAGCTTTGTTAAAAATACTGGAAGGAACAGAAGTCAATGTTCCGCCACAAGGTGGAAGAAAGCACCCAGATCAGAAAATGATCAAAATGAATACGGAGAATATCCTATTTATCTGCGGTGGTGCATTTGACGGTGTAGACAAAGTCATCGCACGAAGACTTAATACACAAGTTATCGGCTATGGCAAGAAGGAACAGGAAGCCCTGGACAAGGAAAACCTTTTGCAGTATGTGACCCAAAAGGATATCAAGACTTTTGGACTTATTCCTGAATTGATCGGTAGGGTGCCCGTCTTAACCTTTCTAAATCCACTTGATGTGGGAACCTTAGAGCGGATATTGGCGGAGCCAAAAAATGCCCTTATAAAGCAATATCAAAAGCTATTTGAGCTTGAGGATGTAGAATTAGAATTTAGTGATGAGGCGATTCAATATATTGCTGAGAAAGCAATGGAATATCAATTAGGTGCCAGGGGATTGCGTTCGATTTGTGAATTGGTAATGACAGATGCAATGTTTGAAATTCCATCTCAGAAGAATGTAGATCGACTTGTCGTAGATGTCGATTACATCCAGCAAAAGCTGAGTAAGTCCAAACTTCAGAAACTCAAGGCTGCCTAGCCGATTAGATGCGCTTTTTTGCACGTATACAGTACAATGGAGCTTCATT
>JABDKJ010000023.1 GCA_013002285.1 Flavobacteriales bacterium
ATCAATTATTTTACTTTTTTGAAAGACCAAAGCCTTACTGCTAACCTTTCGTTTTTGTATATATCACCTTATCTAGAGGGCTCTGCAGAAGTCTCAGAAAGAACCCAGATTGACATTGGTTTAAAAAAATCCTTTGATCAAGGAAAATGGATCTTATCACTTTCGGCAAACGATATTCTCCAAGGAAGTGATTTCACGGTCAAGAATGATTACCTGAACCAAGACAACCAGTACTATGCTAGATTCGATAACCGTTGGGTGCGCTTGGGTCTAAGGTATAACTTCGGGAATACGCGACTATCTTCTAATGAAGCCATCAAGGAACTGGAAGAAAGAGATCGCCTTAATAAGAACAATTAATCTTGCCACTCGGCCAAGAACAAGTTAGTGTCACGTGTTCCGCCATTGTTTCGGTTGGACGAAAACAACAAGTGTTTTCCATCGTTAGAGAACACTGGGAATGCATCAAATGTTTCTCCGTGTGTCACACGTTTCAGGTTCTTACCATCAATATCGATCATATACAAGTTGAAAGGAAATCCTTTTTCTGCTTCAAAATTTGACGAGAAAAGTATCTTTTCTCCTGAAGGATGAAAAAACGGACTCCAGTTCGCATTACCCAAGAAGGTTAACTGACGTAGGTCGCTCCCATCTGCATTACAAATGAACAATTCCATTTCTGTAGGCATGACCAATCCTTGGGCCAATAGGTCTTTATAATCTTTTATTTCTTGCTCTGTTTTTGGGCGCGAGGACCTGAAAATCAATTTTGTGCCATCTGGAGAGAAAAAGGCACCTCCATCATATCCTAATTGATTAGTCACTTGCTTAACATTCGAACCGTCAATGTTCATGGTATAAAGCTCCAGATCACCACTGCGCATGGAAGTAAAAACGATCTTATCGCCTTTAGGAGAAACCGTTGCTTCTGCATCGTAGCCAGGTTCATTGGTCAGTTGGTCAGTTATGTTCCCTTTAAGATCAGCTACGAAAATATCATAACTCTCATATATTGGCCAGACGTATTTTCCATTTTTTCTTAATGGGGCATCTGGGCATTCGTCTCCCCCCAGGTGGGTGGAGCCATAAACAAAATGTTCGTTATCTGGCAAGAAATAAGCACAGGTTGTTCGGCCCTTGCCTGTGCTGATCATAGGAGGCACAATGCTGTCAAAGATTTGATCTCGATTCATCAAGAACATTTGATCGCACTCGACGCCCCAATCCTTATTGTTAGACTGGAAAATTATCTGTTTGTCATCAAAACTCCAATAAGCTTCCGCATTGTCTCCACCAAAGGTTATTTGCTTAATGGACTTGAAATGCGATTCTTCAGGATAAATAAGACTAGTATTGACTTTTACAGCTTCTTGCTCCTCGGAGGCTTCATATCCTTTTTGGTCCTTTTTGCATGATGTAAAAACAAACGATATTACAAGTAACAAGCAAATTGAATTTTTCATAGTGGAAACTCTTTTAAGCAATTGATAAATGGCATTTATTGCCTAATTTTGCGCAAAATTAAACTGTAATTGTTATGAAACAACTATTTGTATTGGTATTTTTTCTCACTATCATTTCTTGTAAGAAAAACTATACGCATAAAGACCTAATAGAAGAGGATGTTGCTTTTTTAGCTGATGATGCCCTAAAAGGAAGGGCTACTGGAACCGAAGGCGAACTTACTGCTGCTAAATACATTGCTGATCGCTTCAAGGAAATGGGCATTGAGCCGAAGGGGACCAATGGATTTTTCCAGAAATTCACGTTTCTTCCAAAAACGGACCCTCATAAGGATACGGAATATGTTACAATGAATTCTGATAGCACGATAACTGGAACGAATGTAATCGGTTATATAGACAATAATGCAGATGAGACAATTATAATTGGAGCACATTTTGATCATTTGGGCTTAGGTGGAGATGGGTCTTTACATCGTGGAGACACTGAAATACACAACGGTGCCGATGACAATGCCAGTGGTACTTCGGTCATGATAAATTTGGCGAGTAGGCTAAAGGACAAGAACACTAACAACAATTACTTGTTCATGGCTTTTTCAGGTGAGGAAATGGGATTGTTGGGTTCGAATTATTTCGTCAAGAATCCAACCATAGATACCAAGGCCGTTAACTACATGATAAACATGGACATGGTGGGCAGGTTGAAGGAAGATAAGACCATTGCGGTTTATGGTGTTGGAACATCACCTCGGTTCTCACAGACCTTGAATAGTCTTAAAGGCGATTTCAACTTGGTAGAAAAAGAATCTGGAGTAGGCCCATCAGATCATACGTCCTTTTATTTAAGCGATATTCCTGTGCTTCATTTCTTCACTGGGCAGCATGAGGATTATCATAAACCATCGGACGATTTCGATAAATTGAATTACGAAGGGATGTACGCCATTTCGGATTATATTTTCAATGTCATTTCAGAACTCAATGAAAGCGAGAAGTTAGCCTTTAGGAAAACCAAGAATGAGAGTGAAGAAGTTCCAAGGTTCAAGGTTGGGCTCGGCGTAGTACCAGACTATCTTTATAGCGGGAAAGGCATGAGAATTGATGGTACAAGAGAGGACACCCCTGCTGTTAAGGCTGGACTTAAAAAAGGCGATGTGGTCCTAAAGCTTGGAGAACATGAGGTAACGGACATGATGAGCTACATGAAAGCCCTTTCTACATTCGAAAAGGGTAACACCACTAAGATCGTGATAGAGCGTAATGGCGAAAAGATCGAGGCTGACCTGACGTTTTAGATTCTTGGCATCTAAGGTTTTGTAGACATATAAATT
>JABDKJ010000017.1 GCA_013002285.1 Flavobacteriales bacterium
CGTTTGATCTGTTGGCCATCAAAGAAACTCCAGCAGACAATTTCTACGATGGATTGGGAAATCTAAAAGGTGTAGACCTTACGGCAGCCAGCCTTGGTTTTAAAGTGATCAATACCCGGGGTTTTAATAGTACAAGCCCCGTGCGTTCTTTGCAACTTATAGATGGTGTGGACAACCAGGCTCCAGGTTTGAATTTTTCTTTAGGAAATTTCTTGGGTTCACCAGAATTGGATGTTCAGAAAGTTGAGATCGTTTCTGGTGCAAGTTCTGCTTTTTACGGACCTAATGCATTCAATGGAGTGATCTCCATTCAAAACAAAGACCCATTTTTCCATAGAGGAATATCGGCTAGCGTGAAAGTTGGAGAAAGAGCGCTTACAGAAGTTTCAGCTCGCTTTGCTGAAGTAATGAACAATGAAGAAGAACAACCTTTCTTTGGATATAAATTCAATGTGTATTACTTGGTAGCCAATGATTGGGAGGCAGAAAATTATGACCCTGTTGATGATTCCGATGTAGGTGGGAACAACCCAGGAAGGTTCAACGCAGTGAATATATACGGTGATGAATTTGGCGCTGAATTCAGCAGACCTGTTGGGCCAAATGCAAATCAAGCAGGACTCGGTTCGTTCTTCAGGTCGGGTTATAAAGAAATAGACCTTGTTGATTACAATACAGAAAATTTGAAAGCCAATGCTGCTTTTCATTTCAGACTGAAACCAGAAATGGAATATCAATCGCCTGAACTTATAATTGGTGGAAATTTTGGGACTGGAACAACTGTTTATCAGGGCGACAATAGGTTTAGACTTGAAAACATCCTGTTCTTCCAGAATAAGCTTGAATTCAAAAAGGCCGACAAATATTTTGTGCGGGCGTACATGACTGCAGAAGATGCCGGTGACTCATATGACCCTTATGCAACTGCTTTGAGCTTAGTAGAAATGAGCGCTCCTGACCCATCTTTGAGTGAGTCTTCCTGGTTGGGGAATTACACCAATTACTGGTTCAACAATATTTATGGCCAAATGCTAGACGCGGGCTATACCGACCTTGATGCAATATTTGACCCCTTCGCTAACCCACCATGGGACCCAGATTCTGTGGCAGCTGCTCATGATTGGCTAGACAATAACCAAGACCTACTGTTGCAATTCCATCAGCAAACAATTGACACGGTAAATGCTGGTTTTGGGAACAATAACTTAGGCTTCCTTGAACCAGGTTCACCGGAATTTCAAACGGCATTCAATAACTTGATCACTGCAAAGAACAATGACGAAGAAAACGGAACCCTCTTTTTTGACAAGTCCAAGTTATATCACGTTCAGGGTGAGTATGCTTTTGATGTTGAAGGCCTTGAAAACTTAGTACTAGGTGCCAATGGCCGGATCTACAATCCTAAAAGTGATGGAACGATCTTCTCTGATACAGCAGGTACAACCATCAGCAATTCTGAATTTGGTATCTACACGGGTATTGAAAAGAAATTGAACAACGAGACTATCACCATGAATGCAACAGTGCGAATGGATAAAAATGAAAACTTCAATGCTGTTTTCACTCCTGCTTTGTCCTTCGTATGGAAGCCAGTACCCAATAATTTTATCCGGGCTTCTTTTTCTTCAGCCTTGAGAAACCCAACGCTAACCGATCAATATTTGTACCTGAACGTTGGCCCAGCAATATTAAGTGGTAATTTGAATGGTGTTCAGGATCTGGTAACTACAGACTCGTTCAACGATTTTCGGGACAGTCAATCAGCAGACGACCTTGAATATTTTGATATCGCACCGATCAAACCCGAAAAAGTAAAAACTTTTGAATTGGGATATCGAACTACATTAAAAAAGAAAATATATCTGGACGCAGGTTATTACTATAGTATTTACGATGACTTTCTCGGCTACAATCTTGGCTTAGACCTAGCCCTAGATAGTGCGACTTCGCTTATAGATGAACTTCAAGTTTTCAGATATTCGGCTAACTCTAAGAACACTGTGACCACCCAAGGGTTTTCCCTTGGTGCCAATTACTATTTTGGTACGTACTATAGTTTTGCTGGAAACTATTCTTGGAACAAACTGAACAAAACCTTTGAAGACGACCCTATCATTCCTGCATTCAACACACCTGAACATAAATTCAATTTGGGGATAAGCGCAAGGGATCTTCCTCTGAAGCTTGGTGAAAAAATGATAAAGAGTTTTGGATTCAATGTAAATTACAAATGGATACAAGGTTTCCTTTTCGAAGGATCCCCTCAATTCACAGGACAAATACCAACCTATGACCTCTTAGATGCTCAGATCAATTTCAAGGCAAAAAAAATGAATACAACATTTAAGTTAGGCGCTACTAACATCTTGGATAACAAGCAATTTCAAACATATGGGGGTCCAAGGATCGGCAGATTGGCCTACTTTAGTGTCACATATGAACTATGGAAAAAATAATTACTTTTGAATGAATTTTAAATACGCTATGATAATGAAGAAATTTTACACTTTTATACTTACCGTCACTCTGTGCCTTGGGATAAATGTAAATGCCCAAGAAAGATATGTTGATGAGATTTTTACAGATGTTGATGTATCATCTGACGAACTATACGGGGTCAACGCCACTGTCTTACTTGTTAGTGTTGTTGGTGAGGCCGTTCCTCAACCGCTTTTTGCAGACATCTATTCTCCAACTGGAGATACTGAGACTGCGAGACCGCTTGTTATATATGCGCATACTGGAAATTTCCTTCCTCATCCACAAAATGGAAGTCCTTCTGGAACAAAGACAGATTCTACTGTAGTTGAGATATGCACCAGATTGGCAAAAATGGGATATGTAGTTGCTAGTATAGACTACAGATTAGGCTGGAACCCTCTTGCAACAACTCAGGAAGAAAGAACTGCAACATTGATCAATGCTGCGTACAGAGGTGTTCAAGATGCTAGAACAGCTATTAAGTATTTCAAAAGAACTGTTGCTGAATTTGGTAACCCTCACGGAATAGATCCAGGAAAGATCGTTCTTTGGGGGCAGGGAACTGGTGGATATATTTCACTTGCATGCACAGGATTGGATGACTACAATAAAGTTCTCCTTCCTAAATTCTTTGCAGATGACGGTATGGGAGGATTCATTCCAATGGTGATCGAACCGATCAACGGAGATATCTATGCTGATTCTGTAGGTATTGTACCTCCGGGATACCCAGTTTTTCCAGCAGGCGATACGCTTTGCTATCCTAATCACGTTGGATACGATGCTGAATTCAACCTTTGTGTGAATGTAGGTGGAGCCATGGGAGATTCTACCTGGCTAGATGCAGGGGATGTGCCGATCATCTCGGTGCAAACTCCAACTGATCCTTTCGCACCTTATACTACAGGTGTATTGATCGTACCAACTACGAACGAACCGGTAGTTGAAGTTTCTGGATCTTATGATGTGCAAACGATGCAAGCTGCTTTTGGAAATAATGCAGAGTGGTTGGAACACGATTTTATTGACCCATTCTCTACTAGAGCAAATATGGTGAATGATGGCTTAGAAGGCCTTTTCCCTGTTGTAAGAGAAGTGCCTGCACAAGTTCTGGATTCATCTCCTTGGGATTTTTGGGATCCTGCTACCAATGCTAATCATGATAATGGCTTGTTAACGAATCCAGACATGTCTGCAGTGAAGGCAAAAACATTTATCGATTCTATTATTGGGTATTATGCGCCAAGAGCTTGTATCACTTTAGGACTTGGTTGTGACCTTCAAGGTTCAGGCATTACAGTTGGTGTTGAAGATCTTAACTCTAATGACGTAGGTCTTTTCATCAGCCCAAATCCTGGTGTTGATCAGATCACTTTCAGAACGAGTACTGAATTCCCCATAGAAGACATCTACGTATATGACCTAGAAGGACGATTGGTTGCTGCGCATGTAAACGTTCAGAATAACGTTTTCGAACTACAAAAAAATTCACTTTCTACAGGAATGTTTATTGCTGAATTGAGATTTGCTGATCAGAAGCGAGTTTCAAAGAAAGTTATCTTTAAGTAAGCATTACAAAACACAATTTGGAAAAGGGCTCTCATATATGAGGGCCTTTTTTTTAATTCAGGTCATTGCCTTCGCCAAAGTCACCATATTTGGAAACCAAGTCTTCGTGAGCTTGAATGGTGAGCCAATTTTTAGAAAGCCAATGTGTTTGCTCGTAGTCCATTGAAAATTGCTGAATACGATCATCAATGATGTCCTTATATACATTCACATGCATATATTGATGTCTTCCAATAATATGTTCCCAATATTCATATTGATATTCTTGGATCGTGGCTAATTCAGTCTCCGTCCTATCCAATAATGGTAATGTCTTATCTGAAAGTTTTGCCATAAAATCGAAGTGCATGAAAGCTTCTGAATATCGGCTGAAATTGAACTTGGCAATGATCCCATCCCAGTTCATTATTGAAAGACCTAACAAAGCAACATAGATAGCTAGACTGGTTTTCCTCACAAGGAAAAAAGATGACCTCTTTTCTTTGATCTTTCTTATGATCATTACCAGACCAATGATAGATACGATCAAAAAGAAGAATACACCTATTCTCAAATAAGCTAAATTGTAGTATTTGATATACCAGAAATTCCGCATGGCAACAGAAAGAGCCAAGAAAATGTTCTGTGCTGTCCAGACTATAGCCAGGGTCTTTAGCAGCTGAATATTCTTAATGAAATTCAAATTCTTTCTGAAGTAAAATAGCACTACTACCATAGCGATCAAGATGGAGAAGATCAGAAAATACGTTCCCTCATGAACAAATTCCTTTAAGTACTGCTGATCCCATTCAAAACCGAACCACACATGTCTTATATCAAGGATATTCAAAACAAGGAGCATGACATTCAAGACCGCAAACAGGAACACACCTGATCTGAGTTCGTTCTTCAGTGCATTCATTTTAAAATACCGTGGATATCTATTCGGACGTTTTATCCGCTTTAGATCATCGCTTTGATCTAGTTTTGTGGGCTCACCAAAGATCAATTCATGATGGAATAAGAATACTCCAGAAAATGTCAAACCTAATATAAAGACCCAGAATTTACCAGAGCTGAACAACGAATTGAACAGTTCACCTATATCTTCAAAACGGCCAAAAAAGCCTGACACGTGTTCACCAAAGATAGAGTTTGCCCCAGAGTACAAGCCCAGGAATACGAATATGATGACAAATGGAATAACCCCTATTTTAACGTACCGCGATATTCCTGAAAGCACCTTTCCGCCAACAAACAGACTTGAATGAGACCTTATGAATTTGAAGGGTCCATAGATCAGATTCTCTGCTGCTGGCATAAAACTTTGAGCTATGGACTTAATGTACGGTGTAACCAAGAATCCATTAAGTAAAAAGAGAGAAGTGATATTAGTTACTCGAGCAATATATGACCCATGATAAGCTATTGCTAAAGCAGACAGTAGAGTACCAAACCAAATATACCTTAAGGGTTTTGAAAAGATCTTACCGTCAAGTTTCCAGACCCAATAGATCATTAAGATGACCTCAAATATCAGTAGATTGAAACCTAGACTCTGTTTGTAGAAAAGCAGAGTGAATATCAATGCCAATATGTAGGCATTGATCACTAAAAGTCTTTTGCTCATTCGTTAGGGTTAACACGAAAATAAACGACATGATATTTGGATCATTGTTTTATCTATAATGTTATTCTGTCTTCAGCATATTCATCATTTTTTTCGATCACTGATCTATTGTATTTTTGTCAAATGGAAGTGATAGATGACAAAAGACCTGACGACTATGACAACGACAGGCAAGGACGCGCAGCAGCCACACTAAGCTACATTCCACTTGTTGGACTTTTGTTCTCCCTTTTCTTGCACTATGGCCATAAAAATTCGTTCAGTGCCTTTCATCTTAGACAATCACTGGGTCTTCATGTAGCAATGATGTTCATTTATTTTTTCGGATATATGATCCAGATCATTCCTTGGCTAGGCTGGTGGGTCAAGAATTTCCTGTGGTTGGGCCTTATCATACTCTTCATTATTGGACTTGTAAATGCAGCCAATGAAAAACGAAAGGTAATTCCTTACCTAGGCGATACTTTTAACAAAGTGTTTTCTGGGTTGGACTAGTCTGAGGTAATAGGAGTTGGGAATCCATATTTATCGATCAAATAGACTAATGAAGCCATTGCGGCCGCACCTAATTCCAATTCTCTTTTATCTACTTCTTCAAATACATCTGCAGCTGAATGATGTAGCTTGAAATATCGTTGAGAATCTGGGGAAAGACCAAAAAGTGCGATCTTATTATCTCTCAATGGTCTAATATCAACTCCAGAATATCCCCTTTGAAATTGATGAAGGCCATATGGTTCAAGTAATTTCTTCCAACTCTGGAAATGTTCTAGTTGAAATTGGTTGTCACCATCATAGTCGAATCCCCTAGGAGAAAAGCCTCCTCTATCAGATTCTATTGCGGCTAAATGCTCCCACCCTTTCTCTTTGGCAACCTTAGCGTAAGTCTTTCCTCCCATGTTCCCATTTTCTTCGTTCATGTACCATACACAGCGAATGGTATGTCTAGGTTTAATTCCTAATTGCTTGAATAAACGAATTGCCTCCAATGCCTGGATAACACCAGCGCCATCATCATGGGCACCTTCGCCAACATCCCAACTATCGAGATGGCCTCCGACAAGAATGAACTTTTCAGGATGTTCTGTTCCTTTGATCTCTGCTATGACATTAAAAGAAGTTGTATCTGGAAGAGAAGAGCAGTTCAATTTGAGTTCTCCTGAAACTGGACCTTTATCTAATAATTGACTCAATTTATATGCGTATTCTGTTCCAATTGCGGCTCCAGGCACTTTTGGTATCCCTTCTTCATAACCCATGCTTCCAGTATGAGGATAACGATCTGTAGAGATGGCCAAAGATCTTACCAAAGCAGCTCTGGCTCCTAATTGACCTGCGACCCTGGCTCCGGCATATCTCTGTTGAGCACAAGCTCCATAAGCTCTGAAAGTATTGACAAAACGTTGGTCCATTGCTTCATTGAAAAAGAGGATCTTATCCTTGACCAATGCAGGATCCAGAGACTCTGCCTCTGCGAAACTTCTTACCTCAACGATCTCGGCTTTTAAAGTATCCTTTGTTGCAACAGAGCCCCCCAAAGCCAAAACAGGAACTATGCCTATATCCTCAATGAACAATCGTTCTCCAAAACCTCTTTTCCAAACGGGCACCTTGACTTCTTGCAAAAAAACATTGTCGAATTGATATGAACGCATGAGGTGTTCTCCCCAATACACCGCTTTATAGGATGCATCACTACCACTGAGTCGGGCCCCAATGTTCTTACATAGGAAACGAAGATTCTCATATGCAT
>JABDKJ010000032.1 GCA_013002285.1 Flavobacteriales bacterium
TCGAACCCGCGATACGGTTTCCCGCATACACGCTTTCCAAGCGTGCGCCTTCAGCCACTCGGCCACCTCTCCAAGAAAGTAAAGAACGATTTCTCGGGATTGCCAAAGTAAGTAAAAATCTTATTTAACATAAAAGTTTCACCCTACTTTTTAGGTGTTCTTTGTCCAAATACGAAAATGGCAATTTCCTTGCCTTTTCTCACCTTAAAGTGAAGTCAAAATTCAATTAATATCTACCTTTGCCGCCTCATGGAAGATCTGATAGAACAAAATGTACTCGATGCTCTTAGAAGCGTTGTGGATCCTATCTCTAAGAAAGATGTGGTTGAGGCTGGAATAGTCAAAGTTATTTCCATTTCTGCTGCAAAGGTTAAGTTAGTGTTAAAGGCCACCGAGCCAACAATGCATGCCAAGGAAAGGATGAAAGAGGCTTGTGCATTCGCATTAGAGAGAAAATTTGGAAAAGAATTATCTGCAGATATTTCATTTGAAGAGTTGTCTGAAGACGAAAAGATCGCTGCCAGAAAAGTGCTTCCTGGTGTCAAGAACATAATTGCCGTTGCTTCAGGAAAGGGAGGTGTAGGTAAATCTACGATAGCAGTGAATCTTGCTGTAGGTCTTGCTAAAAGAGGATACAAAGTGGGTTGTATAGATGCGGACATTTATGGTCCATCAATGCCTTTGATGTTAGATGTTGTTCAAGAAAAGCCCACTACTGTGGAGAAAGATGGTCAAGTTCTCATGAAACCTGTTGAGAATTATGGTGTTAAAATGTTGTCTATTGGCTTCTTTGCTGATCCGGCACAGGCTATAGTTTGGAGAGGTCCAATGGCCTCTAAGGCTTTAAAACAATTGTTTGCAGACACACATTGGGGGGAATTGGACTTTATGGTCATAGATCTTCCTCCTGGAACGGGAGATATACATCTTTCAGTAGTACAGATGGTGCCACTTACCGGTGCAGTCATTGTTAGTACGCCTCAAAGGGTGGCAATGGCAGACGCTCGTAAGGGAGTTGAAATGTTCAAATTGCCCAATATAAATGTTCCGGTCCTAGGTCTTGTACAGAACATGGCTTGGTTCACTCCGGAAGAACTGCCAGAGAACAAGTATTTCATATTTGGAAAGGACGGAGCAAAGAATTTAGCAGAGGAAATAGATACTCCTTTTCTTGGTGATATTCCTTTGGTTCAGTCGGTGCGGGAATCAGGAGATATCGGAAGGCCCGCTATACTTCAGGAAAACACCCTTGTTTCCAATGCACTTGAGGACATGCTAGACAAATTTGAAGTATCTTTGAAGAACCGAAAAAAGAATAGTTCTCCAACAGAAAAGGTGGAGATCACTAGAACTCAATTTTAATGACCGTTGAACAAAAGATCGAAAAAGCACTTGAAGGTCTTAGACCATTTCTCGAAGCCGATCAAGGCGATATTACTTTGGTTGAAGTTACCAAGGACAAAATTGCTAGAGTGGAACTGCATGGTGCATGCAGTACCTGTCAAATGAGTGCAATGACCCTCAAAGCTGGTGTTGAAGAGAGTATTAAAAGAGTAGCCCCTGAGATCATTGGTATAGAAGCTATTAATGCTTTACCCGTTACCTAGTTAAAGATCAACTTATGGTGTATCACACCTAATTGGCTTCGCATTTTCAAGAGAAAAGTCCCATTCCCAGTTCTTTCCTTTTTCACCATATATATCTGGTTGTCCAGGCCATTATCGCTGTATACGAGCTGTCCGCTGACAGAATATATTTCTATGTTCCAATCGGACCTTGGAACCTCTATCCTTATTTCGTCCGAACTTGGATTTGGATAGATCTTCGCGTCAATCCCAATATCAGAAACAAATCCAACTGCAATGTCTTCATATTCACATGACAGATCAATGCCACATACGAAGTGTGCAAGAAAATTTCTGGACCTCACCACGAGCGAATCATAGATCAAAGGATTTCCCACATGAGGTACGTGGTCTTCATCCTCTTGTACTTCTAAACAATTCGCAATTCCTACTTCATTCAACTTAGTATGAATTGTATTGCTACCCATCGCAACAGCAAGGTCGATCCCGAGTAAGGAGATAGTCCCAATATTAAAAGGAACTGTGCCATCCATATCTCCATGAAAGCTTATCAAAGGTTTTTCACCTGCGTCTATCATCGAGGTATCGCCAATTGCACCTGCGATATTTATTCCTGCTACAAGCTCTGAACTATATTCACTATTTCCTGTTAAGCCTTCCAAACCACCACCAAGACCAAGTTTATTGGTGTCAACAACAGCAGGTATCTCATCAAGTTCATTCATATAAAGACTATGAACACTTAAGAATCCACCAGCAGATACACCTGCACTAAAAACCATGTCAGGATCTATTCCATAAGGATTCCCGTCTTCCTCAACGGTTTTTCTCAAGAAACGAATGGCAGCTTTGTAGTCGTGAAAACCTCTCACAACAGCTTCAGTCGAAGTCTGTTCAGAAGGGAACAATGGATCCGCTTCCATTCCCAATCTATATTGAATGGATGCCACAACATAACCCATTTTTGCGAAGTCTTCGCAAAAAGGAACAACATCATCACCTTCTTTTGAACCGGCAACAAAAAAACCTCCATGCGCCATAACGATCAGTGGTCTCGAATTTTCTGTGTCTCCTTCTGGTTGATAGATGTCCAGATATAGATCCTGGAGGTTGCCTAGCATAGTATAGTTAGAACCATATTGGACATCGCTTGTTACAGAAACATTGTCAAAGATCTGTGCTTTGTACCGATCGTCTTCACATTGAGAAAATGCTGAAATAGAAGCAACGAGAAAGAATAGAGTAAATATTTTTTTCATACAGGTCAAATTATTCGATTGCCGAATATAAGACTTCCATATGCTTTTTGTCACAAAGTTTGGAACTCGAATTGATTACATTTGCGCAAAATTTTTCTGTGGTAGAAACAGACATATTGATAATAGGAGCCGGACCCTGCGGCTTATTTACGGTTTTCGAAGCTGGGCTTTTGAAGTTGAGATGTCATCTGATAGATACATTGCCTCAACCAGGCGGTCAGTGCGCAGAGATATATCCAAAAAAGCCTATCTACGACATTCCTGGGTTTCCAGAAGTATTAGCAGGTGATCTGGTGGACAATCTTATGGAACAGATAAAGCCTTTTAAGCCAGGATTTACCTTAGGTGAAAGGGCAGAGACACTAGAGAAAATAGAAGACGGTTCATTTAAGGTCACCACCAATAGAGGCACAGAGCACAAAGCAAAGGTCATTGCCATAGCTGGTGGATTAGGTTGTTTTGAACCTAGGAAGCCGCCAATTGAAAACATTACAGAATTCGAGGATAAGGGTGTGGAATACATTATAAAAGATCCTGAATTCTATAGAGACAAAGAGGTAGTGATCGCTGGTGGTGGTGACTCAGCTCTAGATTGGACAATTTTTCTTTCAGATGTTGCAAAAAGCGTGACCATGGTTCATCGAAGAACTGGTTTTCGAGGAGCCTTGGATTCTGTAGAGAAAGTAATGGAGTTGTCTGAGAAAGGAAAGATAGAGTTGATCACAGAGTCAGAAGTTATAGGTTTAAGTGGGAATGGGCATTTATCTGAAGTTACCATCAAACACAAGACCGAAGGTGAAAAAAAGAAAAAGACAGATCACTTCGTTCCATTGTTCGGTCTATCCCCAAAACTAGGGCCAATTGCTGATTGGAATTTAAATTTAGATAAGAACGCGATCGTTGTAGACACTTTAGATTACAGCACGAATGTTGATGGGGTGTATGCCATTGGTGATATAAACACATATCCTGGAAAATTGAAATTGATCTTGTGCGGTTTTCATGAAGCAACATTAATGGTGCAGTCTGCATTCAAGAGGATCTATCCGGACAAGAAAAATGTATTGAAATATACAACAGTAAGTGGCATACATGGATTTGAATAACATGGTGAACATTACGATCATTGATCGAGAAGGAGAGGCACATAAGGTAGAGGCACCTACTGATATGAACATGAATCTGATGGAGCTCTGTAAATCTATAGAACTTCCGGTAGAAGGGACTTGTGGGGGAATGGCCATGTGTGCGTCTTGTCATTGTTACATTCAGACGGACCATGAACTTCCAGATAGATCAGATGATGAGGAAGACATGTTGGACCAAGCTTTCAATGTAGAGGACAATAGCAGATTGGGTTGTCAGATCCAATTAACCGAAAAACTAGAAGGATTAGTGATCCAATTGGCGGAGGATGCAGCTTAGCTCAAATGATGGATATTTCATCCAACGTGTTCAACTTAGACTTTTTTAATTCATATTTTCTTCTCCAGAATACTCTATGGATGACCTTGAAGATGAGGGCTAAACATATAGAGCCAATGACAATTCCAAGAATGCTTACGCCTAAAGAGTCTATTCCTTGTTCTTTAATGAAATAGTATAAGAACGCGATGGCCATGCCATAGCAGTATCCCATTATCAAGATAGGATAAGCACAGACAACAATAACAAAAAGCCATCTGAAGTGCTTCCATCTGACCGTGACGGAATAGATCCATTTCCAGAAAAGCTGGTATTTAATTCTTATTCGTATTTTAAAAGGAGACTTCAATTTCTGACGTCATCGGGGATCTCACAAACAGGTATGGGCACCATTTTGTGCTGGTTCATTCTATTGAACCTTCTATAGATCTTCAAAACCTCTTTTTGCCGATCGCTCAGATCTTCTTCATCTCCATCAAATGCCATTGCCCATTCCAATTCCGGGTAGCTGGCACCGATCTGATCTTCATCGCTTCTATCATCTCCCCATAAACCATCTGTAGGGACTGCTTTGATGATCTCTTCATTGATCCCCAATGTCTCAGAAAGCGACCAGACCTCACTTTTTAAAAGGTCTGCAATTGGAGACAGATCAACTCCACCATCCCCATACTTTGTGAAAAACCCTACACCAAAATCTTCTACCTTGTTTCCTGTTCCAGCAACTAAATATCCATGGAATGCAGCAAAATAATAAAGGGCGGTCATTCGCAATCTTGCTCGTGTATTTGCAAGAGCCATCCATCTACTCTCTTCGTTCTCAACGTCTGGGAATGACGCTACCATATTGTCGAAAACTTGGGTCAGCTCTACTTCAGTTACACTTACGTTTGGGAATTGACGCATTAACCAATTAATATGGTTCTGAGCCCTGGTGACTTGATTCTCTGATTGATGGATCGGCATTTCCAAACACAATAGGTCTAGACCAGTCTTAGCGCAAAGAGTGGAAGTTAAGGCTGAGTCAATCCCACCGCTCACACCTATTACAAAACCATTTAAACCTGCGTTTTCACAATAGTCTTTCAACCACTTGACTATATGGTCAATTACTTTTTCGTTGTTCATCCATCTAAAAGAATACGGCTAAATTCAAAGAGAAATAATTATTCACTGCTTTTAGTTTCTTGCCTTGTTTAAGCACGCCATTATCAGCGAAAATCGGCTTGCCGTCTGGGTCTTCGTCAAGTTCATTGAAGTCCAGAACATTAGTAAGGCCATTGTTCCAGGCTAGGCCTACCATCAAATTTGTAGATCCGGAAATATTGTATTCACCACCAACCGCTACTCTCAAAGCAGTTCTTACAGGAACTATCCCATCAATTACATCAATATCTTCATCAACGTAAGCAACTCCACCAAGCGTGCCTTCAACATCCCGCCTAGCCTTTAGGTTGAAGCCTACATCCAATCCGAATTGACCATAATATGTAAGATATCCTATCTCATTGGTTTTTAACTTCAAGGATAACGGAAATGTGAGATATTGAAATTTATAAGTGGTTTTTACATCTCCAAATTCAGTGATGAGAGTGTCTCCATTATGGAAATGGTCATCCAAAACAGATCCTCCAATATTATCTACGAGGATACCCGTAGAGAATGCATATTTATCATTATCACCGATCCTGATATCAGAGATCACGCCATATTGAAACCCTAAACGCGTGGCCTCCTTTTCTAAATACTTTCCATCAGGTTGAAGCCAAGAAATAATTGGACTAGCCGCAAAGCCAAATCGTACTTTCTGACTGTCTTGTGCATAAGTAGAAGTGAAAATGCCTATGAATAGTAATAGACCGAAATACTTTTTCATAATTTTAGACGCTTGTATTACGTTGCTTTCAAATGTATATAAATTTTTCATCGTGCATCGAGCTTTAATATTTCTTTCGAGCATTTTGTTGTTGCTATTTTCATGCCGATCTAGCCCTTTTGATGTAGATATTTCTGATATTTCTATTCATCAAAAATTCATTCGATTGGATCAGGAGTTATACCATTCACAGATAAATGGCATACAAGAATTGCATGAACATTTGACCGACACTTATCCGAATGCCTATAAAGAATACTATGAAAATATTTTGCGAATTGGCCCTATAGAAGATAGCATGAGCGTAGCAGGGCTGAATGACATGCTGCAGCAAAAGATCTGGCAAAAAGTTCAAGGGCAAATAGATTCCGTTTTTTTGGACGATGCTCAATTGAGAGCAGAATTCAATAAAGCCTTCAAGTATTTTAAATATCATTTTCCAGAGGAAAAAGTACCGGACATAGTAGCCATGAATACGGGATTGAACTACGCTATATATCCGATAGAGGGGCAATTAGGAATAGGCTTGGAGTTTTACTTGGGCAAGGAACACTGGATCACAAAAGGATTGCCAGTCGAGAATTTCCCGAATTATCAAAAGCATAAAATGGATCGAGATCATTTGTTGGGAGATGCTTTGAGAGGCTATCTGCTTTCAACTAAGCAAAAACAGATACAAGGAAGGCAATTGATAAACCATGTGATCTATCAAGGTAAAATAATGTACATTCTGAATGCGCTTTTACCTTATGAGGATGAACATTTGCAGATGGGGTATACAGAAGAACAGCTTGAATGGTGCTACAAGAACGAATTCAACTTGTGGCGATCCATTATTGAAGAAGATCTGGTTTATTCAACGAACCTTAAACAGATCGAACGTTTTACGGGTTTCGGGCCATTTACTCAAGGATTCCCGAAGGAGTCTCCAGGTATGATCTCATTGTTTTTGGGAAAACAGATCGTGAAGGATCATATGGAAAAGAATGAAGGCAAGAAACTGCCAGAATTACTATACAAGACACCAGATATGCTGATATTAAAAAATTATAAGCCAAATAAATAAAAGAGATGAGCAGATCGCAGATCACATTCGACATAGAAATGGATGAGAATAAGGTTCCTGAAAAGATCCAATGGGCAGCTGGAGATGATGGAAGTGGAGTCGCAAAAGCAATTTCAGTCTCCATATGGGACGAAGGCCAAGAAAACACATTGAGGATCGACCTATGGAATAAGGAGATGTCGCAAGATGAAATGAAGCAGTTTTTTCATCAAACTATTTTAACGTTGACCGATTCATATGAGCGCGCCACGGATGACAGTCACACTGCTGAAGGTGTAAGAATGTTCTGTGAGGACTTGAAAAAACAAATGCAGATCTAGTGAACAACAACAGACTTTATTCGTAAGAATTATTAAAGTTTTCTCTAGACTATTTTCACCACCTAATTCCTTTCCTAAACAGTTAAAATTATACTGTATCGATCTATTAATAAACTGATATAGTTTACTATAATTGTCGGCTTATTGATCAAGACTTTTAAGTTTAATCAAACCAATATAGTTCCCGTATTTGGTTTACCCGGTAAAATTTATTTTACCGGGTTTTCTATTTCTAATACATATGGTTTACTTCCTCGATATATTTAAGGATATGCTCTTTTCCATAAGATTTTTGAGCTGACGATTCAAACATGGGAGGTAGAAATTCCCAGGTCTTAAGCATTTCTTTTTGGTAGGCTTTTTTGTTTTTATTCAGAACTCCACTGTTCAGTTTGTCGATCTTTGTGAAAATGATGGCGAAAGGAATTCCATTTTTCCCAAGCCATTCCATGAATTCAAGATCAATTTTTTGCGCTTCGAGCCTACTATCGATCAAAACAAAAACAGACATTAAATTTGGCCTGTTTTTTAAATAGGTATTGATCATGATCTTCCAGCTTGCCCTGTCTTTTTTTGAGATCTTTGCATAACCATAGCCTGGCAAGTCAACCAAGTACCATTCTTCATTGATCAAAAAATGATTGACCAACCTAGTTTTGCCTGGGGTTCCTGAAATTTTGGCCAAACTTTTTCTATCGAAGAGCATGTTGATCAAAGAGGATTTGCCAACGTTGCTCCTCCCTATAAAGGCATATTCAGGTAAATTCGGCTCAGGACATTTTGAAATGTCTTTATTGCTCATCACGAATTTTGCAGAGCGTATTTTCATTTGCTTTAAATGTCAAATATTTCTATCAGTGTACCACTTCAACAAGAGATCATTGAAGGTTTTTGGATGCTCCATCATTGGAGCGTGCCCACACTTATCTATCCAATAAAGGTTGGACTCAGGCAATTTAGAGTGAAATTCTTCAGCTACCTCAGGTGGAGTGATCGTATCATTTTTACCCCAAATAAGACAAAACGGCATTTTATAATTTGGAAGCTCAGAAGCCATGTTATGTCTTATAGCAGATTTAGCAATAGACAGAATGCGCAATACTTTATTACGGTCATTTACGGCCTCGTGACATTCATCAACTAGTTCATCAGTAACAATATCTGGGTCATAAAAAGTAAGAGCTATCTTTTCTCTGAGATATTTCTTGTCTTCTCTTCTCGGGAAAGAGCCTCCAAATGCATTCTCATATAAACCAGAACTACCAGTAAGCGTAACAGTATTAATTTTCTCTGGATGCGCTGCAGAATGGACCAGAGCAACATGTCCTCCAAGAGAATTCCCTAATAGATTTACCTTGTTAAAACTTTTGTGCTCTATGAATTCGTGCAAGAACTTTGCAAGGTTTTTGACGTTACACTTCAAAAGAGGTAAGTCATAGATGGGAAGTAAGGGGATCACAACCTTATACCTTCCCGTGAAGGTGTCAAAGACATCTTTGAAATTGCTCAGAGCTCCAAATAGCCCATGTAGTACTATGATCACAGGTCCTTCACCTTGCTCAATGTATTTGAATTTTCCTTCTTCTATTAGTTGGTCGCGCATTAGGTCAAATGTAAAAAAAATAGAAAACAGAGCTAATAAACCTGTTTGGGTGGGCCCATTACCACCTTTCTCCTGTATGTAGATGGGCTCATTTTATTCTGAGATCATCAATAAGCAAAATGTCTATATCTCAATCAAATTAAGGTATAGAGAGTGCTATTAAATAATTCTTGTTGAAATTCTAAATGCTCAAAAACAATATTAATAAGACGGTTCTCGTTCAAAGTTTTCAACAAAGTGGTAAAAAATGGAAGTAAGTGGGAAAAAGTGGTATATTTGATCACTAATTTTTTCCAATACAACGAACAAAACCTTGCTAGATCTCCTCGGAACATATGATTGTAAGATCGATGCCAAAGGCAGGCTGCTCGTGCCAAAGGGCTTGAAGGATCAATTGAAAGATGTGATCCATGAAGGCTTTGTGATCAATAGGGATCTCTATGAAAAGTCATTGGTCATTTATCCATGGTGTGTATGGAAGAAAAACAACTCACGACTCAACAAACTGAACACATTCATTAAGAAAAATCGCGACTTCATCAGGCAGTTCACCGCAAACGCAGTGAAACTGGAATTAGATGGGCAAGGGAGAGTTTTGGTGAATGGGTCTCTGCTGAAATATGCCGGGATCAAAAAGGATCTAAAATTAATTGCAAATGGTGACCAGATAGAAGTGTGGAATTCTAAAGCCTACGAGAAAGCTCTCAAGGCAGACTTGAACACAGAGGCTTTAGCAGAAGAGATATTTGGTCAAGGCAATTTTGATGACAGTGAGTGATCGCTATCATACACCCGTTCTTTTACATGATAGTATTAGTGGCTTAGATCTAAAACCTGGGGGAACTTATGTTGATGTCACCTATGGAGGGGGCGGGCACAGCGCTCTTATCCTTGAACAATTGAAAGAGGGTAGGCTCATAGCATTCGATCAGGATGTAGATGCTAAGAGAAATTTGATCAAAGACGAACGCCTTTCACTGGTTCAGCAAAATTTCAGATTTCTGAAGCGGAACTTAAAGTCTCTCGGAATTTCTAAAGTAGATGGAATATTGGCTGACTTAGGAGTTTCCGGTCATCAATTGGATGAAGGAAAAAGGGGTTTCGCTTTTAAGCAAAATGGTCCTCTAGATATGAGAATGGATCGGTCGGTTGGTCGTTCTGCAAAAGAAGTGTTGCAGATATATTCATTTGAAGAATTAGCGCGAATGTTTCGAGTGTATGGTGAGGTTAATAATCCCGGAAAGTTAAGCGAGGCGGTGATAAGGAACAGAGGGCAAAAAGAGATCTCTACGACCGAGGACTTTAAAGAGGTCTGTCTTCAATGTGCTCCACAAAAAAAACAAAGTCAGTATTTGTCTAAAGCTTTTCAAGCGATAAGGATAGAAGTGAATGATGAAATGGGAGCGCTTGAGGATCTTTTAGAGCAAAGTGTTGATGTTCTGAATGAGGGTGGTCGCTTAGTGGTCATCTCTTATCATTCGCTAGAAGATAGAATGGTGAAGCGATTCATCAGGTCAGGGAATTTCGAAGGGAAGATCGAAAAAGACTTTTTTGGAAAGGACATAAGGCCGTTCAAGCCCATTTCTGCAAAAGCCACTAAACCATCAGAAAAAGAAATTGAAGAAAACCCAAGAGCGAGAAGTGCTCGGTTAAGAATAGGAGAAAGAACAGATGAACAAACTAAAAAAGGAAAGAAAGAAAATTAAGATGCCAGCTTTTTTCAAGAAGGTCATTGACGTTGTCAATGGAAGCTTTCTTGGTAAGGAAAAGGTAGTTCAGTTCTTGCCTTTTGCAGCTTTTCTAACACTAATGATGGTTTGTTACATCACCTACGGTTACTATACAGAGCGATCTGTAAAAGACCTGAATGTTCTTGAAGCGAAAATGAAGGATGTAAAATCCGAGCATCTCACTTGGCGTTCAGAATTGGATAGCCTACGGCAGCAATCGTCAGTAGCACAAACCATCAAGGAAATGGGACTCAATGAGACAACGGAGCCCCCAGTGATCATCTCTCAAACAGCTTCAGATAAAGAATGAACCTTGAGAAGAGCACAATACTTAGGCTAACACTTACTGGCATTTTCATATTTGGCATTTCCATAGCCGTTGCATATCGCCTCTTTCATATTCAGATCACGGCTCCTCCAGAAGTTGAGGAAAGAACAGAAAGGTATACTCGTTATACGGAGGTCAATGCAGATAGAGGCAATATCTATTCTGCCGATGGAAGTCTTCTTGCTACCACTTTGCCCATTTATGATATTAGAATGGATTTCAAGGCAGATGGGCTCACCGACAAAAGGTTCAATGAGAATATAGGGCCTTTTGCCGAGAATATGTCGGCCTCTTTTGGTGGTTCTCCTTCTTCTTGGTTGAACAACTTCAAGAAATATAGGAGGGATGGGAAACGATACCAGTTGCTCACACGAAATGTGAATTACAAAGAACTTCAGAAAGTGAAGCAATTTCCCTTAGCAGAATTGAGCCCTTACAAAGGTGGTGTGCGATTCGAGAAGAAAGTTACCCGCGAGAATCCATTTGGTGAAAAAGCAAGAAGGACCGTAGGTAAGTACAGCTTTGGAAAACAAAAAGGGATCTATGGTCTCGAGTTAGCATTCGATAGTTTGTTGAGTGGCAGAAAGGGAGAGAGGTTAGAGCGAAAGATCGCAAGTGGAGATTGGATGCCTTTGAATGATTCCGATGAGCTCGAAGCGATCGATGGAGCGGACATTTATACAACTATAGATATTAATGTGCAAGACATTCTGCAAAATGCACTGAAAAAGAAAATGGTAGAGCATGATGCAGATCTAGGCTGTGCCATTTTCATGGAAGTTGAAACTGGTTTCATTAAAGGAATTGTAAATCTGGATAAATGCGAAGATGGTCAGTATAGGGAAAAGTTGAATCATGCCGTGGGCACTGCAACCGAACCGGGTTCGACATTCAAATTGCCTGCAATACTAGCAGCTCTTGAAGCTGGGAAGACATCTGTGAATACCATTGTGGATACTAAAAAGGGGAGGCACAGATTTCACAACCGCATCATGAAGGATTCGAATGATAAGGGATATGGAAAGATCTCTGTTCAACGAGCGTTTGAATTGTCCTCAAACGTTGGAATTTCTAGGATAGTTGATGATGCTTTCAAAAATGATAAAGCTGCTTTTGTTGATCTTCTCAGAAGGTTTGGTCTAGACCAAAAAACGGGAATTTGTATTCCCGGTGAGCCAAAGCCATATATAAAAACGCCTGATGATAAGAATGGTTATTGGTCTGGTGTAACTCTACCATGGATGTCCATTGGATATGAACTTACATTGACGCCTCTTCAGACACTTACATTTTACAATGCAATAGCAAATAACGGGGTTATGGTAAAGCCTCAATTGGTTAAGCAGATCAAGCGAAATGGAGAAGTCCTTCATGATGCAGGTCCAATTGTAATTAACAAAGATTTTCTTTCCGAAAGTACTTTAGAAGAGGCAAAGGCCCTTCTAAAGGGAGTGGTTGAAAATGGGACTGCAACAAACTTAAGGTCACCTCATTTTGAGATCTCTGGTAAAACAGGAACTGCTCAAGTGGCGGTAGATGGGTCTTATAAGAATTCGAGTTCAAGGGCTAAAAAGTATCAAGCCTCATTTGTTGGATATTTTCCTTCGGACGATCCTAAGTATTCGTGTATTGTATTGGTCAATAATCCTACTAAAGGACTATACTATGGAAATAGAGTTGCCGGGCCAGTATTTCTAGAGATAGCTGAAAAATTCTATGCAAAGAATTTTATGATCGACTTGGCCCAAAAGGAGATCGAAAGAAAAGGACCGGTCTCTTTAAGTGGTTATGCTCAAGATATTCATAAAGTATGCACAGACCTCAAAATTCAAACGAACGAGATCAATTCTGAAAATGATTGGGTTGCAACAAAGAGGACGGACGATGGAATAAACATAAGCCCGCTGAAAACCATCGATAAAAGGGTGCCAAACGTAACGGGAATGGCAATAATGGATGCTGTGCCTTTACTTGAAAATATGGGGCTTGTAGTCCAATACAATGGAAATGGGGTCGTGAAAAAGCAGTCCTTAAAAAAGGGCACATCCTTCGATATAAATGACCAAATATCTCTTTCACTCGCTCAATGAAACTGCTGAAGGACATATTGTATAAGGCAGGATTGAATGATGTCATAGGTCCAACAAATGTAGCTATCGAATCAGTGCATTTCGATTCCAGAGAAGTTGTTGGATACAGCTTGTTCGTTGCAATTAAGGGCATACAAACTGATGGTCATGAGTATATAAGGTCTGCTCTTTCATCGGGTGCCATTGCGATCGTTTGTGAAGTATTACCTGAAACACTTCATGGTGGTATCACTTATGTAAAAGTGGAGGATGCTGCTATAGCCTTGGCACACATCTCGGGTAATTTTTACGATCACCCATCAAGCAAATTGAAGCTTATTGGAATTACGGGAACCAACGGAAAAACAACAGTTGCAACATTGCTATGGCAATTATTCACCGCGTTGGGTCATAAGACAGCATTGTTGAGCACTGTGGTAAACAAGATAGGTGACAAAGAGATCCCCGCTACACATACTACTCCGGATGTGCTCAGTTTAAATAAACTGTTGGACGAAATGGTGCAAGAAGGTGTAGAGTATTGTTTTATGGAAGTCAGTTCTCATGCATTGGTGCAACATAGAGTTACAGGCATCGAATTCAATATTGGCATTTTCACCAACATAACTCACGATCATTTAGACTACCATAAAACATTCGATGAATACATCAAAGCAAAGAAAATTTTCTTTGACGCTTTGCCAGAGGATGCGGTCGCTATTGTAAATCACGATGATTCTCACTCGGAGATCATGGTACAGAATTGCAAAGCAAAAAAAGAGACTTTTGCAGTTAAATCCTTTGCTGATCACAGGGCAAAGATCATTGAGAACCAATTCAATGGGATCCATATTCTAATTGATGGGAACGATCTCTACACGAAACTGATAGGCAGCTTTAATACCTACAACTTATTAGCGGTATATGCTACTGCAATTGCCCTTGGGAAAGACAAATTAGAGGTGCTCACTCAGATAAGTGCGTTAGAACCTGTAGAAGGTCGATTCCAGCACATTCGTACAGAAAAGAATATTTCCGCAATTGTAGACTATGCTCATACACCTGATGCGCTAAAGAATGTCCTCAAAACTATATTGGACATCAGTACCGGAAATGAAAAAGTGATCACTGTAGTCGGATGCGGAGGTAATAGAGATAGATCAAAGCGGCCTGTAATGGCAAAGATCGCTTGTGAATATTCGGACAAGGTCATTTTTACATCAGACAATCCAAGAAATGAGGATCCAGATGCGATCCTAAAGGACATCAATAGTGGTGTCGATGGAGCTCATTTCAAAAAGACACTCACTATAAAAGATAGAAGAGAAGCGATAAAGGCTGCTGTTGATATGGCAGTTGCTGGAGATATCCTACTGATCGCAGGAAAGGGGCACGAGAAATATCAAGAGATACAAGGTGTCAAGTATCCATTCGATGATTATCAGATCGTGCAAGAAACTTTAAAACTAATGGAGAAATAATGTTGTATCACTTGTTTGAATATCTCGAGAATGCCTTTGATACGCCTGGTGCAGGATTGTTTCAATACATCTCTTTTCGTTCAGGTGCATCAGTTATGATCGCTTTGGTGATCAGTATGTTGTTGGGTAATAAATTGATCGGCCTGCTTCGCAAAAAACAGATCGGGGAATCGATACGAGACCTTGGATTAAAAGGTCAGAATGAAAAAGCAGGAACTCCAACAATGGGAGGCCTGATCATTCTTGGGGCCATCCTTATTCCAGTTCTTTTGCTGGCAGACCTAACTAATTTCTATGTGATCATTCTCTTGTTCACCACAGTATTTCTGGGAGTTATTGGATTTATAGATGATTACATCAAGGTATTCAAGAAGAACAAAAAGGGACTAGCAGGTAAATTCAAGATCGTAGGCCAAGTGGGAGTGGGGCTCATTGTAGGTGCTGCACTTTTCTTCCATCCGGATTTTACAATGAAGGAAAAAGTTCCGGTAACGCCAGCAGAGATCGCACTGGATACTGATGGAGATGGTTATATATGGAAGGAACAGAAGTCAACGAAAACAACACTTCCTTTTATCAAGAACAATGAATTCGATTATGCAAATATTCTCTTTTTTCTAAAAGAGAAAGCAGATGAAAATGCCTGGATAGTGTTTATTCCTATGGTCATTTTCGTTGTCACATTCGTTAGCAATGGAGCTAATATGACCGATGGGTTAGACGGCTTGGCAACTGGGGTTTCGGCTATCATAGGGATAGCATTGGCCATTTTCGCATATGTATCTGGTAACACCATTTTTGCCGACTATCTGGACATTATGTACTTGCCAAACGCAGGCGAAACAGTTGTGTTCGTCAGTGCTTTTGTTGGCGCATGTATTGGTTTTTTATGGCATAACGCATATCCGGCAAAAGTCTTCATGGGCGATACTGGAAGTCTTGCCTTGGGTGGGATCATCGCTGTCTTTGCGATCATCATCAGAAAAGAATTATTGATCCCTATCATATGCGGGATCTTCCTTATCGAAAATTTCTCTGTAATGGCACAGGTGGCATATTTCAAATACACCAAAAAGAAATTCGGAGAAGGGAAGAGGATCTTCAAAATGGCACCTCTACATCATCACTATCAAGTATTGGGAATGCATGAATCCAAGATCGTAGCAAGGTTTTGGATCATAGGAGTAATGCTCGCGGTTATATCCATCGTAACACTTAAGATAAGATGAAAGTTGCTGTTTTGGGTGCAGGAGAAAGCGGTGTTGGAGCGGCAATTTTGGCCACTAAGAATAAATATGAAGTATGGTTATCAGATAGCGGTCAGATAGCTGACAAATACAAACAAGTTCTTTCACATTTTGATATCAGTTGGGAAGAAAACGGTCACAGTGAGAAAGAGATAATGGTCTCTGATCTGGTAGTTAAAAGCCCTGGAATACCGGAGACGGCAGACTTGATAATTAAGCTTAAAGAAGCTGATGTTAAGGTTGTTTCGGAAATTGAATTTGCATATCAACATACGAATTCAACCATCGTAGCTATAACAGGGAGCAATGGTAAAACCACTACCACAAACCTTACTTATTCCATGTTTGAAAAAGCTGGAGTGGATGTGGGAATGGCTGGTAATGTCGGTTTTAGCCTTGCAAAACAAGTAGCAGAGAATGATCATGACTATTACATTCTGGAACTCAGCAGCTTTCAGTTGGACGGTATAGACACATTCAAACCAAAGGTGGCGGTGTTGCTCAATATCACTCCAGATCATTTGAACAGGTATGAGAACAAGCTAGAGAATTATGCAGAGTCAAAGTTCAGGATCACCATGAACCAGGATCAAGACGACTACTTCATCTATAACTATGACGACAAGATCATTCGAAAAATGATCAAGGATAAAAATATAAAAGCGCAGATGGTCCCATTCTCAATTAAGACAAAATTGGAAGAAGGCGCTTGGATAGAAAAGGATCTACTAAACATTAATATAAACCATAACTCATTAAGTATGTCAATTTACGAATTAGCCTTAAAAGGAAAACACAACGCCTACAACTCAATGGCATCAGCCGTTGCATCCCGAGTCTTACAGATATCTAATAAGGATATCAGAGACAGCCTAGTAAGCTTTAAAGGAATTGAGCACCGTCTAGAGCACGTTGCAAATGTCGATGGTATAGATTTTATAAATGACTCCAAAGCAACGAATGTAAATTCTGTGTGGTATGCATTGGATTCTGTAGAAGGCGACATCGTTTGGATAGCGGGTGGAGTGGACAAGGGAAATAAATATGCCGATCTATCTGACCTTGTGAAAGACAAAGTAAAAGCGATCATTTGTCTTGGAAAAAACAATAAAAAGATCATTTCAGCTTTTAAAGATCAGGTAGTTGATATTCAAGAAACCACCTCTGTAGATCAAGCCGTTCAATTAGCCAAATTAGTGGGAAGACCAGGAGACACAGTATTGCTGTCACCTGCTTGCGCCAGTTTTGACCTATTTGAGAACTACGAAGACCGCGGTCATCAATTCAAAGCTGCTGTAAGAGCCTTGTAATTTTTTTAATATATCAACGCTAAATTATATGAACACAGACATAGAGATCTTAAAGGACAATGACATTTCGGGCTTCTCTGAGAAAATGCTCGAGAAAAGAAAAAGTGATCTAAAACAGATACTTGACAACTCTCACAGGCTTGAAGTAGTGGCTGAAATTGACGGAGTTGAGTATGTAAACGATGCAAAGTCTTCTGACTTGGAGTCTACTGCCTATGCATTAGACCTTATCTCAAAACCGATAGTTTGGATACTTGAAAGTGGAGAGTATGTGAGAACATTTGCTGATCTGGATAAACTGATCTTAGATGGTGTACAATCAATTATAGTAATAGGGCAGAACAGAAGTACAACTGTTGAAGAGTTAATGTTGCTGACAGATCTTGTAGCAGAAGCCAGCAATATGGAGGAAGCTATTTCACTAGCAAAAGAAATGGCGCACAAAGGTTCTTGCGTTCTATACTCACCAGCAATGCCAAATAACAACAAATTTGGAAATTACCTCTCTCGTGGAGAGGCATTTAAAACAGCATTAGGAATATAAATAATCAAGCTAAAATGGAAAATAAAGTATTCACCATCCATAGGGGAAAGCAAAGTTTGTCGGACAAACTATTAGATGCGAGAGAAAAACTTATCAAAGAACTTAAAAGCACCGAACATAGATTGGAAGAGGTTTCAGAGTTGAACGGTGTATTGTACATCAACGATTCTAAAGCGACCAATCTTATCACAACAAAAGATTCAATAAGATGTCTCAAGAGGCCAGTAGTGTGGATCGTGAATTCTACTCCGCACGATAGAGATTTTATGCTATTGAATAAAATGGTAGAGTACAAAGTGAAGTCTATTGTTATTATGGGCGACAGTGCCGAGGACATCAAAAAAGAATTGAAGCCATTGGTAGATGTGATCGTTCAAACGAGTTCGCTTGATGAAGCGATCCAGGAAGCAAAAGGACTTGCGTCTAAAGGAGACTGTGTATTGTTTTCTCCATCGTGCCCTCCACCTCCGGAGTACAACAACTATGTTGAAATGGGTGTAGCATTTAAGCAGAAAGTAGGAACTCTGGGATAAATTGAATACCGTATTTAAATATCTGAAAGGGGATCGCATTCTCTGGATCGTCACTTTTTTTCTCTGTCTATTCTCGCTACTTGCGGTCTACAGTTCCATATCATCCTTAGCAATGAGAACCAGGGATGGGAATACCTTGTATTATCTTTTCAGACATGGAACGATGCTCGTGATCGGTCTTGCCATCATGTTCTATGTTTCCAAGATCAGGTTTAAATATGTCTATCGTTTATCACTACTCTTGGTCGTTTTGGCCGGTATATTGCTGGTTGTGACTTTGTTAGTTGGTAATGATATCAATGATGCAAAACGGTGGATCACCATTCCCATTGTTAATCAAAGTTTTCAGACTTCTGATCTCGCTAAGATCGCGCTGGTTTTATATGTTGCACGCTTAGTAACTAGAAATCAAGAGAATATCCGGAATTTCAAATTGGGCGTGTTACCCATTTTAGCACCAATAGGTATTATTTGTTTACTAATACTTCCGGCCAATTTCTCTACCGCAGCTTTGCTTTTCTTGACATGTTTTATTCTGTTGTTCATTGCAGGTGTTCGGATAAGTCATATGTCACTTATGGTGCTAGCTGCCGTTATAGCTTTCAGTGGAATGGTGGCATTGTCAAAAGTAGCTCCGGAAGCTTTGCCAAGATTAAGCACTTGGGTAGAAAGAATAGTTGACTTTAAAAGTGGCGAAGGTGCAGAGAATTATCAGGTTGAAAGGGCGAAAATGGCCATTATCTCAGGAGGAGTAATGCCGGCCTTGCCCGGAAAAGCAACTTCAAGGAATTACTTGCCGCATTCTTATTCAGACATGATCTATGCTTTCATCATTGAAGAGTACGGTTCTATACTTGGGGGCATTGGGATCTTGTTCCTCTATGTTGTCTTGTTCATACGGACCATGAGGATCGCGCGGAGGGCGAATTCCAAATTTGCCGGCTTTGCAGTGATAGGTCTAGGATTCATGATCATATTTCAGGCTTTGGTAAACATGGCAGTGGCGGTAAATCTAATACCCGTTACAGGTCAACCTTTACCTCTTGTTAGTATGGGGGGGACATCCATTTGGTTTACATGTCTTGCATTGGGTCTCATTCAATGTGTGGCAAGAGAGAGTCAAGAACAAAGCGTTTCTGTGATAAAGCATGAAGTTGCATTCGCCTAGGGTCATTATAAGTGGTGGCGGAACTGGCGGGCATATTTTTCCGGCCATTGCAATTGCAGATGCAATAAAAAAATTGAATTCAAAAGCCGAAATATTATTTGTAGGTGCTTTGGGCAAAATGGAAATGAAGAAAGTTCCAGAAGCAGGTTACAGGATCGAGGGCTTGAACATTGCCGGTATTCAAAGAAAACTGACACTCAAGAACTTATTGGTTCCATTTAAACTGCTGCAAAGTTTGTTCAAAGCAAGAGGGATAATCAAAAGATTTTCTCCTCATGTTGCAGTTGGTGTTGGTGGATATGCAAGTGGTCCACTATTAAGAGTTGCAGCTCAAAAAGGTATACCAACAGTTATTCAAGAGCAGAATTCTTATCCCGGGATCACCAATAGAATACTGGCAAAAAAAGCAAAAAAGATATGTGTAGCCTTTGACGGAATGGAAAAATTCTTTCCAAAGGATAAGCTTGTTCTTACAGGCAATCCTGTTAGGAGTGTTGTAATTGATCTCTCAGGAAAAAAGGAAAGGGCACAAAAACACTTTGGGCTTGATCCAACTAAAAAAACCATATTGATCGTTGGTGGAAGTTTAGGAGCAAGGACCTTGAATGAAAGTGTCCAGAATTCTTTTGAAAAGATAAGGGCGAGTGGTGTTCAAGTAATCTGGCAAACGGGAACATATTACTACAATAGTGCCAAGGAAAAGGCTGATCAATTCGCATGTGAGAACATTAAGGTTCATGAATTTTTAAGGGATATGGATCTTGCCTATGCAGCTGCAGACCTTACAATATCTAGGGCTGGTGCTATGTCTATTTCTGAGCTTAGCTTAGTGAAAATGCCGGCTATCCTTGTCCCTTCGCCTAATGTTTCTGAAGATCATCAAACTAAGAATGCGATGAACTTGGTCAATAAGGGAGCTGCAGAATTGGTGAAGGATAATGAAGCAAAAGAGACACTGATCGAAAAGGCTATTGCTTTGGTTAATGACTTTAAGAAATTAGAGCAGATGGCTGAGAATACAGCTTCTGTGGCTAAAGCGAATGCAGCAGAAAAGATAGCGAAAGAAATATTTGAATTGATCGTAGAATGAAGGGACTGGATATCAATAGCGTTTTTTTTGTTGGTATAGGGGGAATTGGTATGAGTGCAATTGCATTTTACATGCTTTCGAAAAACATTCAGGTTTATGGCTATGACCGGGTGAGTTCTAAGATCACAAAGGAACTTGAAAGCAAGGGTGCAAGGATCATATATGTCGATGAAACAGAAAAGATCGACCAGAATTTTCTTGATGCCGGAAAGGAAAGGACAACAGTGATTTATACTCCCGCAATTCCAAGAGATCATAATATCCTGAGTTATTTTCTAGACAATGGTCATGAGGTGGTTAAAAGATCAGATCTGCTCCAAAGGATCTTGAAAGGCTTTAAGATACTTGCGGTTGCTGGCACGCACGGAAAAACCACTACTTCGAGCATTCTTGCTCATATTTTGAATGAAAGTATTGGGTGCAATGCATTCTTAGGGGGTATAGCCAATAACTTCAGTTCGAATTATATAGAGAATGAAGAAAGTGAACTCGCAGTTGTGGAGGCAGATGAATTTGATCGTTCTTTCTTAAAGTTAGACCCCCATATAAGCCTGATAACTTCTGTTGAAGCAGATCATTTAGATGTCTATGGAGAAGAAGAAACATTCATCCAAGTATTCCAAGAATTTTCAGAACTGACTTCTTCTAATGGAATGGTCGTAAAATGCGGGTCTGTTCCACTTATTGAAAAAGAGGGATTGTCATACGTTACTTATGCATATGAAGAGGGTGAGAATTGCGTTAGGAATCTACGTTACAAAAACCACAATTCGTTTTTTGATCTGAATATAGGTCCTACAAATATCCAAGAAGTACAGTTCAAGTTGCCTGGCAAGTACAATGCGCTTAATGCCTTAGGAGCTTCTATTGTTGCGGATCGATTGGGCGTTGAGGCGAGCCAAATAAAGACTGCTCTAGAAAGTTTTAGCGGCATTAAAAGGAGATTTGAATATCATATCCAAAAAGATGATCTGGTTTATATAGATGATTATGCACATCATCCGGGTGAATTGGATGCATGTATAGGGGCTGTAAGAGACCTTTATCCAGAAAAGAAGATCACAGTAATATTTCAGCCTCATTTATTTTCTCGCACAAGGGATTTCATGGATGGCTTTGCTCGATCATTGTCAAAAGTCGACCAACTCTACTTAATGGATATATATCCTGCTCGGGAAATACCGATAATAGGAATAAATTCTGCTGTCTTGTTAGAGAAAATTGAGCTGAAAAAAAAACAATTGGTATCGAAGGAAGATCTGATAAATGATGTATTAGAAAGGCCACATGAAGTTGTGCTTAGTTTGGGAGCCGGAGATATAGATAGGATGGTAGAACCGCTAAAAAAAGGGTTGTTGTCTATTCACGAATTAATAAAAGAACAAGATGAAAAGAGCACTTAGAATTTCACTTTGGATATTGCTTTTTTCGGGTTTTTTCACCCTTTTAAGCTTTACAACTGCGAGTTTCAAGGAAAAAAGGTGCAATGAAATATTCATTCATGTGAACAATGTAAGCGGTTATCCGTTGATCAATGAGTCTTATATCGAGAATTTTTTGATTGACAATTCCTATCGTGTAAGAGGTCAATTAATAACTGAAATACCGGTTGATGAAATAGAATCGAAAGTCAATGACCTATCTCATGTAAGGACATCAAAAGTCTATTCCGATCTAATGGGTGACCTTCATATAAAGATCGAACAGAAGCAGCCAATAGCAAGGGTTTTCAATCCAAATGGTAGTTCATTTTATATGGACGATAAAGGTAATAGAATGGACCTTTCAAACTTGTATTCGGCAAGGGTTTTGGCCATCACCTCTGAAAAGGGGATCGACCTTCTTGAAATGGAAGAACAGTCTGAACTTAGTCAAAAAGAACAGCTATATAGATTGGTGCAAAAGATCAATAACGAGCCATTTTGGAGTAGTCAGATCGTGCAAGTACACCTCAATGATCTAGGTGAAATAGAATTAACACCCAGAGTTGGAAATCATAAAATATTATTAGGAAAAGCAACGGATCTATCCTCTAAGTTTGAGAAACTATGGAATTTTTATCAGACGATGAGTGAGCATAGAAATTGGAACGCTTATAAAGTTCTTAATGTGAAGTATAAGGATCAAATAGTATGTACAAAAAAATAAGAATATGTCAGAGTTTGTAGTTGGTTTAGATATTGGAACAACAAAGATCGCATGCATTGTCGGTCGAAAGAATGAACAGGGTAAGATCGAGATCCTCGGAATGGGAAGATCAGAATCCATAGGTGTGAATAGAGGTATTGTTTCCAATATTCAACAAACGGTTGATTCCATCAATGCAGCTGTTGAAGAAGCGATACAGGTATCTGGGGTAGAGATCCATAGCGTGAATGTGGGTGTGGCAGGACAACACATAAAGAGTCTTCAGCATCGCGGAATGAAAATGAGAGATAACAATGAAAGCGAGATAGACCAGTTCGACCTGGATTCCTTAGTTAGAGATGCAGAGAAACTTGCTTTACCTCCTGGAGAAGAGATCATAGATGTTTTGCCTCAAGAATATATCATAGATGATGAAACAGGAATTAAAGAACCTATAGGCCATGCTGGTGTTAAGATCGAGGCTGACTTTCATATTATTACAGGACACGTTAATGCAATAAGGAATATCCATAGATGTGTGGGTAAGGCAGATCTCGCAGTGGCTGATCTCATGCTTGAGCCATTGGCTTCAGCTGCTTCTGTTCTTAGCAGTGAAGAAAAAGAAGCCGGAGTGGTTTTGGTAGACATAGGAGGAGGGACAACTGACATAGCCATTTTCCATGATGGGATCATTCGTCATACTGCAGTTATACCATTTGGAGGTAATATTATAACGAACGACATTAAAACTGGCTGCACGATCATGAAAAAGCATGCAGAGCAACTGAAAGTTAAATTCGGTACGGCTATGCCAATGGATAAGCAAGAAAATGAGATCGTCTGCATTCCTGGATTAAGCGGTCGTCCATCAAAAGAAATATCTGTTAGGAACCTTTCTGCGATAATCAATGCCAGAATGGCTGAGATCATCGACTTTGTTCATTATGAGATAAAGAACTCAGGTTTTGAAAAGCAATTAATTGGCGGAATTGTAGTGACAGGAGGAGGGTCTCAGTTGAGATACTTGCCACAGCTCTTTGCTTTTAAAACTGGAATGGAAACAAGAATTGGATATCCAAATGAACATTTAGGCGCAGTGAATTCAGAAGATGTAACGAGCCCAATGTACAGTACAGCCGTTGGATTGGTCATCAAAGGGTTTGAGCGACTAGAAAAAATGGCTGAGCCGGAAAAAAGAAAGAAACGAGCAAAAAAGCCGATCTCTGGATTGTTCTCAAGAATTCTGCAAGGAGCAGAGGACTTCATGACAGAAGATCACGATTAATTAAGAATACTAAAATTTAAGATATGCCCATAGAATTTGAATTACCACAAGAAAAGGCATCCATAATAAAAGTTTTGGGTGTGGGAGGTGGAGGAAGTAATGCTGTGAACCACATGTACGGCCTTGGAATAAAAGGTGTGGACTTCATAGTTTGCAACACTGATGCACAACACTTGGATAAAATGCAAGTTCCAAATCGCATCCAGATAGGAACTACATTGACGGAAGGTCGAGGAGCTGGTTCAATTCCTTCAGTTGGAAGGAATGCGGCTATTGAGAGTATTGATGAGATCAAGGAGATCTTGCAGAACCGTACTACCATGGTTTTCATTACTGCTGGAATGGGCGGTGGAACGGGCACCGGAGCTGCTCCTGTGATCGCACAGGCAGCTAAGGAAATGGGCATCTTAACAGTAGGTATCGTCACCATTCCATTTTCATTTGAAGGGCCAAGAAGAAAAAGTCTTGCAGAAGCTGGTCTCCAGGAAATGAAGAATTCTGTTGATACCCTTTTGGTCATTAAGAATGACAAGTTGCGTGAAGTTTGTGGGAACTTAACGGTGACCAAGGCTTTTGCAGAATCGGATGGTATTTTGACGACAGCAGCTAAAGGAATTGCAGATGTTATTTCAACTATTGGATACATCAATGTTGATATGAATGATGTGAATACTATCATGAAAGATAGTGGTGTGGCCATAATGGGCTCTGGCACTGCAGAAGGTGATGAGAGAGCCATGAAGGCTGTCAAACAAGCATTGGAGTCACCATTGCTAAATGAGAATGATATAAAGGGAGCAAAGCATATCTTATTGAACATAGCGCATGGCAAAGATGACATTACCATGGACGAATTATCTGAGATCACCGATTTCATTCAAAAAGAAGCAGGTCAGCAAGCAGAAGTGATCATGGGCTATGGACAGGATGATAAGCTAGAGAATGAGGTGAATATCACTGTGATCGCCACAGGGTTTGACGGAAATGAGCCGATGACCGGATTCGAAGATGAAATAGAGCCCGAAAGGATCGTTAGGGAATTGGATGAAGATGTGCCTGTAATAATCACAAAACCAATAGAAAAGCCTTTAATAAACCCAGTTGCTGGAGATAATGTTATAGAAATTCAGAAAGAAAAGGAAGAAGAGCCTTTTCTATTCACTAGAGAAGAAACCCCAGAGCCTAGTATAGACGAAGTGCCGATCCAAAGTGAATTGGATGAACCCCTAGATCCAGTACAATATAACCTTGATCTGGAAGAGCCTATAGTTCGAAAAGTTTCAAATTTAGATAAAGACATTATTGAGAATGAACGGGAGACAGAAATGGAGCAAGAAGAAACCGCTTCATCTGATCAAAAACAGTACTTTGATCTTACTGCAGACCTGTCAGATAAACAAATGACGTTTGATGCTTTTGAAGCACCTGCTCCTGCTGCAAGGTCAGAAATGGAACCTTCTAGACCTTCAGTAATGGACATTCAAAAGATCAATGATCAGAGAATGAAAAGCATTAGGGAAAATACTATGAAAATGAGAAACCCGATTGGTTTGCAGGACTTGGAATCTGTGCCAGCATATAAAAGGAACAACGTTTCTTTAGACAAAGTCCCTCATTCTTCTGAGTCTGAGATAAGCAGGCTATCCATTACGAATGATGGAACTGATGAACACCCAAAGATCCAGATCAAGGAAAACAATTCATTTCTTCATGATAATGTGGATTAATGAGTTTAGGAGATAAGATCAATGCAGATATAAAGGCAGCAATGCTAGCTAAAGAGCAGGTAAGGCTGAACACTTTGAGAGCAATTAAATCAGCATTACTTCTTGAAGCTACTAAAGATGGGTCTTCAGAGGTAAGTGAGGAAGTAGGTCTAAAGATCATGACTAAGCTTCATAAACAGAGGAAGGAATCTGCAGCTATATATATGGAGCAGGGAAGGGAAGATCTCGCTTCAGAGGAAATAGCGCAGGCAGAAATATTGGAAACATATTTACCCAAGCAATTGGATGAGGCTCAGATAATAGGTGTTGTTGTAGAATTGATCGCTAATACTGGAGCCTCATCCATGGCAGATATGGGAAAGATCATGGGGATGGCAAGCTCTAAAATGGCAGGACAAGCGGATGGAAAAGTCATTTCAGAGATAGTCAGGTCATTGCTGTCATAGTCATCATGCAAGGAATAAAAGATTTTAAATAATAACCATTGATGGGAATATCTTTGATTAGATCAGAGTTTTATATTTGTTGTTCATAGCAATATATTTAGAGATGAAAAGTCCTCAGCACATACGCATGGTTGAGGATTTTTTTTGTCCAAAAACTTTGATCCGTATTAAAAGAAAAGGGGTTATCGTGATCAGGTACAAAAAAACCGCTAGAAAAATTCTAGCGGTTCTGACTTGTAGCGGGGGCCAGACTCGAACTGACGACCTTCGGGTTATGAGCCCGACGAGCTACCAACTGCTCCACCCCGCGATATATCTTTACACTTTTTAGAACCTGTTCAAGCAAAAATTCTAACTCGTGTTTCTTTCTAAGGGGCTGCAAATATATATTTTGTTTCTTTGAACACAAAAATTTATTAAATGGCCCATAAAGCGGGGTTTGTAAATATAGTAGGAAGTCCAAACGTTGGAAAGTCCACATTGATGAATGCGATGCTAGGGGAGAAATTGAGCATAATCACGAGTAAAGCTCAAACTACGCGCCATAGGATACTTGGATTTATAAATGAACCAGAATATCAGATTATTTTCTCTGATACTCCTGGCGTAGTTGACCCTGCATATAAGCTCCATGAGCAAATGAATAGTTATGTGTTGACTGCTCTTCGGGATGCTGACGTCCTCCTCGTGATCACAGATGTCTTTGAGAATGAAATGAACTATAAACCTATCTTCAAGAAGATCCAGAAGCTAGAGGTGCCTACAATAGTCCTGATCAATAAAATTGATCTTAGCGATCAAAAGAGAGTCGGAGAAAAGATCGCATTGTGGCGAGAAAAATTTCCCAAGGCAGAGGTCTACCCGATCAGTGCCTTACACAATTTTCATCTGAAGGAATTATACGACAGGATCTTAGAACTACTTCCTGATAACCCTCCATTCTTTCCAAAGGATGAAATGACGAATAAACCAATGCGGTTTTTTGTGTCTGAGATCATTAGGGAGAAGATATTCTTACACTATAAGAAAGAGATCCCCTATTCCTGCGAAGTCATAGTGACTGAATATAAAGAAGAAAAAGACCTTGTACGCATCAGAGCTGAGATAATGGTGAGTAGAGACAGTCAAAAATCCATTTTGATCGGGCAAGGAGGAACCAAGCTTAAACACGTAGGAATTGATTCTAGAAAGGAGATGGAAACTTTTATTGGAAAGAAGGTTTATTTGGAGACTTATGTGAAAGTGGACAAAGACTGGCGGAATAAGGATTCGCGTTTGAAGCACTATGGCTATTAAAACGAAAAAAGCCTCTTGCTGGATCTCAAGAGACTTCAGTCATTTTTATTGACCAATATTTTTTTATTACGCTAACAAATAACTTCTATCAGTCTATCAACTATAACGGCTGAAACAAAAAACATTATCAACAACACAAAATCTCCCCACTGCTCTAAACGGCTCACTCTCTCTTTCATCACTCTCACTTTTTCCTTAAAACCGATTACATATACGGTCAATTTGCATTATGAGTTACGAAAAAATGAAGATGGATCAATGAAATTCTTCGATTGAAAATTAAAAATGACCGAAAAAAAGGGAAATTCAAGTGAATTTCCCTTTAATATCAAGTTTATCAGATCTTAATATGACCAGAGGTCATGTTCTAATATGAAAAGTTCTTCTTTTATTCTTTCAGATTCCAAAAGAGCATCAATACCAGTTGCGTATTCTATGATTGCTCGATCGCCATAAACATTGGATTCTTTCACAACATAACTATTAAATTGCCTCTTCCAAAAAATATCATCGAAGGAGCGTCTTTCTGCATCGTTTTGTCTGTTAAATACATCATAGTTAGAAAAGACATATCGGCATTCTGGAAAGTACAACCAAAACATGTCCTGGTAGCTTCTGAACTCACCATCTTCTCCGTAAACGGCTCTCATTGGTGCAAGTCCGATGATCCTAACATATCTTTCGGAACGTTGCTTATCGAAAAACCAATCTTCTTTTAGTTTGTACTGAACTACATCTTGTGTTTCTACTTCAATTTGCTGGATAACTTCTACCATTTCTCCAGTATCCAGATCTTCTGTATACGAAGTATCAATTGTGGAAAGAATGCCTTCTACTTCAGAAGGCAACATAGGCTCTTTGAACTCATCATCATTCCCCAATGCTCCCGTACTATACGCTGTAATAGAACCATCCGTTAAAAGAGCTTCTTTGATCAAAAGGAACAAACTTTTTCTGTTGTTTATTTCTTCAAGAGGGTAATAAAGAGGGTGATTGATCTTTTCTCTGAGATCTATCACCTGCCATATCCTTTTACTCCACATCACATCAGCCTCCCTTAAGTGTGGGTAAGGCACAACTTTTCTTGTAAGTGTATGTTCCTTAATATAAGGACCATCAAGTACGTTTTGAGCATCCAATGAGTTGAACACCGGCATGCAAAAGATCAAGGTCAGTACTGAAATGATTATTCTTTTCATCGTATATTAATTTACTTTGAAGGCCAGACTTCCTAAGTTTCTGATTTTTCCATCAGGTCCTTTGGCTTTAATACCCTCAATAAATACTTTTTGTCCTCTTTTGGCTTTTTTGATCATGGTCTTCATATCATCAGTAACCCTGTTGGACTTTGAGGTCTGTTCTACATATTGTCCACCAATGATCATTCCTATTTTGAATTGTGTAACCGTGAATTTCAGATCAAATTCAAAATCTTTCATTTTTGCAACTACACCTTGTGCTGCAGTTAGTTCAGCTTTTTTCACAATTGCATCTGCCGCTCCTTTTCCGGCAAATTGAGGAACAGGATCAGGTACAGATTTGATCCTAAAAGTAGCAGGCCCAAGTCTTTTGGAACCACCATCCGGCAGTTTTGCATTGGCATAGATCTTCGCTTCTTTTCCCGTACTTACTCTAACAATGTATCCGTCAGATGCTTTGTTGATGGTACATCCCTCACAAGATGCTGTTATATCCTTATCCGTAAAACCAGGTACACCCACACTGACAGGGTTATCTACTCCTCTATAGAATACATTCATCTTTGTTGGTGAAACAACCAATGTTGGTGCGACAACTGTATAATCTAAATTAAACGGAGTGATCACTTCAGGTTGTCCAACAGGTTTGAATATGATCATCCCTTCTCGTTTTTGACTACCTAAACCACCAGCTGGTAATTTGATCTTTCCTTTAACACCCTCCATTTCAAGAAGGTCATATTCTCCTGTCAATTCCATTTTAGTAGAATCGAAACGAACCCCTGGTCTTCCTAATCTGATCTCAGGGACGTTTTGATCGTCATAAGCCGCTAAGAAAACTTCTGCTTCATAATTAGAGCCAGTCGTGATAGTTGTAGCCTGAGGGATCACAGCATCGGCCAACTTCGTGAACTTATAAGACGCACCCTCTACTTCTGCATAAAGAAAATCCAATGCTGATGCCTGAGCACTTTTTACATCAGATTGCAGCTTTGAAAGAATTGTAACAACACCCGCTAAAGGAACCCCATTAAAATTCATAAATTCCCAAGAGATCTCTTTTCTATCAGCATCCAAGACATTTTCAAATTTGAACATATCATTTATAGATGCTTTTAACTTCGGGTCATCTATATCAGATGTAATATCAGTCGCGTATGTCATGAGCTTTTTTCTTAGCCCAACTGCACTGTAGTCCATGTCACAACCAACCTGACAAGGACCTTCAATAGGATTCTTTTCATCAGAGCCATACATTATTCTAGTAGGCTCATCATAATTGTCTTTGTTGTTAATGTACAATATATCAAGTACGGTATCATTAGATAATACTTCAGATTTTGTTTCATAACCTTCAACAGCCATGATCAATTTAGCCTTTATCTCGTTGATATGGCTGAATATCTCATCAGCGGTTTCGTCAATTTTCTGAGCTTTAGCAAATGCTGGCCCATATTTGTCTTTGTTCTCATTTGCGCTAGCGGAAAAGGCAGCCATCTGCTGTCCGATCTTTCCATCCAAGGCCAAAGTAGTATTCTTCTGTCCCTTATCGATAGTAATGAATGCATCCAGGATCTCTTTAGAAACGTTCATAGCAAGCAGAGCTGTTAACACGAGATACATCATGTTGATCATCTGTTGCCGCGGTGATAATTTACCTCCTGCCATTTTCTGTATTTTTTAGGTTAGAGTGTATTATCCCTGATTCACGTTCATAGCAGAAAGCATGTTTCCGTATACCGTGTTCAATGAATTCAAATTTTTCGACAATTCTGCCATTCCTTCTCTATACCTTCTTGTGTCTTCTACAGAATCATTCAACGTATTCATCATGTCATTAATACCGGCAAAGACTTCGTTCGTTTGTTGCATTTTCTCCCTAGTAGAATGCAGTTGCATTTCATATACAGAATTCAATTCTGTCAAGTTGTTAGACATAATACTTAATTGTTCTCCAGCATTTGCACCAGCATCATTTGCATTCGCTATACCAGCAATTGCCTCTGCAGCTTGAGAGTAGGAGTCAGTTAAAGTGTTCATTGTTTGAGACGCAGTTGTTACGGTATCGACATAAGCATTTGTTGCTACAGACGCATCTGCAAAATCATTTAATTGTCCTGCTTGAGTACTTAGGTTTCTCATGCCTTCACCCAAACTTGCCAGTAATTCAGGTTCTATTTTGGCTTCTTCAAGCATGTTGTCCAATTGCTCTGTAAGTGAGCCACCTTGTATTGCCTTTGTAGGGTCCTCAGCGTGCTCTCCTGTAGCCAGTTCAGGATAAACTAAAGACCAATCATATTCTTCGTGGATAGGTTCAAATGCCGAGAAAAAGAAAATTATCGCTTCAGTTCCCAACCCTGCAATAAGCATTGGTCCTGCACCGGGCCAATGCATTATCTTGAACAACGCTCCTAAGATCACGACTGCAGCTCCAATTCCGTAGAGCTTTGCCATAAACTTCTTCCATTTTTTACTCCCTGGTTTCATACTTTTAAATAATTATAATCTGTTAAACTTTCCTTGATATACTAAAATCTTAATTCCAATCTTCCGGATCGCCTGACTTACCTCTTCCTAAATATGTCATGGCACATCTAAATCCTATATACGCTTTCGATGTATCTTGATATTCATAGGTTCGCGTTCCATTTTGAATGTAGTATCCTATGTCTTTCCAACTGCCGCCTCGTATTACTTTTCGCTTTAAAGCAGGAGGGTCATCCGCAAGTGCATCGTATGTGTATTCTGAATTCAGGTCATGAGCAAAATCATAAACGGATTCATCATATGCTGTAGAAGTCCATTCTGCAACATTCCCTGCCATACAATATAAGCCGTAATCATTTGGTTCGTATGAAGTTACAGGTACGGTGTGAAATCCGTTGTCTTCTACATAATCACCTCTAAGCGGTTTGTAGTTTGCCAAGGGACATCCTAATACATTCCTAACATAAGGACCACCCCATGGATATGGGTTCAGGTCTAAACCACCTCTAGCAGCATATTCCCATTCGGCCTCTGTAGGTAATCTGAATTTTTGTACTGTTGACTGACCCCTGCTCTCTAACCAAGAGTTTAAAAGTCTTGTTCGCCACACTGTGAATGCTTTTGCTTGTGTCCATGTTACACCAACTAAAGGATAATCATCATAAGCTGGGTGCCAGAAATACGATTCTGTCATTGGCTCATTGAATGAATAGGTGAAATCATGCATCCAGCATAAAGTATCAGGGTATATCTGAATAGTTTCTTTGATGATGAATTGAGACCTATCAACATGACCCAAAATAGGGCTGTCCTGACCTTTTTTATTCGGATTAGAGAAGATATCTCTTCCTGGCTTTCTAGAAGCTGCCTGAAGGTCTATCCAATAATATTCGAATTTGAGTTTTCTAGTATCGATCTCTTTCTTTCCGTAGAAACGTTCGCTTTCAGAATAGAACATGTCAAGAAGTTCTTCACGTTCTTCCTCCTCATTCCATTCAATGTCTTCTTTCCAATTTATCCTTGGAGGGTCTAATTCCTCTCCATATTCATTTTCTTCGAAAATGTGTTCCCCTATGTCAGCTTCACCAAGAATTCTATGAGCAATGGAGTCTTTTACCCACCAAACGAATTGTCTGTATTCGTTGTTGGTGATCTCCGTATCGTCCATATAGAATGCTTGAACAGAAACAGTTTTAGAACGGGTAGTGTGAGCATAAGGCACGTCTTGATCGTTAGGTCCCATGACATAACTACCAAAATGTATATAGTTCATTCCGTAAGGATTAACTTGAACAAAGTCTTCCCTGGGATATGCGCCTATGAGCTCCCCTCTATCTCCCCCGCCACAGGAATGCAATAAGAGTAAAGCCGAGAAAGCAATTAAATAGTTTCTCATACCTAACAAGTTTATTTTCAATTTAGTTGAATAGACAGTAGACCAGTTTTGTGGATTCGCTGTTTTCATGATTATTAACGGGATCGTAAGTTAAAAGTTACAAATGTAATTATTACAAGAATCTCGGGTCCCTGAATATTTGAGGGGGAAGAGGCTTCTCTAATTTCAAACAGTAATTTACCATTACTTCGTGCCCACCATCACTATAATCTGCTATCAATGAAGTATTTACGTCATAGCTATAGCCTATTTTTAACATAGACTTGCCGTTTTGTAGTGCTGTTTGGTATCCGATCATAGGTGCAATAGCATCTTCTGTCCGATACGAAACTCCTAACCATATAGTCTTTTGATACATCGCAGTAAGATTTAGGTCAACGGAAGTTGCTGCCGCATCTGACTTAACGATTACATTTGGATTTATATCAATATTCGAGTTCATAGCATACGTATAACCCGTTTGCAACCAATAGTGTCTGGCTGCAGTTATATTCACCTCTTTTATGTCACCCTCTGTTAAATGAGTAGACGATAATCCTAAATAGAACTGAGGAGTATAATAGTATAGTCCAAATCCAAGGTCGAAGATAGCTCCTGATGTCTTGTTGTTAGGGATCAGGTCATCACCACCAACTGGATCAATTGCTATCCATTCATTTCCAAGTTTTTTAGAGATCATTCCAAGAGAAACCCCTGCGCCAAGTTTCCCCTTCAGGAAATTCTGGAATTGGTAAGCATAATGTAGTCTTGCAACAGTATTTGTTTCTTGACCTAACTTGTCATAAAACACAGAAGCTCCAACTCCGCTATTCCATCTTTGGACGGGCATGTGCGCATTCAAAAGGCCTGTTTTGGGAGCATTGTCGAATCCAGACCATTGTTGTCTACCAAATAAAGTAGCGCAAATGGAATTATCTACCGATCCTGCAACACCAGGATTGATAGAAAGTCTATCATACATGAATTGTGTGAATTGGTAATCTTGCTGCGCAAATGCTTGTTGAAACCCAATAAAAACAAATAGTAGAGCAATTATTTTTTTCATATAAGCTTGGTCAATAATAATGTTTTGGAACGCCCATTTAAGGCGACTTCCAACTTAAGTTGGCGACTAAAATAATCAAATTCTTATTCTAATGAAAAAAAATGTCAACTAGTGAAAGTCACTAATATGTCTATTGATTGGAAGGCTTTAGATCTGTTCAGACAATCTTTGGAACGAACGCCACCATCTTATAGGCATTTCCTGACTGCTTGCTTCTAAATAATCTTCATAGGTACAGGGTACTAATTCATTCTTTTTGTACGTCTCTTTCTCTTTTTCTGGGTAGGGTACTTCCATCCACCAGCGATCGGTCAACTTGCTCTTATAAAATACGATATCGTGCTTCTCTTTTAAATTGACCTTATATTTCAGGAAGTTACTTTTTGACATTCGTGGAAGGTCCTTTGTTCTGGAGACCAATGCTGATGCAAAACACCATATCATTTGAGCGATGAGCTTTGCACTTTGACCATTCACATCTTTATTCGGGTTAAACTCGAATAGTCCAATTGCTTTCAAATTTTCATTCAGGCCGGCATAACGCATCATTTGACAAGCCTGCTCTCCATATAGTCCATTTGGCAATGCTAATGAATTACTAGGTAGGTCACTCATTCTAATAGCCGAAAGATCAAAAGAGAAAATATCGCTAGCTCTTATCATGGGTTCGGTCTTGCTTATATCGTTTGCAACTTCCCCAAGGCGCTGAGTTTCGAAATACATCCGATCCATAAGGTGCAATTGATGTGGCTCGGTGAGATAAGTTTGATGTCCTATATTAATGTAATTGAAGAGATAACTAGGGTCACCCATAATTATCTTACTCAAATAGGTGTCACTTTTTAAGTCTGTTTCTAATAGACCAAGGTCGAATTTTGGGTCTACGGTAGTTATGTTAACTGCCTTTTCGATCTGTTCAAAAGCTTTGTAAATGCCAAATGTCAAATACTGCGGGCCTCCAATGAAAACAGGTATAACCTTCAGTTTCATTAGTTCGTTAGTGATGGTAGAGATGGCAGCGATCGTATCAATGATCTTTTCTCCTGGCTTTAGGTCGCCAAGATCTGCGATGGATAGAACGTGTTCAGACCTATAGAGATCGTAAAATTCTTCCCTGATCTTCTGTGGGGCTAGATCATGGCCATTATTCGCATCGCAATTCCTGTTTTCTGTGAGTCCTATGATCGCGATCTGACAATCATCAAGGTCTGGTAGGCCCCGACCTTCATTGAAATGTGTTTCGAAAAAAATGGATCGTGGTTTTACTTTGGCTCTAATGCGTTCAACATCAACAGGCTCGAAATACACGTTGAATTCTTTCATCTTACTTTTTCTTTTTGGCCTTTAATGCTTCATCCACGATCTTTTCACAGTCCTCTAAGGTCAAAGTCTTAGGGTCTGTTCCTTTTGGGATCTTCACGTTCTTTTTTCCGGCCTTTATATATGGGCCGTAACGCCCATTTAGTACCGAAATGTTTTTCTCTGGAAACTCAGCAATAAATTTGTTCTTGTCAGCTTCTTTTTTAGCCTTGATCAATTCTATTGCTTCGTCTAAAGTGATGTTGTATGCTGTGAATTCTGTGTCTTTGGGAATTGAAACAAAGGACTTGCCGTACCTCACAAATGGTCCGAATCGGCCGATCCCAGCAGCAACTTCATCACCCTCATATTCACCAAGGTCTCTAGGTAACTTGAATAGTTCAAGAGCTTCTTCCAAATTTATCGTAGTGATACTCTGTTCTTTCAAAAGGGAGGCGAATTTTGGTTTTTCCTCTTCTTCTCTTTCGCCAATTTGGATCATGGGTCCAAAGCGTCCGATCCGTGCATAGACATTCCTTCCACTCTTTGGGTCAACACCCAGTAAACGCTCTCCTTTAGCTCTTTCCGAATTCTCAAGTGTGTCCTCAACTACTGTGTGGAACGGTGTATAGAACGACTTGATCATCTCTATCCACTCTTTCTGCCCATTTGCAATTTCGTCAAATTCCTTTTCAACATTTGCGGTGAAATCGTAGCTCAATATGGACTTGAAATGCTCTACTAGAAAATCGTTGACCACCATTCCAACATCTGTAGGAAAAAGCTTGTTTTTTTCTGCACCAGTGATCTCGGTCTTTTTTTCTGAGCTGACCTCTCCATTGGCCAAACTCATGGTCAAATAATCACGTTTTTTTCCTTCTCTATTTTCCTTCAATACATACTGTCGTTTCTGAACTGTAGAAATAGTAGGGGCATAAGTAGAGGGTCTTCCTATTCCTAGTTCTTCAAGCTTCTTCACCAGGCTTGCTTCGGTATATCGTGCCGGGTGTTTTGTGAATCTCTGAGTTCCATTGATCGCATTATAATCAAGGACTTGATCAACCTTCAAAGGAGGTAGTACTCCGGCTTGGTCATCCTCATCTTCGTCATCTTTAGATTCCATGTAAAGCTTCAAGAATCCATCGAATTTGATCACTTCGCCTCTCGCTATGAATTGTTCATCTCTATTTGAAATCGAAATTTTGGCAACGGTTTTTTCTAACTCCGCATCTGCCATTTGGCTGGCAACTGATCTTTTCCAGATCAGTTCGTATAGCCTGCCTTGGTCGGTGTCGACAGAAGCCAAATTAAAATCTGTTGGCCTTATGGCTTCGTGCGCTTCTTGTGCACCTTTAGATCTGGAAGTATAAGTTCTTGTATGCGAATACATATCTCCGAATTTGTCTAGGATCGCAGCTTTTGAACCGTTCAGTGCTGTTTCTGAGAGATTCACACTGTCTGTTCTCATATAAGTAATGAAACCGGCCTCATAGAGTTTCTGTGCCTGGACCATGGTTTGTGCTACTGAATAACCCAATTTTCTTGAGGCTTCTTGCTGTAAGGTGGAAGTAGTAAACGGGGCAGATGGCTTTCTTTTACTAGGCTTAACCTCTAGATCCTGGATCTGGAATTTTGCATCTCCGCAAGCCTTAAGGAAATCCATTGCTTCTTGTTCTGTGTCGAAACGTTTATTCAATTCAGCTTTCATGTTGCCTCCATTGCCTGGGTCAAATTCAGCAACGATCTTGAAAAATGTGCTTGACTTAAAATCAATGATCTCTCTTTCTCGCTCAACGATCAAACGAACTGCAACCGACTGGACCCTTCCAGCTGAAAGGGCTGGTTTTATTTTTCTCCAAAGAACTGGAGAAAGTTCAAAACCCACGAGTCTATCCAGCACTCTTCTCGCTTGTTGGGCATTGACAAGATCCCTATTGATCTCACGAGGATTGTCTATTGCTTTGAGAACAGCATTCTTTGTGATCTCATTGAAAGTGATCCTTTTTGTTTTCTTTTCTTCAAGTTTTAATGCCTCTTCCAAATGCCAGGAAATAGCTTCTCCTTCACGGTCCTCATCCGTTGCTAACCAGATCATTTCCGCCTCTTTGGCTAATTTGGTCAGTTCAGAGACGATCTTTTGTTTGTCCTCTGAAATGACATATGTTGGTTTGAAATCGTTCTCAACGTCTATAGACAGCTTACTTTTTTCCAAGTCTCGTACATGCCCAAAACTAGACTTTACCATAAAGTCTTTTCCCAAATATTTTTCGATCGTCTTGGCTTTTGCCGGTGACTCCACAATTACAAGGTTCTTCGCCATCCTCTTTTATTAATGTTTTTATGATCTCTTGATCCGCAAAGAAAGACATTATATATATGATAGTAAGACACCCGGTATGGATGAATATTAAATGAGGTATCTTAATTAAATTTGAAACACCTACTAATCCATTGAATATCAACAACATAAAAACAATGTTTTTATCTAGGATTTAATATTCTGACAAATTGGCAGATGATGGCGAAAATCGTAACTTTGCACACCTTTTGAACTAAGAGAATCAATGGATCACGGAAATAAGGAAATAGATGAAGCCCGACAAGGTGAAGCTCTGGTCATAGAGCAAGAAGTGAGCAAAAGTGAGAAAAAACTCTATCTGGAGAGTTATGGGTGCGCGATGAATTTTTCTGATAGTGAGATCGTTGCATCGATCCTTTCAAAGAATGGATTTGGAACAACCAAAGATGTCAACGAAGCAGATGTGATCTTATTGAATACGTGTTCCATTCGCGACAATGCGGAAGTGAGAGTGAGAGGAAGGATCGCACAATTCAATAAGGTTAAAAAGGCAAAACCAGAACTTGTGGTTGGCGTATTGGGCTGCATGGCCGAACGTCTGAAAAAGCAATTGCTGGAAGAAGAAAAACTGGTGGACCTGGTTGCGGGTCCTGATGCATATAAGGACCTTCCAAACCTTTTGGAAGAAGTTGAAGGTGGACAGAAAGCAGTGAATGTTCTTCTTTCCAGAGAAGAGACCTATGCCGACATCAATCCTGTGAGGTTAGATAGTAATGGGGTCACAGCTTTCATATCTATCATGCGGGGTTGTGATAATATGTGTTCGTTTTGTGTAGTTCCATTTACGCGTGGAAGAGAACGCAGCAGAGACCCCTATAGCATTGTGCATGAGGCAAAATACCTGGTGCAAGAAGGCTACAAAGAAGTTACTCTGCTGGGGCAAAATGTTGATTCTTATCATTGGAATATAGACAAGAAAGGAGTTGTGCAAGATCCGGAAAAAGAGGTGGTTAATTTTGCAAAACTTCTTGAGATGGTTGCGCAAGTGGACCCTAAACTCAGAGTGCGCTTTTCCACTTCTCATCCCAAAGACATGACAGATGAGGTGCTAGAGACTATTGCTAAATATGACAATATCTGCAACTACGTTCATCTGCCGATCCAATCAGGAAATAACGAGATCTTGAAAAAAATGAATCGTGGATATACGAGAGAATGGTATTTGGATAGGATAGCCGCAATAAGAAGGATCATTCCTGAGTGCGCGATCTCTACCGATGTGATCACTGGTTTTTGTGGTGAAACCGAAGAACAGCATAAAGAGACTTTGTCATTATTGGAAGAAGTGAAATTCGAGTTCGCATATATGTTCAAATATTCGGAAAGACCAAAGACCTTGGCCGAGCGAAAGTATGAGGATGATATAAGCGAGGAAGTAAAATCCAGGAGATTGACCGAGGTAATGGCCATTCAACATGCAAGCTCGCATGAAAGAAATAAGGCTGCCGTAGGCAAGACCTTTGAAGTCTTGGTAGAAAAGGTTTCTAAAAAATCTGATGAGGACTTTGGCGGAAGGAACGACCAAAACACGATGGTAGTATTTGGAAAGGAGAATGCCAAGATCGGAGATCATGTAAATGTTTTGATAACGGGTTGCACACAAGCAACACTATTAGGAAAGATCGTATCATAATGGATGTACAAGCAATAAAACAAAGATTTGGGATCATTGGGAATTCCCCTGGTCTTAACCGAGCATTGCACATTGCAACACAAGTAGCACCTACAGATATTTCTGTTCTAGTGTCTGGAGAAAGTGGTACTGGAAAAGAAGTAATGCCACAGATCATACACAATTTAAGTCATCGTAAGCACAATAAATATATAGCCGTGAATTGCGGTGCATTGCCGGAAGGCACTATTGATTCAGAATTATTTGGCCATGTAAAGGGTTCATTTACAGGGGCTTCTGGCGATAGGGCTGGCTACTTTGAAGAAGCAGATGGCGGAACGATATTCCTTGATGAAGTTGCAGAAATGCCTTTGCAAACCCAAGTTAGGCTTCTAAGAGTGCTTGAATCCGGGGAGATCATAAGAGTGGGTTCATCTAAGATCCAGAAAACCGATGTAAGGATCATTGCAGCGACCAACAAGAACATTCCAGAAGAAATTGATAAAGGGAAATTCAGAGAAGACCTTTATTATCGTTTGAATACCGTACCACTGGAACTTCCGCCATTGCGCGAAAGGAAGGAAGACATCGATCTGATCTTCAGAAAGTTTGCTGTCGATTTTTCTGACAAGTACAGAATGCCCATGGTGCAATTGGATGATGAAGCTCGAGATGTCTTGATCAATTACAGATGGCCAGGGAACATCAGGCAATTGAGAAATGTGACAGAGCAGATCTCAGTTATTGAAGGTGAACGAAGAATAGACAGAGCCACACTCATTAAGTATTTGCCAGACGCGTACAAAAGCAGGCTGCCCGTTCTGGTAAAAGATGGTTCTTCGCAGAACGACCTCAATGAAAGAGAGATCCTTTACAAAGTATTGTTTGATATGAAAAAGGATCTTAACCAAGTGAAATCATTGGTGCTGGATATGATCGACAAAGGAGGCGCAAGCGGATTGACAACTGAGAACACAGCATACGTCCAGCAGATGCTCAAGCAAGATGATGGGATAGAAAATATCGAAAACACCATTTCCATTTCATCACCAGCTGAGAAATTTGAGCAGCCTATGCAAACTTATGAAGAAGTGGATGAGTCACTTTCACTGGCTGACAAGGAAAAAGAGTTTATTGTAAAGGCCTTGAAAAAACACAAGAACAAGAGAAAATATGCGGCTCAAGACTTAGGCATATCGGAGCGTACGCTGTATAGAAAGATCAAAGAATATAACATCTGATCTGTCGTTTTATTGATAATGAGAAAACTGCTCTACATAACTTTTTGTCTGTTGATCTTGAATGGATGTTGGATGTATTCATTCACAGGAGCAAGCATACACCCTGATGCCAAAACGTTTTCCGTGAAATATTTTGCTGTAAATGCGCCATTAGCGGATCCAAATTATGGACAAATACTTTCAGAGTCACTCAAGGATCTTTTGCTATCCCAAACGAGGCTGGACCTGCAAAAAGAAGATGGGGATATTCAATATGAAGGCTACGTTAAGAATTACGTAGTGACCACTTCTCAGGCCTCTGGAAATGAGACTGCATCTTTGAACAGACTTACAATAACTCTTAATGTCAAATACACCAATACCTTGGACGAAGAGCAGAATTTTGAATCTAGTTTTTCCAGGTTCGTAGATTTTAATTCTTCTGATGATTTCGCATCTTTGGAACAAGGCCTTATAGAAGAAATAAATGAGCAACTGATACAGGACATTTTTGACAAGTCGCTTGGTAATTGGTAATGACACAAACTGAACTGGAAAAATATATGCAAGACCCTGCACTCATGAATGATGAGGTGCTGAAGGAACTCCAGGGGCTTATTGACCAATACCCGTATTCTTCCACTCTAAGGATGCTCTACCTAAAGGGATTACAGTGTAAGAAAGATATAACCTATTCAAAAGAACTAAAGAAAACGGCCATTCATGTTTCCGACAGGAGTGTACTATACCATTATCTAAAAGAAGAGAGAAAAGCCAAGAGTATTGCCGCAGAAAGTGAGCAAGTACTCGTTCCTGTAGAGGATGAGGAGAGGGTTGAACCTACCAAGATATTGGCAGAGGAGAAAAAGGAAGTAGCTACAGAAGCAAAGAAAGTGGAAGATGAACAAAAAGATCTTCGAGAAATTGACAAGGAAATAGAAACCGCCAAGGTAGGTAGTCAGTATATATTGAATGTAAGTGATGAATTGCCTCACATATCTGAGTTGGTGAACATGGCGAAAAGCAAAAAGAAAAAACAAAAAAAGGTCAAGAAAGCGCAGAAGGATGCTCCTTTAGATCTGTACTCTTTCGTTGAGTCGGGTTCTGAAAAGAAGTCCGGCAAGGCTGAAAAAAGGCGTTTGAAGCAGTTCATTGAAAGTAAAGAGAAGGCACTGAAAGGAAAGAAGGCGATCTATTCTTCAAAGAAGCAAGCCGAAAAAAGCCTAGAGGAAAGCGATGACCTTAGTACCGAAACTTTAGCCAAGATCTTCGTAAAACAGGAAAAGTTTGAAAAGGCCATTAAGACCTATAAGAAGCTAGGTTTGAAATATCCTGAAAAAAGCGTTTACTTTGCAGCCCAAATTAAAAAGGTCAAGCGCCTTAAAACAAAAAAGAAGAAATGAGCGGATTAGGTTTATTCATTATTATATTAATATTCGTAGTAGCTATACTGCTGGGTATCATTGTATTGATCCAAAACCCAAAAGGAGGAGGACTAGCAAGTAACTTTGGGGCTGCAAACCAAATTGGTGGTGTTAGAAGAACGGCAGACTTCCTTGAAAAAGCAACATGGGGACTGGCTATTGCACTGGTTCTATTATGTCTGGCCTCTACGGCTACGCAAGACACGGTAACAAAGGCCAACCAATCTGAATTTGGTGAGACTCCGGAATTTCCGGACGCACCAGTCGATGCCGCTCCGGTAGAATAATAGCAAAAAGATCCGACCGAAAACAAAATTGAATGTCAGCTTGTCATACAGGCTGACATTTTTTTATGCAAAATAGTGACTGAAAGCCTTATTATGTCAATTTAACAGGTAAATTCGCGCTGGCAAAAAAATTGCTAAGGAACTCAGAGAATTTTTATTTAATAACCTTTATAAAAGATCATATATGTCAAAAGTACAACCACTAGCAGATAGAGTATTAGTAGAACCTGCTGCTGCTGAAGAAAAAACGGCCGGTGGAATTATCATTCCTGATACGGCAAAGGAAAAACCGCAAAAAGGAAAAGTTATAGCAGTTGGTACTGGAAAACCAGATGAACCAATGACAGTAAAGAAAGGAGATACGATCCTTTACGGAAAATATTCAGGTACCGAATTGTCAATAGATGGTAAAGACCTATTGATCATGAGAGAATCTGACATATTTGCGGTGATCTAAACAGATATTCAAACGAACAAAAATTTTATAATTTTTCAAGAAAATGGCAAAAGAAATAACTTTTGAAGGAGATGCGCGTGACAGCTTAAAAGCTGGAGTAGACAAATTGTCTAACGCGGTAAAAGTAACATTAGGACCAAAAGGGAGAAATGTAGTACTAGATAAGAAATTTGGTGCGCCAACGATCACAAAAGATGGTGTGTCTGTTGCAAAAGAGATAGAGCTTAAAGACCCTATTGAGAATATGGGGGCTCAAATGGTAAAAGAAGTAGCATCTAGAACTGCAGACAATGCAGGTGACGGAACCACTACAGCAACTGTATTGGCTCAAGCAATTGTAACTGCAGGTTTGAAGAACGTTGCTGCAGGTGCAAACCCGATGGACTTGAAAAGAGGTATCGACAAAGCTGTTAAGGCGGTAGTTGCCGAACTCAAGTCTCAAAGCAAAGCAGTTGGGAACGACAACAAAAAGATAGAGCAAGTGGCTACGATCTCTGCGAATAGCGATGAGGCCATAGGTGCTTTGATCGCAGAAGCGATGGACAAAGTGAAGAAAGAAGGTGTTATAACGGTAGAAGAAGCTAAAGGAACGGAAACGACCGTAGAGATCGTGGAAGGGATGCAGTTTGATAGAGGATACCTTTCTCCATATTTCGTGACCAACTCTGAAAAGATGATCACGGATCTTGAGAATCCTTACATCCTTATCTATGACAAGAAGATCTCTAACATGAAAGACCTTCTTCCTATCCTTGAAAAATCAGCTCAAACAGGAAAACCATTATTGATCATTGCAGAAGATGTAGAGGGAGAAGCTCTGGCTACATTGGTTGTGAATAGATTGAGAGGTTCATTGAAGATCGCTGCTGTGAAGGCTCCGGGATTTGGTGACAGAAGAAAAGCAATGCTTCAAGATCTAGCTATCCTCACAGGTGGTCAAGTGATCTCTGAAGAGCAAGGAAGAAAATTGGAAGATGCAGACCTGGTTGACCTTGGAACGTGTGAGAAGATCACAATTGATAAGGACAATACGGTTATCGTAAATGGTGCTGGAAAGAAAACGGAGATCGCAGGACGTGTGAACCAAATAAAGGCACAGATAGAATCTACGACTTCTGACTATGACAGAGAAAAACTTCAAGAGCGTCTTGCTAAACTAGCCGGTGGAGTTGCCGTACTTTATGTTGGGGCTGCTTCTGAAGTGGAAATGAAAGAGAAGAAAGACAGAGTGGATGATGCTTTGCATGCAACAAGAGCTGCAGTGGAAGAAGGAATTGTTCCAGGTGGTGGAGTTGCTTATATCAGATGTTTGAACGCATGTGATAAAGTAACCTGTGAGAATGAAGATCAGACGACTGGTGTTGCGATCATCAAAAGAGCGATCGAAGAACCATTGAGACAGATCATAGCAAATGCAGGTGGTGAAGGATCTGTAGTTGTACAGAAGGTGAAAGAAGGTAAAGCGGACTTTGGTTACAATGCCAGAACAGATAAATATGAGAACATGCTTAAGGCTGGTGTTATAGACCCAACAAAAGTAACGCGTATCGCACTTGAAAATGCTGCTTCAATTGCAGGAATGTTATTGACAACAGAAGTTGTTATTTCTGATATTGAAGAAGAAGCACCTGCTATGCCACCAATGGGTGGAGGCGGAATGCCAGGCATGATGTAAGAGAATATACAGAACACAATATAGAATTACCCCGCTCAGAAATGAGTGGGGTTTTTTTATGCAGGAGAATTAAACTATTCGCAACAATTCATACTGCTTTATGAAATTTTCTTTCAAGCATAGTTCAGAAATGCTTGAATAAACGGGAAAATATTGTAATTAAAAGAGAAATTCGATACATTCATATAGACTTTTACACATTAATATAGTGTAGAGGTCAATTGAACTTACTCACCTTTACTCAACTGAATGACCTGCAAACTGAACAATAAGTCAGGGACATGCCCCTGCTTTCTTTTGGTCGATCTGCGACCACTTATTTTTTGTGCTTATTTTTCTTTGCCTTTTTTCATGAAGTTGAGTATTGAGAGATCCTTTTTTTCAATCATTCAACATCCCTCCGATCATGAAAAATTTTACACATCGATCTTATAACCTAGAAACTGTTCGAAAGGAATACAGAACTTTTCAGTTGGTATTATGCCTTCTGTTGTCAATATGCACCTTGTCATTAACTGGACAGAATGCAGGTATTTTTCAAACATATATTGTCTTAGATGAAAATGGCACTGGCGATCAATTTTATGCGGGAGGTGCAAATGCAGATGGCGCTGTTCCATATAATGGACATTTTATTGGCTCTGTTTCGAGTTTGATCTTGAACGGTGGAGAGATCAAAACATTTAAAAATAGCGGAGGAAATGTATCCGCTGCTGATATGTTCTTTCAAATAATCCCTTTTGGAGATCCCCCTCCAGTTGTGTTTGATCAAATGCCTTTACCTTTTGAATCGAACATTGGAGGCTCACCGGGAAATGAAGATCAAAAGTGGCAACAACTCGGAGCAGGAATAGATCTACTCCAGGGATTGTGTCCTGGAGATTACATTCTTCAAGTATATTGGAGGATCTCAACCAATTTACTCCCACCTAACGATCTTATATTTGATTCAAACCCTCCCTTAGACTATCGAGCAACATTTACAGTTGACCCACCACCTATTCCGAGCATCGTAGAAAACGTTTGTTCTACAGATGGAGTGAATTTTGATTATGACCCTCTTGGTCGCACCATAAAGTTTGAACAAGACAATCCGGGACTTGAAATAGAATTCGTTTATGATGCCAATGACAATGTTGTAAGAGATAGGGCTGCCGGGACGTCTGTTAATGCACCATATTCAGGTTCTCAGAATTTCACTTATGATGTTCGAGAGCTCTTAACTGGTTGTCTTATTGAAGGTTTGCCTTATGATGTCGTTCCGACTGTTGGTACGGTCTCAGGCCCGGTTAATGATGATGTCTGTGAAACTCCTACAATATATGATGGGCTAAATAGGGTGGTGGAGATAGAGACAGCAGAACCTAATAGAAAGATAGATTTCATTTATGACGCTAATGAAAACGTTGTATACACTGGAGACCCTCCAAGTTCTACCCCTACTGCTGTTAGTACTCCTGAAACATTTTTATATGATGAAAGAGATCTTCTTTTTAGTTGTGTAAACACTAAAAAACCTTGGAATATCGATCTAGATAATGAACCCCCAACCATCACTTGCCCTGCAAATATCACAGTAAACAATGACCCAGGAAATTGCAGCGCGGTGGTTACCTATACAGCTACGTCATCGGACAACTGTCCGGGTGAAACGATCGTTTGCACCCCTCCTTCGGGTTCAACATTCCTGGTAGGAACAACTACGGTAAATTGCTCCGTTACAGATGCCTCTGGCAATACAGCCAGTTGTTCTTTTACTGTGACGGTCAACGACACCGAAGATCCGGTGATCACTTGCCCGGCAGATGTAACGGTAAATGTAGATCCTGGCACTTGTGTTGCCACAAATGTCGATTTAGGAACAGCCTCAGCAACTGATAATTGTTCTGGATTTGGAAGTGCCCTGGATTTTGACGGGGTAAATGATCATATTGATCTAGGCGCTATAGGAACAGTACAAACAATTGAATTTTGGATGAATTCAACGGACCCTGTTAATAATATCCAGGCACCCGATATCTTGTTTGGATTCAATAACCAGAACCAAATATATATGGCTGCAAATAGCATTGGTAGTGGTAGCATTAGCGGTGAAACATTAAGTTTAATTAGTTTTGTAGGTGGTGGTGGAACTTACATTCAAGATGTGCTTCCTCCAGGCTGGAATCATGTTGCCTTTGTGAGTAATACAGCGGGAACACATTTCACTAAAGTCTATCTGAACGGTGTGGAAGTCAACACATTCCAATTTGGGGGGAGTATGTTTCCTGTAATATCAATAACAAGTTTAAAAATAGGTGATAGAACTGGAGGGGGCCCTAAATACAAAGGTTCATTTGACGAAATGCGTTTTTGGGACTACCCAAGATCAGAAGCAGAGATCCAAGCAGCGATGAATAGTGAGTTAAATGCGCAAACAGGCTTAATTGGTCTCTACCACCTGAATGAAGGTGTTGTCCAGGGTGACAATACAGCTATTACTTCAGTGATAGATGATTCGGGCAATGGCAATAACGGAACACCAATTGGTTTTACTCAAACAGGTGCAGCCTCCAATTGGGTTTGTGGTGTATTTGGTTGTTTAACAAATGATGCTCTCGCAACCTATCCCGTGGGAAATACTACAGTCACTTGGACGGCAACTGATGGTTCAGGCAACTCTGAAACTTGCACACAGAATGTTACGGTAAATGGCACCGATACTGATGGTGATGGATGTGACGATTGTGCAGGTGGCACTTTTGACCCTTCAAATGATGGTCCTGATAATGATGGAGATGGAATTTGTGATGCAGGGGATCCGGATGATGATAATGATGGAGTTCTCGATGTCAATGACGTAGATCCCTTTGACCCAAGTAGTTGTGAAGACCTGGACGGTGATGGATGTGATGACTGTTCACAAACAGCCAACAATGATTTTACCACTGGAGCGAACAACGATCCTGCAAATGATGGCGTAGATACAGATGGCGATGGGATCTGCGATGCAGGTGATCCTACCCCAAATGGAGACATTCCTCCTTGCGTAGACTTTTTTGAAACCTCCTTTCCATCTGTTTATGATAGTTTTATTTCGAACCCATTACCTGCAGATTTCTTTGAACCTGGCAGTGAGCCTTTTGATGGTACTATCGTTTTAGAAGGTCTTGCTCTTGATCCTCCGAATACAGGTACCACAGATACCAAAATAGAGCGTTTGGGGCCAATTAATTTTTCTGGTGCTGGTTTTCCAGCTCCAGCCGCTCCGATCGATATTCAGATCACAGAACTTAGTTTGCAAAGCATTCAACCGATCGAGGTGATCGTTAATAGCCAACCAACATTTTGGGATGTTTTTGTTGATCTTTCTTCAATTCCCGCACCTCCAGGCCAACTTACAGCAATAAAAACTCACGTTGCTGGCGGAACTTATACATCAACATTACTCGTGCAACCGCGATTTACATTTACACGTGTGGATAATCCACTTGATACACAAATATTAGATACCGGTTTGGAAGGCGATCCACCTATAATTTTCAATTCTGGTCCTTCTCCTTGGGTAAATGACTTTGATCCGCTTCTGAATTGTTCTGAAGCTAATTGCCCTGAATTCATGCCAGGTATAGACCCAGGAGGTGATGAGGTGGACATCCCATATGTCAACCCTGAATGGACAAATCCATTGAGATCGGCAGTAAGTGATGATGATGGAGACGGGGTAAGCTCGTGTGACGGGGATTGTGATGACAATGATCCTTTCATAAATCCTGACGCTACAGAAATATGTGATGGTTTGGACAACGACTGTGATGGAACCATAGACATGGAATTCCCTGGATTGGGAGACCCTTGTACAGTAGGTACTGGGGCTTGTGCAAATACAGGAGTTCTGATCTGCAGTGGTGATGGACTTTCCGTGGTATGTAGCGTAACCCCTGGAGTTGCAAGTCCAGAAGTTTGTGACGGCATAGATAATGATTGTGATGGAGTAGTGGACAATGGCGTGACCGATACAGATAGTGACGGCCTCTGTGATGCATTGGATACAGATGACGACAATGATGGCGTTTTGGATGGAGCGGATCCAGATCCATTGAATCCAAGCCTATGTGGAGATTCTGACGGGGATCTATGTGATGACTGCGAGATAGGTACTGATGGTTTCGGGCCTCTTTCAGATTCAGACCCTTCAAACGATGGTGTGGATACGGATAATGATGGAATATGCGACCTTAGCGATAACTGTCCAAACACACCAAATCCAAGTCAAACCGATCTTGATTCAGATGGATTTGGAGCAGTATGTGATTGTGATGATACCAGTCCATTGATCAATCCTAATGCAACAGAATTATGTGATGGAGTAGATAACGATTGCGATGGTACGATAGACATGGAATTCCCTGGACTAGGAGACCCTTGCACTGTTGGGGCTGGAGCTTGTGCCAATACAGGTGTTCTCATTTGCACTGGTGACGGCTTAGGTGTTGTGTGCAGTGTTAACCCTGGAACGCCATCTCCTGAAATATGTGACGGTATAGATAACGATTGTGATGGTGTTGTTGATAATGGTTTGTCGGATGTAGATGGGGACGGAGTGTGTGATGCATTAGATCCTTGCCCTCTGGACAATCCAGATGATACCGACAATGATGGAGTTTGTGACTCTGTTGATCAATGTCCTGGTTTCGATGACAATATAGACACAGATGGAGACGGTGTGGCTGATGGATGTGATCTGTGTTCTGGAGATGACTCTTTTGGAGATAGCGATGGCGATGGGGTTTGTGATAATATAGATCCATGTCCTCTGGACAATCCAGATGATACCGACAATGATGGAGTTTGTGATTCTGTTGATCAATGTCCTGGATCTGATGACAATGTAGACACGGATGGAGACGGTGTGGCTGATGGATGTGATATCTGTCTTGGAAATGACTCTTTAGGAGATTCTGATGGAGACGGAGTATGTCAGGACTTGGATTGTGATGACCTTGATATTAACATTTTCCCGGGGGCACCAGAATTATGTGATGGTATAGATAACGATTGCGATGGTGTAGTTGACAATGGAACGGTAGATAATGATGGTGATGGAATTTGTCAAGACCTGGATTGCGATGACTTTGATATTAACATTTTCCCAGGTGCTCCTGAACTGTGTGATGGATTAGATAATGATTGTGACGGTTTGATCGAAAGTCTTGCGGCTATTTGTTCTATTCTAAATGAAGAAACTTGTCCGGGGGCTAGTGATGGATCAGCAAGCGTTTCCGTTTCTGGTAGCACATCTTTGTCCTATAGTGGTTTAACATATACTGGGCCTGGAAACACCGGGAGTGTATATAGCGTGGACATAACATTCAGTGCCGATCTTAGCAGTGCTACAGTTGTATATATGGGTGGCTTTTGTACCGGGACATTAACTCTCGTATCTCAAACAGGAAATACCTTTGTTTACTCGGAATCGGTCACTGCTGGTTGTGTTTCCGGTTGCACGGTCACCATTGTTTTCTTGCCTGATGGAACAATTGATTTTACTGAAAATTGTGGATTTGCATCCCTAAGCGGGATCCTGCCTCCTAGCTATACGTATTTATGGAGCGATGGTCAAACGACTGCTACGGCAACAGGGCTTTCCGCTGGTACACATACGGTCACAGTTTCTGATGGTTGCCTTGTAACTACTTGTGATGTAGAGATACAAACATTGGGAATTTTACAACAACTGCTTTTACCTCCGGTTATATTACCAGATCCACTTTGCTTAGATAAATTAGACCCAAGTCAACCTATAGTTCAATCGGATTATGTGGTAGATTCATTCTTCGATATAACATATCAAATTAGTTTTTCTGGAGATCAGGGAAGTACCGGTTCTCAATTGATAACCCATACTGGATTAGCGCCAGGAACTGGAATTGACCTTTTGCTACTTTCTGAGGTCATTGCTATATTAGGCTCAGCCCCAGACTCCTTTTTTGATATTACAATAGAAGTTGCCTTAGCCAATTTAACAGGTTGTCCCCCACTTCCTTTGCCACCAATTGAATTAGATGCCGCAAGATCTGCTGACATCGCGTTAATGGCTTTGTTGGCCGATCCAATTTGTCTTGACGGCTTGCCACCGGGAGAACCCATCGTTCGTACAATGGATGTGCCACCTGGCTCTACGGTAGACTATTTGGTCACCGTGCTCACTTCTCCTCCAATTGTTTTGCCTGCCATACCACATTCAGGAATTGCAGGTCCAAATGATGACCTTATTCAGTCAGAGCTCCAGGCGGCCTTGGATGCTTTCATTGGTCTTACAGAAACTCAATATGATATTGAAGTTGCTATAGAGATGCTCGATGCGAACGGTTGTGGTCCATTGACACTTCCAACCCCTGTGGAACTTGAGGTCGTGCGTGCTGCAGATGTAGCGCTTCAAGCTTTGTTGGCCGACCCAATATGTCTTGACGGCTTGCCACCGGGAGAACCCATCGTTCGTACATTGGATGTGCCTCCTGGCTCTACGGTAGATTATTTGGTCACCGTGCTTACTTCACCTCCAATTGTTTTGCCTGCCATACCGCATTCTGGAATAGCAGGGCCAAATGATGACCTTGTTCAGTCAGAACTTCAGGCAGCCTTGGATGCTTTCATTGGACTGACAGAAACTCAATATGACATTGAAGTGGCTATAGAGATGCTCGATGCGAATGGTTGCGGTCCATTGACACCTCCGAATCCTGTGGAACTTGAGGTCGTGCGTGCTGCAGATATTGTACTTCAAGCCTTGCTAGCCGATCCGGTATGTCTTGACGGCTTACCACCGGGAGAGCCTGTCATTGGTACATTGGGGCTTCCACCTGGTTCGAACTTGGAATATATAATAACAGCGCTCACTTCACCACCTGTAGTTCTTCCTGCAATACAGCATTTGGGTGTTCCCGGCACAAATGACAACCTAACGCAAGCAGAATTGCAGGCAGCGCTCTCCACGATCGTTGACTCATTTTTTGACATTATTGTTGATATAGAAATGACCGATGCCAATGGATGCGGCCCGCTTATGGACCCTCCAGATCTTCAGGTCCAAATAGACACCGATGGAGACAATGATGGGTGGTGCAGCCTTGTAGACTGTGACGATAACGATGCAACGATAAACCCAGACGCACCCGAATTGTGCGATGGAATAGATAATGATTGTGACGGAGTTGTTGATGAAGGCCTTTTGGATTCGGATGGAGATGGAGTTTGTGATGCACAGGATACATGTCAAGGGAATGATCTGTTCGGAGATGCAGATAATGATGGCTTCTGCGCTGATCAGGATTGCGATGACAATAATTCGGATGTCTTCCCTGGTGCACCTGAACTTTGCGATGGTGTCGACAATGATTGTGATGGTACGGCAGAAGTATTGCCACAATTTGGGCCATTGACATTGGTAGCGCCAGACCCTTTATGTATTGACAATGCCCTTCCGGGACAGGTTTTGGCACAAGGAGATTTCAATGTGGATTCCTTCTTTGATGTCCATTATGAGATCACTTTTACAGGAGATGTAAGCCCTCCATTTACGGAAACGGTCATTCACCCGTATGCACCTTCTGGTCTTCCTCCATTCATTGGCACGGATCAACTGCTTGCACCTGAGTTGCCTCCACTAATGCCACCTGCATATGGACCGGATTCCTTCTTTGATATTTTCATAGAGGCGTTCATTATAGATGGAAATGGATGTCCAATTCCTACTCCTTTCCCGAACATTGGCATGACTTTGCACAGGTCACTTGAACCACAAGTAATACCACTTCCTAATTTTGGGCAACCCTTACCTCCACAGCCACAAGTTTGTGCAGACGGGCTTCCGCCAGGAGAACCATTGATCCGAACAGAGGTTTTACCTCCTGAAACTGTGGACATCGAATACCTGATCACTGTCATTACGGGAAGCGGGCCAGTGGTATTGCCTCCAATACAACACCCAGGTGTGGTGGGGCCTGCTCTTGATGATCTTCAAGTGGTGGAATTGTTGAATTTGCTGGTATCAGCAGGTATATCTGATTCATTTTTTGACATCATTGTCGAAGTGCTATTGACAAATTCCAATGGATGTACAGATGTTCAACCAGATCCTATTGGAATGACCATAATAAGAGGTCCGGAGTTGATCATGCCGCCATTACCTTCACCGTTCTGTCAACCAGACCTATTAGGATCGGATGTATTACTTGAGCCGCAATTCAATGTTGATTCATTCTTCGATGTAACCTATCAAATTGAGTTATTGGATCCACCTGGGCCGGATATTATTTTGCCATTATTGGGGCAACCTTCAGGCCCATCTCCATTGACCTATGATCAATTATCATTGGCAGTCACGGGAACGATAGACTCGTTCTTTGATATTATAATTTCTATTCAGAGTATGCAGGACATTAATGGATGTGCTCTTGACCCGGCATTGTTCCCGCCAACACAGATCACCGTGCTTCCACCTCCGACCTTACTGCCACCTCTGCCTCAATTGCCGAGTCCATTCTGTTTGCCGGACCTTCCACTTCCGCCAAACCCAGTCTTGGAAAGTCAGTTTACGGTAGACTCGTTCTTTGATATTACCTACCAGATCACCTTCCAGGGCGATCAGGGAAGTTTGATCAATGGAACGGTCTTGCATAGTGGTATTCCACCTGGAACAGGAACAGATCAATTGTTATTAAGTGAGCTGGAACCTTTCTTAAGTGGAACGATCGATTCTTTCTTCGATGTCTTCTTTGATATAACTGTTGAAGATGTGAACGGATGCAGCTCGGCCCCGCAAACTACAACGCTGCAGTTAGGAAAAGATGGAGATGGGGACGGTTTATGTGCTTATGAGGATTGCGATGATACCGATCCAACTGTAGGGAATTTCCCAGAAGTCTGCGATGGTTTGGACAACGATTGTGATGGTGAAATTGATGAAGACTTCGACATTGATAATGACGGATTCACCTCTTGTGGCGGAGATTGCAATGATCTAAATCCAGTGGTCTACCCTGGTGCTCCTGAATTATGCGATGAAATAGACAACAATTGCAATGGGGTCGTTGATGAAGGATTGGATTCAGATGGAGATGGCGTTGCCGATTGTGTTGACGAATGTCCAGATGATCCAAATAAGACCCTCTTTGGAGTCTGTGGTTGTTTTGAACTAGAACCAGGTACACCTTGCGATGATGGAGATCCAATGACGGTGAATGATGTCATAAACAATGTTTGTGCTTGTGAAGGCGTGTTATTCTCAGATGAAGTGAATATCATAGACCCTTGCTCATGTTTGAACAATGCGACTACAAGTGACAACGGACAATTTTCCGAGATCATAGAAGTAGAAGCTCCCCCTGGTCAGACCTGGACTGTGGTTTCTGCACCAGGTTTGTATACGACAAGTTCACCTGATCCGCCTGCTGCACCTATACCAGTTGCTGCTGGTACTGTGATGACGTACAATGCAGGAACAGGTAATTATGAATTGTTAGGTGTTCATATAGATGGTGTAGGATATAGCATCACAGTAACCAATGGAACAGATGTTCTTGGAACGTCCAACTTATGTCACTATCCAGAGATCACATTTGACATTGGCGCTTATATCTCCTTTGCTGATCTGCCAACAGCTGCATCAACCTTGACCGAGGTCATGAACGTTGCCAGTGGTAACCCAGCCTTAGGTTCTGGTACTTTTCTCTTGTTTGATATGAATGGAGATCCAGTACCAATAGTAGGAGATGAGATCCCGGCAACCTTGAACTCCGGAGAAATGTACACCCTGGTTTACGAATTCACTGAAGATGCGCAACCCATAGTTCCGCCTGGACCTAATACTCCGGGATGTACGCAAGAATTGGTAACACAGTTCTTGATATTGAGCGTTGGTTGTGACTAGAATAACATGAATAGAATAATGAAACCCTGCTCAGAAATGAGCAGGGTTTTTCGTTTTGACTCATTTTTTTGGACTAAAACATTTCGATTAATCCACTTTATACTGATTTTACTTAATTCAGCCCTAAAAAACTTTAATTCGTGGCATATTTAAGTATATTCGACAAGTTTTACTGCCTAGCAAATTGGGCCGGTAGAAATTAAATCAAACAACTACGAACTAATTTTTAACCAACTATTGACAACACACCTGCAACGCTCCCTAATAACAGCATAGTATTTTCTGAGTGATCCAGATCTACGATCAAAAGCTCTGCACCGTATCGTAGTTTATGAGATCATGTATTGAACGCTTGGTGCTTAATGATGCTGTTTGTTTTTTGAAAAGAACCACTAACCGATAAAACTCAATTGAAATGAAACCTAAAACCGATCCAATTTCTTCTTTTTCAGGAATTCTTCAAAAACTGAAGTTCCTATCTCTTCATTCTTTGATATTCTTATTTGCCTTTTTGACCATGCAAGAAGAGACCAAGGCACAAGTTTATTTGAGCGGCTCACTTGCCTGCGGGAGTTATGCTCCAGCTCAGAACGGAACCTTTACTTACGATTTTCAAAGCAATGGAAAACCCGCCTATCGAAATCAAAGTATAGGAGGCTATATCCTTTGGAATTTTGATAATCGATGGGTATTAATAGATAATGACAATGATATAGCCGCTTCAAATTATGCAAATACTCCAAATCCGCCCAATAGTGGATGGGTGCCAGAACCGGGTTGTCCAAATATTTCAGTTAGTGGTCCAAGCACGGTAACCCTTCCTCCACCTTGCCCAGACTCAGATGGAGATGGATTTGCAGATAGTGCATGTGGCGGAACTGATTGCAACGACTCCAACAATAGTATTTATCCGGGTGCACCAGAGATCTTATGCAATGGGGTGGATGAGAACTGCAACGGTGTTGCAGATGATGACATTAATAATGATGGAGATCCTGTGAGTTTTTGCAATGGTGATTGTGATGACAACAACCCCGCTAGATATCCAGGTGCAACTGAGATACTTTGCAATGGAATAGACGAGAATTGCAATGGAATGGCAGATGATATTGACCCTTCGTTATCAATTACTACAACCGGTGGTGTTCATGTGCTTTCGGGGAACACATTGACATGGTCGGGATCTGGAGTGCCTCATCCCATTGACCCATGGTCAAGTAGTAATGGATTTGCATCTGTGAATAATTCTGGAGTAATAACTGGTGTTAGTGCTGGTCTCAGCACCATAACCTTTAAAGATGTGAATGGATGTACAACAACCAAACAGCTGTTGGTAGATCCAGTATGCTTGAACCCAAATTCTGTTGGTTCCACATTGTCTGCAAGTCCTATTCCCGGAACTACTACCTCAAATGTACAAACCTTCAATACCTATGTACCTGTAGATAATATCGTTTTAGGAACAGAATACCGAGCAAACGCCAGTGGAGGAAATTGGTTGACCGTTGCTGTGGGATCACCTACAGGCCCCGTTGTGGCCCAAGGTGCTACTCCCGTTTTTTGGACAGCGAACAGCACGGATGTACACTATGTTCATATGGATAGGAATGATTGTATTTGTACTGCGTGTAACACATTTGGCCAAGTAGTTTCTATTACGACTTTATGCACAGATGTTGATGGAGATTCTTTTACAGGTACTGCATGCGGAGGAACTGATTGCAACGATAATGATCCTACTATTTATCCCGGTGCACCTGAGATCCAATGCAATGGAATAGATGAAAATTGCAATGGCCTTGCAGATGATGATACAACTCCACCTGTCATAAGTTGTCCGGCAAATATCTCTCAGGACAATGATCCTGGACAATGTACGGCTGTTGTGAATTTCACGGTAACAGCCACAGACAATTGTGGGTCTGCAACAGTTGTTTGCATTCCTGCTTCTGGTGCTGTTTTCGATATAGGAACGACCACAGTGAATTGTACGGCAACGGATGCTAATGGAAACACAGCATCTTGTTCTTTTGATGTAACGGTAAATGATGCTGAACCTCCAGCAATTATCTGTCCGGACGATATAGTTTTGAATAACGCACCGGGAACTTGTGGTGAAATAGTGAATTATGGTTCTGGTGGGGACCTTTACACTACGGCAAATGGAAATACATTGATAAAAATAGATGCGAGTACAGGTGTCGTGACAAATATAGGCCCATTTGGATATTCAAGTACTTTTGGACTTGCCTTTCTTCCTGATGGTTCGGCATGGGCAACTATCAATTCAAATCGCCTTGCTAGCGTAGACCTTAATACAGGTGCAGCAACGCCTGTAGGACCTTCTTATGGTTTTGGCTACGCTCTTGATGCGAACTCATCAGGACAGATGTATCTTTTGCTGACAAATGGCAACCTTCTTACGATAAATACTTCTACAGGAATTTCTACTTTTATTGGTAATGTTGGTGTAGGAGGTACGATGGACATTGCTTTTGATGCATCTGATAAACTTTGGATGGTCAATTCATCTGGAAGGTTGTATTCCATAAATACTACTACCGCGGTATCAACCTTAGAGGCAAATTTAAGTGGAGGGGTAGCTGCTGAAATGACTATAGCTATTGACAATGGAGGTACCATGTATATTACTGAATATCGAAGTTCTCCAAGATTATTTACACTTGACCCTTCTACTGGTGTTGCAACTTTGGTTTCGAGTTTAGCTACTTCTTTTCCTCACGGGGGAGATTTTGCTTTGGGACTTTCGAATGAAACTGCTAGCGATAATTGTGGAACAGTTCTGACAACTTATAACCCACCTTCAGGATCAGTTTTTCCTGTAGGGACAACTCCGGTTACTTGCACAGCAACCGATGCAGCAGGAAATACGTCAACATGCTCATTTGATGTGACAGTGAATGACACAGAACCACCGGTGGTTGTTTGTCAAGACGTAACAGTTGTTCTGAATGCTTCAGGAACCTTTGATGCAAACCCATTGAATAATGGTGCTATTGTGTCAGTAACTGATAATTGCGCACTTTCGGGAACGGGGGGGTTAGCATTGAATAGAATAGTCGACTGTTCTGACCTTGGTGTTAGAACACAAACATATTTCAATTCAGATCTCAGTGGTAATCAAGTGTCATGCTCTTTTCAAGAGACCATCTTGGATCTTACTCCTCCATCTATTTCTTGTCCTCTAGATGTAACAATAGAATTTGGTGATGCCGAAGATCCAAGTAACACTGGAATAGCAACGGCTATCGATGTATGTGATGTGAACCCTGATTTGAGCCATACGGACAATGTTATTCTTACGGGAACATGTCCAGTGGTGAAGATCATTGAACGTACCTGGATAGCTGAAGATGCCAGTGGAAACACCAGTGGAACTTGCCTCCAGATCATTTCGATCGAGGATACAACACCTCCGGTGATCACGTGCCCTCCAGATACGGATGTGGATCAAGGCGCACCTGATGACCCTTCTGTCACAGGAGAAGCTACAGCGGTCGATAACTTCGATCTTGCTCCGGTAATAACGTGGACAGATGGAGCTCCAGGACCAGGCCCTTGTATTGGGTCAACCGCTACACCAAGAACTTGGACTGCAACGGATGCCTGTGGAAACTCTTCTAGCTGTGTTCAGTTGATCATAATAAATGATATTACTCCTCCCGTGATCACCTGTCCAGGAACAATTACCCAGGCATTGGATCCTTGGGTATGTTGTTCGCAAGTATTCTATGATGTGACAGCAACGGATGATTCAGGTGGTCCGGTAACGATCTTCCAAACTGGTGGAGCACCATCTTTTGCATGCTTCCCTGGAGGAACAACTACAAACTCATTTATTGCAACAGATGATTGCGGAAATACCGCTACTTGTAGCTTCGATGTGATCATTACAGGAACAGATACCGATGGCGATGGTACAGTAGATTGTGCAGATGGCTGTCCATTGGATCCATTGAAGACAAACCCAGAAGTTTGTGGTTGCGGAAATCCAGAACCGGGCACACCTTGCGATGATGGAGATCCAATGACAGTGAACGATGTCATAAACAATGTTTGTGCATGTGAAGGATCATTGTTCTCAGATGACGTGAACATCATAGACCCTTGCTCATGTTTGAACAATGCCACAACAGGTGACAACGGACAATTCTCTGAGATCGTTGAAGTAGAGGCTCCAGCTGGCCAGACCTGGACCATAGTTTCTGTTTCCGGCTTGTATTCTCCACTTTCTCCTGACCCACCGGCAGCACCCATCCCGTTCAATGTAGGTGATGCACTGACATTCAATGCGGGTACAGGGAATTATGAATTGTTTGGAATACATGAAGATGGTGCAGGGTATAGCATCACAGTAACCAACGGAACAGATGTTCTAGGTACGACTAACTTATGTCACTATCCGGAGATAACCTTCAACATTGACCCATATATCTCATTTGCCGATCTTCCAACAGCGGCTTCAACATTGACAGACGTCATCAACGTTGCCAGTGGGAACCCGGCTTTAGGTTCTGGAACATTTCTCTTGTTTGATATGAATGGAGATCCGGTTCCAATGGTAGGAGACGAGATCCCAGGAACATTGAACTCCGGAGAAATGTACACCTTGGTTTATGAATTTACTGAAGACGCACAACCAATAGCTGCACCTGGTCCAAATACTCCAGGTTGTACTCAGGAATTGGTAACTCAGTTCTTGATATTGAGTGTGGGATGTGATTAA